>JAHFCE010000010.1 GCA_023249675.1 Elusimicrobiota bacterium | reverse complement strand
GCTGACGAACAAGTACGCCGAAGGCTATCCGGGCAAGCGCTACTACGGCGGCTGCGAGTTTGTGGACCAGGCGGAGGTCCTCGCGATCGACCGCGCCAAGCAGCTGTTCGGCGCCGAGCACGCCAACGTCCAGCCGCACTCGGGCTCACAGGCCAACATGGCGATGTACCTCACCGTGCTCAAGCCCGGCGACGGCGTCATGGGCCTCAACCTCGCCCACGGCGGCCACCTCTCGCACGGCCACCCGATGAACTTCTCGGGCAAGTACTACAAGATCATCCCGATCGACGTGCGCAAAGACGACGAACTCATCGACTACGAAAAAGCCGAAAAAGACGCTCACGCGCAGAAGCCGCGCATCCTCTTCATGGGCGCGTCGAATTACTCGCGCGTGATCGATTGGGCGCGGCTGAAAAAAATCGCCGACGAGGTCGGCGCATATTTCGCGGCCGACATCGCCCATTACGCGGGCATGATCGCGGCGGGAGTCTACCCCTCGCCGGTGGGGTTGGCGGACTTCACGACCACGACGACACATAAAACGCTGCGGGGGCCGCGCGGCGGCATGGTGCTGTGCAAAACGGCGCATGCCGCGGCCTTGGACAAGACCGTCTTTCCAGGCGAGCAGGGCGGGCCTTTAATGCATGTCATCGCCGCCAAAGCCGTCTGTTTCGGCGAAGCGCTCAAGCCTGAATTTAAAATTTACCAGCAAAGAACCCTCGCCAACGCCCGGCGATTGGCGAAAGCGCTTCAGGATCGCGGATTTCGCATCGTCGCCGGCGGCACCGACTGCCACCTGTTCTCCGTCGACCTGCGCCCGAAGAACGCGACGGGCAAGGAGGCCGAGGAGGCGCTCGACAAGGCCGGCATCACGGTCAACAAGAACGCGATCCCCTACGACCCGCAGAAGCCGTTCATCGCCTCCGGCGTGCGCATCGGCACGCCCGCGATCACGACGCGCGGCATGGGCGAAAAGGAGATGGACGAAGTCGCCGGCCTCATCGACGAGGCGCTCAAGGTCCGCGCCGATGATGCAGCACTCGCGCGCGTCAAGCAAGGCGTCACCGCCCTCTGCCGCCGCTTTCCGATCTACCCCGCAATGATGGAGAAGCTGACGACGGCCGCATGATCGCGCAGATCCTCATCGCCGACGATGATGCCGCCATCACGGGGCTGCTCGACGACTACCTGTCGAGCAAGGGCAACCGCGTGATCGTCGTCAACGACGGCTATCAGCTCGCGCAGAAGGCCGGCGAGTACCGGCCGCACCTGATCCTCACCGACATCCAGATGCCCGGCGCGTACGGCTCCTCCGCCTACCAGGTTCTGCAGAAAGACCCGGCCACGAGGAATATTCCGATGATCTTCATCTCCGGGCACCCGTACTCAAAACTCGAAAAGATTCTCCCGAAAGATCCGAAGACCCGCTTCGTCCAGAAGCCCTTGGATCTCGAAGCGCTGTACAACCTGATCAAAGAGCTCCTACCCCTGGGAGGATATTGTCCTTGAAGAAGACGAGAAAACCGTACGCGAAGGTCGGCGTGATCGGGGGCAGCGGCCTCTACTCCTCCGACGCGATCAAGAATCCGCGCGAGCTCCAGCTCAAAACCCCTTTCGGCGCGCACTCAGGTCCCATCACGCTCGGCGACCTCGACGGCGTGCCCTGCGCATTCCTGCCGCGCCACGGCCGCGGCCACATCGTCACCCCGACCGAGATCAACCAGCGCGCCAACATGTGGGCGCTGAAGTCCCTGGGCGTTGAGCGCGTGCTCGCCTTCAGCGCGGTCGGCTCCCTCAAAGAAGAGCTGGCGCCCCGCACCTTCGTGTTTCCCGACCAGCTTGTCGACCGCACCAAGGACCGGGTGCAGACATTTTTCGGCCACGGCGTGGTGGCCCACATCGCGTTTAATCCCCCGTTCGCCCCGGAACAGAACGAGATCGTATTCCAAGCCGCCCGCGAGCTCGGCATCAAAGCCGTCAAGGGCGGCGTCTACTGCTGCATGGAAGGCCCGGCGTTCTCGACCAAGGCCGAAAGTGAGATGCACCGCTCCTTCGGCTGGTCTTTGATCGGCATGACGGCCGCGACCGAGGCCAAGCTCGCGCGCGAGGCCGAGCTCGTCTACTCGCAGGCCGCGATGGTCACCGACTACGACTGCTGGAAGGAGGGCGAGGAAGTCCATACTGAGATGATTGTGGCCAACCTCCACGCGAACTCGGCCAACGCGCAGAAGCTGATGCGCCTGGCCGTGCCGCGCATCGCACGGGCGCCGCTTGAGCCCGCGTTTTCCGAAGCCCTCAAAGGAGCCATTTTCACCGCCCCCGAAGCCCGCAGCCGAGCGACGCTCAAGAAACTCGACCTGCTCGTGAGGAAATACATCTAATGGCGAAGCATCCAAAACGCTGGACCCAACGCCTCATCGAAACCGCCGTCTCGGCGCAGAAGCGCGCCTACTGCCCCTACTCGCGCTACCCCGTCGGCGCCGCCGTGCTCACCGAGGGCGGCCGCGTGTTCCCCGGCTGCAACGTGGAGAACGCGAGCTACGGCCTGGCGATGTGCGCCGAGCGCGCCGCGATCTACCACGCGGTCGCCAGCGGCCACGACGCGATCAAGGCCGTCGCCGTCGTCGGCGCCGCGGCCAAGCCCTGCGGCGCCTGCCGCCAGGTCATGTACGAGTTCAGCGACAAGGACACCGACCTCTACCTCGTGGACTTGAACCCCGCGACCGGCCGCCGCTCCGTCTACAAGACCACGGTGTACAAGCTCCTGCCGCTCGCCTTCGACCCGCTCGCCTCGGGCCTGCTGCCCGCCAATCCGCGCAATCTCCTGCGGCGCAAAACCGCCAAGACCAAGAGGAAATAAACATGGACGCCTCCTCCCTCAAAGCCGTCGCCGACTGGATGAAAACCGCCGACCTCGCCGAGGTCGTGTACCGAAAAAATGGGGCCGGCTTCTCCCTGACCGCGCACGGCGCCGGCGACCCGGCGGTCCCCGCGATGCCCTCGGGCCGCTTCGCCTCGGTCGCCAGCGACGGCGTCGGCGTCTTCCAGTGGAACGCGCCCGGCAAGGCGCGCAAAACCGAAGAGGGAGTGGAGATCGCGGCCGGCGACGTCGTCGGCGTGATCGTGACCGGCTCCGGCGCTTCTCGGCCCATCATCGCGGCGCAAGCCGGCCGCGTGGCGAAAATTTTCATCGAGGCGGGACAGGCCGTGGAATACGGCCAGCCGCTTCTCCTCTTGGAGAGCCGCTAAAACAGAGTGTTCAAAAAAATACTGATCGCCAACCGCTCCGAGATCGCCGTGCGCGCGATCCGCGCCGCGCGCGAGCTCGGGATCAAAACCGTCGCCGTCTACTCCGAGGCCGACCGCGAGTCGCGCCACGTCGCGATGGCCGATGAAGCCGTCTGCATCGGCCCCGGCCCTTCGCGGCTCTCCTACCTCAACCAGGAGGCCGTCCTCTCCGCCGCGAAGAACACCGGCGCCGACGCGATCCATCCGGGCTACGGCTTCCTCTCCGAAAACGCCGATTTCTCCGAGCTGTGCGCCCAGCGCGGCATCGCTTTCATCGGACCGCCCCCCGCCGCGAGCCGCAAGCTCGGCTTCAAGAGCGCGGGCAAGGCCGTGGCGCTCGCCGCGAACGTGCCCGTCGTCCCCGGAACGAAAGGCGACATCACGACCGACGTTTCAAAAGAAGTGGCCGCCATCGGCTATCCCGTCCTCATCAAGGCCTCCGCCGGTGGCGGCGGCAAGGGCATGCGCGTCGTCCGCGCGCCCGCGGAGCTCAAGCCCCAGCTCGAGGCCGCCGCGACCGAGGCGAAGGCCGCCTTCGGCGACGGCTCGGTGTTCATCGAGAAGCTGCTGGAGCATCCCCGGCACGTCGAGATCCAGATCATCGCCGACCATCACGGCAATGTCGTCGCCTTCCCCGAGCGCGACTGCACGGTCCAGCGCCGCCACCAGAAGCTCGTGGAGGAGTCCCCCTCTCCGGCGATATCGCCGGCGATCCGCCGCGACATGCAGGCGGCCGCCATCCGCTTGGCCAAGGCCGCGAACTACGCGAACGTCGGCACGGTCGAGTTCCTCTTCCAAGACGGCAAGTTCTACTTCATCGAGGTCAACGCGCGCCTGCAGGTCGAGCACCCGGTGACCGAAGCCGTGGCGGGCGTGGACTTGATGGAGCTGATGATCAAGGTCGCCGCGGGCGAGAAGCTGCCGTTCGGCCAGGAGCGCGCCTGCGAAATCCGCTGCCACTCAATCGAACACCGCATCAACGCCGAGGACCCGGACAATAATTTCATGCCCTGCCCGGGGAAAATCGAGAGCCTCGAGCTTCCGGGCGGCGCGGGCGTGCGCGTGGACACTCACGTCTACGCCGGCTACACGATCCCAAGCGAGTACGACAGCCTAATCGCCAAGCTCATCATCTCCGCGGGCGACCGCCCGACGGCTCTGCGCCGCTCTTTGCGCGCCCTGGGCGAGCTCAAGATCGCCGGCGTCAAGACGACCGCCGGGATGCACGCCAAAGTCGTCGCCCACCCCGTGTTCATGAGCGGGGACTTCGACACCCACTTCATCGAAAAAACCGGCCTGCTCGACAAAAAGGAGACCGCCCATGTCTGAGGACTTCCGCAAGACCATTGCCGCCCAACTCAAGGAATCGGCCTCCGTCCTGACCGCCTTGACCAAGCTCTCGCCCGTCATCGACGCGGCCGCCAAGGACCTCCTGCGCTCCTACCGCAACGGCGGCAAGCTTCTCTCCTTCGGCAACGGCGGCTCCTCGTGCGACGCGTCGAACTTCGCCGATGAGCTGACCGGCCGTTACCGCCGCAACCGCCCCGGCCTTCCCGCGATTTCTTTGGCCGTCAACCAGGGAGACTTAACATCGATCGCCAACGACTTCGGCTTCGAGCACGTCTTCGAGCGACCTCTGCGCGCGCTCGGACGCCCCGGCGACGTCGCCGTCGCGATCTCGACCTCCGGCAACTCCAAGAACGTGCTGAGGGCCGCCGCCGCCGCGCGCGAACTCGGCCTGACGGTTATCGGCCTCACCGGCCGCTCCGGCGGCAAGCTCAAGGCCCTGTGCGACCACTGCGTGCGCGTCCCCTCCGACTCGACGGCGCGCATCCAAGAGGCCCACATCACGGTCATCCAGATCTGGTGCGGCATTCTGGAAGACGAGCTTTTCCCGAACGCGCCCCTGGCCCACGGCTGATGAGCTCAACAACCAAGATCCTGCCCCTCAAAAAGCTCGCGACGTTGCGGGAGCTGTGGCGCTGGGAAGGCCGTGCCGTCGTCTTCACCAATGGTGTCTTCGACCTCCTGCACGCCGGGCACGTGAAGGTGCTCGAGAAGGCGAAAGACTCGGGCGACCTGCTCATCGTGGGGATCAACTCCGACCGCTCCGCGCGCGCGCTTAACAAAGCGCCCGGCCGTCCCGTCAATGCCTGGCGCGACCGCGCCGAGGTGGTCGCGGCACTCGGCTGTGTCGATGCCGTGGTCAAGTTCGATGAGACGACACCCGCGAAGCTGATGGCTCGCCTCAAGCCCGACGTCCAGGTCAAGGGCGGCGACTACCGGCCCGACGACCTTCCCGAGGCCAAGCACGCGGGGCGCGTCGTCATCGTGGCGCTGAAGAAAGGCTACTCGACGACGGGCCTCATTAAACGGCTCCAGGGCAAGCGCTAGCTCGATCACCCAGCCATCGGAGGGAACTATTTCGGGGTCTCGATCGTATGGTAGGTATGGAGATCGCGAAGATCGGCAGTTTGATCTATACAGTACGCGGACGGCGGGTCATGCTGGATTCGAACCTCGCCGTGCTCTATGGCATCGAAACCGGGGATCTGAATAAGGCTGTCAATCGCAACCGCGGTCGTTTCCCGAACGATTTCATGTTTCAGCTGACGAAGGCAGCTCTCGAAAACTTGAGATTCCAAAATGGAATCTCAAGTTGGGGCGGGCGCCGGTACATACCAGATCGGCGATCATTTATCGACCGAGCTCAGTGCGGACTGAACCTGCTTCTGGCTCGTGCCCACCTCCCTGGCGACACGGTCGATCAATGCCTTCCTGCCCAATCCCCGACCAGCGAGGCGCCCTGCCTGATCCATGCTTTCCCACTTGCTCATGGACTTCCTGATGAGATTTCGAACGAGCGTCGTTTCTTCTGGCGTCGTCACTATTCTTACTTGGCCTTCTTGGGAGCCGCAGCCGGCATCGGAGCGCTCTCCGGTGCGGAGGCGGCTGTCGTCACGGGGCACATCATCCGGTGGCCGTGCCCGCAGTGGCCGATCCCATAACCGATGACGCCTCCGATCAGGAGCAGAACCAGTCCCTTGATCGCCTTGCAGGCGCAGCAGCCGCAGTGAAGTCCGCAGCCGCCCTTGCCGCACGATCCGTCCTCTTTCTTCTCGTCCTTCTTTTCTTCCATGGAGTTGTCTCCTCTGTCTATCTGCCCGGATCATACAAGTTCTGCCGGCCTGCCCCGCCTGTTCGGTCCCATCGACACGACCCCCCTCAAAGGGCGCATGCCCTTGACAATGTGCATTATGTGTATTAACATATTACACATAATACACAGGAGGTGAATCACAATGCCCAATTTAACCTTAGCTATCTCCGAGGAGATCAAGCAGAAGATGGCGATGTTCCCCGAGATCAACTGGTCGGAGGTGGCTCGTCAGGCTATTATCGAGAAGACCAAGCTCATGGGGCACGCGCAGACGCTTCTTTCCGGCAGTAAGCTGACGGAGAGGGATACTGTTCGCTTGGGGGAGCAGGCCAAGCTGAGGGTTTCAAAACGTCACGCAAAACACTGATGCGCTTGGTTGTCGATGCAAATGTCTTCATCGCCGCCTTTCTGAAGAACGCTCTGACCCGAGAACTGTTGCTCGATGAACGCGCGGATTTGGCGACGCCGGAATACGGCCTCATCGAAACCCGTGTGATTCTTCAGCAGCCCAAGGTATTGAAGCGGTTGCGATTGAGTCCCGGGGACTTCGAGTGGCTTTGGTCTATCCTGACTGCTCGCGTCGAGGTTATTCCTCAATCCGATTACCAATCCGCCATGCAGGAAGCCCGGCTGTTGATCGCCGATCCGAAGGATGTTCCCTACCTGGCCTGCGCATTACGATTGGAGCTTGCCGTTTGGAGCAATGATCCTCATTTCCAGGCTCCCGCGGTAAAGCAGCGCGTAGCCGTCTTTACGACCACCGATCTGTTGCTCAGGATAAAGAGTTGAGGTCTCGATCGTCTGGTAGGTATGGAGATCGTGAAGATCGGGTTTTAGCACTCTGGATGCACACGAAGCACGAAGTGTTATAATCGCTCCGTGAAGCGCGTGCTCGTCGGGACCTTGATCGTCGGCGTGATCCTCTCGATTTGCCCCGGCAACCGCAGCGGCCTGGCCTGCCTGATCGCGGGCACCTTCGCGACCTTGCTCCTGCTCCAGCTGGGCCCGCGCTCGGTCGTGGAGAAAGTCGGCGCCCTGCTCACCGCCGCCGCGATCGCCTGGCTCGCCGGCCCCCGCGCCGCGACAAGCCAAAGCCTGCTCGCGCACTTCGCCGGCTGGACGCTCGCCGCGACAGCGCTCGCCGTCTACCTCCACCCGCGCGCCGAGTAGCCGGTGGAACCGCCCCGCCGCGTCCTCACGATCTCCGAGCTCAACGCCCAGGTCCACGGACTTCTCGAGTCCTCCTTCCCGGAACTGTGGGTCGAGGGCGAGATCTCCAACTGCAAGGCCTACCCCTCCGGGCACACCTACCTGAGCCTCAAGGACGACAAGGCCCAGGTGCGCGCGGTCCTGTTCAAGGGCGCCTCGTTCGGGATCAAGTTCAAATTCGCGGACGGTCTCAAGATCCTGGCCCGCGGCCGCGTCACGTCCTACGAGGCCCGCGGCGAGCTGCAGTTCATCATTTCCGCCGCCGAGCCCCGCGAAAAGGGCGCGCTCCAATTAGCACTCGAGCAGCTCAAGGCCAAGCTCCTGGCCGAGGGCCTCTTCGACGAGGCGCGCAAGAAGCCGCTTCCCCCTTTCCCGAAGGCCGTCGGCGTGGTGACCTCGGGGCAGGGTGCCGCGGTGCGCGACATAATCCACGTCTTAAGCCGCCGCTGGCCGGGCCTCACGATCCGCGTTTGGCCCGTGAAGGTGCAGGGGCCGGGTGCTGCGGCCGAGATCTCGGAGGCAATCCGCGACTTCAATGAGCTCGCCCCGGACACCGACGTCCTGCTGGTTGGGCGCGGCGGCGGCTCCATCGAGGACCTCTGGGCGTTCAACGAAGAGCCCGTCGCGCGCGCAATCGCCGAGTCCGCGATCCCGATCATCTCCTGCGTCGGCCACGAGACCGACACGACGATCGCCGACTTCGTCGCCGATCTGCGCGCTCCGACGCCCTCGGCTGCGGCGGAGATGGCCGTTCAGGAAAAAGCGGCCGTCTACGACCGCGTCGCGGAGTTGATCGACGCGATGGCCCAGGATTTGCGCAATACCGTGGACTCGCTCGGGCGCCGGCTTCAGTACGCCGCCTCTCATCCGTTTCTGCAGGACCCGCGCCGCCTGTGGGAGCAGCGCGTCCAACGCGTCGACGACCTGGCCATGCGCCTGCCCGAGGCGCTGCGGCGGCGCCTTGAGACCTTGGGCCTGCGCCTGGGCGCTGCCGCCGGACGCCTCGATGCCATCTCCCCGCTCAACGTGCTCGCGCGCGGCTACGCGATCGCGACAAGCCGAGGCAAGATTTTGACGGGTGCCGCTCAGGTGAAGAGAGGCGACCCGGTGACCGTGCGCCTGTCCGAAGGCGAAATCAATTGCGAGGTGACGTCATGACCAAGGCTCCGAAAGCCGAGGCGTTCGAGAAGTCGCTGGAGACGCTGGAGGAACTCGTGCGCGAGCTCGAGGCGGGCGACAAGGGGCTCGACGAGTCCCTCGCGCTGTTCGAAAAGGGCGTGACGCTTGCCAAAGATCTATCGAAGCGCCTCGAGGATGTGAAAACCACAGTCGAATCTCTATCAAAGGAAGGCGGCAAGCTCGTCAAGAAGCCCTTCGCGGCCGACGCGGACTAGGCCGGCTCGCCGACCAGGTCGTATTCCTCAGCGCCCGTGATCTTGATGTCGGCGAAGTCGCCGACGCGCAGGTAGCGCTCGGCCGCCGGAATCAGCACCTCGTTGTCCACCTCGGGCGAGTCCTGCTCGGTACGCCCGATGAAATGCTTGCCTTCCTTGCGGTCCACAAGCACTTTCACAACTTTGCCGATCCGGGAGGAGTTAAGCGCAAGCGAAATCGGCTGCTGGACCGCCATCACGGCCTCGGCACGGCGCTTCTTCTCCTTGGCGGGAACATCATCGGCAAGCGAATAGGCGTGCGTGTTCTCTTCGTGGGAGTATTGGAACACGCCCAGGCGCTCGAAGCGGGTCTTCTGCACCCACGCGAGCGTCTCCTCGTGGTCTTCTTTCGTCTCGCCGGGATAGCCCGCGATCAAGGTCGTGCGCAGCGCCACGCCGGGGACCTTCTCGCGGATCATCGCGACGAGCTCCTCGGTCTTGGCCTTCGTCGTGCCGCGGCGCATCGAGGCGAGCATGCGATCGGACACATGCTGCAGCGGCATGTCCAGGTACTTGCAGATGTTGGGCCGCTCGCGCATGACGTCAAGGACCTCGACCGGGAAACCCGCCGGGAAGGCATAGTGCAGCCGTATCCAGCCGATGCCCTCGACGTCGGACAGGGCTCGCAAGAGGTCCGCCAGACGCCGTTTGCCGTAAAGATCCAAGCCGTAATACGTCGAGTCCTGTGCGATCAGTAAAAGCTCTCTCGTGCCCGCGGCCGCAAGCCGTTTGGCCTCTGAGACGAGATCTTCGATCGGCGTCGAGACATGCTTGCCACGCATCAGCGGGATCGCGCAGAACGAGCACGGCCGGTCGCAGCCCTCGGAAATCTTGAAGTAGGCGTAGTGGCGCGGCGTGGTGATCAGGCGCTCGCCCACGAGCTCGTGCTTGTAGTCGGCGTTGAGCGCCTTCAAGAGCCGCGGCAGGTCGCGCGTGCCGAAGTAGGCGTCCACCTCGGGGATGTCTCTTTCGAGATCGTCCTTGTATCGCTCGGACAAGCAGCCGGTGACGAACAGCTTGTCGAGCTTGCCTTCCTTCTTGGCGGCCGCGTAGTCGAGGATCGTGTCGATGGATTCCTGCTTGGCGTTGTCGATGAAGCCGCAGGTGTTGATGACCACGATCGCGGCGTCGTCGCAATCGGTCTCGTGCTCGACCTCGAACTTGTTGGCGCGCAACTGGCCCATCAGCACCTCGGAATCGTAGAGATTCTTCGAGCAGCCGAGCGTGACGACCGAGACCTTATTCTTCTTGAGGGTTTTCGTGCGCATCAGGAGGGAGTCGGGGAACTCTCCGACGGGACATTGTACCACGCCCCCAACGGTGATCATCGCTCTTCTTTACCTTTCACCACATGCCAACTGTTTCCGGAAACAGTTGGGACATCAACATTCAGCGCCCTCCCGGCTGTCCAGCCCGCGCCTTGTGGCGTCCCGAGGCAGGTGTTATACTGAGGCCGCCAGGACACAACGCGATGACCACCGACATCGACTGGATCGACGTCCCCTTCCGCGCGCTCAAGGAGCACGAGGGACGGCGCCTCGACGCTTTCCTGGCCGCGCGCCTGGGCAAGAAATACTCTCGCGCCGCCGTCCAGAAGCTCATCGAGGAGGGCCTCGTGTCGCGCTCCGGCCGCGCGGTCAAGGCGGCGGCGCGGGTAAGCGAAGGCGAGACCGTCCTGATCCGATATCCCCGAGCGGAAGAGCCCCCGGTCCCGCATGAGACCATGCCGGTCCTTTTTCAAGACGAACGCATTGTCGTGATCTCCAAACCGGGCGGCACGCTCAGCCATCCCACCGACAAGGTCCTGCGCAACACGGTGACGAATCTTCTCGCCAAGCAGCTCGGACGCAAAGTGCATCTCGCCCACCGCCTCGACCGGGAAACAAGCGGGGCCATGGTTTTGGCTCTCGATGCGGACGCCGCGCGAAGCCTCTACGAGCAGTTCTTCGCGCGCACTGTGCGCAAGGAGTACCTCGCCGTCGTGTTCGGCTCGGTCGCCTGGACGAAGACCGTCGTCGACGCTCCCCTCGGCGCCGAAGGCAAGGCGATTCGAGTCCGGCGCTCCGTAGGCGGCGCGCAGGGCCAGAGCGCGGTCACGGAATTTTGCCGCCTCGCGACGGACGGGCGCCTCTCTCTTGTCTCGGCGCTGCCGCGCACCGGACGCCTGCACCAGATCCGCGCGCACCTCGCTTACATCGGCCACCCGCTCGTCGGCGATAAGCTGTACTGCGGTGAGGGCGAAGTGTACATGAAGGCCGTGCGAAAGGAAGTCTCCCGCGCCGACCTCGACGCGCTCGGCGCCGACCGCCAGCTCCTGCACTCCTGGCGCCTGTCGTTTCAGCATCCGGGCGACGGCCGAGCGCTCTCCTTCGAGGCGCCTGTCCCCGACGATTTCCCCTTGAGGCCCTCATGAAAGGCTACGACCCCCTGATCAAAGACGGCGTCGCCTACGTTCAGTTCGCCTACGACGTCGGCCTGGCGATCGGCCTCGACGCGGCCGAGAAAAGCGTCACCGCTATGACCGAGCGCGCGCCGATCCGCCACCAGCGCCGCGCGCCGAAATACTTCGAGTTCCAGCCCTATCCCCTGCGCGTCACGCAGACGAGCGGCGTCCAGACGATCGGCGCCTGGAAGACCTTGCCGGCCGTTGAGAGCGTGGTCTTCGACTTCGGCGCGGTGAGCGTGACCTACCAGATTCCCCTCTCCGGCTCCTTCTCCTCGCTCTCGCGCCTCTCCGAGCTGCTGTATGACAACGAGACCTTGCTCGCGGACAGCCGGCGCCTCGTCGAAGAGCTGATCAAGACCATCCATCCCTCCGTGAACCGGCCCAAGATCTCCGAGTTTTACGAGGACTACGTCATCTTCCAAATCCGCGCGTTTGATGAGTGCGGCGCCCACGCGCGCCTGCTCGCGGAGGCCCCGACCTTGGTCGCGCAGGTCCTGCGCGCCGACGAGGACCTGAGCTCCCAGCAGGAAGTGGAGGACGCCCTCTCGGTCCAGGTCTCGTACGGCTCCGAGGACCTGACCCTCGTCGACTGGGTCGCAGCACTCATCTTCGACGCGGCGGCCGACGACACGCGCGCGGTTCTTGAGTTCGCGACGGTCCAGCTCCTCGAGCTGCGCCACCTCGACCACCAACTCGACTCGGCGCTCGAGCGCTACTATGACGCGCTGACGCGCAGCCCGAAAGGCCCCTTCAGCCTGTTCACGAAGGGCGACGACAAGCTCCGCGAGATCGGCCAGCTCCAGGTCGAGAGCGCGGTCCTCTTCGAGAACATCAATAACGCGATCAAGCTCCTCGGCGATCAATACCTCGCGCGCCTCTACCAGCAGGCCGCGCGCCGCTACCACCTGACCTCATGGGACAAAAGCATCCAGCGCAAGCTCAAGACCCTCGAGAGCATCTACGACAAGATGGAGTCCTCGCTCTCCTCCGCGCGCCTTGAGTTCCTCGAATGGATCGTCATCATCCTCATCGGCATCGAAGTCGTCATGCCCTTTCTGAAAGGAAAGCCTTGAACACGCAGCGCTCTCATCGCAATCCCCCGGCGATCAAGGCCGTCTTCTTCGATATCGGAAACGTGCTGCTGCGCTTTTCCAGCAGGCGCATCCTGCGCAAGTTCGCCTCGGCCGTCGGCCGACACCCGATCAAGGTCGCGCGCCACATCTGGAAAGGCCGCCTCGTCGACCGCATCGAGCGCGGCGAGGTGACGGGCGAAGAGCTCCACGATCTGTTCGTCAAGCAGCTCGGCTACACAGGCGATTTCACGCGCTTCAAGACATTGTGGTGCGACCATTTCACGCTCGACCGCGGCTCCTTCGCGATCTTAAAGGGCCTCTCGGGACGCATGCCGACCTACCTGCTCTCGAACACCAACGCCTTGCACATCGAGCACATTCAGGCGCGCTACACCTTCCCAGGGCTCGTCAAGGGAGCGATTCTCTCGCACGAACTGCGCCTGCGCAAGCCGCAACGCGAGATCTACGAGGCCGCCCTCGAAATGTCGGGCACCGCGCCGGAGGAGACCGTGTTCATCGACGACCTCGAGGAGAACTGCGAAGGCGCCCGCAAGGCCGGCCTGCACGCGATCCGCTACCGCGGCGCGAAAGATCTGAAGAAAAGACTGGCCGCCTTGGGACTCTGACCCCAACTGTTTCCGGAAACAGTCCCACCTACGTTCGTTCCCGGCCGTTCGCCCACTCGCACCGGTGCGAGTCAAGTCGGCAGAATCTCTTTTTTCCGGCCTTTCAGCAGATCCAGTTTCGACAACTCCCCCGCCATCATCGCCGCGACGATAAGGCCGCCGCCGGCCGCGCGCGCGGGCACGAAAGCCTCGCCGCCGAGCGTCCAGGCGAAGAGCGCCGCGAACACGGGCTCGAGCGAGAAGATCAGGCTGACTTTGATCGGTGCAGTGAATTTCTGGGCCCACATCTGGATGAAGAAGGCCGACAAGGTGGGAATCACAGCAAGAAAAGCGATGGTGCCTGCGGCCTTGTCGCCGGAAACGGCGAGGGGGCGCCCGGTGGCCAGACAGAATAAGAGGGCCATGAGTCCTGTCATCCAGAACTGATGAAAGGCGAGCACAAGCGCGTCGGCGTCGGCGCGCACGAACTTGTCCGTGGCGAGCAGGTGGCCCGCGTAGGTGGCCGCCGCGACAAGCGTGATCATATCTCCAAAATTAACGGAAGAGATGCCACCGGTCAGCATCCACAACCCCATGAGAGCGAACGCTGATGACGCCCATTGAACGGGAGTGGGCGATTTCTGAAAGAAAAAAAATAAAAAAATCGGCACGAAGATCACGAAAAGACCGGTGATGAAGCCGGAATTGGAGGCCGACGTGTAGCCCAGACCAACCGTCTGCGTGGCATAAAGCAAAAACAACAGAATGGCCAGAAGACCTGCTTCTTTTAAATAACGGCCCCGCGAAGGACGGACCAACGCCCAAGGAGCCAACAAGAGGGCCGCCAGCAAAAACCGATGCGCGACCATCGCCACGGGATCGACGCCCGCAAGCGCGTCCTTGACCAGATAGAAAGTCGCGCCCCAGACGGCGGCGCAGTAGACGAGCCCGATGTCAGCCCAGGCTGGGGACACGGGGGCCGCGCAACGGCGCATTCTTCGCGCAGTAGATGAGATTGACGAAGGCCATCGCGCGCGTCATCGCGCCGATGCGGTTGTCGGGGGCGGTCAGGAAGGAGGCGACGCCGTCGAGCGCCCTCGCATCCACATTGCCTTGGTACGATACGTCGACGACGGCAGCTCCTTTTTTGACCCACGAGGGGTCAAGCTTAAACGACGGATCGGGCACCGCGGTGATCAGCAAGTCAGCCCGGCGCACTTGGTCCTCGAGCAGCGCGCGCGGGGTCTTGTCGTAGCACTTCACGACGGTCGCCCCAAGGTTCTCGAGCATCAGGCCGAGCGGCTTGCCCACGCGCATCGAGTTGTTGATGACGACGGCGAAAGCGCCCGCGATCGGGATCTCGGGGTAGGCCTGCAGCATCTTCACGACGGCCTTGGCGGTCGCGGGCACGACGCACTTGATGCCGCGCGCCTCATCAAGCAGGCGCTTGAACTTGATCAGGTAGCCGAGGTTCATCGAATGCAGGCCCTCGACATCCTTGGTCGGCAAGACGAGATCCATCACGTCCTCATCCTTGAGCGCGCAGTGAAGCGGGTACAGGAGCATGAGCCCCGAGGTCGCGCGGTCGGCGTTGAGCTTGCGCACGAGTGCGAGCAAGGACTCTTCGTCCCCGGCCTCGTGGCTGTCGACAGGAATGCCCAGGCGCGCGGCGTCGCGCTCAATCAGGTCGCGGTACTGAAGGGAGGCCGGGTTCTGCTTGGGCCGGAACAGGATCGTCGCGAGACGGGGCTGCCTGCGCATCGCGGCCGCTTCGCGCGCGACCCAGTCGAAGTAGCGGGCGGCGGTGCCGCGGCAGTCGAGAAAACGCGTCGTCATCGCAGCTTATACTATCATTGTTCATAAGCCATGGCGAAACGCGAGAGATTGGACTTGATGCTCGTCGAGCGGGGGATCTTCGAGTCGAGGACCAAAGCCCAAGCCGCCATCATGGCCGGGTTGGTTTTGGTTGACGGCAAAAACGCCGGCAAAGCCGGCGACATGATCGGCGCGGACGCCGTTCTGTCCTTGAAGGCAAATCCTTGTCCCTATGTGTCGCGCGGCGGCTTAAAGTTAAAAGCCGCCCTCGACGCGTTCAATCTCTCGATTGAAGGCCGCGTGTGTCTCGACGTCGGAGCTTCGACAGGCGGCTTCACGGACTGCTTGCTCCGGGCGGGAGCGCTTCGCGTCTATGCGATCGACGTCGGCACCGCCCAGCTCGACGACAAGCTGAAAAAGGACTCCCGCGTCGTCAGCCGTGAAAACACACACGCCAAGAACCTTCGACCCGAATGGTTTTCTCCCAAGCCGAGCCTTGCCGTCATGGACGTCTCCTTCATCTCTTCGGCGCAGGTGCTGCCGTTCATCGTCCCTTGTCTGTCCGTTCCGTTTGAAATCGTCGTTCTCGTCAAGCCGCAGTTCGAGGTCGGGCCGAAACTTGCCCCCAAGGGGGTGGTCCGGGATGCCGCCGTCCGGCTCCAGGCCGTGGACAAAATCCGTCATGTTGGCCGAGATCTGGGACTCTTTGAGGTGGATCTTCTCGAATCCCCGATCGTCGGTCCGAAAGGCAATCATGAATTCCTGCTTTTGCTTGAATCTCGACATTGACGCCCCCCGACGCCCCTGTTACAATGAACGAAATGCGGGTTTGCCTCGTCACGCCCCCCTCCATTTTCCTATTGGATGAACGGGTCTTCATGACCTTGGGCGTCTTGCGGGTGGCCGCCGTCTTGGAGGATGCCGGCCACGAGGTGGAGATGCTCGATCTGTCGGGCATCGAGAATTACGAGGAAGTCGTCCGCCTCCATGCGAGAACGAGCGCGACCGAGGTCTACGGGCTGACCGCAACGACGCCCCAGATGCCCGCCGCTTTCCGCGTGACCCAGGCCCTGAGAGCGGCCAGGCCGGACGCGCGCATCATCATCGGCGGACCGCACATCACCCTCACCAGCGCGGCCTATAAAGGAGAACTCGCCCGCAAGACTCCCGGACGCGCAGCCAAGGCGATGGACAAGCTGCTTAAGACCTACGACGTGCTGGTCCCGGGCGACGGCGAGGAGGCCATTTTCGAGGCGCTCAAGGCGGACGCGCCGAGGATCATCGATGGCGACGACCCCAAGTCCCCGCTGTTCCTCACGAACCAGAAGCTCAACGAGCTGCCGTTTCCGGCCCGGCACCTCGTGGCGGCGAGAAGCTACCATTACTCGATCGATGGCGTTGAGGCGATGTCTCTGATCGCGCAGTTGGGCTGCCCGTTCGCGTGCGGCTTCTGCGGCGGCCGCGAATCGCCATCGCTGCGCCGCGTGCGCACGCGCAGCGCCGAGAACGTGGTCAAGGAGATGGCCCACCTCCACGACACCTATGGGACCAAGGGCTTCATGCTCTACGATGACGAGCTCAACGTCAACCCGAAGATGGCGGAGCTGATGAGCGCGATCGCCTCCGAACAAAAGCGCCGCGGCGTCGAGTGGCGCCTGCGCGGGTTCATCAAGTCGCAGCTGTTTTCGGACGAACAGGCCGACGCGATGTACCGGGCGGGCTTTCGCTGGATCCTGACCGGCTTCGAGTCCGGCTCGCCGCGCATCCTGCAGAACATCAACAAGCGCGCGACGCGCGATGAAAACACGCGCTGCGTGGCGATCGCCAAGCGCCACGGCCTGAAGGTCAAGGCGCTGATGTCGATTGGCCACCCGGGCGAATCCGAGCAGACGGTCCTGGAGACCCGAGACTGGCTGCTCGAAAGCAAGCCTGATGATTTCGACGTCACGATCATCACGACCTATCCCGGCACGCCCTACTACGACAACGCGGTTCAACATCCGATTCTGCCGAACGTCTGGGTGTACACCTATTCCGAGACCGGCGACCGCCTGTACGGCTACGAGGTGGACTACACGATGGTCTCCGACTACTACAAGGGCGACCCCAACGGCGGCTACAAAGCCTACGTGTACACCGATCACCTCAGCGCGACGAAGCTCGTGACCTTGCGCGACCAGGTCGAGCGCGACGTGCGCAGGACGCTGGGCATCCCGTTCAACGCGGGACGCCCGGCCCAGCGCTTCGAGCATTCGATGGGCCAGCTGCCCGCGAGCATCCTGCGCGCCTCCGCCGCGGCCGCGCGGAGCTGACATCATGCGCCTGCTCCTGATTCCCGACCCAACCTCTCCCAACGGCGAGGACGCCTTCTGCCGGGAGATCGCCCAGCGCGCGCCCGCGCGCGGCCATTCGGCGAGAATGGAGATGGCGCCAAGCGGATCGCCCGAGGCCGCCTCCGAAAAACTCGCAGCTCACGGCTTCGCGCGCGACTGCGACGTCGTCATCATCAACAGTCTCCAGCCGGCGGCGCTCATCGCGGCGAAAGCCTTGTCCAGGCCGACCGTCCTGCGCCTTATCGACTCCTACATCGGCGCGCCGCCCGATTCTTTCGCCGAGGTCAAGCGCTTGGTCATCACCGCAGACCTGCTTTTGCTGCCGAGCCGCCACATGGTCGGCCTCGTCGCGGACTGGGGCGTGTCGGAGGACCGGATGCGCGTCATCCCCTACGCGTACGACCAGATCCTCGCTCAGCAGATAGCGCTCGTGACCGTGCGCGCGGCGCGTGCGCGCGGATTCACCCTCGTCACCGCGGGCGTCATCGACAAGACGTCGCTGTCCGGCTTTGAAACGGTGCTCTCCGCCGTCTCGCGGCTGCGTATGGATGTCCACGTCACGGTGATCGGCGACGGCCCGGCTTTGCCGACTCTCAAGGAACGCGCGCAGGCCCTGATGCTCGGCGACCGCGCGACCTTTCTCGGCGAGCTGCCGCACGTGAAGAAGATGGAGTATTTCCGATCGGCGAAAGCCTTCATCGAACCCACGGGCCGGCAGGGCTTCCCGTCGCTGGCGCTCTACGCTCTGTCCGAGGGCTGCCCCGTGCTCGGCGCGCGCGCCGGGGCGCTGCCCGAGTTCATCCGCGACGGCGAGAACGGCCTGCTCTTCACTCCGGATGACGCCGCGGCCCTAGCCGAACACATCATCACTTTGAACACGACGCCGGGCCTGTCCCTGCGCCTGATCGCCGAGGGCGTACGCACCGTTGAACGCCACTCCTGGGACGCCACCGTCGCGACCGCGCTCGACGCCGTCGAAACTCTGGAGGTGAGCAAGCCCTCATGATTTGCGCGCTCCTCGTCGACCCGGACGACAGCATCGACTTCCCCGGCAACGAGGCCGAGGTCCTCGGCCGCCCGCTCGCGGCCTATCCGCTGCTCGCGGCGAAGGGCTCCGAACACGCCCGCCGCCTGTACGCGCAAACGACGTCTTCGCCGGTGCGCCGCATCGCCGTCCAGCTGGGCGCGATTATCCTCGACCCCCCGCCCTCGGCCAAAGATGGTCCGCACCCGACCGACGCGGCGCGCGTGCTGTCGGGCTACCGACAGATCGTCGATGACCTGAAAACTGAAAAAGGCGAACTCGAGCTTCTCGTTCTGCTGTTCGCGAACACGGGAGCGGTCAATACGACGCTCATCGATGCGGGCGTGCAGGCTTTGCTCGATGACCCGAGCCTCGATTCCGCGGCGACGGTCTCGCCCTACGACCGCTGGAACCCGCGCCGCGCCTTCCGCGAGGCGGCGGACGGGCGCCTTGCGCCCTACGGGCGCGTGACGGAAACCGGCACGCCATGGTTTCCCGACTGGGGCGCGTCAATTTTAAGACCGCGCGTCCTCGACGCCCTAAAGGCCGACGCCGCCGACCTGTCCTGGCTCGGCGAGAAAATCCTCCCGCTCAAGCAGGCCGGCGGCGGGCCCGTGGACTACAGCTGGCAGGTGCCGAAGATGGAGTACTGGCTCAAGAAGCAGGGCGTGCGCGACTCGCCCCGGCCGGAACCCAAGCCGAAAGCAGCGCCCACCCCGAAGCCTGACCGCCGCCCTTAAAGCGATGCTCAGTCACTGAGTAACGATCCGCACCTGGAGGCTGCCCTTCAGTGCTCGCGCGATCCGATCCAAAGTCACGAGCGTCAGGTTCTGCGCTCCCTGTTCAATGCGCGAGACCGCCTGCTGCTTGGATTGGATGCGCCTCGCCAGTTCGCCCTGCGTCACCTTCGCAGCCTCCCGCGCTTTCGCGATCTCAAATGCCACCTTCAACTCAATGCCCGCGTCCTCGTAAAGCCGCTGAAACTCCGGATCCCGCATCTCCGAGGCGAGATACTTCTTCAGCGTCGTCCCCCGTCTCCTATTTTTCATGCCGAACCTCCGAACCGCTGGATCCAATCCGCACGATAGCGCCTGGCGTGCGCCAGCTCTTCCAACGGCACCGCCTCTTCCTTCTTCAAGAATGCGCTTGTCACAACGATCATCGTCCGCCGGTGAAAGAAGTACACCATTCGATGCTGGTGCCCTTCGGCCGCGACCCGCAATTCATACAACCCGTTTCCCAAGTAATCCGCCATCGGCCTACGCGCCAAGTGCCCCAACTCTTCCAGATACCGCAAGGCGCGTCCGATCTTAGCTCGGTGCGCCTTCACTTGCGCCCGGATATAGTCCAGAGCCGGCTCGTCTCCCCGTGGCGTGCGATAGAACTCCAACCGATGTATCATGCGACCCCCTAGTATACATCGTATACGATGTATATTCAAGGCCCGCTCCGAGGCCTCACCTACCAGACGATTAGCCCCCCGAAAAAGTTGCATTACGGCCGCACTGAGCGTTGGAGTCTGGTAGAATCCTGCCCATGCTCGGGAGTCGCCCCGCGTGGACGGTCCGCCTCCTCGTCTTCAGCCTCGCGCTCGGCGGGCTGCGCGACCCGCGCCTGTTCGCCGTCGCCGGCGCCGCGGCCTGGGCCGTCGTCTGGCTCGAGCGGCCGGCGCTTGGACCCGCGGCAGCGTGGCTGCCCTGGCTCGCCTGGGCGCTTCTCTCGATGCTCGCCTCCTCCCAGCCGCTCGCGGGCCTTCCGGTCGTCGCCCGCTGGGCGACGGTCTTGGCCTGCGCATCGCTCGCGGCGTCTTGGACGACGCGCGCACGGGAGGAGTGGCTCAAGTCGTTTCTCTTCGTCACATCGATCTTGGCGGCCTCCGCGCTCGCCACCGGCGCCGGACGCGGCTGGCGCATCAATATGACGGGCCTGATCCCGCCCTATTACAACTACACAGCCTTCGTTCTGTCGGCGGCGGCGGCCGCCGCCGCCGCGTGGGTCCTTCATCCGCGGGGAGCCCAAGGCCGCGACGCAAAAGCCGCCGCGACGGTCTGCGCGATTGCTTTCCTATGCGTCGTTCTCGCGCGCTCACGCGGAGCATGGCTTGGACTGGGAGTCGCCGCGGCCCTGTGGTCGACCCGCCGCTGGGGTCCGCGAGCCATATTCGTCGTCATCGTCGCGGCCGCGCTGTTCGGCGGCGCGCTCGCCGGAGGCTTCCTACCCGGCCGCCTTGAAGAGATCCTCTTCAAAAAATACCGCGAGCACGCGGAAGCGCGCCCGCGCCTCTGGCGCGCGGCCGCCGCGATCGCGACGGACCACCCCTGGCTCGGCACGGGTCCTGGGAACTTCGCGGTCGGCTTCCGCCTCCGTCCCGTGGCGCGCGAGGATGGAGCGGCCCGATGGGCGATGAGCACCAGCTATGCGCACAGCGAGCCGCTCCAAGCCGCGGCCGAGACCGGCTGGATGGGCCTGGCCCTTTGGCTTCTCGGCGCAGGCGCGGCTTTGAGCGCGCTGCTGCGGCGCGCCCATGATGACCCCGTCATCGAGGCCGCAGCCACAGCCGCGGCCTCGATGACGGCCCAGCTCCTCATCGACAACATGCTGCAGATCCCCGCTCTGGCCGCTTTATGGCTGTGCGCCCTGACTGTGGCCTCCGCACCCGTCGGCAGGAAGCGGCGGCCATGGCCTTCCCTGGCTATCCTCGCGGGTGCGGCCCTCACCTTGGTCTCATGGATTCCTCACACACTCGCCGCCGCGGGACCCGCGCGCGCCGCCGCGCTGTTTCCGGCCGAACCCGCCCCGCATGAGAACCTGGCCTATAAAGCTCTGGCGGCCGGACAGGCCGCCGGGGCTGAGACGCACTGGGCGTCGGCGCAAAACCTCGAACCCTTCAACGCGATCTATCCCTGGCGCCGCGCGCAACTCGCCGCCGCCGCGGGGCTCTGGACGCAGGCCGAGTCTCTGGCCGCGCGCGCCGTCGAGCTCGAGCCCGGCTTCATGAACGCGCGGCTCCTGCGCGCAGAATCATTGGTCCGCCTCGGACGCGCGCCCGAGGCCCGCGTAGCGCTCGACGAGTTTCGACAGCTGCGGGCCCGGCGCGGGAACGCCCTGACAGACTCCGGCTACGAAAGGACCGTCTGGATTTTCTACCGGCGCGACTACGACCGAGTCGCCGCCCTCGCGGGCCGCCCGCCGCTTCGCTGATCAGCGCCGCTGCTTGAGGTAGAAGGTGAGAATGTGCGCAACGGCCATGTGCAGGTCTTCGATCACGCCGTACTGATCGCTCGGAATCAGCAGGACCTCGTCGGACAGGCTCTTGAGCCGCCCCCCATCGAAGCCGAGCAGGGACACGACGCGCGCGCCGGCGCGGCGCGCGCGCTTGGCCGCGGCGACAAGATTCGCGGAGTTGCCGCTGCCGCTGATCAAGAGGACCACATCCCCCTTGGCGACGACGTTCGCGAGCTGGCGCGAAAACGTCTCGTCAAAGGACAAATCGTTGCCGATCGCGGTCATGAAAGCCGTGTTGTCCGACAAGGAGACGCACTTAAGAGGCTTGGCCCCCGGCCGCGCCGCGGTCTTGCCGAAATCGCAGCCGACGTGCGCCGCGCTCGCGGCCGAGCCGCCGTTGCCGCAGACCCAGATGAAGCGTCCCGCCGCCTGCGCGCGCTCGACGACCGCGGCCACCTTCGCGAGCGCCTCAAGGTCGAGCCGCTTCCACTGCGCGAGGCTTCGCGCGCGATACCAGTCCGCGAAGGCTTTGATCTCGAGCCCGCCCGGACCGGTGACGTGAGTGGCGCCGGGCTTGGTTCCGCCGATTTTTTTCATGAGCATGAGTTTAGCATTCCCGCGATCCTCTCGCAGACGTGCGCGGCAAACGGCATCGCACAGGTGAATCCCGGCGAAACGGCGTTGAGCACATGCACTGACTTGTCGTCTCCTTCCAGCACGAAGTCCATAACGAGGGTCCTTGTCTCGATGTCCACCAATTGGGCGCGTACCCCCGACTTTCCCCAGCGGCGGTAATCGGACGCCTTCACGCCGTCCGCGAGCCGCCCGGCCAAGGCCGTCATCACGCTCTTGGAATTCTTACGAATCTCTTCCCACGCAAGACGCCGGAAGTCGAATCCCGCGCCGAGAAAGAGGCCCGCCTGAAGGCGCACGATTTCGGCCAATTCGGACGCCGAAAACCCAGCGAGTCCGCCGTAGTTTTCGCGCCAGAGCGCCGGGATGGCGGTGGGACCGATCTTCACACGTCCGTCCACGGTCACCGTGAAATGCACGCCCAAAAACGGATCGCGGATGTTCGGCGCGGGATAGACGTGCGCGCGAAAAGCGCCTGCGGGCTCGTCCGAATAGAGGTAGAGCCCCTTGAACGGCAGAATCCGGTAGCGCGACGAGAAGCCGAAGTCCCGCGCCACGCGGTCCGCGTACAACCCGGCCGCGTTGACGACGAAGCCCGCCGCAATCGTCCCGGCCGAAGTGCGCACGGCTCGACCTTCTCGCCCACGATAAGACGTGTTCCAACGCAGATCGACGCCTTCGCGCCGAGCGTCCTCAGCCAGGGCCGCCATGCACGCGATCGGGTCGACAACCGCGGTCGAGGGCGAATAGAGCGCCCCGCCCAGAGTGCGCGCCCTCGGCTCGATCTCGCGCGCCCGCTTTTCATCAATGAGCTCCACCGGCACGCCGTTTGCGCGCCCCCGGCGCAAAAGCTCCTCAAGAACCGGCAGATCCTCCACGCGCGCGGCCACCACGAGCTTGCCGCAGGCGCGCAAAGGCAGTCCCCGCTCGCGGCAGTACTCGGTCCAGGCCAAGTTGCCCGCGCGCGTGAAGCGCGCCTTCAAGGTATCGGCGGTATGGTAAAAACCCGCGTGGAGAACCCCGCTATTGCGCCCGCTCGCATGCCGGGCAGGTCCGTCTTCTTTGTCAAGGAGGACGACGGAGGCATCCGGGAAGCGGCGCTTGAGCCCGCGCGCAATCGAGAGCCCAACGACGCCGCCGCCCACAGCCAAGAAATCGCAAGTCTCCATCCGCCCTATTATACTCTCCCGCCGCCCCAGCCAATTGAGTCCGGGATGATAATTGTTCTATCATGACTTGCCCCTGTCGCTGCATTCATCTTCCAAATGGCTCACCTAAGAGACTACCGGACATTTCTACGCGCCGGTTATTCATGGCCGGAGCTCGCCATGAATTTCTTCCGCCTGATGATCTATTCCCGCGCAACTTCAGCGCTCAAACATTCGTTCGCGCGCCGCGGCCGCGGAGTCGTGATCGACCACACCGCCTGCATCCAATCCTCGGGCTTCATGACCATCGATGACTTCACATGGCTGCAGCGATATGTTCAGTTGACCGCCCCCCTCATTGAGATGAAGACCCCGCCGTCTGGACCGGTGCTCAAGATCGGCAAACGCGTGCAGATCGGGCCCCGCTGTTTTTTCTCCGCTGTCCATGACATCAGCATCGAAGACGACGTCCTCTTCGGACCGAACGTCTATATCGCAGACCACACGCACGCCTATGAGGCGCCTGAGACTCCGATCAAGGACCAAGGCCTGACGCCCTACGGACGACTGCGCATCGGTACAGGCGCTTGGATCGGCACCAACGCCGTCATCATCGCCGCGGGCAAGGACATCACCATCGGGCCCGGCGCCGTCGTGTCCGCCAACAGCGTCGTCACGCATTCAGTGCCCGCACGCTCGGTCGTCGCAGGCTCGCCCGCCCGAGTCATCAAGCGCTACGACGAGGCCGTCGGACGCTGGCGGCCGGTCATCCCCGCCCGCCGACGTGTCGGCGGGGCCGCATGAGCCGCAAGCTTTCCGTCATCGTCCCGATCTACAACGATGCGGACTGCGTCGCCCTTTTTTATGAGCGAACTGCCCCCATCCTGCGGTCTCTCGGCGTGGATTGGGAAATCGTCTTCGTCAACGACGCGAGTACGGACGATTCCCTGGAGCGGATTCAGGCGCTGCGCCGAACGGACACGAGAGTGAAGGTCATCACCTTCTCGCGAAATTTCGGCTATCACGCGGCCCATCTGGCCGGCATCGCAAGCGTCGACAGCGACCTCTACGCCATGATTCATCCAGACCTGGAAGACCCGCCCGAACTCCTCGCCGATTTCTACAAGCATATCCAGGCCGGCGCCCAGACCGTCTACGGCATCCGCTCCCAACGCGAGGAACCCGCCTGGGTTATCTTCTGCCGCGGACTCTTCTACCGCATCAATCAATTGATCGCCGATGGTCCCATCGTCCTCTGGATGGCGGAATTCTCCATGATGACGCGCCACGTGCGCGACGCCGTGCTCAACAACCGCACGACTTTCCCGTTCCTGCGTGCGGAGATGAGCTATGTGGGCCTACGGATGGTCGGCGTTCCCTATCTGCGCGTCAAGCGGCCGCTGGGTGAATCGCACTACAGCCTGTGGCGCATGATCCAGTTCGCCGTCGGTGGCTTCCTATCATCTTCGACGTTCCCTTTGAGGCTCTGTCTCTATCTCGCCTTCTTGATGGGAGGCGCCTATCCCCTGCTCTGGGCAGGCTTTCACTGGACCCTGGCCGAAGCCTCCCAAGCGGCGTCGATCTTCACGTTTCTTTTTGTGCTCGCGACGGGCCCCATGCTCGCGCTCTATCTCGCGCGCACCTACAAGAACGTGACGGCTCGAGCCGTCTACCACATCGATCCCGCCTCAACTGATCTCTGAACGCCGATCGCCAGCTCGTACGCTGCGGATACCGGGCGCTGCGCCGCGCGGCGTTTCACTTGTACGATTCCAGAAGCCGGGGCGCTGTCGTGTTCGCCGGCGACTCAATCATCGACCAGTGGGACACGTTAAAGCGTGATTTCCCCCATCTGAGGACCGTCAACAGGGGAATCAGCGGGGACACCAGCCGCGAACTTCTCTTGCGCCTCACGAAAGACGTGCTCGCCTGCCGCCCAAGCGCGGTCGTGGTCCTCATCGGGACCAATGACCTGGCCGCGCATGTGCCGACCCGACGCATCGCGGCTTTTATCCGCCGCATAGCGGACAAGATCGAACGATTGGAGACCGGCGTGCCGGTTGTCCTCTGCCGTGTTCTGCCCCGGGCAAAGACGCCCGGTCTGTTTCCCGAAAAAATACTGGAACTCAACGGCCTGATCGACCGGCTGGCCATCGGCCGGAACTCTCTCTCGGTCTGCGACTCATTTACCCCTCTGGCAAATGAGGACGGCTCGTGCCGGGAGAATGCGTTTGTCGACGGCCTCCATTTGAGCACCGCCGGTTATGAGTCGCTCGCCAAGACTCTTAATCCCTTTCTGAAGGCGAAGCCGCGATCACGGCCTTCTTAAAAAGATTGCGCCGCCACCCGAAACCGAGCGTCGTCGCAGGCGAGATGAATGTGCGCGGATGCCGATTTTCCAACAATAGGACATGATCATCGTCTTGAACGACGCGGTGCGTCTGGACGAAAGTCTCCCGAATCACCTTCAAAAGGGCCGACGTCATCGGGCAGCTGCGGTCGTTGACGTGCTCACCGCCTTTTTTTAGGACCTCGCGTAGATCCGATCCCACAGATGGATTGAGACAGCAGGTCAGGTCAATGCCGTCTTTCTGCACGAGGAAATAGTCCGTCTGTTCGAAGGCGTAGGGGCCTTGCAGCGTGTCGGCGCACTGCCAGACGTCGGAACGATCCAGGAAGAAGCCCGTCGAGCGGTAGTTGACCAGATAGACAAGGCTCTTCTCCGGGGGCAGGGCGCGTGCGGCGGCAATCACGGCACGGTTGGACGCCTCCTCGATCTTCAAACTCAGCTCCGTTGCCGCGGCCTTTTCGGCCTTCCCCGAAAGACGGTACAGCGACGGCTTCAGAGCCGTTGGCAGATTGTTGGACTGGACGCGCCACGAGAACAGAAGGAACACCGCCGTCGCGGCGAGAGCGGCCGCCGGCACACGCCGCCGCGCCCACGCCCCGCCCTCAGCCTTCCCCTGCCCAAGCATCGCCAGCAAAGCAAGATAGGTAGAGATGAAAGGCGGCAGGATGTGATGCCCGCCGCCGCGCGCGAATGACTCGCCCCAATACGGGGCGGTCGAGACCAGCCCCAGGCCGGCAATCCGCCAAGCCTGCAGCATCGGTGGCCAGCCGAACAGGGGCCCGGCCATCGCAAACGCCGGCAACACCGTGAACAGCGGCCACATCGTCTTCACGTTGCGCGCCAATCCGTCCGGCGTCAACTCGAAGACCTGTTTGAGCACGTTCGTCATGTTGGTACCCGACAGCAAAGTCAACTCCGCACGCGAGGCCGGCTGGACCACGAGCAGGATCAGCAGCGTGTACGGAACGGCAAAGGCCGCTCCGCGCAGGGCGTACGGCTTGCCTTCCGGCTCGAAAAAATAGAGATACGCCAGAAAGCTCACCGCCGTCATCGCCGCGTCCTCGCCGGTCAGGCAGACGGCCGCGACCGCGGCCAGAAACCAGAAGCGGCGGCGCGTCAGGAAGAAGTAGTAGACCGCCATCAAGAACGGCCCAACGAAAAGCAGGAATTGCGCGAACTGGTCCAGGATGCTGAGCAGGCCGCCGGCCAAAAAAACCGCGGACGCAAAGACGGCCTTCGGCTTCCAGTCCCGAGGAGACAGGCTCTTCAGGATCAAGCCGGTCAACACGAGCCCGCAGACGACGTTCCAGAGGATGATGAGGCCGTACAGCCACGCCAGCGTCGGACGCAGGGCCCAGGCATAGGCGAAAAGATACGGTAGGAAATTAGCGTGGATGACGTTGGCGTGGATGTAAGCGTGCGGATTGCCCACGAACCCGACTGCGACCCCGCCGCCCGGCGCCGCATAGAGCGAGCTCTGGAACGGCCGCCCATGCAGAAAATTGTAGAAGAGCTGCAGCGGCCAATTGATCCCGGACTCGGACCACTCAGCAAGAGTGGAGTTGAGGTTGACGAAGAACGACGCGTAAAAAAAGAGCGCCTGAATCGCGGCGAGGGCGACGAAACCGGCCAGAAAGCGCTGTGTCGTGAGTTTGTTCATATATTGAACATTATGTTAAAATAAGCGTCGTTCGCAAAGAAATCCGATTTTATGATCCGCTGCGACGTCCGTCCCCCGCGCCTGCCGGACTTGGTTTCAGCACTGTTGCCCCGACGTGGTCCCGCGCTTTGGAACGACCCCCTCTGCGTGCCCGCCCACTCGGGCAAGGCAGCGCTCAACCATGTCTTCTCCTATCTGCGCGCCGTCAAGATTCTCGCGGACAAGAATTCGCAAATCCTCGTCCCCCCGTGGCTGGGCTACTGGGTCTACAACGCCATGCGCCCGCACGGCTTCCCCGTCCTCCATGAGGGGCACGACGTCAAGGTCGCCGTCGTCTACCATCAATACGGCTTTCCGCAGGATCTCGATGAGATCCAAGACGCCTGCGCGCGGCGCGGGATGGTCTTCATCGAGGACTGCGCCCATGCGCTCGGCGGAACCTACAAAGGACGACCTCTCGGCGCCGACGGTCTCGCCGGGATCTTCAGCCTCTCGAAGTTCTACCCCAGCCTGATCGGCGCAGCCGTGCGCTCCGAGGACCCGGCGCTTCGCGCTCATGTGAGCCGGCTCGAAAACAGCGGCAGCCGCGTCCTGGGGCTTTTCAGCTTCGCGACGAAGCTGCTCCTTCAGCATCCCGCTCTGGCCGCGACAGAATCGCTGACCGCCGGCCGCCTGAATGAAGCCGCCTATGCGGGTTATCCGTACAGCCGCCGATTGTCCTGGTCGGGCAAGATCACCTCTCTCAACGGCATCCGCGGCGAACTCGACGCTCGCCGCCGCCACTACCGCCTCTACCGAGAACTCCTGCCCGGACACGAAGAACTCCAGCACTTGGAGCCGGATGTCATCCCCTACGTCGTGCCGTTCATGCACCCGCGCCGGGAGATCCTCGAACGGATGGCCGCCGCCCTGCGCGCGTTCGGAGTGGACACCGGCGTCTACTCATTCGACGCGAACCGGAACCTATTCAACCCGCGGTATGCCCCCTGCCTGTGGCTGCCCGTACACGGCGGCCTGAGCGAGGAGACCATCGGACGCATCGCCGCGGTCGTCAAGAAGGAGCTATGACGGCAACCCTGACTTTCGCCCCTTCCCGTCGCACAGTCATCAAACCCCTCGGCTCTGCACGGGCTCGCCCGGGCGACATCGCACGCATCTTCGACCCGTCCGGCCGCGGGAGCGTCTTTTGGACTTCGACGGCGCGCAGCGCTCTGCGGCCCATCCTGCTTCATCTCCGCCGCACCGGCGCCCTGCCGGACAAGAACGCCGAGCTTCTGGTCCCGCGCTGGGCCTGCATGAGCCTGTACAACACGATCCACAAGACCTGCTTCCCGACCATCCAGGATTCGCCGGCCCTGCGCGGAGTCCTCGTCTACCATCAATACGGCTTTCCCCAGCGGCTCGACCTCATCGCCCAGCGCTGCCGCGAGCGCGGCCTTTTCCTGATCGAAAACGGCGTCAACTGCGCTTTCGACGGCGCGTCGTCCGGCGGCATGGGCACGGAAGGGCTGGCCGGTATCTTCAGCCTGCCAAAAATGTTCCGCACCGTTCTCGGTGGCGCGCTGGTCGCCCGCGATCCCGATCTCGCAGCGTTCTGCACCAACTATTTCCGCGCGGACGAGCCCTGGATCGGGAGGCTGTCCCGCGCCGCACGACGGCTCTCTGAGATCGCCCCGAGCCGCGCCTCGGAACACCTCCAGGAAATGGCTTATGGCATCAGCGATTACGCCCGGAATGCCGCGACCGCGGACGTCTCCCTCCTGCACGCGGACTTCGCCGCCGACGCCATCGCGCGGCGCAAAGGAAATTACGCGCGCTTGCGTCGGGAGTTCGCCGACACCCCGTTCTTTGCCAGCTTGGAGCCCGAAGTCGTCCCTTATGTCGCGCCGCTGTTCGGCCCCCCCGCTTTCCTTGCCCGGCTCGCGGCGGCATTGGCTCGAGAGGGCTGGGAATCGGGGGTCTATCGGTTCGACTCCGCGCGCGACGTCTTCGCGCCCAACTTCGTTCCCTGCGTCCCTCTGCCGATCCACCAAGGACTGAGCCCCGCGAACGTCGACGCTCTCATCGAAATCATCCGCTCGGAATGGAGGGCTCATAATGGGCAGCGATAAGAACCGCCTCATCGTCGCCAACTACGATGAAATCGCCCGTATCAGCCCTCTCGACATCCTCTCGTCGGGACGATACGCGTCCAGCGCTTTCGGATATGCTGGGAAGCTCGGGCGATTCCTCGCCCGCGAGATGGAGCTCCAACCGACCGATCGCCTCCTGGACGCTGGCTGCAACGTCGGGATCTACCATGACCATTTATCTCCGCGCGTCGCCCGCATGGTCGGAGTGGACGCATCGGCCCACGCGATCGAACGCGCACGGACCGGCCACAGGCGCCTCGCCAACGCCGAGTACCGCGTCGCAGACCTGACCGCGCTGAAGCCCGAGGATTTCCCGCAGCGATTCGACAAAATCCTATGCTACAGCGTCGTCCACTTCCTCGGCAGCCTCGATGAGTTCGAATCTTTGCTCAGGAGCCTCGTCGGGCTTCTCCGCGAAGGGCGCGGAATGATCTTTCTCGGTGAAGTCCGGGAGACCGAAATGTACGAACGTTTCCAGGACGATCTAAAAAAGAGCGAAGGCTCGCGCCTGCGCGACCTTAAGTTCTCGCTGCTGAAGAAAATACAGAAGTGGCTGCTGCGCCGAGGCAAGCTCCGCGAAGGGATCGCCCCAACCCTGTTCCGGCGCGCGGACATCGAGAGTCTCGCCGCCCGTTTGGGCGCCAAATGCGAACGCCTTGAGCAAGCCCCTTGGCATCCGTTCTACAATACCTGCGTGGACTACCGTCTGCGCTTCTAACCTCGATATCCCATGGAACTCATTCCTCTCGCTGCAAAAAATCGCGATGCCTGGGACCGGTTCTGCCGAGAAAGTCCCGACGCTTGGTTCTGGCACACGACGGACTGGCTCGACTACAGCCTCGCCTACCGGCCCGAACTTCAGCCCCGCTCCTTCAGCTTCCTCTGCGTCGAAGGCCCGCGGATCCTGGCCGCGATCCCCCTGCAGCTGACTCACCACGAGGAGAACTCGCGGAAATGGAAAGCGTTCTCGCTCGGCGGCGGGTTTCTGCCGAGCCCCGCTCTGGTCGGCGGCCTCTCCCCAACGGAGCGGGACGACACGCTGGATTTTATTTTCGGCGCGATCGACGACCTCGCCGAGGAACTCGACGTCTCCCACTCCCGTTTCCGCACCGAAGTCCTGCGGCCCGCCGTGCGCGAGCCGCGCCATGCCCCCTACAACTTCCTGCTCCGGCATGATTACATCGACTGCTCAATCAACACCCAGTTGATCGACCTGCGGCTCTCGCGCAACGACCTGAGGGCGGGACTGCGGAGAAATCACCAGCGCAGCATCGAAAAAGCGCGCAAACTGTTCAAGATCAAGATCCGCTCCGGTCCTGAACTCACGAACGTCATATTCGACCAGTACGTCGAGATGCACGCACGCGCCGCAAAACGGAGGACGCGACCCCGCGCCACCTTCGAGATGATGCGCGCGTGGATTCAGTCGGGCCGAGGATTCTTCGTCGAGGCCCTCGCCAACGATGGCAAGACCGCCGGCTTCGAGCTCTACATCGTCTACAAAGACGCCTCCTACGGATTGTCCGCCTGCAACGAGCCCGATTACAAACACCTGCCCATACGGCACCTGATCGAATGGGAGGCGATGATGTGGATGCGCGATCACGGCGTCCAGTTCTACGATATCGGCGCGCAGCATTTCGGCATCCTGCCTTACGCCTTCCCCGAACGGAAGAACCTGGATATCAGCCATTTCAAGTACGGATTCGGCGGCGCGACGGTCCCGTTCTTTCACGCGGAACGCTTCCACTCCTCTGAGCATTGGCAGATGGAGCGACGCTTACGCGATGAGTTGTTCGCCCAACGCTATCCCTGGAAGCCGAAATCCCGGAGCGCCCACGGGCGCGCGCTGCTCGCCCTCCTCGATCGCGACGATGAGCCGCCCGCAAAACCGGCGAACCGCCCGGAGGAGTCAACTCCCGTTCCGGAAGCGCTGCTCGCTCTGGCCGGGACTATCCTGCGGGACAATCCCGAGGCCGCGCGGCAATCCGCCTTGGGCAATGCCCGGACGCTCCACTTCCTTGTCGGACAGGCCCTTCGCGGCTCCGGCTCGGGACAGAGCCCCCTCCTCGTGCGCCGCGCCATCGAGCAGCGCCTGGCTCAAATCGTTGCCGGGAACCCCCAGACTTGATACAATGTTCAATCCTTGAACAGTGATCGAGGGATATCTGCCGCGCTGAGAGAGACCATGCCTAAATCCTGGAAGAACGACGACGCCGGCCGCCCCAACATGGGCTTCCTAAAAGGAAAGTCCGTCCTGATCACGGGCGGCACCGGCTCCTTCGGCCGGCACTTCATCCGGCGCCTGCTCGGGACCGAGACCGCCAAGATCATCGTCTTCAGCCGCGACGAGCTGAAGCAGTCCGAGATGCAGGCCCAGATCGCCGACCCCAAGGGCCTCATGCGCTATTTCATCGGCGACATCCGCGACCGCCACCGCGTCTCGCGCGCGTTCCACGGCGTGGACTATGTGATTCACGCGGCAGCACTCAAGCAGGTGCCGACGCTCGAGTACAATCCATTCGAAGCCGTCCTGACCAATATCATCGGCGGACAGAACATCATCGACGCGGCCATCGACCAGGGCGTCGAACGCGTCGTGGCCCTCTCAACGGACAAAGCCGTCAACCCCGTCAACCTGTACGGCGCCACGAAACTGTGCCTGGAGAAGCTCTTCGTCGCCGGCAACAACTACGCCGGCGGCAAGAAGACGCGCTTCGGCGTCGTGCGCTACGGCAACGTGATGGGCAGCCGCGGCAGCGTGATACCGCTCTTCCTGGAGAAGCGCGCCACCGGGGTCCTACCGATCACCGACGAACGCATGACGCGCTTCTGGATCACTCTCGACCAGGGCGTGGACACCGTGCTTTTCGCGCTGCACTCGATGCACGGCGGCGAGGTCTTCGTGCCGAAAATTCCGAGCATGCGCATCACCGATCTCGCCCAAGCCATCGCTCCGGACTGCAAGCTGAAGATCAACGGCATCCGCCCCGGCGAGAAGCTCCACGAGGTTCTGATGACGGAGGACGAAGCCGACCGCGCCCTCGACACGAAGGACTATTACGTGATCAAGCCTTTGTTCCAGGGCTGGAAAGGCGCCAATTGGAACGGGGCCAAGCCCGTCTCCGACCGCTTCCGCTACGCGAGCGACTCCAACGATCAGTGGCTCAAGGCCGCGCAGCTGCGCGAGATGGTCGCCACCCTGTCATGATCCCTTACGGGCGCCAATCCATCGACGATTCCGACATCCAGGCCGTCGTCGACACCCTGCGCTCCGATTGGCTGACACAGGGCCCAAAGGTTCAGCAGTTCGAGGAAGCGCTGGCAGCCTACTGCGGGGTCAAGTACGCTGTCGCGCTCTCCAACGGCACCGCCGCGCTCCACGCCGCCTACTTCGCGGCGGGCCTCAAAACCGGAGATGAATTCATCACCACGCCGCTGACCTTCGCGGCCACCGCCACGGCCGGCCTCTGGCAGGGCGCGACACCCGTGTTCGCCGATATCGACCCCGCCACCGGCAACCTGGACCCCCGCGCCGCCGAAGCGAAGATCACCTCGAAGACTCGGGCGCTCGTCCCCGTGGACTTCGCCGGCCGCCCCGCCGACCTGGACGCCTTCCGGAAGACCGCCCAGGACCACGGCCTGCTCCTGATCGAGGACGCCTGCCACTCTCTGGGAGCCGACGACCACGGCCGGCGCATCGGCTCGATCGCTGACATGACGGCCTTCAGCTTCCACCCAGTCAAACCGATCACCACCGGCGAGGGCGGCGCGGTCCTGACCAACGATGCGGCCCTGCGGGACAAGATGATCGAATTCCGCATGCATGGCATCCGACGCGGGGAGGATTGGATGTACTCCGTCGAGTCGCAGGGCCAGAACTACCGCCTGACGGATCTGCAGTGCGCTTTGGGCCTGAGCCAACTGAAACGCTTGGACGCCTTCATCGCCAAGCGCCGCGACGTCGCGCGGCGCTACAACGCCGCTTTTAAGACGTGGGGGGAACTGGAGCCCCAACCCGGCCGTATCGAGGACTCCGCCTGGCACCTGTACGTGATCCGCCTGCGCGGCAAGCTCGCGACCAAACGCCAAGAAGTATTCCAGGCCTTGCGCAAGAACGGCATCGGAGTGCAGGTGCACTACATTCCCGTCTACTGGCACCCGCTGTACGAAAAGCTCGGTTATCGCCACGGGTTGTGCCCGAAGGCGGAGGCCTTCTACGAGAGCGCAATCTCCCTGCCGATATTTCCGGACCTGACACCCGCGCAGCAAGACGAAGTGATCCAAACCCTCCGGCGCGTTCTTGACGAATCGTGCGCCGCGATCCCCGCGGAAGGATGAACGCCTTATTCTTCGCGGAAGGAGGCCCGGCCTTTGGTCTCGGCCACCTGCGCCGCTGCGCGGCGCTGGCCGACGCAATGACGGCCCGCGGCTGGGAGTGCCGCTTTCTCGCTCGCGACGCCGCCGCGGGCGCGTGGCTGGCCGAACGCGGACGGACGCTCGCGCCGTCTCAACCTCCGCTCTCCGGCCGGCTTCCCGACGCCGACTATTCCTGCGACGCATTCGTCGTCGACTCCTACGAGGCCACGAACGAAGAGATCGCCTCCAAGGCGAAAGGCTCCTCGGGGATCATCCTCGCTTTCGACGACCACATGAACAGGCATCCCGTCGCCGATATCGTGCTGAACGCCGGGGCGCTCGCCCCGGAACAGGCTTGGCCCGGCCGGATTGAGCGGCTGCTCGGCCCCGCGTACCATCCGCTCTGCGCGGAGTATCTGCCGGTTTCCGGGCCGCGCGAGATTCGCGCCCGCGTCACCCGCGTGCTGGTCACGTTGGGCGGATCCGGCAAGGCGGCGCTGTTTAAGCGCGTCGTCTCCACGGTCCGTCTCGCTCTGCCCGACGCCGCGATCGACTGCGTGGTCGGACCCTTCGCCGAGGAACCGCTCGGCCTGGCGAGTGACGCCCGGGTAAATCTCGTCCACTCCCCTCGTTCGCTCAAGCCCCTGATGCTCGACTGCGATCTCGCCGTCGCCGCCTCCGGCCAGACGCTGTTCGAGCTGGCCGCGACCGGCACCCCCGCCGTCGCCGCCTGCCTCGCCGACAATCAAGACCCGAACCTGCGCGCAATGGCGCGCAAGGGCGCGGCGCTGTCGGCCGGCGCTGTCGCGGACGCGGGCTTCGAGCGGGAGTTGGCCGCGCGCCTCGCGCAAGCCGCGGATCCGGACGTCCGCCGCGGCCTCTCCGACGCGGGCCGCGCCCTGATCGATGGACGCGGCGGCGCCCGAGTTGAGGCCGCGCTCTCGTCTTTGCTCGCGAAGCGGAGGGCCGCGCGATGAGCCGCACCGTCGCGATCCTCCAGGCGCGGATGGGCAGCCGGAGGCTCCCCGGGAAAGTCCTCCGCGACCTATGCGGCGAACCCATGCTGGCGCGCGTTGCGGCCCGCGTCCTGCGCGCAAGCACGCTCGACGCAGTCGTCGTCGCGACAACCACGCTTCCCGAGGACGACCCGGTGGAGGCTCTCTGCCGCGAGCGCGGTTGGCGCGTCTACCGCGGGAGCCCCGACGACTTGACCGACCGCTACCTCCAAGCCGCCCGCGTCCACCGCGCCGATATCGTCGTACGCGTCACCTGCGACTGCCCGATGATCGAGCCGGACCTGATCGACCAGACCGTGCGCTTGTTTAAGGAGCGCGGCGCGGACTATGCCAGCAACGGCTTGCCGCCCCGGACTTTCCCTCGCGGCTTGGACACCGAGGTCTTCTCCCTTGCCGCGCTCGACCGCGCCTGGCGCGAAGACAAGAACCCGGCATGGCGCGAACACGTAACGCCCTATCTTTACCGCCACCCGGAATTGTTCAAGCTCGCGGGGCTCGCCCACGACAAGGACTCCTCGGCCATGCGCTGGACAGTGGACACGCCCGAGGACATGCTCTTCGTGACCCGGGTCTACGCCGCGTTCGGCCACGACCGCTTCACATGGACGGAAGCGCTCGCGCTTCTTGAGAAGCATCCGGACTGGATCGAGATCAACCGAGCGATCGCGCAAAAAGAGGTCGGATGAAGAAGACCAAAGACTCCCCCGCTCATCTTTTCAAAATCGGATCCCGCGAGATCGGTCCGGGCAAGCCCGCCTACCTCATCGCCGAGATCGGTTCCAACCATGACGGCAGCCTGGAACGCGCGCAGCTCATGATCGAGGAATGCGCGCGGGCAGGAGCCGATGCGGTGAAATTCCAGTCCTTCACGGCCGATGGGCTATTCATCTCCAGAACGCTCGAGAACGGACTCTGGACAGAGCATCCCGTCTGGAAGGTCCTAAAGAAGTTCGAACTCCCTCCTGCATGGCTCCCCGCCCTGGCCGCATGCGCGCGCGCGAACAAGGTGGACTTCATGTCCACGCCCTTTGAGCCCGGCGCCGTCGAAGCCTTGGAGAAGGTCGCCTCCCCAGCCTATAAGATCGCCTCAGGAGACATGACCTACACCACTTTGATCCGCCGAGCCGCCCGCACGGGCAAACCTGTGCTGATCGCAACCGGAACCGGCGAACTCGCTGAGACACGCACGGCCGTGCGAACCGTCCTGGCCGCAGGCAACCGTCAGGTCGGCCTGTTCCACTGCGTGTCTCTGTACCCGCCGCGCTACGATGAGATGAATCTGCGCGCCATCGCCACGCTCGCCCGTGAGTTCGGCTGCCCCGTCGGATTGTCCGACCACACGCCGGGCCACGACATGGTGCTGGGCGCGATCGCTCTGGGCGCGACGTTGGTCGAGAAACACGTGACGCTTGACCGCGCCCTCCCCGGCCCCGACCACCCGTACGCGCTGCTCGTCGATGAGTTCGCCGCGCTGGTCAGGGCCGTGCGCACGATGGAATCGGCTCTCGGCGACGGGGTCAAGAACGCGGTCGAACGCGAGACGCCGGAGAGGATCCTCGCGCGCCGCGGCCTCTATGCCGCCCGGCCGATCGTGAAGGGCGCCCAGATCACAGAAAAGATGATCAAGGCGCGGCGGCCGGCGCGGGGAATTCCCGCCGACCAGATCGATCTCCTCATCGGTACAACGGCAAACCGGTCCTTTGAACAGGACACGCCGCTCACCTGGGACGACATTGCCCGCGAGTAAGCCATAGTGAAGACAGTCGAACTGATCCGGGAAAAGGACTACCGAGGTTACGGCATCGAATTGCGGCCCGTGACTCCGTGCGACCTGCCCAGCCTGCGCCGGTGGCGAAACAACCCCAAGATAAGCGCGACGATGTGCGATCAATCCTATATCTCGGCCGATAAGCAGACCCGCTGGTACAAGAGACTCAAGGAACGGACCGACCAAGCGCACTGGGTAGTCTGGTGCAAAGGCACGCGCACCGGCTACATCAACATCAAGGAAACCGCGCCGGCCGGACAAGCAGCGACGCTCGATGTCGGAATGTATGCCGGAAATTCGCCGGTCCGCCATGCCCTGCTCGGCTTCGCCATGGGGCTTCTGCAATTGGATCTCGTTTTTGAAGTCCTCAGCGCGCCTCGAATCGAGATGACGGTCAAGGAGACCAACGCGAACGTGCTCCGTTTCAACCGAGAATTGGGCTATCGTGAAACAGACCGAAAGGATGGATTCGTCCACCTCGCCATGACCCCTGCCGAGTATAAGATGGCGAAAGCCCGGCTGCTCCGCTTCTTTCCCCGCGCATGAAGATCACTCATTTCTGCAACTCGTTCCTGGCCGTCCGCGAGGCAAAGACCCTTCTCATGTGCGACCCCTGGATCGGCACGGCCAACTACGGGGGCTGGCTGTCCTACCCCCTCGCTGACGGCGAAGAGGAAATCTTCCGGCGGCATCCGCCGACGCGCCTCTACATCAGCCACCTGCACTCCGATCATCTCTGCGCGAAGGTCCTCGCCGGATTGCCGGACAAGAATATCCCCGTCTATATCAAGCTCTTCAAGGACGGGGCGCTCTATCGGCGCCTCACGGCGCTCGGATTCGGCAATGTGGCGCAGCTCGCCGCCTGGAAGCCGATGAAAATCTCAGACGAGCTTGAGATCACCATCATCCCGGCCGACGCTTCGAATTCATCCGGATTACCAGACGAGATCAGCTACGACCTCGATACCTCCATCCTCATCAGGTCCCTGGTCGATGGCACGGTCTTCTTCAACACCGTGGACAACCCCATGACCCTGGAACAATACGGGAAGGTCAAGGAATTCGTCCGCCGGCAGAGTCCTCGCGGAAAGATCGACGTCGCCTGCATCGGCGTCGGCGCAGCCTCCGAATATCCGCAATGCTTCCCCGGCATCGACCGGCAATCCGAGAGGGACCGGATCATCGCCGCTTCCCTCCAAAAGTTCGAGAGTCAGCTCGCCGCGCTCGGCAATGAAGTCTATTTCCCGGCTGGAGGCACTTACCTCATCCCAGGGAAATTCTCGATGCTCAACCGCTACATCGCCCAGCCCGGCGTCGAGCAGCTTCGAACGGTGGTTGCCTCCAGCAGCACCTGCAAGTCCCTATACGAAATCGAAGGCGGCGATTCGATCGAAAAGAACGGCGCGCAGTGGGTCCGGTCGGACGGGGGGCTCGACCGTCTCCGGACCCGGGAAGAGGCGATCCAGGCGTACGCCAATCTGGCCTACGAATACACGAGACTCCCGCCCGCCCCGGACTGCGCCATCGACGATCTGTTTCCCGTCGCCCGCGAGAACTACTTCGCTCGGCTGGCGGCTTCGTCCGTCGAGGTCAAGTGGCGGATCGTGTTCCATCTGTACGACGACCTCCGGCTCGATGGGGACGGGCGCCTCCCGAAAGACGCACCGGTCCGTACGCTGACCTTATCGGAGAACGGAAGGCAACATTCTCCTTACGAGCTGATCTGCCACCTCGACCACCGCCTCTTCCTCGCGCTCCTCAAGAGACAATGCATTTGGAACATCACGCTGTCCGGTTCCATCGTCATCTTCGAACGGACGCCCAATATCTTCGTACCAGAAATAACTTTCTCGCTCAACTACCTAACAATCTAAGATAAGGAGATCCCATCTATGACCAACAAAGAAAAATACGACAAAGCCTTCATCGAGACCTTTTCGCTGAAAGCAAGCGACCTCAATGACACTCTTGCCTACAATGAGAACCCGGCATGGGACTCGATCGGACACATGTCGATGGTGGCGGCCCTGGAGGATGCGTTCGGCATCGCACTGGAAACCGACGACATCATCAACTTCAGCTCCTACAAGAAAGGTTTTGAACTGCTCGCGAAATACGGGGTCGCCCTCTGAGCAGGACCGCCAGCACCGCATGAATCTCTTCCACGAACTCGAGACACACGCCTCCCACACGGCCCTCATCACGGAACGCTCCGAACGGATCGGCTACGGAGACCTCTTGGGCGCAGCGGACGAACTCGGTCGGAAGATCGCGCCCCGCCGCCTCGTCTTCGTGCTTGGCAGGAACAACTTCGAATCGATCGCAGGCTACCTCGGCTTCGCGCGGGCCGACGCGGCGCAGACCCTAATCAACTACACGATCCACGACGCCCTACTCGCGAAGCTCCTCGAACGCTATCGGCCCGAATTCATCTATCTGCCCAAGGCAAGGGCGGCTTCGGTCAAAGGCGCCCAGATCGGCGCCCTCGGCGACTATGTCCTGCTCAAGACGCGTCACGACCGGGAAGACGCCCTGCCCAAGGGCCTCGCGCTCCTGCTGACGACCTCGGGCAGCACCGGAAGCCCGAAACTCGTGCGTCTCTCGCACGAAAATATAGCGAGCAACGCGGTCGCCATTGGACAGTCCCTCGGAATCACCGGCGCGAGCCGTCCAATGACGACGATGCCGATGAGCTATTCTTACGGCCTCTCCATCATCAACAGCCATCTGGCCGTTGGAGCCGCCATCGTCCTGAGCGAAGCGACCCTGATGGAAAAACGATTCTGGGACACCATGCGGACGCACGGCGTCACGACGCTCGGGGGAGTCCCCTTCATCTACGAGATGCTCAAAAAGCTGCGCTTTGAACGCATGGAACTCCCCCACCTGGAATACATCACCCAGGCGGGCGGGAAGCTGAATCCGGTGCTGACGGCCGAGTTCGCCGCGATCTGCGCCCGCAAGGGCCTGCGGTTCTACGTCATGTACGGACAAACCGAGGCGACCGCTCGAATCTCCTGTCTGCCTTGGGAACACGTCCAGACCAAGGCCGGAAGCATCGGTGTCGCCATCCCAGGCGGCGAGCTATGGCTCGAGGACGAAAGCGGCTCCCGAATCGATGCCCCGGGAACCTCCGGGGAACTGATTTACAAAGGGCGCAACGTGTCCCTGGGCTACGCCGAGAGCCGCCGGGATCTCAACGCCGGCGATGAGAACAAAGGTCTCTTGCGCACGGGCGACCTGGCGACGAGAGACGCCGAGGGGTTCTTCCACATCGTCGGCCGCAAGAAACGTTTCCTGAAGGTGTACGGCAACCGCATCAGCCTTGATGAGATGGAGCAGCTGCTGCGCGGCGCCGGTTTCGACTGCGCCTGCGCCGGCGACGATGATCACCTGAAGATCTACACGGCGGGGACGGCCGACGCGGCCCGCATCCGGGCCTATGTCTGCGAACACACCGGCGTCAGTTCATCCGGTCTGGCCATCGTGAGCGTTGACGCGATCCCCCGCAATGAATCGGGGAAGGTTCTCTATGCGGAACTCGACGCGGGGAAGGCTTAGCTGTGTTCGCTATCGACCGGATCATTGACCGGCCCCCCTTCTCCCTCGCGCAGCGCGAGAAGGAGGAACTCTACGCTGCGGCTCTGCGCGAACTCACGAGACATCACTCCAAACGCTGCCCCCCTTACCGGCGAATACTCGACACCTTGGATTTCGATCCGGACCTCGCGCATCGCGTGGAGAACATACCGTTCATCCCGGTCCGACTGTTCAAGGAATACGAGCTCGCCAGCGTCGCAAGGCCGCAAGTCTTCAAAACAATGACCTCATCGGGAACCTCCGGGCAAGCCGTTTCCCGGATATTCCTCGATCGGGAAACGGCCGCCCTCCAGACGAAAGCCCTCGCCAAGATCACGATGGATTTCATCGGCGCCAAACGCCTGCCTCTCCTGATCATTGACACCCCCTCGGCGGTCAAAGACCGCAGCCTTTTCTCCGCCCGGGGCGCAGGAATTCTCGGCTTTTCCATGTTCGGCCGCAACGTCACCTACGCACTTGACGACGCGCTGCGCCTGGACCTCGCTACGGTCGAGGCGTTCTCCGCCGAACACGCGGGCAAGGACGTCCTGCTGTTTGGCTTCACCTACATGATCTGGGAATATTTCCACAAAGAGCTGGCTCGTTTGAAGCGACGGCTGGGGCTCGGGAAAGGGATTCTCATCCATGGGGGCGGCTGGAAGAAGCTGAATGACCAAGCGGTGGACAATAACGTCTTCAAACACGGCCTCCAAAATACGTGCGGGATCGAACGGGTCCACAACTACTACGGCCTGGTCGAGCAGACCGGCTCCATCTTCATGGAATGCAAGGCGGGCGTCCTCCACGCCTCCATCTTCTCGGACGTTATCATCCGGAGACCTGATTTCTCGGTGTGCGGCGCACGCGAAGCCGGATTGGTCCAACTCATTTCGCTGCTGCCGCTCAGTTACCCCGGCCACAGCCTCTTGACGGAAGACGCCGGCGAATGGCTCGGCCAGGACGACTGCTCCTGCGGAAGGCTCGGAAAGTACTTCAAGATCAACGGCCGAGTGCAGAACGCCGAAACGAGAGGTTGCAGCGACGCCTATGAACCCGCCTAATCCCGTCGTCTACCTTCTCGGAAGCCAGGCGGTCTCCGCTGTCCCCCTCGCCCCCTATCATCCTCTCGCCTGCGATCTGCTGAACGATCTCTCATCCGAACTGCGCGCCTCCAAGGAGGCCACGGCCTATCCTGACGTGATGGCATTCGCCTTCTGGTGCCGGAAAGCGAATATCACCCAACTCCAATCGCAGTTTGAAGACGGCCGGACCCGCCTGGGCCTGGGCCTGGCCTTGCATATCACGCCGTCGAACGTGCCGATCAATTTCGCCTTCTCGTTCGCTTTCGGCCTCCTCGCCGGAAACGCGAACATCGTCCGAGTCCCGACGAAACCATTTCGACAGATCGATATCATCTGCACCACCCTGGGGCGCCTGTTCGAGAGCCCGAAATACGCCGAACTCAAAGCCATGACCGCCTTCGTCCGCTATGAGCGGAGCGAACGGATCACCGCAGCGCTCTCCGAGAACTGCGGCGCGCGCGTCATTTGGGGAGGGGACGCCTCTATCAAGGATATCCGGAAATCGCCCGCGCCAGTCCGGTGCGTCGAGATCGCGTTTTCCGACCGCTACTCATTCTGCCTACTGGACGCCGGGGCGATACTGAGCCTCGACCCGGACAGCCTTAAACGGCTTGCGGAAGGATTCTACAACGACGCCTACCTGATGGATCAGAACGCCTGCTCCTCGCCGCACTTGATCATCTGGAAAGGCGGCAGCGCGGATGCGGCGCAGGAAAAATTCTGGACCGCAGTCGCCGAGGTCGCGGCGCAGAAATACGACCTTTCAGCCGTCCATGCCGTCGACAAATACACGCTTTTCTGTCACGATGCGATCAAGGGAAATAACGTAAAATATACGCGAAGGCACGGGAATTATGTGTACCGTGTCGGCCTGAACAAACTGACGAAGGATATGGACGCACTCCGCGGCACATGCGGGTACTTCTATGAGTGCGACGTCGCCAATGAAAACGTCCTCGCTCCCATCGTCAACGGGAAATATCAGACTCTGACCTATTTCGGAATCGACAAAACCGCCCTGCGGGACTTCGTCATCCGTCGGCGCCTATCGGGCATAGACCGAATCGTCCCGGTGGGAAAGGCGCTGGACATTGGGGTCATCTGGGACGGCTACGACGTCGTGAAGACCCTGTCGAGGATCATCGACGTCGTCTGACCGTGCAGAAACCTAATCCTATGAAAAGTCTTCAGCTCGACCTCAAAGGCCTCCACGAATACCAGCGCAATCGAGCCCCCTATCTCATGATGGACATGGCCGAAGAGATCATCCCCGGCGTGAGCGCCAAAGGCTATAAAGATCTCTTGCCCGACGAGTGGTTTTTCAAGGTTCACTTCCCGGGCGACCCGAACATGCCGGGGATGCTGCAAATCGAAGCGTTGGTTCAGATGTGCGCCCTAACCGTTCTGACCCTGCCCGGCAACAAAGGCAAGGTCGCCTACCTGACCTCCGCGAACAACATCAAGCTGTCGAAGAAGATACTGCCGGGGGATCGCCTCAATATCGAGACGAAGCTTTTGTCCTGGAAGCGCGGCGTAGGCCAGTGTTCCGGCGTCGGCTCCGTCAACAGCCAGGTCGCCTGTCGAGCCGATTTCACCATCGTCATGCCCGACATCCTGAACGATTTCAAAGTTTTGAGCGAGGCAATCAAATGAGTCAAAAGATCAGCCAGGGCCTGCTGAGTAAGCCGCGCCTTCTGGAAAAACTAAGAAGCTTTCATAACTACGTCCGAAAGAACAACGGACAGATCGGCACGAAGCAGCGGGGCATAGACCTCAACTTCAACAATGCCTGCAATTTGAAATGCTCTTACTGCTTCACGAACGCGCCGACGGGCGACCACGCGAAAGATATGCTGCCCATCGACCTTGTCGCCAGCATCGCCGACCAGGCCGATGCGTTGGGAATGTTCGAGTTCGACCTACAGGGTGGGGAGCTCCTCCTACGGCCGGACAAGCTGTTCGAAGTGCTCAAGGCCATCAAGCCGGAGCGCTTCTACCTCTACCTGACGACCAATGGCTTCTTCCTTGATGAAGCAATGGCAAAGCGCCTGGCGGAAGCAAAGGTGAGCCGCGTCTCCGTCAGCGTCGACAGCATGGACGAGGCGACGCACGACAGGGTCCGCGGCCGCAAGGATTCCTGGCGGCGCGCGATGGAAGCGCTCAAACACGTCAAGAACGCCGGCATGGACCCGTACCTGAACATCACCGTCGGGCATTTCAACGCGTTCTCGGAAGACATCGAAATGCTCTGCCAGTACTCCGAGGACAACGCATACACGACTCTTCTGAACGTGGCCGTCCCATCCGGCATGTGGTTGAAGTTGGATAAGATGACGGAGGTCATTGTCGATGAGAAGGACAAGGCCCGCCTGATCGAACTGCGCAAACGCCACAAAAACATCCTGCGCAATATCTGGAATCCGTTCGACAAGGAATTCGCAGGCGTTCTGGGGTGCAACACGGTCAACCGTCTGTACATCACGCCGCTTGGCGACGTCCTGGTCTGTCCCTATGTCCACATCAAGATCGGCAACGTCTACGAACAGTCGCTCAAGGAGATCTCGGAGTTCGGCTTTAAGATCAAGCACTTCCGGGAATACAGCGACACCTGCCTGGCCGGAGAGAACGTGGAATTCATCAAGAAATTCATGAGCTTCGAAGGCCAGTCCATCTTCAACCCCGCCGACGCCAAAAAAATCTTCCCGAAAGAAGATTTTGTCGGCTAAACCGCGATGCTTCTCAAAGGAAAAACAACGCTCATCACGGGCTGCAATCGCGGCATCGGCAGGGCCACAATGGAGGTCTTCGCCCGAAACGGCGCGAACGTCTGGGCATGCATACGCAAACCTGACGAGCGCTTCGCCAGCGACGCCGCTCGCCTGGCCCAGGAGAACGGCGTAACGATCACGCCGCTCCACTTCGACCTCGCGGACCTCGGTCAGGTCAAGGAGGCGGGCAAAACGATCGCCGGGTCAAAACAACCCGTAGACGTTCTGGTCAACAATGCGGGCGTCATCTTCACTTCCCTGTTCCAGATGACCTCGGTCGAGAAGATGAAGGAGGTCTTCGAGACGAATTTTTTCTCCCAGATGCTGTTCACGCAGTACATCGTAAAGATCATGACGCGTCAAAAAAGCGGCAGTATCATTAACCTCTCTTCCAGCGCCGCGATCGAGGGCAACGAGGGGCGAACGGCCTACGCGGCGAGCAAGGCCGCCCTCATCTCCTCGACGAAGGTCCTGGCCAGGGAGCTGGCGGCGCAAAACATCCGGGTCAACGCCATCGCGCCCGGACTGACTCAGACGGACATGATGACCGGGAGCACTCCCGCGGACGCCTTGACACGCACGCTGCAGAGGATCAGCCTGAAGCGCGTTGGCCGCCCCGAGGAAATAGCCAACGCGGCGCTGTTCCTGGCCAGCGACCTGTCATCCTACATGACGGGGCAAGTTCTGCGCGTCGATGGGGGCATGTGACATGGACGTCCGAGAACAGACGCTGGACGCAGTCCGGAAGATGGCCAAGCGCATGCGCCGCAACCTGCTGAACACGTCCCTAGCGGCCGGCGCCAGCAGCTCGCATTTCGGCGGCGGTCTTTCCATCATCGAGATCACGGCGACGCTCTACGGCGCCGTCATGAAGTATGACAAGAACAACCCGACCTGGAGCGAGCGCGACCGCTTTATCCTGAGCAAAGGGCACGGCTGCCTTGGCTATTATACGGCGCTGGTCGAAGCCGGACTGATTCCGGCGGAGGATCTGCTCACCTTCGAAAAGAGCGACAGCTATCTCATCGGGCATCCGGTCATCAACCGCGAGAAAGGCATCGAATTCTCGAACGGGAGCCTGGGCATGGGGCTTTCCCTCGGCATCGGCGTTGCTCTCGCCGGAAAGCGCCGGAACAAAAACTTCAAGGTCTTCGTAGTCATGGGCGATGGGGAGTGCAACGAGGGCTCCGTCTGGGAAGCGGCAATGTCCGCCGCCCATTTCAAACTCGACAACGTGGTCGCGATCCTGGACCGAAACAACTTCCAACAGACCGGCTCCAACGCCCAGATCATGAGCGTCGGGGACCTCGCCTCGAAGTGGTCCGGTTTCGGCTGGGACACGGTCGAGGTCGACGGCCACGATGTCGGCCAATTATACGATGCCCTTCGAAGAAACACCCTGGGGAAACCGCTCGCCATCATCGCCCACACGATCAAGGGCAAAGGCTTCTCGTTCTCCGAGAACAACAATGATTGGCATCATAAGATTCTGACCCAGGCGCAGCATGAGCTTGCCGTGGCGGAACTCGGGGCAGTCGATTGACGCTCAAATGATCATCACCAAAGCGAACATCAAACTATGGTCCGCCGTTGGTCCGCGCGCGACATTCGGACTGGCCGCCCTCGAACTCGGCAACGAAGTGGGCGACCTCATGATCCTGACGGGCGATACCTCGACCTCCGCGGGGCTCGATCGGTTCAAAAAGGCCTTCCCCGATAAATTCCTCGATGTCGGCATCGCCGAGCAGAACATGATGGGCATCGCGGCGGGTCTCGCCAGCGAAGGGACGAAGGTCTTCACAGCCACATTCGCTCCTTTCCAGACGATGCGCTGCTGCGAACAGATCAAGATGAACCTCGGCTACATGCGCCACAACGTGTGCATGGTCGGACTCGCCAGCGGAGTCGTCCTGGGGCCGCTCGGCTATAGCCACTGCTGCATTGAAGACGTGGCCGTGATGCGCGCGATCCCCGGCATCACGGTCATCTCTCCGGCGGACTGCACCGAGACGTTCAAAGCGGCCTTGGCGGCCGTCCAACATCACCAGTCGGTCTACCTCCGCCTGACGGGCGGCCCCGGGGCCGCCCCGGTCTACGAAGACGACTACGTCTTCGAAATCGGTCGGGCAAACGTCCTGCGTGAAGGAAGCGATGTGACCATCATCGCGGCAGGGACCATGGTCCATCCTTCCCTTCAAGCCGCCGAATTCCTGTCGCAGCGGGGCGTGTCCACGGGCGTTATCAACATGCACACCATCAAGCCCATCGACACCGCCGCGATCGAAAAGGCCTGCCGCTCATCGAAACTGATCGTCACCATCGAGGAGCACAGTGTTGTCGGCGGCCTGGGTGGCGCGGTCGCCGAGTTCAAATCCACGCTGAAGAACGCCCCTCCCCAGCTCATTCTCGGTCTTCCGGATCACCACGGCAAGGCCGCCGAATATAAGGACCTGCTCGAGAGAAACGGGCTGACGGCACAGCAGATCGTGCTCCGAATCGCAGACAGCCTCGCGGCATGACCTCGTCACTCGCGTGAGGCAGCGCTGATGTTTCTGGCCGTCACGCCGCTCGAGGAGTTTTGGGACAAGAACGATGAGCTGCTTTTCATCGGCCCGTGGTGCGCCCTGCACGAACGCCGTCCCGAGTGGGAGAGGCTGCGCCCCCGTTTCTTGGCGGATCCCTGGAGCGACCTCGCACGATTCCAAGCCGCCGCCAGTTACTGCCGCGATGTCTCAAGCCATCTTCTCGATCAACTGGTCCCCTACCTGAACGGGACGCTCGGCATCATCCGCAGCCGCCGAGCTTGGCGGATCCTGCTCGACCCCTGGCTGACCTACCATGTCGAGCAGATGTACGACCATTGCGTCCATGTCGAAGACGCCCTCAAGCTGGAGCCCTCTCTGCGTACGTTCCGGCTGGATCCGGCGTGTGACCAAACTCCCCGCAGCACGGCCGATTTCATGCGGCTGACAGCAGGACATTTCTTCCACCTGCAGATGTTCTCTCACATCCTCGCCGCGAAGATGCCCGACTCGCCCGTCCGCGCGCTGTCCGAACCGACAGCGCCGCAGCCGCGCCCCGGCTTCAAAAGGCGGGCCAAACGGGCGTTGACCTGGGCCTTGACCGCCTGCGCGCGCGCGGGTGCTGGAGAAATACTTATCTCGGAACTGGGTTTAAGCCGCGGCGAGCGCCTGCGGCTGATCCTTGGATCCCGCTTCAAAACCCTGCCTTACCTGGCCGAATTGCCCGACTCCCCCGCCCCCATCCCCGATGAACGCCGCCAAGGCCTCCGCCGGCTCCAGGCGCGCGATGAGTTCGAGCGGATCTTCATCAACGCCCTGCCCCACCACCTGCCGACCCTGTTTCTTGAAGGATACGCCGACGCCGTGAACTTCACGCGTTCCCATCTCGGGCGGACCCCGCGCGCCGCCTTCACGACCGTCGACTGCCACTACGCCGATTCCTTCAAATTCGCAGCGGCCGAGTGCGTCGAGCGGGGCGCCGAACTCTGGGGCTGCCAACACGGGGGCAGCTACGGGATGATGGACTACAGCCCGGCCGAAGACTTCGAGCGCTCCGTGAGCGACCGCTACTACTGTTGGGGTTGGTCAAAAACGGAGCGCGACTTAAAGCTCCGGGATCTGCCCCCGCCCATGCTGTCGCGCAACGGCGCGACGCGTTCCGGCGATGAGGTCCTCTACGTCTCGACCCCTCTCGACCTTCATAACGTCCGGCTGATACGCGCCAACAACAACACCCTGGCCTTCGATTATCTCAACCGCCAATCCCGGCTCCTGCGCGCGCTCCCTGAACCCGCGCGCAGCCGAACGCGCTTGCGTCTTTACCGACGCGACTGGGGGTGGAAGCACCGCGAGCGCATCCAGGAACTCTGCCCGGACACGCGCTTCGACGATCCCGAATCCCCCTTCGCCCACCGTTTGCGGGAGGTCCGGCTCGCGGTCTTCGATTGTCCGTCGACCCCTCTGTTGGAGGCGATGGCCGCAGACATCCCTTCGGTCCTGAGTTGGCGGGAAGACGCCTGGCCGTTGCGCGACGCGGCGCGCCCATTCGTCGAGGCGCTCAAGACAGTCAGGATCCTCTTTGACTCGCCGGAGGAAGCCGCCGCGCAGGTTGGCCTCATCTACGCCGATCCTCGCGCGTGGTGGGACGAGCCCGAGCGACGCGCCGCACACCGAACGTTCGCGAGGAACTTCGCACGGTCCAGCCCCGACTGGCTTGACGCATGGCTGAAGGAAGTCCGCGAGGAGCCCTCCACCCGATGAATCCGCGACAGTTCGTCGCTCACGTTTCCCCGTATCTCGGTGCGCTGAAGCGCTACCGCGCGCGCATCATGGGCTTGGGCGCGCTGATGCTGGGAGCATCTCTGAGCGAGGGTCTGGGCATCGGTCTGTTCTTTCCCCTGATCGAGTACGTGCAGCACGGCGAGGCGTTCTTATCACGGCCGGCTGCCCGGCCGGTAATTACAGCGCTGGGTGCTGTCGGACTGGAGCCGTCGGTCGGAGCCTTCATCACGCTGATTTTTATCGTCATTCTGGGAGCGCTGATCCTGAAGCACGGCGTGTCGACGGTCTCCGCACGCATCTACGATCCGCTGATGGCGGACCTGCGCGAGGAGGCGTTCTCGCGCATCATCTCATCTCATCTCTTCTATTTCACGGCCGGCTCCAGCGCGGAGCTGGCTCAGGTAGTCGAGAGTGAGGTCGATTACGTCGGCAACGCCTTCACCTTTGCGATCATCATCGCGGCAAGTTCGCTCTCCATCCTCGTCTACGCGTCCGTCGCGCTGTATGTGTCGTGGCGTCTGACGTTGGCCGTCGCCGTTCTGGGCGCGCTTCGCTACGCCGTCTCCGGGCAGTTCGTCAAACAAGTGCACGCCCACGGCCTGGAGCATGGCCGGCTGCGCACGGAGATGAAGTCTCTGCTGACCGCCGTCCACCAGGGCATCGATGTCATCAAGTCCTTCGGCACCGAGGAACAGGAGAAAGCCCGCTTCTCGGCGATGGCGCGAGCCATCGAGAGCAACGCCAGGACAATTGCCGTCACGAAGGCGCGCAACGCCTTCTGCGAGGGCGTGCTTGGCGACGGACTGCTCTGCGTGATCGTCTATCTGGCGGTCTCCCGACTCTCGATCCGGGGCGCAGACCTGCTGGGGTTCATGTTCGTTGTCACGCGCATCATTCCGAAAGTCACCGCGATCAACGACGGCCGCGTCCATATGGCGGAGTTCTTATCGCGAATGAATAGGCTCCCCGGAATACTCTCCGAGAAAGGGCTGACGACTCTGCGGTGGGGAACACGGCGAAAAAACTCCGTTGACGAACGCATCGTCTTCCATGACGTGAGCTTCCGCTATCCTCAGGCCCAGGAAGACTCCCTGCAGGGGATCTCTCTGGTCCTCGGGCGCCTCGAGATGCTGGCCGTCGTCGGCGGCTCCGGCGCGGGCAAGACGACCCTCGCGCGCCTTCTCCTGCGCCTGTTCGACCCGACGGAGGGACGCGTCACGGTCGACGGCATTCCCCTCCCGGAACTGCGCCGCGAGGACTGGACGCGCCTGGTCAGCGTCGTCAGCCAGGATACTTTCATCTTCGACGACACGCTCGAGAACAACATCCGCTACGGCGCGCCGGACTGCGCCGACTCGCAATTCCACGACGCCCTGCGACGCGCGCGCGCCGATGAATTCGTCGGCAGGCTGCCGCTCAGGGAGAAGACGATGCTCGGCGAGCGCGGCGTCCGTCTGTCCGGAGGCCAGCGCCAACGCGTGGCCATCGCGCGCGCGTTCCTCAGGAACTCCCCCATCCTGATCCTCGACGAGGCCACCAGCGCGATGGACTCCGTGACGGAAAAGCTGATCCAGGACGCGATGACTGAACTGTCGCGCAATCGCGCGATGCTCGTGATCGCCCATCGCCTCGGCACGATCCGAAACGCCGACCGGATCATCGTGCTCGACCACGGCCGTATCGTCGAGTCCGGCACGCACGACGAACTCATCGCGCGCGAGGACGGCCTCTACCGCCGCTTCCACCAGCTCCAGGCTCAATAACCTCGTGCGTTTGGGCTGCCGAATATCCGCCATTTTTTCTATAATCTCCTTGTTGTTCACCGATTGAACACATGGAGCGCCCCCCCTCGACGTCTTTGACGAACCGGCTGATCCACGAGGCACTGCTGCTGCTCGACGGTATTGTCTCCAGCATGCCCGGGCGGACGGGACAACTTCTGCGCCACCGCTATTACACATTGCGCCTCAAACGCCTCGGCCGGATGGGCTCAGGCTCAATTGATTCGGGCATGAGATTCGACTCTCCAGAAAACATCAGCATCGGCGACGACTTCGCGGCCCTCCGACACTGCTTCATCGGAGCCGGCGACGGCGGTCTCGTTGAGATCGGAAGCAACGTCACACTGAACTCGAACGTCTCCATCGACGCCGGGGAGCGCGGCGTGATCCGAATCGGCGACGACTCCGGTCTTGCGCACAACTGCGTGCTGCGCGCGAGCAGCCACAACTACGATGACCCGACGCGCCCCTGGAAATCCCAGGGCCATAAGCCCGGCTCCATCATCGTGGAGGAGGACGTCTGGATCGCGGCCAATTGCATCCTGCTTCCCGGTACGCACATTGAGCGCGGCGCGATCGTCGCCTCGGGCTCGGTCGTCGGCGGACGCGTGAAAGCCTATTCGATCGTCGCCGGGCATCCGGCGCGCGTAATCGGGAAGCGCGGCTGATGCTCCTTCGCGAAGCCGCCAAGCTTGCGCACTCCGCGCCGCGCGACAACGCGCGGACATTCGCCTTGCTCTGCTCCTTCGAGCCGCTCCATCTGAAGACGTATCTCCAGGCCTTCTGCGCCCGACGCTTCCCCAGCGGCGCCCCAGAAGTCGAAACCTTCGGCTTCGACCAGCTGCGCGCGGCCCTGGAGAGAACCTCCTCCGAGCTGAAGAACTCCCCGGCCGCGCTGCTCCTGTCCTGGGACGACATCCATCCTGGGCTCACGTGGCGCTCCCGCGGCCCGCTTGGAGGGATCCCCGACGCCGAGATCATTGAAAACGGCCGCGAGCTCAAAGCCCGGCTCGCGGCGTGGGTCCGAGCCCGCCCCGGACTGTCTCTCGTCGTCCTTCCGCCGCGCGAGTGGCTGCCGATCATCGATCCGTGTCCGCCCGGAGCGGCGGGAGCCTCCACCGCAGCCGCGAACACGGCGCTGTGGGACACGGCGCATGCCGTCGCTCAAGCGGGAGGACGCATCCTGGAACAAGCTCCTTGCGGCCTCAATTATCGCGACCTGCTGTTGGCGGGACACCCCCTACCCCTGGAACAATGCGCGCTCCTCGCGGAGCGCCTCGTGACGACGGCATACCCATCCATCGAGCGAAAGAAAGCCCTCGTTGTCGATCTCGATGGGACGCTTTGGAGCGGGGTCATCGGAGAAGACGGCCCGCAAAAGATTCTCTGCCGCTCCGAGGGCCCCGGTTCCGCGTTCCATGTTTTCCAGAAATTTATTGCGAAGCTCCGGCGCGAGGGGGTCCTGCTGGCCTTCTGCAGCAAGAACAATCCCGAGGACGTGCTCCCGGTCTTCGACTCCTTGGACATGCCGCTGAAACTGGCCGATTTCACGGCTTATCGCTGCAATTGGGATCCCAAGTCCGCCAACCTCAGGGCGCTGGCCCGGGAGCTGAACATCGGCACCGACGCCCTCGTGTTCGTAGACGACAACGAAGCGGAGCTGGCCGAAGTCAGAACTCATCTTCCCGAAGCGGCGGCCCTCGGCGTTCCGCGCGAAGGCAGGGATTGGCCCGCATTCTTCGGCGCGCTGCAGGGTCATTTCGGCGCATGGCGCATCGGCGATGAGGACCGCCTCCGCTCGGATACCCTTTCGGCGCGACGCGAATCCTCCAAGGCCTGCGCTAACGGAGCAGGCCATCTTCGCGGGCTCGAGCTCAAGCTTCTGATCGACACGAACGCCTTCTTGGATCCGCGCTGCCTCGAGCTTGTCAATAAGACCAACCAATTCAATCTGACCGGCGAACGCCTATCGCAAGATGAATGGTTGGGCTGGGCGTCGGCTCCGAGAGCTTTCTGCACCGCCGTCAGGCTCGCCGACCGTTTCGGCGATTTCGGCACGGTCTGCGTCGTCGCCGGCACGGTCGACGGCGAAGTTCTCCGGATCCGCCAGTTCGTCCTCAGCTGCCGCGCCTTTGGACGCTGTATTGAAATACTCGCGCTGGAAGAGCTGCTCCGCCGCAGCTCCGCGCGCTGGATTCAAGGTCCGTTTAAAAGCACTGGGAAGAACGAGCCCGCGCGCAGGTTCCTGACCGAGCTCGGCGGCAACCTCACCCAGAACGAGGACTGGCGCATCGACCGCACGCGCGTCGCAGCCGCCGCCCGTTTGGCCGCGGAACAATCCGGCGCGGTCGTCGCGACGAAAGAAGGCAGACGAGCCCCCAATGTCCAATCCCGCTGAAAAAATCGAAGCCATCTTTCTCGACCTTATGATTGAAGAAACGGGGCCGGTCCGCAAGCGGACCCGGGCGAATTGCGCCCATTGGGACAGCCTGATTCAGCTCGGGCTCATCTCAGCCATCGAGCAGGAGTTCGACGTGACCATATCAGACGAAGACGCCGTCGACATGAGCTCGTTCGAGGCCGCGGAAACCATCGTAATCGAAAAGCTCGCAAAACGGAACGGATGACCATGGAGCAGAACTGCGAATTCTCGGCTGCGATCACCGCGCAGGACGTCTCCGATTTTTCACGCTTGAGCGGCGACTTCAACCCCCTGCACAACGATCCCACGTACGCCAAAGGAACCGAGTTTGGCCGGCCGATCGCGCATGGCGCCCTTCTGGTGGGTCTGGTCTCCCGGGTCTTAGGCATGAATATCCCGGGCCGCCGCAGCCTCATTCTGTCGATGAAGATCCAATTCCCCAATCCTCTTTTCTTTCCCGCAAACGTGCGGGTCAAGGGCCGGCTGAAGAACTTCGATCCGGCGCGCGAAACGGGCTTGGTTGGAATCTCCATCACCGACACCGCAAAGCTTTCGACCGTCCTTGAGGCCGAGGTATCCTTCGCGCTCCACGCCATCCTCGGCGAAACGCGCGCGCCGGCCGGCGCCGCCGTCCCGGCTCGGGCCGCGGCATGCCCCTCGCCCCTCGACCGCCGTCCACGCTTGCTCGTCACCGGCGGCACGGGTGGCATCGGCTCGGCGCTGATCTCCGCCCTATTGGCGCGCTACGACATCGCTTGCGTCACCCGCCGCCCGCCCGCTCAGCCCGCCCGCACCGGGCTCGAATACCTCTCGGCCGATGCCGAGGAAGGCGGCGCCTTCGAACGCCTGCTCGACCGGCTCTCGCCGGGTGATTTCCACGGCATCCTGCATATGAGCTCGCCGCCGATGTCGCGCGGCTTCGTCAGCGATGACCTCGACCTGGTGCGCCGTCATCTGCGGCATTCGATGGAGCTGCCGCTCCTACTGGCGCAGTGGGCCCGCCGTCCCGGCTCATCGGTCAAACGTCTTCTCATGTTCGGCTCGATGGCCGGAAGCAAAAACCCACAGACTCACGCCGGAGCCTACTCTTTGGGAAAAGCCGCCCTTGAACACCTGGCCCGCCTGCTCGTCGCCGACCTCGCCGGACAGGGCGCGACCATCAACGTCGTCGTTCCCACTGCGGTTGCCGTCGGCATGAACGAAGGCATGCCCGAGAAAACGCGCAAAGCCCTCGCCGGACGCATGCCGACCGGACGCCTGGTCGAGACCTCGGACATCCTCCCCATCGTTGAATTCCTGCTGTCGGAAGGATCATCCCAGATCAACGGCTCCAGCATCGCCGTCGATGGAGGCTCGGCGCAATGAGCCCGCATCCCGCGGCCGGAGCGCGAATTGATACTATCGACCCCATGACACCCCGCGTCGTCGCCGTGGTGCCCGCGCGCATGGCCTCCTCGCGCTTTCCGGGCAAGCCGATGGCGCTCATCTGCGGCATCCCCATGATCGGCCATTGTTATTTCCGGACCGCCATGGCGAAGACCGTCGCGGAAACCTGGATCGCCACCTGCGACCGCGAAATCATGGACTACGCCCACTCGATCGGCGCCAAAGCCGTCATGACCAAGCCCGCGCACGACCGCTGCACCGACCGCGTGGCCGAGGCCATGCTCAAGATCGAGGCCGAAACCGGCCGCCGCATCGATATCGTGACGCTGATGCAGGGCGACGAGCCGATGGTCGTCCCCCAAATGATCGATGACGCCGTCCGGCTCCTGCTCGAGGATCCGTCGCTTTCGGTCGCCAGCGTGATCGCCGATATTCCGACCGATGCCGAGTTTGACGACCCCAACACGGTCAAGGTCGTAACGGGCCTCAACGACCGCGCGCTCTTCTTCTCGCGTGAGCCCATCCCGACCCGTCAAAAGGGCGCCTGCGCCGCGCCGCGCCGCCGCCACGTCGCGATCGTGCCGTTCCGCCGCGAGGCCCTGCTGCGCTTCAACGCGCTGCCGCCGGGACCGCTCGAGACCGCCGAAGCGATCGACATGCTGCGCCTCCTCGAGCACGGAGACGCCGTCAAAATGGCCCTGACCAAAACGCGCACCCTGTCCGTGGACACGCCCGAGGACTTGGCCCGCGTCCAAGCCGCGATGGCAGCGGACCGCCTGGTACCGCTCTACGCCGCGGCGGCGGCGATATGAAGCGCTTGCGCGTTGGAATCGCCGGCTACGGCGTGGTCGGCCCGCGGCGCCGACCGTTCATCGACGCGCACCCGCAACTGGCGACCGCCGCCATCAGCGACGCGCGCTTCGGCCGCGATGGGACATTCCCCGATGGCGTTCGGTTCTACGCGGACTACAGGCGGATGATCGCCCGGGAGGCGCTCGACCTGTTGTTCGTCAGCCTGCCCAACGACCTCGCCGCCGATGCCGCGATTCGCGGCCTCGAGAAGGGACTTCATACGTTCTGCGAAAAGCCCCCGGGACGCGACATCGCCGACGTCGCGCGGGTCCGCGCCGTTGAGAGGAAGCACCCTCGCCTCAAGCTCAAGTACGGCTTCAACCACCGCTACCACGACTCGGTGCGCGACGCGCTCAAGATCGTGCGCTCCGGACGCCTCGGACGCCTGCTGAATCTCAACGGCGTCTACGGCAAGAGCCGCATCGTGGCCTTCGAGAACAGCTGGCGCGCCCAGCGCCGCCACGCCGGCGGCGGCATTCTGCTCGACCAGGGCATCCACATGGTGGACCTGATGCGCCTGTTCGCCGGAGACTTCGCCGAGGTCCACAGCGTGGTGTCGAACGAGTTCTGGAGGCACGATGTCGAGGACAACGCCTATGCGCTGATGAAGACGCGCTCCGGCGTCGTCGCGCTGCTGCACTCGTCGGCCACGCAGTGGCGGCACCGCTTTAACCTCGACATCGCGCTCGAGAAAGGCTCGCTGACTTTGTCCGGCATCCTCTCCGGTTCGAAATCCTACGGCGCGGAAACGCTGACCGTCGCCCGCGCCGCGCACGGGGACGCCGGCGATCCCAGCGAGGTCACGACGCGCTACAATGAGGACAACTCGTGGCGCGACGAGATCTTTGAATTCGCCGACTGCGTGCTGAAAGGAACCCCCGTCGTCCACGGCTCGTCGCTGGAGGCGCTGAAGACGATGGAACTGATCTACCGCATCTACTGCGCGGACCCGGCGTGGAAGCGCCGCTACCGGCTGTCCGACCGTATTCCGAAGAGGACGCGATGAAGAGGCCCCTCTCCGGCCGCAAGGCCCTGGTCACGGGCGGTACGCGCGGCATCGGCCGAGCGATCGCACAGCGCCTGCGCGACGCCGGAGCGAAAGTCACGGTCACCGGCACGCGCCCAGGAAGCAAGGCCCCGATAGGCTGCGCGTACGCCGCGGCAGACTTCGGCGACGACGCCGCGGCCGAGGCGTTCGCCGCATGGGCCGGGCGCCAAGGTTTCGGAATTCTCGTCAACAACGCGGGAGTCAACAAGATCTCGCCGTTCGCCGACATCGACGCCGGCGACTACGACCGCATCCAGCGCGTCAACCTGCGCGCCCCGTTCCTGCTGTGCCGAGCGCTCCTGCCCGGCATGGCAAAACGGCGCTGGGGCCGTGTTGTCAACGTGACCTCGGTCTTCGGCGTCGTGTCGCGCGAAGGACGCGGCGCCTACTCGGCGAGCAAGTTCGGCCTCGACGGCCTGACGGCGTCGCTCGCCGCCGAGGCCGCGCGCGACGGCGTGCTCGTCAATTCTCTGGCGCCCGGCTTCGTCGACACCGACATGACGCGAAGAATCCTCGGCGCCGCAGGCGTCCAGAAGCTCGTCGCGCGCATCCCGATCGGGCGCTTGGCGCGGCCCGCCGAGATCGCCGCGCTGGCGTACTGGCTCTGCAGCCCCGACAACACCTACGCGAGCGGACAGACCTTCCTCATCGATGGCGGATTTACTCGCGTCTGACCTGATCATCGCCTCGCACAAGGGCCCGTACGCGGTCGAGTTCCGCGACGATCCCTTCGCCGAGCTCGTCGCGCCGGCCTCCGCCGGCGCGCACTTCCTGATCGACCGCCGCGTCGCCGGCCTCTATGAGCGCGGGCTTAGACCCGCGCTCCTGTCGCGCTCCATCTTGCTGATCGACGCGGCCGAGGACGCCAAGTCCATCGAGGCGATGCCGGCCTATGTGCGCCACCTCGTCGCGAAGGGCCTGCGCCGCGGCCAGGCGCTCGTCGCCATCGGCGGAGGCGTCACGCAGGACATCGCCTGCTTCCTCGCCGCGACGATGCTCCGCGGCGTCGATTGGTCCTTCGTTCCAACGACGCTTCTCGCCATGGCCGACTCCTGCGTCGGCTCGAAAAGTTCGATCAACGGCGGCGGCGCCAAGAACGTGCTCGGCACCTTCACGCCGCCGAAGAGGATCGTTTTGAGCACGTGTTTCCTCGACACATTGAACGAGCGCGACGTGCGCTCCGGGGTCGGCGAGATGCTGAAGGTCCACGCAATCGAGAGCCCGGCCTCTTTCGATGCGATCGCCACGGACTACCCGCGCCTGTTCACAGACCGAGCCGTCATGTCGCGCTACCTGCGCCGCTGCCTCGAGATCAAGAAGCCGATCGTCGAGGCCGACGAGTTTGACGCGGGGCCGCGCCTCGTGATGAACTATGGACATTCGTTTGGCCACTCTCTCGAGGCGGCGACGAATTACGCGATCCCCCACGGCATCGCGATCACCATCGGCATGGACTTCGCCAATCTCGCCGCCGCGCGGCTAGGCCTCGGCTCCGCGGAGCACTACCGCCGCATGCGTCCGACCCTCGCCGCCAACTGGCGGGGCTTCGAGACGACGCCGGTCCCGCTCGATGACTTTCTTGGCGCGCTGGCAAAGGACAAGAAAAACTCCGCGCAGAGTCTCGGACTGATCATGCCCAACGCCGCCGGGACGATCCGCAAGGTTTCAGCGCCGGCCGATGAGAAGTTCCGCGCCGTCTGCGCTGAATACCTCGCCAAAGGCCGCACGGCGGAACTTCCGTGAGCCTCGTCGCAGTCGCATCGCGCTCGTTCTCGCAGCACGCGGTTCTGCGCGCGGAACTTCTGGCCCGCCATCCCGGCGCGCGCTTCAATGACGCGGGCGCGTCGCTGCGGGATACCGCCCTCATCGAATTTCTCGATGGATGCGACAAGGCCGTGCTGGCGCTCGAGGTCATCGACGACGCCCTGCTCGCACGCCTGCCTGGACTCAAGGTCATCAGCAAGTTTGGCGTCGGCCTCGACTCCTTCGACCTCGCCGCGATGGCCAAGCACGGAGTGAAGCTCGCTTGGACGCCGGGCTCCAACAGCCGCTCTGTCGCCGAACTCGCGCTGATGATGACTCTGGCGCTGCTGCGGCGCCTGCCGGAGGACCAGGCCGACCTACGCGCCGGGATGTGGCGCCAGCACAAGGGCTCGACGCTGACCGGCAAGACCGTCGGCCTCGTCGGCCTCGGCGCCGTCGCCAGGGAGCTCGTCACCCTGCTCGCGCCGTTCGGCGTCCGCCTGCTGGCCTGCGACCCCGCGCCCGATCGCGCCTTCGCCGCCGAAAAAGGCATCGCGCTTCTCGACCTGGACGATGTGCTGGCCCAGTCCGACGTCGTCAGCCTCCACGCCCCGCTGGTCTCGGACACCCGCGGCCTCATAAATGCCGCGCGTCTCGCGCGGATGAAACCGTCAGCCGTGCTGATCAACACCGCGCGCGGCGGCCTCATCGATGAGACCGCCCTGCTGGCGGCACTCGACGCCGGGCGCCTGGCCGGCGCGGGCCTCGACGGGTTCGCCGAAGAGCCGCCGAAGGACCGGCGCCTGCTCGAGCACCCGAAGATTCTCGCGACGCCGCACATCGGCGGCTCGACCGAGGAGGCCATCCTCGCGATGGGCCGCGCCGCGATCGCCGGGCTCGACTGCGCTCGCGCCGCCTCCGAGTTCCTGCGCCGATGACGCGTCTGACCGTCTGCTGGGTCCCTCCCCCGGCGCCGCCCGAGGGGCCGCTCCTCAGCTTCCTGCCGCCGATTGCGGAAGAGACTCTCGCGCACGCCGCGCGCGGCCCCTTCCTCCGCGCGCGCGCCTGCTCGGCTGCGGCCCGGGCCGCAGCCCTGGAGACCTACCTGCGCGTCAGCGCCTCCATCGGCGCCTCGGCCGAGCCCAATGGCCCCACGCTGCGCGCGGAATGCGGCGGCAGCGCCGCATCGTCTTGGTGGTATCATCCCGGCTCCTTCAAGGCCTGCGAAATGGACCCCGCGTTCTCGCGTCTGATCGCGGTCCACGCGGTCCTGGAGGCCGCCGAAAGTCTCGGCGCGTCCGAGCTTGAGACATGGGGCGCGCCGCGGGAAATCGTCGCGGTCCTGCGCGCGCGCTTCGCCGTCGCGGAGCGCCGCGCGCCCGCATCCCACCCGCGCGTTCTCCTCCTCCTGCGCGCGGCCGGCTCGCGCCTCGCCTTCGCCGCCGACGCGCTGCTCGATATCCTCGCCGCACGCGCGGCCGACGTCGGCGCGGGGCGCGCCGATGTGCTGCTCTTCGGCTATTGGGACTGGTCGTGCTGGTTTGACGGCCGCAAGATCGTCGACCGCTACTTCAAGGCCTTTCCCGAGCGGCTCAGCGCCAGGGGACGCAGCGTGAACTGGCTCTGCTGGCTCGACCCGGGGGGCGACCCCGCCCGCCCGCGGCGCGGACGCTTCGAATCCGCGCGCGACGCCGCTCGAAGAGGGATCGTCCTGATGCAGGCTTTCCTCGAGCCGCTCGACGCGCTGAGGGCGGCCGCCGACTTCCGACCTCTTGGCGCGTACCTGCGCCGCCGCGGCCGCCCCGACTTTCGCGCCGTCTTCCAGAGCGGAGACCTCGATCTTTTTCCCCTTTTTGAAGAATGCCTCCTGCGCGGCTTCGCCGATGCCTCGATCCCTCGCGCGACGCTGGTCGAGCGCGCAGCCCAGCGCGCGGCCGCGCGCCTACGTCCGCGCGCCGTCGTCCATTTCCTCGAGCATTACCCCCAGGCGCGAGCGTGCTACGCCGGAACGCGAGCGGGCGCGCCGAGTGCCCTGACCGCGACCCTCCAGCACGCGACCTTCTGCGCTGAGAAGACGTTCTATTTCCTCGAGCCCGCACGCGAATTCCGCGGAGAGCCGGACGGCCTCCCGGTCCCGACTCCGGACCTCGTCCTCGCGATGGGGCTCAAGCCGCGAGAGCACTTCCTCTCCTATGGCTATCCTCCGCAGCGCGTCGTGGCGACCGGCTCCCCGCGCTTCGACCATATCCGCCCCCCCGCCCCGGTCAAATCCTGGTCTGGAAAAGGCGTGCGCCTCCTTCTCGCGCCGGCGCTCGATCTGGGGATGGAAGCGCAGATGCTCGAAGCCGCGCGCGCCGCGGCCGCAGGCCTGCCGGGCGTGTCCCTGCGTCTGCGCGAGCACCCATTCGTCCAACCTCGAACCGACGCGGCCTACGCCCGCGCGCGCGCCGGTCTTGAGCTCTCATCAAGCCCCCTCAAGGAGGACTTCGCCTGGGCCGACGCCGTGCTCTTCAGTTATTCGACGATCGGCGAGGAGGCCGTTCTCCGCGGAATCCCCGCATGGCAGTGGCGCCCGCTCGCCTACGACGCTTCCGCCCTCTCCGAGGCAGCCGACATTACGCGCTTCACCTCGGTCTCCGGCCTGCGCGAGGCGCTCGAACATTTCCACGCCGGACGCGGCCTGCCCGATGAACCATCCCGAAACCGTCTGCTCGAGCAGCTCTTCTTCTCGGGTGACGGCGGCGGCGCGGAACGCGCCGCCGCCGCCCTCGACGCCGCGCTCAACGTGCGGTCGGAATGATAGAATGGCGACTGCAATGAAACGCTCCCGACAAAAGGCCTCCCGGCTCGACATCCTCGCGGAGATCCGCCGCGTGATCGACTGCGAGAGAACCGCCCTGCGCCGCGTCCGCAGCGCGGTGGACTCCTCCTATGCACGGGCCGTCGAGATGCTGGCCTCCTGCCGCGGCAAGGTGATTCTGACCGGAGTCGGAAAGTCGGGCGCGATCGCGCAAAAGATCACAGCCACGCTCTCATCGACGGGCACGCCGGCCGTCTACTTAGACCCCGTCGAGGCGATGCACGGCGGCATGGGTCTGGTCCAGCGCCAGGATCTCGTGCTCGCGATCGGCAAGTCCGGCGAGTCGGACGAGTTGAACGCACTGCTCCCGCATCTGCGCGCGCGCGGAGCCAAGCTCATCGCGCTGACCGCCAATCCGAAGTCCACTTTAGCTCGCCGAGCGGACGTGATCCTTCATACCCCGATCGTCGAGGAGGCCTGTCCGCTCAATCTCGCGCCGACCAGCAGCACGACCGTCGCGCTCGTCATCGGTGACGCGCTCGCCGTCGCGCTGATGAAGCGCCGAAACTTCGACGCCGGCGACTTCGCGCGTAATCATCCCGGAGGGCGGCTGGGCCGCCGCTTGAGCCTGACCGCCGCGGACGTCATGCGCGCCGGCAAGGACAATCCGGTGGTCCGCCTGGACGCAGGCGTACGGCGCCTGCTCATCGAGATCACCCGCAAGCAGGCCGGAGCCGCGTCGATCGTGAACGCCCGCGGACGCTTCGTGGGTCTTGTCACCGACTACGACCTCCGACGCGCCCTCGAAGGCGGAAAAAATCCATTCACACTCTCGATCCAGGATGTCATGAACCCGCACCCGACCACGGTCCGCCCCGACACTTCCACGGCTCAGGCCGTCGCCCTCATGGAAAACCGGAGGAACCCGTTCAACGTCCTGCCCGTCGTCGATCGCCGCGGCCGCGCGGTCGGCCTGATCCAGGTCCACGACCTTCACGCCCGAGGCCTTTAGGCGGACTCGGCGGGGACGGAAATGGTAGAATGTTCAATCACTGAACATATGCCCTCGACTCCCATCTCCGGCATCGACGAAAGCGAACTCGCGCTGATGCGCGAGATCACCCGCGAACCGATCCAGACCCAGCGCGGCCTGTCGCAGGGCGCCGGACTCTCGCTTGGAATGACAAACCTTCTGCTCAAGCGTCTGGCGCGCAAGGGGCTTATCAAGGTCCGGCAGCTGGACTGGAAGCGCACGCAGTACCTGCTGACGCCGAAGGGCGCGCTCGAGAAAACGCACAAGACCTATCACTACGCGCGCTACACGGTCCGCCTGTTCCGCCAGCTCCAAGAGAATGTGGCCACGGCACTGCGCCGGGAGCACGCAAGCGGCCGCAAGGACTTCTGGATCGTCGCGCAAGACGAGTTCGAAGGAGTCCTCCGTGAGACTCTCGCGGGCCTGAATCTGACGGGCGCTCGCATCTCGTTTGCCACACGGTTCTCTGAAGTGCCTGAACAGGCGGACCTCGTCCTCGCCGCCACGCAGGAGGTGCAACCGGCGCGCCTGAACCGGCGCGCGGTCAGCCTCATCGATTTTCTCAACGTCCATTTCCGACTACCCTAAAATGCCCCGCCGCAAAAGCCGCGACTCGAAAACCGTCCTGGTCACCGGCGGCACCGGCCTGCTCGGCAAAAGCATGGAGGAGACGCTGCCCCCGGACTGGGACATCGTCAGTCTGCACCAGCGCGACTACGTGATCGTGGACTCAAAGGCGCGGCACCTCGTTCTCGACATCCGCGACAAGCGCGCGGTGGACCGCTTGTTCGCGCGACGGCGCTTCGACGCGGTCGTACACGCGGCCGGCATCGCCAGCGTGGACTATGTCGAAAACCACTACGCCGAGAGCCTCGAGTCGAACATCGTGGGCACGCTGAACGTCACCTCGGCCTGCCGCCGCACCGATTCACACCTGATCTACGTTTCGACAAACGCTGTCTTCGATGGAACCCGGGCTCCCTACCGCGAGACGGACACGGTCAACCCGATCAACAAGTACGGCCGCCTGAAGGTCGAGTGCGAGCGCCTCGTCCAGGAGACGCTCAAGCATTGGACGATCGTGCGACCGATCCTGATGTACGGCTGGAACCACGCGGTCACCCGACCCAACCCCGCGACCTGGATCTACGAGAAGCTGATGCAGGGCGAAACCGTCTCGATGGTGACCGACGTGCGCGAAAACCCCCTCTACAACATCTCCTGCGGCAGCGCCCTGTGGGCCGTGATCGCCAAGCGTCCTTCGGGAATCTTTCATCTCGCGGGCCGCGACGAGGTCGACCGCTTCGAGTTCGCGCTCGCTGTCGCCGAGGTGTTCGGACTCGACAAGTCCCTGATCAGACCGGTCACGAGCAAGTCCTTCCCGGGCCTCGCCGCGCGTCCGAAGAACACGACTTTCGTCACCGCGCGCATGGAGCGGGAACTCGGCGTGCGCCCGACCGGTCTGCGCGAGGGCCTCGCGGCGATGAAGGCCGCAAGGACAGCGAGGGCCTAGTGTCCGCGCCGCGCGTCTCGATCATCGTGCCCGCGTGGAACGCCGCAGGCTTCATTGAGAAGACGCTCGCGACCGTCGCCGCGCAGACGTTCCGCGACTTCGAGCTTGTCGTCGTGGATGACGGATCGATCGACGCGACGAAGGAAATCGTCGAGCGATTTTTAAAAGATAACGATCTTCGCGGTCGCTGCATCAAGCAGGAGAACAAGAAGATCGCCGGCGCGCGCAATACGGGCATCCGCGCGGCCGAGGCGGGCTTGATCGCCTTTCTCGACCACGATGATCTGTGGTTCCCGGAGAAGCTCGCACGGATCCTCGCCGAGTTCGACGCGCATCCCGAAGCCGACCTCATCTGCCACGACGAAAATATCGTCAAGAATGGCGAACTGATGCGCGTGTCCCGCAATGGGCCCTGGGTCGAGAACATGTACGAACGCCTCCTGTTCGAGGGCAACGCGCTGTCTCCTTCGGCAACGACGGTCAAAAAAGAAAATCTTTTCGAAGCTGGACTTTTCCGGGAGGACCCGGGATTCAACACGGTCGAGGACTACGATCTTTGGATGCGCCTTGCCCAGGTCTGCCGGATGCGCTTTGTGCCAGAAATATTGGGGGAGTACCAACTCGTCGAGCACGGAGCGTCCAATAAGATCGTCTATCACCACACGAACCTCGAACACCTCCTGCGCGACCACTTCAAAAAATTCCCCAACCCCGACGCGCGCCTGCGGCGGCTCATGCGCCGCCGCCTCGGCGTCATGTGCCGCTCCGCCGCGCGCCTACTGATCGCGCAGGGCGACCTTGAGACAAGCGGGGCCTACGCTCGGCGCGCCCTCGCCGAATGCCCTTGGGACTGGAAGAACGCGGCAACCGCCGGCTTATGGGCGCTCAAGCGCCTGGGGGCCTGATGGACCTCGCCGCTACGGTCTATCGCCCGCCGCGCGCGAAAACCCCCTGGCGCCTGGAAGAGCTTTTTTCTCCCTCCGTGATCCGCTTCCACGCGTGTGGGCGCCGCGCCCTCGCGGACGCCCTGCGCCTGGCTGGAGCCGCGGGCCAACGCGTGCTCCTGCCCTCGTTCATCTGCCGAGATCTCCTCGCCGCGGTCGCCGCGGCCGGCGCCGAACCCGCGTTCTACGAAGTGCGCCCCGACCTCTCCGCCGATGAGGATCAAACGCTCTGGCCTGAGGCTCGCGCGGTCCTGGCCGTCGACTACTTCGGCTTCGCCTCGAACCTGTCCCCGTTCCAGGCCTACGCGCGACGCTGCGGCGCCGTTGTCATCGAGGACGCGGCGCACGCTCTCTTCTCACGCGACGCCGGGGGCCGCCTCCTGGGGACCCGCGCCCCTCTCGGGATACTGAGCCTGCGCAAGAGCCTCCCCTTGCCCAACGGCGGAGCACTCCTCGCCAATGACCCGGCCCTGGCCGCACGCCTGCCTCCGCCTCTACCCTACGCGCCCTCGAAAGGGCGCAGGTTCGTTCTGAAGGCAGCCGCGCGCCCGCTGCTGGCGCTCGCCGGCGCCGCTGGCGCGCACGCGGGCCTGAGCGCGCTGCGCGCGCTGCGCGGCGATTCGAGCGGGTACGTCGCTCCCGACCCTGCATCGGAACGAGTCCTGCCCGAGCCCGCCGAACCCTGCGTCCAACTTAAGCGCCCCCTCGCCTGCGCCGACCCCGCCATCGAGGCCTCGCGCCGCCGTGCTCTCTGGGCGCTCTGCGACAAGATCGCGCGCCGCGCGGGTCTGGCTCCGGTCTTTGCGGAACTGCCCCAGGGGACCGTCCCCTATGCCTACGCGTTCCGCGGCAGCCTTGATTCCGCCCGCCCCCTCTTCGCCGCCGAGGGCCTGACCGTTCTTCCTTGGCCGGATCTTCCCGCCGCGCTCGCCTCCTCCGCGCCGGAACATCATCGCAACGTCGCGCTGGTCCACTTCTTATGGTGAACTGGCGCGCGGCGGAACTCTCGGACGCGGATTGGGACAAGGCGCTGTCGCGCCTAGACAACGCCAACGTCTTCCAATCCGCGGCCTGGGCGCGGCACAAGGCCGATACCGGCTGGCGTGCGGTGCGCGCGCTCGCCGGAGACGACGGCACGGCGCGCGCGGCGGCGCAGGCTCTGGTCAAAGATCTCCCCGGAGGCCTGCGTCTTCTTTGGTTACGCGGCGGGCCAGTCGGCGAACCCGCGCTCTGGGACTCGGAACTGCGCAAGACGTTGGCGTCATCCGCCGGCGGCCTCGCGGTCTACGGACGGATCTGCTCCTATCACGAATCCGATGCTGCTTCGAGCTCGGCCCTAAGCGCTTCGGGCTGGCAGCGTCCCCAAACACCCCTCGATCGAAACATGACATACCTGCTCGATCTCTCGCCCGAGCCCGAAGATCTCCGCGCGGGCCTCTCGTCTAACTGGCGCCACAACCTCAAACGGGGTCTGGCGCGCGCTGAGGCCGTCCATTGGCCCGATCCCGATCCGGCCGAGATGGAGACCGTCTACCGCGCCCTCGAGTCCCTGAAAGGGCTTCCTCCTCAGCATCGCGCGAAGGAATTGGGCTCGCTCGTGAGAACGCTCGGGGGCTCCTTGATCCTCAGGCGCGCCGTCATCGACGGTCGCACCGTCGCATTGCGCGCGTGCGCGGTCTTCTCGGGCTCAGCCGTGGACCTTCTCGCCGCCGCCACGGAGGAGGCGCGAAAAGTTTACGCCTCTTATAGCCTGCTCTGGTCGTTGGTGCTGGAGTCACGCCGTCTCGGCGCGCGGACCTACGACCTCGGTGGCGCCGACCCTGACGCGGCAGCGGGCGTGGCTGACTTCAAAAAAGGCACGGGCGCGCGTCTGATTGAAACGCTGGGCGAACGCGACTTCGCGGCGCCGGCCGCCCTACGCCGCCCCGCGGGAGCTTTGATCGCCTGGAAGCTGGGGAAGGGCGAGTGAGCTGGAAGCACTCGCTCTGGCGGACGATCTCCCGCGTCGCCGGGCGGACCGCGCAGCACTCGGGACTGCGCGTCCTGGGATACCACGCGGTCGGCACGGCCATCCTCGGCGACCGGTACGGGCTCAGCACCCCACCTGACGCCTTCGCGCGCCAGATGGAGCTGGTCCGCTCAGGCCGCTTCGGACGGCCCGTCAGCCTGAGCGGCGCCCGAATCGATGGAAGCTCCGAAATATCGGTGACATTCGACGATGGGTATCTCGACACACTGACCGCGGCGGCCCCGATTCTCACGCGCCTGTCCCTTCCATTCACCGTCTGCGTCACCCCGGGGCTTCTCGACTCCGGACGCCCGCACCTCTCCTGGCCGGAATTGAAGGAGCTGGCGCTCATCCCGGGCTGCGAGATCGGAGCGCACGGCCTCACGCACGCGTGCCTCGACGCTCTCGACGACGCGGAATTATCCCGCGAACTCGCCGACTCCCGCCGGAGACTGGAAGACGCCCTCGGACGGCCCGTGACATCCATGACCTGGCCGCACGGAGCCGCCTCGCGCCGCGCCGCCGCGGCCGCGCGCGCCGCGGGCTTCACGCGCGCGGCGTGCTCTCTCTACGGCCTCAATCAAGCGCGGCGGGAGCCTCTGCTGCTCAAGCGCGTGGAGATCACGGGCTTCGATCATGAGAGGGATTTCACGGGCAAGGCCTCCGGGACCTGGGACTGGTACGCCTTGCGCCAGAGCGACCCCGCGCGACGATGACCGTGGTATACTGTAATATCTGATGGACGCAGCCCTCCAGGTCATTCTTCTTTGCGGCGGGAAAGGCGAGCGTCTTCGCCCCCTGACCGAGGACCTGCCCAAGCCTCTCGTTGCCATCCACGGCAAACCCCTCTTGGGACATATCGTTGAGCATTCTCAACGATACTCCATTAAAGAATTTATCGCGGCGGTGGGATATAAAGCGGATAAGATAAAAAAATATTTCGAGAAGGATCTCGGATTAAAAGTGGAGCTCGTCGATTCCGGCGATGTCGACATCATCAAGAGATTGGCCGATTGCGGCCCCCTCATCAAGGGGGATTTCCTCGTCCTCTATGGAGATACGCTGTCCGATGTCAATCTGGACGATCTCGCTGCGTTCCATCATTCGCGCCCTGAAAAAGTGACGATCACGGTTTGGCCGATGCGAAGCCAGTTCGGCCTTCTGGAAGTCGCGGAAGACGGGAAGGTCGTCTCCTTCATGGAAAAGCCGACCCTCGACAAGTGGATCAACATCGGCTACTTTTATTTCGAGAAGGAAGCTCTCTCCTGGATGCGCGGCTTCAAACACTTCGAGGATTTCCTCAGCCACCTCGTCGCCCAGGGACAGCTCAACGCCTATCGACATAAAGGCGTTCACATCACCGTCAATACGATCAAAGATCTCGAAGAAGCGGAAAAAAATATTGGTCGTTTCCAGGGAAACTAAAATGGGAAAGAACGGTTTCTGGCGCGGAACAAACGTCCTCATTACCGGGATCAACGGCTTCATCGGCGGCAATCTCGCTCAAGGCTTGCTGGGTAAGGGCGCCAACGTCTTTGGTCTGATCAGAAACCGGAAGCAGGACACTTTTCTTTATTTCGAGGATCTCGCCTCAAAAATAACCTTGATTGAAGGCGATCTTTGCGATCAGGAACTCCTGTCGCGAATCATCTCAGAAGAGCAGATCCATTGCGTCTTTCACCTCGCCGCACAGGTCGAAGTCGGCGTGGCGGCGGCCAACCCACGCCTGACCTTCGAGACCAACGTCCGCGGGACCTACACGTTGCTCGAGGCCGTCCGCCGATTCCCGCTCACAGTCAAAGCCGTCGTCGTCGCTTCGAGCGATAAAGCATACGGCTCTTATGGCCGGGATCAAATGCCCTACAAGGAGAATTATCCGCTCAAACCGCGCTATCCTTACGACACGTCCAAGGCCTGCGCCGACATGATCGCTCAAGCCTATGCCTCCGAGATCTACAAGCTTCCCATCGTGGTCACCCGCTTCTGCAACATCTACGGTCCCGGCCAGCTCAATTTCTCCGCCATCATGCCCGACGCCATCACTTCGGCCCTCGGCTATACACAGTTCGTCCCGCGCGGCGACGGCTCGCAGGTCCGGGACTTCATCTATATCGAGGACGTCGTGGGCCTCTACCTGTTGATTGGAGAGGCGCTGGCTCAAGATCCGCAAAAGATCTCCGGACAGGTCTTCAACGCCGGGACGAATTCCCCCATCTCCGTGCGCGAGGTCTTGAAACTCATCTATTCCGTTGCGGGCAACAAGAAGGACTTCGCGCAAGTCTCGGCCGCAATGAGGCGCAGGAGAACGACGGGTGAAATCGATTGCCAGTATATGGACTTTGAGAAGGTGAACAAGTATTTCGGCTGGAAGCCCCGCCACGGCTTCAAGGACGGCCTCAAGAAGACCCTCGCTTGGTTCCGACGCTACAACGAGCACAGGTTCAAGAATGCCAGTCGCTGACATCAGCGTCGCTCTCCCGTACTACAACGAATCGAAGACCCTCCAAACGACCCTCGGACTCATCAGCCGGCAGACGCTCATGCCGCGGGAAGTGTTCTTCGTCAATTCGAGCTCGACCGACGACTCTTCCCGAATCATTGACGATTGGATCAAGGAGAACCAGCCCCGGTTCGAAACCAGGTTCCACAACGTTTTTGCAGGCACGGACACGCCGTCTTCCTCCAAAAACATCGCCATTGTGCGCGCGATCTCGACCTGGATCGCCTTCATGGATTGCGGTCAGAATTTCGAAATAGACTGGCTGCGCAAGCAATGGGATTATGTCTCAGCCCATCCCGAGGTCGATCTGGTCTCCGGCGGCTGCATCCTCACGGGAGTCGGCCTCCTCGACATGTCGGCGGTCGCGCAGACCTACGGCTACAAGAATTTCCTGCCGACGATTCCCACAACATTGGTGAAGAAATCCGTTTTCGACAGGACCGGCCTCTTTCTGGCCAATCGTCGCGCGGGCTACGACTTCGCCTGGCCGCTTCTGCTCGGGAAAATGGGGATTAAGCGCGGGATCAATGAGGATGTGGTGATCCGTTACATCGGCGTCAATTATGGGGATTCCCTGGCGCATATCTTCAAGAAAAATATCGCCTACACCGCCCCGACCGTCGGCATCCCCTACTACTACACTCCGTACTATTACCTAACCGCTCTGGCCGTCCTCCTGGGCTCAACCGTCTGGCGCCCGGCCAGTCTATGGTTCTTTCTCGCCGCTTACATCCTTTTCCGCGGTTATTATTATCCGACAAGAAAATCGAACAACTTCGCGCTCATCCAAGAAAGAAAGTTGGCCCTTCTGACCTTGCCTCTCGTGGGAATGGTCATCGACGCGGGACGCATCCTGGGGATCATGCAGGGGTGCCTCCAGACCGGCGCGAATCTCATCAGCAAGGATTCGGGCGCGCACACAAAAGGTCTGTTGAAGGGATTTGCCTGGATCGGCTCCCTCTACGGCCTGGCCAAAATCTCAACACTCGCCACCCAGGTCATCGCGGGCCGCTGGCTTGGCCCCGTTGAGTACGGCCGCGCCAACCTCGTCATCGCCGCCGCGGCCTACCTGCAGATCATCCCCATGCTGGGCTTTCCTCTCGCCACGAGTAAGTTAATCTCCGACGAACATGAGGAGGAACGGCGAGCGCGGCTAGTGACCACCGCGCTCGCGTCGTTCGCCGTGTGGGCCGTGCTGAGCCTTCCCCTGATAATCCTTGCGCACGGCTGGCTTGAGCGCGCGCTGGGCCTGCCCGCCGAGCTGTTCACCCTATCAGCGCTTCTCGCGACGGCGACGGCACTCAGCCAGGTTGTGGCCAGCCCCTTGCTCGGCCTCAAGCGCTTCGCGCACCGCGGACTCGTGGAGACCGTCTATGGCTTCTCAGCACCCGTCCTCCTCACCGCGCTCGTCGTCTTTTTTGGAGCCGACCACCACGCGATGATCCTGGCCTTCGTCGGCAGTCTCCTTGTCAGCTCCGCCTGCGCGTTGTGGACTTTGCGGCGCTACCTGCGCCGCGCTTTCGAATTCAACTTCGTCAAGGCCGTCGGCCGCTATGCCGCGACGGCCGCGCCCGCGCTCCTTTCCACCGCCTGCATCCTGGCCCCCGCGCGGCTTCTTCTCAACCGGCACGCCAGCACCCAAGAAGTCGGCCTGTTCAGCGCCTATTTCACGGCGACGGTGCAAATCGCGCTTGCGTTCCTCTATATGTTGCAGGCCGTGCTGGTCCCGATGGCGAGCGGGACCGAAGGCCAGCGCGAGATTTGGTCATTGTTCCGGAAATGGGGAACGCCCGCACTGCTCGCGGCCTGGGCTTTTTTCTGCGCGACTGCGGTCGCGGGTATCGCGCTTTTCGGCCGCCGCTACCACTTCGACCTCCTCTGGGTGGCGGCGTTCGCAGGCGCAGCAGCGCTCATACTTCTGCATGGGACAGTCTCTGCCTTGTACGCCGCGCGCGACTTTCCCGGTCTGCGTCTGTCGGTGGCCGGAGCGCTTGCTTCTGGCCTCGGCAACCTAACGCTCACCGCCTGGCTCGTTCCTCCATTCGGCGTGCTTGGCGCGGCGCTTGCACTCATGCTCTCATTCGCCGGGGGACTGGCGCTCTACGGCCTCTTCGCGCTGTGGGAGCAGCGCTTCGCGTGAGGCCCCCGCCAACGACGATTCTCGCATCGCGCGCCGCCGCCGCGGGGGCTTTCGCCGCGACGGCCTGGCATGTGGGACGCAACTTAGCTCCTCCGTCCTGGGACGACGCCTGGTACCTCGAAACGAGCTTTCGACTCTGGACGGCATTAAAGTCAGGACCACTGCCGTTCATTCACGCCTACGAAAATGCCTTTCGGATCAAAGCGCCGCTGATCGCACTCATTCCGCTGCCATTGTACGCCGTCTTCGGGACCAGCGAGCGCTTGGCGGTCTGGGCGAATCTTCCCCTCGCCGTACTCGCGGCGTGGGCCTGGTCGCGCGCCGCGGCCGAGTGGTGGCGCGGGCACCCCCGCGCGCACGAGGCGGCAGCGCTCGGCGGCGCCCTATGCGCGCTGACTCCACTCGCCTATGGGCTGTCGCGCGTTTTTCTCGTTGAGACTCTTCTGTCCGCCCTCCTCGGACTTTGGGCCTGGCGCTGCGCCGCCGCTCGGCGCGACGATCGGAACGAGGGCTGGAGGCTCGGCGCTCTGCTCGGACTCGGCCTACTCGCCAAGATCACCTTCCCGCTGATCGCGGCCGGCTTCGCCTGGCCCGCGCGCAAGCGCCTAAAACCTCACATAAAAACCGCGCTGCTCTTCGCCTCACCATTGGCGGCGACCTGGTACGCCGCGAACCTTCCGTACGTCTTGGGGTTTGCCTGGAGCGCGAGCTTCGGCCGCATCGCGAGCAACTACGCCGGGGCGGGCGGTTGGACGGCGCGTCTGACTTGGCTCGTGACACTCGCCCGCGACGGTTTTTCCTGGCCGCTCACCGTAGCGGCAATCGCCGTCGCCGCGGCAGCCGTCATTTTCGAGCGTGAGAAGTTCGGCGCGGGACTGCGCGCCGGGCTCTGGGGACTCGCACCCCTTCTCGTTTACGCCGCGAGCGTCAATCGCGAAACGAGACTCGCCGCTCCGCTCCTGCCGGTTTTTGCCCTGCTCGCCGGACGCGCGGCGATGGCATTCGACCGCCCCGCGACGCGCGCCGCGGCGACGACGCTTCTTCTTGCGACAGGCCTGCTTGTCTGCGCCGACCAGACCTTTCATGCCGGCCCGGACCGCGCTCTCGCTTACAACGGCGTTGCCTCCGCAGATCCGGGCTGGGACCGAGCGGCCCTCGTGAACGCCGCCAGCCTCGCCGCAGGCCCCGGCTCCGTCGTCGCGGTTGCACTCGAGCACCCGTGGCTCAATGCCAACAATCTATCCTCGCTCGCCGCCGCACGCGGACAAACTCTGGCATTCGTCAACCTCGGCTACGCGCAGACCTCCACGGAAGCCGCGCTGATCCGCTTGAAGGACAAGAACGCCTCGGCCGTGATTCTGGTCGAGGGCCTCTCCGAAACCGCGCTCCCCGCCTTCTTAAATCGGGCCAATTCCGGGGTGGCGCAGGCCATTCGCTCGGGACGCCTGCCCGCGCGTGAGGCCGCTTGTGTGACGCTCTCCCCCAGCGTGTCCGCGCGCGTCTTTCGTCTGAGGACGGGCCCGGACGCAATCTGGTAGACTAAGCCCCGCGCATGTCTCTTTCTCCCCTCTCCATAGCACTCGCGCTCTGCGCCCTGCTCCTGCCTATTTCCATCGCCGGAACCAACGTCGCTCTGACTTTGCTCACCCTCACCCTCTTTGCGCGCGCGCGCCACGATGGACGGCGTATCGCCGCCGCTTGGCTCGCGGAGCCAGCACTGGCCGCCCTTATCCTGTACGCCGCGGCCGGCCTCGTCGCGGCCTCCTCCTCATCCGCGCCGGCGGCTTCGCTGCGCGACGCGGTCAAGGATTGGCATCGTCTGTGGTCACTCGGTCTGTTCGTGGCGGCGCTCACACTCGAACCCGAGGCGCCCCTACGACCTGTTTTTGGAGTTTCGTTCGGGTTCATCGCTCTCTACGGCGTCGCTCAGACCGTTTTTGGCGGCCGGCCCCACGGGATGATGGTCCGCGCGCACGGCTTCGTCCATCCAGTGGTCTTCGGCGAGCATATGGCGATCGCAACCCTGGGCGGGGCGTGCGTGCTCCTGCGCCCGGCGCTCAAGGCATCGCGGAGAGCCGCCGCTCTCTTGACCGCCCTCATCTTCGCGGCCCTGGTCTTCAGCCAGACACGCATGGCCCTGTTCGCCGCCCTCGCTGGTTTCGCGGTGGTCGCCCTGCTCGAGCCGCGCGCGCGGCGCTGGGCCCTGCCGGCTCTGCTGTTGGTCGCGGCCGTCGGCGCCGCATGGGAATTCCTTCCGAACGGCGGCCGTACGATCAGCGCCCTTCTGACGCCCTACGACCCGCACAATCCCCATCAGATGCGATGGATCCTCTGGGACGCCGCGTTGAACATGTTCCGCGATCATCCCCTATTCGGCGTTGGTCCCGGCGGTTATCACCGTCTTTTTTCAACCTACCATATCGGCCTGCTGGAGGGCGAAAGCCAATGGGGCAGCGCTCACAATCTGTATCTGCACCAACTGGCCGAGCGCGGCCTGCTCGGAGCGACGGCACTCCTCGCCCTATGCGCGACTTTACTGGCGCGCGCTGTGCGCGCCGCCCGGGGCGAAGCCGATACGCGCGCGCTCTGGGCGGCAGGATCGGTCGCGGCCTTGCTTGTTATGTCTCTGACCGAAACGTCATTCCAAAATGAACAGTTCTCCACGTTCATTCTGCTGATCTGGGCCTGGGGCACGATATCCCTGAGACCACGCGGCGAAATCCTATAATGCCCGCCATGCAAAAAACCCTCTCGATCCTGATCCCCGTCTACAATGAGAGGGCCACGGTGCTCGAACTCGTACGACGCGTCGAGGCGGTGCCGCTCCCCCTCGCCAAGCAGATCGTCATCGTCGATGACGGATCCTCCGACGGCACCCGCGATCTTCTCTCGGGTCTTGGAAACCGCGCGACCGTGATCCGGCACGAGCGCAATCGCGGCAAAGGCGCGTCCCTGCGAACAGCGCTCTCGCACGCGACCGGTGACATCGTGATCATCCAAGACGCCGATCTCGAATACGACCCGGCCGATTACCCGATGATGCTCGGACCCCTGCTCGATCAGCGCGCGGAAGCGGTGTACGGCTCGCGCTTCCTGGGCGGACCGCACCGCGTCCTCTTCTTCTGGCACTACTTCGGAAACATGATCTTCACCTTGCTCACCAACGTCCTGTACGACATCAACTTGACCGACATGGGCACCTGCTATAAGGCCTTCCTGACTGAGAAGCTCAAAGCCATCCCGCTCCGCAGCGAGCGCTTCGGCATCGAGGCCGAACTGACGGCGAAGATCTGCAAGCGCCGCCTGCGCCTCTACGAAGTCCCAATCTCTTACTCCGGCCGCACCTACGCCGAGGGCAAGAAAATCACTTGGAGGGATGGCTTCACCTACCTCTGGTGCCTCCTGCGCTATCGTGTCTCAGACTAAGCAGCGTCTGGTCTGGATCGGCGCCGTCGCCCTGGTCCTGCGCGCGGGCGCTGCCATCCTGACCGAGACGCACCCGATTTTCCCTTCCTACTACTACACGGACGCTCAACGCATCGAACTCCTGGTCGCACAGACGCGGGCGGACAGGGCGGCAGGCCGCCCCTTCATCTCCAACGCCACCCAAAGCCAGCTCGTGCAGGTCAAGACCCAGCTCTCCCTTTACCGCCTCTTTGGCCCGCACCCCCTGGCCATGAAGCTCTTCAACGCCTCGCTGGGAGCGTTGGCCTGCATGGTCCTGGCCGCCGCCCTTCTGCCGGCCTTCGGACCGGGACCGGCGCTGGCGAGCGCGGCCCTGTGCGCAGCCTGGCCTTCTCACGTCTTCTTCACCTCCCAAAACTTCAAGGAGTCTCCGAGTAATCTCCTCTCCTATCTGGCGCTCTGGGGCTTCCTGATCCTGCTCAAAGGCTCGCCGCGCCGGACCGCAAGCACTGTTCTCATCGCCGCCGGGGTCATCCTGGCGCTGACCGCGGGCGCTTTCTACCGCGCCCACCTTCTTCTTGTCTTGACACCGGCAATGGCGGCAGCCTACGCTCTGGAAATGGTCCGCCGCCGGAAGGTCCGCTTCGCGATCCTTTATTTCGCCGTATGCCTGGCCGCGCTGGCCCTCTACGCGCCTACCTCACGCTTCCTGATGAGCCGCTGGACGGGCGAGAAGGATACGCGCAGCCGCGGGCTCGCAACCCATATCGTCCCCGTCAGTTGGGACGAGAGAAGCCGTCCGACCTCTCCCCGGGGTTTGACGGAATTTCGACGCTCGCAACTGGAGGTCGACAGACACTGGGCCCGCGCCAATCGCGACCGCGAGATCGCGACCCAGCTCTTCCCGGAGGCCCGCTTCGAGTCCTGGTGGGACGTCGCAGCCTTCCTGCCCAAGGGCATTTTCTATTCCCTTTTCATGCCCTTGCCCGGCCTGTATGCCCTGGAAGGCCGCCTCGGCCGTCTGCTGGCAAGCCTCGAGAACCTCGTCCTTCTGACATTGGCCGGCCTCGGCCTCCTCAACGCCCTGCGCGGCCCCAAGACCTCGGACCGGGCCTTTCTTCTCCTGTTTTTCGCCGGAATGGCCGTGAGCTCGGGCCTGCTCGAGCCGGACCTCGGCAGCGCCACACGCCACAAACTCCTTTATCTACCCATGCTGTTCCCTTTCGCCGCTGAGGAGATCCTGCGTCTTCAACGCAAGAAGTCAGGCCGGGGCGTATAACTCGGAAAGCTCGCGAAGAAGGCGTTCGCGAGAGTACTCCGCGCTCACGATCGCGCGGCCTTTGGCGCCGAGGCGCGCGGCAAGTGAACGATCGTCGATGAGCTGAATAGTCTTCTCCAAGAGTTCGATCTCCGTGGCGGCCAGCAGGCCGTTCTCGCCCGGAGCGATCAGCCCGCGGTTGCCAGGGACGTCGGAAGCGACCACCGGCAGGCCGCAGGCCATCGCCTCCAGCACGGCGTTGGGAATGGCGTCCCAACGCGAGTAATGCACGAGGATGTCCGCGTCCGCCAGGCGGCGTAGAGCCTCCCGATGCGGCAGCCAGCCGGTCACTTCTAGCTTACCCGTCAGACCCAGATCGCGGATCATCTCTTCCATCGGCGGCTTCAACTCGCCGTCGCCGATCCACACGCACTTGACCCCGTTGCGCGCGTCGGTCAGGCGCTGGGCCAGCCGAACGAAGGCCTCGGGATGACGGGCGAACGTCAGGCGCCCAGACGCGCAAACCACAGTCGCGCGCGCTCTCTTGACTTCGCCGCCCTTCCCCAACGCCTCTCCCAAATAGGCATCCCGCACGACCCGCACGTTCGTCGCACCCAATCCTCGCGCTAGAACCGCTTCGCTCTCCGAAACCGCCACGACCACGCCAAACAGAGCGGCGAAACGCTCCAAGAGACGATAGGCCCACCGGAGGAGCGGCGGGTTGTCGGTTTGCAGGAAGGAGTAACCCCGCGGGGAATAATAGATCCGCTGCACCCCAGCGACCCATGCCGCAAGCCTCGCCAAAAAACCTGCCTTGGAGGAGTGCGCGTGCACAACGTCCGGACGCCATTCCCGAAAGAGACGATAGAGTCGCCGGAAAGCCCGGAGATCGGAGAGCGGCGAAATATGACGCACCATGTCCGGCACGTGGAAGAAATGAGCAGCACCATGGGCCATGGCCTCATAGTCCCGGGGAGAGCTCCCCGGACGAACCGCATAGACGAGGCTCGACTCGAAGCGAGCCGCTTCGAGCCCGTTGCAGATGGCCGCCACCTGATACCCCGTGCCCCCCGGCCCGCCGCACTCGATGACCTGCATCACGCGTACTTTGGCGGCCGCGGCGTGATCATCCCAGGCTTCCTGCACAAAACTCGAAAAGCTGTCCCGAAACCGCTTGCCGTCGAACTGCAGAGCATGCGAACGGATCGCCGCGAAATCAAAATTCATGTCCTGCGACCGCCGGATGGCATCGGCCAAAGCCGTCGCCGTCTGCGCTTCGAAGAAGACTCCCGTCACGTCCTCGCGCACGGTCTCCACCGCGCCGCCCTTCCTGTAGGCGATCACCGGCCGACCGCAGGCCATCGCCTCAACTGCGGCGATGCCGAAATCCTCGTCCGCAGGAAATAGGAATGCCGCGCAGTTCTGATAGAGCTCGCGCAGCGCCCCATCACTCTGCCAGCCCAAGAACTCCGCTGCTCCCGCGGCCTTTTCTTTGAGCCGGTCGCCCTCTGTGCCCACTCCGACGATCTTGAGCGGCACGCCCAACTTACGGCAAGCCGCGATGGCCAAGTCCACGCGCTTGTAGGGAACCAAGGCGCCGGCGATCAGATAATAGGGCGCGCCACTGCGCGCGACCGGCGAGGGGCGGAAGAACTCCGTGTCCACGGCCGGATAGATGACGGCCGCGTCCCGACCGTAGGCTTTCTGGATTCTGCGGCGGACATTCTCGCTGTTGGCGACGTACGCGGCCACGCCCCGGCTGGTCTTCTTGTCCCAGCGCATCAAAGCGGGCCGCAGGAGCCCGGCGGCGAAGCGAAGCCAGCCCCGGGAGCCGTCGGCGAAATAATCATGGAACTGCTCGTACACATACCGCATCGGGGTGTGGCAGTAGCAGATGTGCAGCGGCGGCCGGCGGCCGGGACGCGGCGTCAGGCTCACGCCCTTGGCCACGCAGTGGTTGAAGGACAGGACCAGATCGTAGTCGCCTAGGTCGAAGCCCTCGATCGCCCACGGCATCAAAGGCAGCAGATAGCGATAGTAATGCGACACGCCCGGCAGGGAATTGAGCCAGGAGACATGGATGCGCCGGGAATTGATCCGGTCTGAAACCCGATCCGCACGATGGATGAGAGTGTAGATCTCGGCCTGCGGAAACAGCTCGAGCGCAGCCTCCAACACTTTCTCGCCGCCGCGCATGCCGGTCAGCCAGTCATGGACCAGCGCGACTCTTTTCGCCTTCATCTCGAGAGTTCTGAGTCGAGAATGGGGATATTTTGCGACATGAGCCTACTGCGGCCGACTTTCGAGCTTCTCAATCCGGTGTTCGTGCTCCATCAGCATGCTGCCCTGTGAGCGGCACCAACGGTCGAAGGACTCCATATTGCGGGCGACTCCGTCAAGAATCGTCTGGAATCGGCCGAAATCAACGCGAAGAACTTTCAGTTCGGAGATATCCCGGCGGACCTCGAACATATCCCCTTCAAGCCGGGCGACGGACATGGCGACGCGCGTGAGCGTTCCGTCCATCTGGACGATCTTCCCGTCCATCTGGACGATCTTCCCGTCCATCTGGACGATCTTCCCATCCATCTGGACGATTTTCCCGTCCATCTGGACGATTTTTCCGTCCATCTGAACAATCTTCTCGTCCATCTGCGCGACCTTCCCGTCCAGCTGCGTGACCTTCCCGTCCAGCTGCGTGACCTTCCCGTCCAGCTGCGTGACCTTCCCGTCCAGCTGCATGACCTTCTCACCGAGACCGGAAACTTCCAGCTTCAACTCGCGGTATTCATTCATCATCGAGCTTCCCTCGGGAATCGGTTGCATCTCCGTCATTGTAACCTCCGGCACACCTGAACTCAAGGGCCCAAGGACCCACACCTATCATACGATCGAGGCCCCCGAAAAGTTGCATCCCCCGGGGAAAATTCAGCCCGTATAATGGCCCGTCAGGGAGCGCTGCGGTGCGCCGGAGCAGGAACGAAGGTCGGCGTCAGTTCCCGCAATTTTTCCACCAGCGCCTTCGCGCCGGCCGCGCGGCTCAGGATTTCCAGGTCGACGATACGGCTCTCGATGTCCGCGACGACGGCTCCGTCCGGACGCAGGATTAGGATTAAAGGGTGCTCAGATTCGTCGCAAGAGCCGATATCCTCAACCAACTCTTCGTCGATCTTCTCCCCCTGCTTCAAGCCGGTGAAGCGGATTTTAATGTCCTTATCCGGCTCGAGCCCCGAAAGCAGGATCAGGTTCTTGGCCATCTCCAGGATCTTCACCGGCGCGCCCATCTTCAGGATGAAGATCTCGCCGCCAAGCGCCATCGAGGCGGCCTGCAGGATCAACTGCGCCGCCTCTTCGACCGTCATAAAGTAACGTGTGACGGTCGGATCGGTCACCGTAAGAGGACCGCCCTTGGCGATTTGCTCCCGGAATATCTCCAGCACCGAGCCCGAGCTGCCCAGTACATTGCCAAAACGCACGGCAACAAAACGCGTGCGGCCTCCGCGGCCGGCGAAACTCTTGATGATGAACTCAGCCACGCGCTTGGTGGCCCCCATGACGCACGAGGGCCGCACGGCCTTGTCGGTCGAAACGAGAAGGAACACCTCGGCTTCATGCTTGTGGGCGGCGCGGGCGACATAGTAGGTGCCCAGGATGTTGTTGCCCACACCTTCCTGGACGTTGGACTCCAGCTGGTGGACGTGCTTGTGCGCCGCCGCATGCAGAACGATCACGGGCTTGTGCTCCCGGAAGACGCGATCGATCAAGGCTTGGTCACGGATATCGCCGAGGATCGGAACAATCTCGGCCCCCCCCGCCATCTCTCGAAGCTCGGACTCGGCATAAAACAACGATGTCGCGTGGCTTTCAATGAGGATCAGCTTCCGGGGACGGTATTGCAGGACTCGGCGGCTCAACTCCGAACCGATGGTGCCGCCAGCGCCCGTGACCAGGATCGTCTTCCCCTTGAGGGTCTGCGCGATGCGCACCATATCCAGCTTGACTACTTCTCTGTTCAGGAGGTCGGCCGGCCGCACTTTACGCAGGGAGGCTCCCGCATGATGCGTTGTGAGCATCTCGTCCAAACTCGGGGCGATCTTGAGTTCAGGCTTTTCCGTCATCTCCCGAAGCGCGTCGATCACAAATCGGACGATCTCCCCGCGCCGGGAGCCGATGGCGATGACGATCTCGTCGACATGATGCCGCTCGAGCACCCCGCTAAGAACCTGGATTCCCCCGAACACCGGTAGGCCATGGATGCGCCGGCCCCACATCCCCCGATCGTCATCGATGAAGCCGACAACCTTGTAGTAAGGCCCCTTGGTCTTGAGCATCTGGCGCATGAGGCTTTCGCCGAGGTCGCCGGCCCCGATCAAGAGAACATGCCGATATTCCCCGGAATAGTTGCGCGGCATGTTGAGATAGCTTTTAGCGAGACGTATGCCGAATCGGACACCGCCGACCCCCAAAAACGTGAGGATCGGATGCAGGAGAAGAACCGATCTCGGGAATTGACCCTGCCGAACGAACAAGATACCCAAGGCAGTGGTAACGCCGGCTAAAGCCACGGCCTTGGTGATGTTCAGCAGGTCGGCAAAACTTGAAAAATAATAGATTCCGCGATAAAGCGAGAAAATAAAAAACGCCGCGAAATAAGTCGGCAAAAAGGGGAGCGTCTGCCGTATGATGCTGAAAATGGCGGGCTCAAGCTTAAAATCAAAGCGAAGCAAGAAAGCGAAGAGGTAGGCGCCCAAGACGATGGCGATGTCCATCAGGACTACGCTCAAACGCCTTAGACTTGGCCTGAATTGGAACAGCATTGAGGGTATTATATATTTTACGATGATGTTTTGATGATCTTTCGACGACAAACACGTATACTTGCTCCGTGACCCGGGAAGCTTCTGACGCGACAGACGCACAGACTCCTCTGGGACTTCTGACTGCAATCTGGGTCGCCTATCTGCTGCTGCCTCTTCACCTGCTCCAGCAGTTCCGCGTCACGATCAGCGGCTGGACGATCCCCATCTACTATCTCTTCGCCGTCCCGCCGGTCTTAGGCCTTGCTCTTTACGCCGTTCTGTCTAAAAAAGAATGGGGCCGAGTCGAGGCCATCTGGTGGCTTTGGCCTCTCGTTCTGCTGGGCAGCATCGTCCTCAGCCCGTCTCCCGGATGGTCAATGCGGGAGGCGGCGAGTTGGATGCTCCGAGGATTCGCGATCGGCGGGATGTATCTGATCTGGACCACAGACTCCCCCCTCCGCATCTTGCGGTGGGTGTATGTCGCCGCCGTTGCGGCGGCGCTGGGCGGTCTGATGGAAATGGGGTTCGACCGGAACCCCCTGGTCGATCCTCTCGCCGTTCAAAGCGTGGCGCCCACCCCTGAGCAGACCAACCCTCTTTACAGCCCCTATCGGCCCGGAGCGCGTCTGCCGATGACCTCTCCGCGTCCCATGGGGACCCAAGGCAATCGCATCCCCTACACAGCTTCAATACTTCCATTTTTTGCATTAGCCTTGGCCTTCTGCGCACGGGGAGGGCCGTGGCGCTGGCCCCATCGGCTAGCCGCTCTCGTTCTGCTCAGCCTACTTCTCCTTTCAGGCTGTCTTTCCGTGTTGATCGGCCTAGCGGCCCTTCTGTGCGTCTATGGAATCACGATCGGGATCGGAAGGAAGATCATCATCGCTGGAATCTTTGCATTGGCTGCGGTTGGAGGTCTTTGGTGCGTCGCAGTTCATTCCGCCCCAGGCTGGCAGAATGTGTTCCTCAAACAAACCAGCATCCGGCATCGCCTGGACAGCTATCGAACGGTCGGCGCATTGAAGGAACACGTGGTGTTCGGAGTGGGATATGGCCAGTACCCCAATGTCTACCTGCCCTATTACAAAGGCCCCTTAGAACACCTCCCCACCCCGGACAACCAATACTTACGCTGGCTCATCGAGACGGGAGCATGGGGCTTCGCTGCTCTTGCCGGATCCATTGCCTGGCTGATCCACGCGGGTAGAACTCGCCTCAAAGAACGGCAAGACCCTGATAAGTCGAGGACATACGATGCCCTCTTGGCCGGCTGGGCCGGGCTCGCCACTTCCTTTCTCTTCTTCGACGGCTTTTATTGGGGCGCGTGCAATATGACTTTTTGGTCCTTTCTCGGATTATGGGCCACTTGCTTGAAACCTCGACCTGCCGCCCTTAGATGAACAGGAACGGCACGAACCTCACATCCCGGTAATGCCGGGGCGCCGCGCTGGACACGGCTTCCGGAAGGTTGGGCCAAGACAGCGAAGCGAGCGACACCCGCGACAGAATGCGCGCGACCTCGTTGCTCTGCGTGCTACGATAGGCGAAACCATAAGGCACGACGCCCTCTCTCAACGACGGGAACACCGGGGAAACATGGGGGGCGAGTAGGGCCTCAATGCGATGGTAGAGTACGCGGCGACGCTGAACCTCCAAGTTAGGGTCTGCCGCGGTAATCGGCGACGCCAGTACCGAGCAGGGCAGATCCGGGACAGGCAGATCGGTCTCCTCGCCGCCTGAAGGACGGCCCTCATCAATGCAGGCACGTGCCGTCCGAAAGACTTGAAGAGCGTGGAAGACCGGGGGCGCGCCAAAGGTCACAGAAAGTCGCCTGAGCGTATTTTTGATGCGCTGACCCCGGGTCGTATATTCATTGAAAGAGGACTGAGGGGCAAGCCTCCATTTCCTTGCATCCGTCTTAAGAGCGAGAACTGCTCCATCCGGAATAGGAAGCGTCTTGCGCAAACTGAAGAGACCCACGTCGGCACGCGTCCCGAGAGGAGCCCCCCGATCGTCCCGGCTGAACAAGCCGTGCGCATTATCTTCGATTAGTAGCGCGCCGGTCCTGGCACAGTAGGTTCGAAACGCCTCCAGATCCTGAGGAAAACCGAAGTAATCGACCGCGACGACCGCGGAGGCCTCCGGCCACCGGAAAGGATGACTGCTCGGGACAAGGTCCTTCCCGACCGGATAGAACACCGGGTGGGCCCCGACCGCAACAATCGAGGAGAGCAACTCCCTACAAATGAATTCAGGAAGCAGGACCCGTGCCCCGAGTCCGACCCCCGCCGCTCTCAACCCTTCAGCCAAGGCACGGCGCGCATAACTGAAAAAGCTCCATTCGAAGCCCTCAGCCAGGTCCTCCACCCGCCAAGGCTTCAGCGCGGCGGGCGGGGAATAAATGGAGGCAAAAAAATCGCCGCTCACACCGAGACGAGGCGACCGTTCTGAGACAGCGATTTTTGGCACGCGTGCAGGACCTGCACCACTTGGAGCCCAAAAGCTCCGTCGCTCAAGCGAACTTTTCTGGCGCGAACTGCGTCAAGAAAGGCGCGGCATTCGTTGCGGAGAGGCTCCTCCGCAGGGATATAGGGGATACGAACATCTCCATCGCGAACGATGGTTTTATATTCGGCAAAATCATCGTAATTCGTCTTGCCCGTGACGTATTTATTATAGATGCGCAAAGGCTCATGATCGTTCATGTCATTAAAAAGCATCATGCGTTTTTCTCCGACGGCGATCAATCGACGCATTTTCAGGGGCTCCAGCCAGGAAACATGAATGAACGCTTTGATCCCCCTGGGAAAATGGAGGATTAGGCTGACTGCATCCTCGATGCCCTTGTTGAGAAAAGAGGCTCCGACCGCTTGGATCTTTTCCGGCATCGACTCCAAGAGATGGAGAAGAATGGAGATATCGTGGGGAGCCAAATCCAAGACAGTATTGACGTCGGAACGGATGGGGCCAAGATTGGTCCGCTGAGAATGGAAATAATAGGGGCGCCCTAAATAGCGCTTGCGTAGATATTCCTTCATCTTGCGAATGACTGGATGAAATAGGAAGGTATGCCCAACCATTAAAACGCGCTTGAGTCGACGGGCCGCCTTGACCATGGCTGCGGCTTGCCGGGGCTCCAACGCCATAGGTTTTTCAACGAGAAGATCCTTCCCCGACTTCAGGGCGGCCAAGCCCAAAGTGTAATGGGTCGAGGAAGGGCTGGCCAGGATGACCGCGTCAATCGTGCGATCTTGAAAGATGGATCGGGGATCGGCGTCAAACTCCACTTGTTCGGGAAGCATCGGCCTCATTTGATCGAAGCGGTCCCGAGAAACGTCGCAGCATCGGACGATCTTGGCGCCTGGGATATGAGAAAAAAGGCGGACATAGTTTTTGCCCCACTGCCCCAAACCAATAATGGCAAGACGGATTTCGGTCATAAAGTTTTTTTCCTTTTCAATACATAGAGCATGAGTTCCATCATAGTGTGGATGATCGCGCCGGGGCGCCCTCCCGCCGCGCGTCCTCCCAGGCGAGGCCGGTGTTTGATGGGAACTTCGCCATAGCGCAGGCCGCGGCGGATTGCCGCAATCAGCAGTTCCGTGTGGATGAAAATGCTGCTAGATTGAAGTTGAACGCCGTCGAAAAGGGGTCGGCGAAAAAGAATTGCGCTGTCCACATCATGAACGCGTCTACCGAGGCAGAGACTAATCAAAACGTTGTACACCCAAGCGGTCAATCGCCGCCGTAGCGGATCAGCACGATTTTTTCGCCAGCCGTAGATCAGATCACAGTATTCCGTATGCGGCAGCAGCCTGGATAATTCCTCAGGGGGGATTTGGCCATCTCCGGATATGAAGAAAATCCACTCTTGGCGGGGCGAGAGGAAGACCTTCCGCAGGCTTGCCGCTATGCCCAGGTTCCGGGCGTGCGTCAGGACATGGAGACGGGGCTCTCGAGCGGCAAATGCTTTCAATATCTGCGGGGTCTCATCGGTACTCCCATCATCGACAACCAGGATCTCCCAAGACTCGGCTAAGTCTTGGGCAACGCGCGCGCTGCGCTCGAGCACGTCCGGGAGAGAGAATGCTTCATTATAAACGGGCATGCTGATGCAGAGGGATCGGAGTTTCATGCTGCAGTTATGCGGGACGAATCTTTCAAGCGGGCGTGTTAAAAAAGGATCGTATGCGGGAACAAATATGCCGGATTTGTTCCATTCCAAGCTCTGCATACATCGGAAGAGAAATCATCCTTCCGGATAAATTCAGCGTGTGAGGGAAATCCGCGTGTTTATGACCCAAATCGACGTAGGCCTTTTGCAGGTGAATCGGCTTTGGATAATGGACGCCTGTTTGAACGCCCGCCTGAGCCAAAAAATCCCTCAAGGCATCTCTTTGCCCCGTTTCTATAACGAAAAGGTGGTAAACGTGCTCGCTATCCGGTTGAAGCGTTTGGAAAACAATATCTCCCACTCCTGCCAGAAGTTGCCGGTATTTTTCAGCATGGCTCCGACGGGCTTGATTCCACGCCGGTAAACGTCGCAATTTAACGTTCAAGACCGCGGCCTGAAGGGTGTCTAAGCGTGCGTTGATGCCCCTCTCGATGTGCTCATATTTTTCTCGCTGCCCATAGTTGCGGAGGCTGCGGAGCCTTTCCCAGAGGCGCGCATCATTGGTCGTGACCATTCCGCCGTCCCCATAGGCTCCCAGATTCTTCCCGGGGTAAAAGCTAAAGCATCCCATTGCGCCCAGGGAACCGCATGGACGTCCCCTGTGTAACGCTCCATGAGCCTGGGCGGCATCCTCAATGACAGGCAGGCCGCGACGTGCGGCCAAGTCCAAAAGTTGGTCCATGTCGGCCGGCTGCCCGGTCAAGTGGACAGGAATGATCGCTTTTGTGCGCGGGGTAATGGCCCGCGCCACGAGTTCTGCCTTGATGTTGTAAGTGAGCGGATCGCAATCGACCAACACCGGCTTGGCGCCCACGGCGCTGACCGCCAAGGCGGTCGCGATATAGGTGTTGGCGGGCAAGATAACTTCATCCCCAGGGGAAATGTCCAAGGCCATGAGGGCCAGCCTGAGGGCATCCAAGCCGCTGCTTGCACCCACCGCATACCGGACCCCGACAAATTGGGCAAAAGCAGTCTCAAAAACGTCCACCTGGCGCCCGAGGATATAATCCCCATCGGCAAGGACCGCCTGCAAGGCCTCCCCTATTTCCTCTTCGATGGACCGGTACTGGGCCGCCAGATCAACGAACGGAACATGGAGGACTCGCCCAGACTCAGTTCTGTGCGCTCGAAGAGAATCGCTGAGCATGGGCGCTAGAGAGGACTCAATACAAAAAGCACCTGGTGGCTGCAGCCGGTGAAGTCGAGATTCTTTTTCAATATTTTTGGAACAAGGCGGGCATAGTCATCCAATTTCCCGGGATCCTCGATCGCGAGTATAGACTTAAAAATATCCAGGAAGAATTTATCCACACCCATTTTGACTACGCTTTGATAGGTGGGGTGCAGCCGGCTGACGGTGAGAGCGGCTTTATTGAAGCCATCCAGGAATTTCGGCTCCCGGGGAGCCACGATGAGCGGGTGGATGACCTTCGTCAGAAACTGATAGGTCTCGAAGCGCTGGATCTGCCGCACCGCGAGACCCGCTTTCTTGGCGGCGGATTGGAATCCGGGCTCATCAATGTACAGATTGTGCCAGTACTTCTCCAGGATGGGGAGCTGGAAGGATTGTCTAATCCGGTCCATTTGTTCATGACCCTGCTGCGTGACTTCAGCCAAGGCCCAGACTCCTTTGGGCTTGAGAATCTTGGCGACCCGATCGATCGCCTTTACCTGCAGCTCCCACTTGGGAAGGTTGATCAAGGCCCGCGAGGTAGTGACGGCATCGAAGGACCCCGGAGCATACGGCATATCCAAGATATCGGCGGTCTCGAAACGAATATTCCCGCGCAATTTGGGGCGTTCATTGCAGGCGAACCGATCCATGACCTTATTGAAATAGACGGTATCGCTTAAAAATCTTTGCGCGCATGTCACCATGTCATCAACATAATCCATCCCTGTGATTTCATCGACAACTTCTCCAAAATACAAGGTTGAGAATCCCGATCCGCAAGCGATATCCAAAACTTTTCGTCGTCCCCGAATGATCTCGGTGATGGAGCGGGTCTCCAAAAGACGGAAATAATGGTCACGAATGGTGACGCGCGGATCATCGCCCCACTCCCGCGCCTCATGCTTCCAAAATCCCTTTATATTATCGAGGTTCCTTTCGAGAGCAACTCCCTGCCTGGACATGACTGCTTTCCTCCGAGTCTCCTTCGATTTTTCCCAAAAAACTTACGGGATGGTTTACGCAACCAAATACATTGTACCTTTAAAAATGAATTTGATTTTCAATGGCGTAAACGGCTGCCGCCGAATTCTGGTACGTCAACTGTATTCCCGAAGGAAGGCGGTGATTTTTTATCCCGTTCTTTTTGTCCACAAAAATGTATGCGGCGCCGAATCGGCGAGCAATTTCTCTCAATGCGCCGGCATCCCCTCCTTCAAATACGGCGGTCACCAAACGGTGGCGGTCTTGGTAAGGACCGTCAAAATCCCAGTGTCCCCCAGCCGCCGTCCAGCGAGTGCTCATTTTGAGCATCTCCAGCACCTGCCGTCTTTCGCTGACGGCTGAATAGCAAGCGTCGGCGATGGTCGGAACATTGGAAAGCACAACCGCCTCTTTGGGCGTATTCTCACGAAGCCACGCCAACGCCGCATAGAGCTGTTCATCCAACATGTAATGCTTGGAAGGAAATTGATAATGAGCTGTTTGCCGCAGATTACGGACTCTCTGAACCCAATGATGCGTTTGTACGCCCGTGCTCAATAAGAACAAGAGACAAACAGCCGCAAGAAGAATCTTATCCAGGCGTTTCCAAGGTGGCTGGAACAGCATCGCCAGACCTACCCCTGAAAGGGGAGTCAGAACTATGACCGCTTGCAGTATGAAATAGAGTTCGCCGTATCCTCCCTCCATAAGAAGTAGTCCGGCCAAAGTGTTGAGCCCGGCTACCGTGATGAAAAAAGCGCAAACGGGTTTCATTCCGGACAAATGCCTCCATCCCGCCCAGATCGCGACTATATCCTTGAGGAACCACAGGACGAGCGCGACAATCAAGTTGATGCCCGACAGGAGGTGCCAGATAAAAGTGTGCAATCCTAAGGAGGCCAGATATTCCGCGCCGCGTTCGTAGGGAAAAGAGTAGTGCATCACATGAAAAGGCAGGAATTTGAGCCGGTGCACGGCTTCCTGGAATATGATTCGCACTCCGAGAAAAAAAGTCGCGGCGCCCACCACCGCGAAGATCAAGCAGGAGATTCCCTCGCTGCGACGGCCTCTAAAGCATAGGAGCAGGCCCATTGTCCCCGCGGCCGCTATGATGGCGGGTGCCACAGAGCTTTTGCTCGCCGTTACACCTGCGAAGAGCAGGATGAACACCAGCGCGTGGCGCCACGTCAAATGTCTATTGTCCGGGATGAGGGGCCTCGTGGATTTGGGAAGCCATTCCCGAAAAATGGCTGCGCTCTCAGCCAGTAAAGCCATAAAAAACGTCGTTCCAAGTAGTAAAGACGGGCTAGTCATGAGGTTCGAAAAAAGCGCCTGGCTCGCGGATACGGGCTGCGGGCCGGGGTTAACGTTCTGCAGTAAAAATAGGCAACCGGCTGACGCGAAGCCCGCAGCCCAAGTCCCTCCAATCCACCGACCCAAACCGATCATTTGAAGGGTCAGAAGACCCATCAAAGGGAAACTCGATAGCTGCAAGACGACAGACTCGAGCGAGATATTGGTGACGGTCGCTAACGCGGCCATGTGAGCATAAGCAAAAAAGTGGTAATGCAGCGCCTCGCCCGCGAGATAGGGAAACTCCGGAGGCCATCGATTCTTGAGCTCGGCGGTCAAACTTAAAAAGTAGATGAGGTCATGGCTGCAATCGATTTGCTGGGGCTGGAAACTAGGTAGGGGAAACTCGGTGTAAGCGCTCCAGCAGGTCCAAGCCGCGATCAAAATGGGGAAGAAAATAATTCCCAAAAGAACGGGAATGGCGGGCATAGTCGTTACTATTAAAGGGGTCTGTTTCCAACGATGCCGGAATCCGGCCGCCAGAACGGGAACCACACAAAAGGGATAAATCTTAAATAGCCACAAGGTCGCCCAAGCTTTTGAAATTAAAAACATCGTGACGCAGAGAGTAAGCCCTATGGGTATTCCGACAACGAGCGAATACAAGAGGCTCGACTGTCCCGAGGTCGCGATGTAGGCCGCCATCCCGGGCACAACGACATAGACCAATTCAAAGCCCAATACGGCTGCGGATTGTATTCCCCGAGACATCAGTTTCGGCTGATGATCGACGCAATGTCGACCAGGCGGGGGCTCACCCGGGCCTCGGTCTGCGGGAAGGGCGTGAGCACCGACTTGACCCGGGTGTCCTTGACGAAGATGCGCTTCATGGTCTTCAATAAGATGGACAAGTCAAGGGCTGGGGAGAAATTCTTCAGATAGTACAGGTCGTAGTGGTGCTTCTCGATAGAATCTTGGGGATCGTTAGTGGCGCGGTAGTAGACCTGCGCCCAGCCGGTGATTCCCGGAGGCACCAGATGACGCAGGTGGTAGTTCGGCACCATCTTCTCGTTAATCTCGACCTCCTTGACCCACTCGGGCCTCGGACCAACCAAGGACATCTCCCCGCGCACCACGTTCCACAACTGCGGAAACTCATCGAGACGGAAGCGCCTGAGCACGCGGCCCAGCGGCGTTACGCGCTCATCGGACCCTTCCTTGCATGGCAGAAAGGGTCCGGCAGCATCGGCATCTGGGCGCATGGTGCGAAACTTCCAGAGAGTGAAGACCTTCCCCAAATAGCCGACACGCTCCTGACGGTAGATCGGCAGCATGCCATCGACGACACGGATCAAGGCCGCCATCAGAAGAAACAATGGAGACAGGACGAACAATCCCAGGATGGCCACCGCGAAATCGAAGACACGCCGAACCTTAATGTAGAGACCATCGGCGTGCGGCAAGATGTGCTCCAGCGCCCAGGCGGGATCGCTCGCATACAGGGGAGAAACCTTGCCGAACATGGACTCATAGAATCGATCGAGGCTGACAATCGGCACCCCCTGCTCGACCGCCGCCGCAAAAACGCCCCGAGACTCGTCCCAGTGTGTCTCAATCCAGGAGCTGTCGGCCACGACCAGGTCCACATCCGGTCCCAACGACGCGGCGATATCCAATCCCTCGCCCGAGCGCAGCGACTGGTTGAGGCGAAGGTGCGTCAAGTGCTCCTCGCTGGCGAGGACCAGCAGGCGCAGGCGCATCAGACTAAAGTCCGTCAAAATTAGGATCGCCCGACGCCAGGCCAGCATCGCAATATGCGCCAGGACCACAGTCAGCACAAGATGCGTCTTCGGCGTCAACGCGAGATACGGAAAGAGGAAATAGAAATAGCACATCCCCACCACCCAGCAGGCCGTGCCCGAAACCATAAGACCGCGGATCAATGAAACGAAATCACGCACTCGGCGCAGTTCATAGAGACCGGTCGCATGGAAGGTCGCCAGAAAGATCGCGAAGAGCGGCACAAACGGCGGTATAAAACCTTCATGCAACAGGTCGGGCTGCCGCAAGACTATGGATGTTAGGAGCGCGGCGAAAAGGATTGCAAGATCACCGAGGGCTGGGATTAAGGTCCGGACAAACCAGAGACGCGAAAGAGGCCGTAACATAGAAACGTTGATTTTATCATTTTACGTCGGATTCTGGGCATGCTATGCTGACTCCACATGATCATCTCCATCACCGGCGCTTCCGGGTTCATCGGGAGAGTCCTCGCGCTCAGACATATCGCCCAAGGCGATGAGGTCCGCGTGTTGACCCGGAAGGAGCCCCAAAAGCTCGCCCTCCCGAAATCCGTACGGATATTCCAAGGCGATCTGGCGGCGGGAACAGACTCGCTGACGGAATTCATCGATGGTTCGGACATCCTCTATCACTGTGCTGGAGAGGTCCGCGACCCCGGACTCATGCGCGCCGTCCATGTCACCGGCACACGGAATCTGCTGGGCGCAGCAGCGCACCGGATCGGCCGTTGGGTCCAACTCAGCAGCGTGGGCGCCTATGGCCCGCACCGAGAAGGGATCGTATCCGAAAAAACCCCACTGAACCCGTTAGGCGAATACGAGCTGACCAAGGTGGAGTCGGACCGCTTGGTGACGGAGGCCGCCGAAGAGAACGGCTTCTCATACGCTATCCTGAGACCATCCATTGTTTTTGGTCCCGGAATGCCCAATCGATCGCTATACCAACTGATCGCGATGATCGACCGTGGACTCTTCTTCTTCATCGGCGCTCCCGGCGCCGCCGCCAATTACATTTACGTGGACAATGTCGTGGATGCCCTTCTCCTCTGCGGCTATGATCCCGCCGCCCGGGGACGGATATACGACCTCTCCGACCATGCCTCGATGGAGGATTTCATCGCGATGATCTCCGACAGCCTCGGCAGGCCCCACCCAAAACTGCGCCTCCCGCTGGCGCCGGCGCTTTGCGTCGCTCGGACGGTCGGCCGGCTGTCCGGGTTCCCCCTGACTGAATCCAGGGTGCACGCCCTGACAAACCGCTCCGTTTACGCGACAGCGCGTATCGCACGAGAGTTGGGATATTCGCACGAAGTCTCCATGCGTGAGGGCCTACGCCGGACAGTAGATGCCTGGCGAAAGCCACCCCTTCAATCCCCGTCCTGAAGCAGGGACCGGTAGAATTTGAGCTGGGCCGCCACCACAGTCTCGCTTGAGAAATCGCGCATCGCGCGCTCCCGTGCCCGCTCCCCATGAGACCTCCGCAGTTCGGGATCTTCGGCGAAACGACCCATAAGATACATCAAAGCGTCAACGTCTCTGGGTTGACACAGGAAGCCCGTCACGCCATCCACAATGGCGTCGGCGAGTCCGTAAATCCTGGTGCCAATAGCAGGAAGTCCGACAGCCGCAGCTTCGATGATCGCAATGCCAAACCCCTCTCGATAGCTAGGAAGGCAAATCGCGTCCGCAGCAGTCATGTAGCGCTCCGGCGCGTCCGTATAGCCTTGGAAATAGACCTTATCTTTATGCAGATCGCATGCCTCGAGTATCTTCAGACGCAAACAATCTTCATCAGGACCGACCAGGAGCAAACTCACGTCAGCGCGGTTATTGCAGAGTCGGGCGAACGCCCGCGCCAGGTCCAGTACGCCTTTATCCAATTTCAGACGGCCCAGAAAAATAAAGACAATATCTCCCGCCGGAATCCCAAGGTCGCGCCTCACCTCGGCTCCTAACGCAGAGTCGGCATGAAACCGTTTGAGATTGACTCCGCATACGGAACCATTGGCCAGAACAATAGCCTTCTCGGCTGAAACCACACCCTCGCGGACAAGAAACTCCCGCTGGGACCGACTGTCAACGAGGATATGGGTGGCGCAATCCACCAGAACCAAATCCATGCACCTGAGGAACCATCTGCCGAGCCCGCGATGCGTGGCCCAGACTTGGCCGGTAAAAGTATGAATCCGATGCGGTACGCGCGCAATCCGGGCAGCTAGCATCGACAATAGCCCCGACTTGGGCATGATGGAGTGTACGACATCGAAACGATTCCTGCGGAATAGGGAAACAAGCTGTGCCAGCGCCCTCAAGTCGCGCAAAGGTGAGACCTTGCGTTCGATCGCGATGGGATATACGGCAATATTAAGCCCGGACGCGGCCAAAAAGTTCGCATCTGCGGTATTCACGGCCACGGCAACCTCATAACGATGGCTCATGGCCCGGAGATGCTCCAGCAGGAATGTTTTAACCGGCATGTCTATGGTTGAGACAAAGCACACCTTCTTCATCTCTTTCGCCCCATCCCGCCCACTTTAACCGCGGGCAAACACGACAGTAGGCGACGCAACCATCGTTGCCGCTTGAGTAGCGCCACGCACCGGGAAAGGGCCAGGAAGGAAGACAAGATGGCGCGGCCCTTGAACGTGTCACGAACCGCGTAATAAGATGTCCGCCCCTGGCTGCACTTTGTCCACTCGTATTTGTACGGCTCCTCGCCGGCCATAAAGTCGAATCGTGTGAATCGTCTTGCGAAGACCGACTCCAAGAGATCCCGAATAAGTATCTTCCCTACGGAATATGTTTCGAATTCGGCAACCTTGTTGGTCGCAAAAACATAAAAATAGTAGCCGCCATCACGCTTAAGAGACATGGAGAAAGCGAGCAGAA
>JAHFCE010000001.1 GCA_023249675.1 Elusimicrobiota bacterium | reverse complement strand
TCCTCGCCGGCGGCGTTGCTCCTCCTTCAAATATTCCCGATATTCTCGGTCGTCGCGCCTTGCCAGCGAGGCGCCTCGCCCGTCTCGGTGCGACGCCAGACTTTCACCACGGGCTGTTAGGTCCTCGCTTCGTCCGGATGGTCCGGTCAATCGGGCAGCTACGTGAAAGAGCCCCATTCCCATCGCTCCTACTTTAACAGGGCGCCACCGATCAGCGATCCACCATGCGGAATTGCAGCGCTTCCGCGAGATGATCGGCGGCGATCTCATCGGCACCGGCCAGATCGGCGATCGTCCGCGCCACCTTGCGGACGCGGTCGTAGGCGCGCGCGCTCAACGCCATCTTGATGATGGCGGCGTCCAGCAGTCGTGCGCCTCGCGCATCGAGCCGGCAGTGCCGTGCCATCAAGGCCGGCGTCAGCTCCGCGTTTGTACGGATGTGGTCCGTCGAATGCCGCGCGCGCTGGACCTCGCGCGCCGCGATCACGCGCGCACGCACGCTCGATGAAGGCTCACCGCCGGCCATCGTCAACGCGGAGGGGGGCAACGCCGGGACGTCGACGGTCAGATCGAGCCGATCGCGGAGCGGACCGGACAGCCGGCCGCCGTAGCGCGCGATCTGCTGAGGCGTGCACCGGCATTCGCGCAGCGTGTCGCCAAGAAATCCGCAGGGGCACGGATTCATCGCGCCGACGAGCATGAATCGGGCAGGGAAGACGGCCGTGCGTGCCGCCCGCGCGATCGTGACGCGTCCCTCCTCGAGCGGCTGGCGCAGCACTTCGAGGACATGGCGGCTGAACTCCAGCATCTCGTCCAGAAACAGCAGGCCGTGGTGCGCGAGGCTGACTTCCCCCGGCCGCGGCTGCGATCCGCCGCCGACAAGCGCCGCATCCGAGATCGTATGGTGCGGAGCGCGGAATGGTCGATCGGCGAGCAGTCCCGTCCCCGGTGTCAGCAGACCGGCGACCGAATGCACCGCCGTCGCTTCCAGTGCCTCGTCTAAGGTCAGCGGCGGCAGGATCCCCGGCACGCGCCGCGCCATCATTGTCTTTCCGGCGCCCGGCGGCCCAACCAGCAGGAGGTTGTGGCCTCCGGCCGAGGCGATTTCGAGCGCGCGGCGGGCGAGCAGTTGCCCGCGGACGTCGGCAAGATCGGCGACGCTCGGCGATCGCGCGGGACGGGGGACGATGGTCGTGGCCGCGAGGCTCGATGGCTCGTTCAGCGCGCGAACCGCCTCCACGAGCGAGGCCACGGGGAAGACGTCGAGGCCTGAGACAATCGCCGCTTCGCTCGCATTCAGCGTGGGCAGAAGCATCCCGGCGATCCCGTCGCGCTTGGCCGCGGCCGCAATCGGCAGCACGCCGCGCGTGGCGTGAATCGATCCGTCCAGCGAGAGCTCGCCCAGCACGACGAGGTCGGCGATGTGCCGCCGCTCGACGATGCCCTGAGCGGCGAGAATGCCGAGCGCGATCGGCAGGTCGAACGAGGCGCCCGCTTTGCGCACGTCGGCCGGTGCCAGGTTGACGGTGATCCGATGGGCCGGAAACTCGAAGCCTGAATTGCGAATCGCGCTCCGCACCCGATCCCGGCTCTCGCGCACGCTCGCATCGGGCAGTCCGACCATTGTGAAGTGCGGGAATCCGAAGGAAACGTCGACCTCCACGTGCACGGGGCACGCGTCGACACCGAAAACGGCGGCGGTCCGCAGACAGGCAAGCACGCTCATCTATATGTATATGCAAACGGTGACGCGGTGGGATCCCGCCTTTGTTTTCAACGACTTATCGAGCTGGGCGGCGTGAGATGATGCAGATTCTGCCCTTCAGTCGCGTGCATTGACGTGCAGGGAATGAAGATCGTGGCGATCGGCGCCGATATGTTTTATGCTCATGTAACCATTTTTCGCGCGGACGTTCATGGCCGCAAGGTCGAGAGTCTTCCATGCTTGATGTCTTCAAGACAGGCGCCAGCAAGAGCAAGTTGATCGAAAAACAGACTGCGGAGCTCGAGTTGCTCATTGCCACCGCACGCGAGGAGCGCAAGGCCGTCAGCGCCATGCTCACGGCGCTGACAACCGGCGGCGCCAAACTGACCCCGCTCAGCAAGTCGCTCGAGCAGATCGGCGGTCAGGCGGCGACCGTTACGACCCGGCTCGACGAGATCGCACGCCGGGTCAAGGCGCTCGACGATCGCACGAAGGACGTGGAAGAGATCGACAAACGGATCCAGGCGCTGAAGGAATCGGCGCAGCAGGCGGAGCAGTCCACGCAGAAAGCGATCGGCCCCGACGGCGAGCTGCAGAAGCATCGCGAGGCGGTTCAGCAGCTTTCCTCACAGGCGCTGCAGACCCACGCGAGCGTCGAGATGCTGAGAAAGGAGGGCGCGGCGCTCGATGAGCTCCGCGACCAGCTCCGCGAGGCGCAGACCGAGGTCAAGCAGTCGGTCAGCCACGTCGGGACCCTCAAGGGCGAGTTCGACCAGATTCGGTCGATGGCGACGACGCTGACCCAGGACTACACGAAGATCCGCGATACGTCCCGCGAGGCGCGCGAAGACACCACCGCCGCGATGGCGACGATGAAGGAGATCGAAACGAAGCTCGGTCCGCTGGTGCGGCTGCACGAGCTGAGCCAGAGCACCGAAGAGCGGTTGACCGCGCTCAACTCCCTCGCCGAGCACGTCTCGCTCAAAGCCAAGGCCCTCGAAGGCCAGCAACAGGCGGTCGAGCACGCCGTCGTCCAGGCCAACCGGGTCAACGAGATGATGTGGGCGATGGACGTCCAGATCGCCAAGCTGACCGAAGGGATGAAGCAGGCGGCCAAAGCCGAGGAAACGGTCGGACGCATCGAAAAGCTGGCGCAGGAGACGAACGTCCAGATCGAAACGGCGGCCAGGACGCGGCAGCACGCCGAGCGCGATACGACGCGGCTGGCCAAGGACGCCGCCACGCTGCTCGATGCCGTGCGCGGGCAGGTCGACACCCTCGCGGTCAAGAAAAAGGAGTTCGAGGCCTTCGACGAACGGCTTCGTTCGTTGCAAGTGACAGTGGGCGATGCGGAATCGCGCATGCAGGCGCTCGCCGCGAAGGACAAGAACCTCATCGACCTCTCGCAGAAAATCGACGGCCTGACCAAGCGATTCGACTCCCTGTTTGCGCAGTCCGACGAGCTGACCAAGAAACAGCTGTCGCTTGAGACATTGCACGAACGCCTCGCCCAGGTCGACGACCTCGCGAAAAAGACGACGTGGCAGATGGACGCGCTCGGCCAGAGCCGCCAGGATCTCGACGTGCTCCGGAAGGAAGTGCAGGACTTCTACAAGTCGCACGCCGAGATCGCGCAGCTCAGGGACAAGCTGGGCACGGACCGTTCGGCGCTCGAGGCCTTTGGCGAGCGGATGACCGCGCTGTCCACCCGGGCGCCCGAGCTCGAAGCCAAGATGGATGCCGTCCTTGGCAAGATGGCTCTGATAGAGGACGCGACTCAAAGGGCCACGCGGCTCAACGAATCGGTCGCGCAGCTCGACGCCCAGATCTCACGCGTCAGCGCGCGCGTCCCGTTCGTCGAGAAGCTGGAAGTGCGACCCGACGGTCTCAATACCGTCAGCGCCGAGGTCGACAAGAAGCTCGAAGTCCAACTCGCGCGC
>JAHFCE010000004.1:674-191476 GCA_023249675.1 Elusimicrobiota bacterium | reverse complement strand
GGCGGCACACGCCGTTCTTTAAGGGGTACCGTCCGCAGTTCTACTTCCGCACGACCGACGTGACCGGGGCGGTGACGTTGCCTGCGGGCGTGGAGATGGTCATGCCGGGAGACAACATCGACATCGAGTGCGAGCTGATCGCTCCGATCGCGATGGAGAAGGGCCTGCGCTTCGCCGTTCGCGAAGGCGGCCACACCGTCGGCGCGGGCGTTGTCGCCGACATCGTGGCGTAAGGGCGGCTGTCATGGGAGATCGACACATCGTCATCCTGGGCTGCACCGTCTGCAAGAACAAGAACTACCACTTCCAGCGCGGCAAGAAGAAGGAATTCAAGCTGGAGATGAAGAAGTTTTGCCGCGCCTGCGGCAAGCAGGTCGCGCACAAGGAAGTGAAGTAGGCAAAACCTACACGAAGCGGATCTAGCGGGGGTATCGGTTAATGGCTAAACCACCGGTCTCCAAAACCGGAACTCCAGGTTCGAATCCTGGTACCCCCGCCAGACCGCTCCAGACTTTAGAGAAAACATGAATCAAGTGACGCAGTTCCTGAGAGAAGCCGTTTCCGAGCTCAAGCAGTCCACCTGGCTGACCCGTCAGCAGGCCATCGACTCCACCAAGGCGATCGTCGTCCTCGTGGCGCTAATGGCCCTGTACGTCTCCGGCGTCGACTACGTGCTGTCCGTGCTCGTCAGGGCCGTCCTGGGGCGATAACATGACCGAAACCACCACTCCGACGGGCCGCCGCGGCTGGTTCGTCGTTCACACGCAGTCCGGCTACGAGGACCGCGTCCACAAGACCCTTCTGCAGAAGATCGAGAGCGAGAAGCTCTCCGACCGCGTGTTCAACGTCCTCATCCCGACCGAGGATGTCGTCGAGGTCAAGAAGAATAAGAAGAAGATCTCCAAGCGCAAGTTTTTTCCCGGCTACGTCCTCATGGACATGGTCATCGACGAGATCACCTACTGGATGATCAAGGGAGTCCCCGGCGTGACCGGCTTCCTCGGCGACGCCAACCCGACCCCGCTTCCTGAGGAAGAGATGAAGGCCATCCTCGACCTCACCAGCACCGCCGCCGCGGGCAAGCCCCGGCCGGCCGTCCAATTCGAGAAGGGCGAGAACATCCGCATCGTGGACGGCCCCTTCCGGCATTTCATCGGCGTCGTCGAGGAAGTCTCCGAGACCAAGGCCAAGATCAAGGCCATGGTCACGATCTTCGGCCGCCCAACCCCGGTCGAACTCGATTTCCTGCAGGTGGAGAAAATCTGAGCGTCCTCGAGGCCGAAGTGCTGCCTTCCGGCGATTCCGCCCCGGATTTCGAGGGCGTGAAGGTCCGCGTCGCGCACGTGCGCTCGCTCGGCCTCGTCGGGGCGTTTTTGGCCCTCATGACGATGCTGGCCGCGATCGGCTTCGGCTTTCTGATGCTGTTCGGCAAGGCGCTGCTGGCCGCCGCGCTCGTCAAGCTCCTGTGGCCGACGCTGTTCAGCACCGAGTTCACTATGGTCGTGTTCGGAACGCACTCGGTCCCGTTCTGGAAGGTTTTTCTCCTCATGATCCTCGGAAGCGTGGTCGCCAAGATGCTGCGGCCCGCGGCCTGGAGCCGCTAGAAAATTTAAGCCGCACGAAGAGAGGAAGTTAAAGTCATGGCGAAGAAGGTCAAAACCCAAATCAAGCTGCAGATCCCGGCCGGAGCGGCCAACCCCGCCCCGCCCGTCGGCCCCGCGCTCGGCCAGCACGGCGTCAACATCATGGACTTCTGCAAGCAGTTCAACGAGAAGACCCGCACGCAGGAGCCCGGGATGCTGATCCCGGTCGTCATCACGGTTTTCGAGGACCGCTCCTTCTCGTTCATCACCAAGATGCCCCCCGTCTCGTCCCTGCTGAAGAAGGCGGCGGGGCTGGCCAAGGGCTCGGGCGAGCCCAACCGGAACAAGGTCGGCAAGATCACCCAGAAGCAGGCTGAGGACGTGGCCCGGGCGAAAATGCCCGACCTCAACACCAAGGACTTGGAAGCGGCGACCTTGATGGTCATGGGCACCGCCCGTTCGATGGGCATCGAGATCACGAAGTAAGACATTAGACCGAGCTCCGACAGGGGCGCCAACAGGTCAGGAGACAAAAAGATGGGCAAGAGATACGACGCGCTGGTGAAGGATCTGGACCTCATGAAGCTGAACCCGCTCGAGGGCGCGGTCACGCTCGTGAAGAAGTGCGCGAACGCCAAGTTCGACGAGACCGTCGAGCTGCACGTCCGCCTCGGCGTGGACCCCAAGCAAGCGGACCAGCAGGTCCGCGGCACCGTGGGTCTTCCGCATGGCCTGGGCAAGTCCAAGAAGATCGCGGTCGTCGTCCGCGGCGAGAAGCAGAAGGACGCGAAGGCAGCCGGCGCCGACGTCGTCGGAGCCGAGGACCTCATCGAGCAGATCTCCAAGGGCTTCACCGACTTCGACATCCTCGTGGCCACCCCCGACATGATGAAGGACCTCTCCAAGCTCGGCAAGGTCCTAGGTCCCAAAGGCCTCATGCCCAACCCAAAGTCGGGAACCGTCACGATGGATATCCCGAAGACGGTCAAGGAGCTGAAGGCCGGCCGCGTCGAATACAAAGTCGACGACTACGGCATCATCCATGTTCCCGTGGGCAAGGCGTCCTTCTCCGCCGACAAGCTCGTCGGCAACGCCAAGACCGTGCTCGACGCCATCCTCAAGGCGAAGCCGGCCGCGTCGAAGGGCATCTACATGATCAGCGTGACCATGGCGTCCACGATGGGCCCCGGCATCAAGGTCGAAGTCAGCGACAAAGCCGCCGCCTAGCTACGAGCGCTACGGTCCGCTGATCGCGACCAAGGTTGAGTCCACGTCGCGCGCGCGGGTGGCGACCGCGTAGGCAGCCTCGCCGGCCCTAAAGCGGAAGCTGCTCACATCGTAGAGGACGGCCATGTCGCGCAGGAAGCCGCGCGGATCCACGGACACCTCGGCCAGCGCGTAGAGGCTCGACGCGTAGCGGCCGTTGCGCTGGTGGTACGCGGCCTGCAACACCTGCACCTCGACAAGACCCGCTTGCGCGTGCGCGACCGTCATCAGCTTAAGGTATCGAGGCTCCCAGATGCCGTTCCAGCCCGCGGCCAGCGCAAGCGCGAGGACGAGCGTGCACGCCGCAAAGCGCAGGGCGTGCGCGCGCAAGCCTCCGGCCGGACGGTCGCTGAGCACGCAGCTGCCCGCCGCGAGGTCATGCCAGGCGCGGCCCTGCGAATCGAACAGCGCCCAGGCAAAGCCAAGCGTGAAGAACGAGCTGGGCAGATACGACAGCGCGCGCATGACGGCCCGCCCAAAATCGAGCGGCTCGCCTTCCGCGTCGGCCACGCGCAGGCCGAGCAGGCGCTTGCCTATGCTGATGCGCCCATCGCAGGAGAAAAACGCCTGGTAGACGACGAACAGCGCCGCTAAAAAGATGATGACGGCGCTCCCCTTCTCATTGAGCAGGACCGGAAGGCCGGGGTCGAGGACTCGGAGGATGAGCACCCAAAGTCCGGCGAACAGCGCGGAGTCGGCCGCAAAGGCCAAAGCGCGCTCGGAGAATTCGGCTTTGCGGGAGACGATTTGATCTTGGCTCATGGGATTTTCCTCAGGGGACCAACTTGGTCGAGCCTTTGAGGCCGACGATGTACGCCGTCAGCTGCTCGTTGACCTTGCAATAATTGTCCACGTTGCCGGGATTTTCGGGGTTGTGGTAAGAGATCTTCTTGCCGCCAAAACCCAGAGCGCTTGCGCAGGCGTCGATCGCGGCTTTCAGCTTCGGCCGTCCCGCGACGTCCTGAGGCCATTCCTGCGCGAACCAGCTTGCGGTGAACGTCGTAAGCCGCGGACTGTCGCCGGTGACTCGGGAAAGCCTGCGCAAGCGCGGGCTTCCGGCCGTCGTGTAGTCGTGTCTCAACGTCGCGATGGAGCCGACGATCGCCACGCCGAAGCCGACGGCCAGATCGGCGTCAGCCTGGGCGCGCAGCTTCCCGGGATCCCGGTCCCCAGCCTCTTGGGCCGCAAGCGCAGCGATCTTGGCCTCCGCAGCGTCATTGATGGCCTTTATATCCGCTTTGCACTCAGCATCGACCTTGGCCACGGCCTTTGCCTGGGTGTCGTCGAAATAGTCCCCCCTGATCGCCGCGGCGGCGGCCTTCTTCTTCTTGCACGCGACCTCGGAGGTAGCCAGGGCTTTCAGGCGCTCCTTCTCGACGTCTTTGCGGGAGCGCACGTTCGCGCCGGCCATCGCGGCCGCGGCGGCGCGCTGACGCGCGGCGTACGTCTCGTAGTCGTTGCGAATGAGATCCTTGGGGTTCTCGCAGCCGGCGGCACCCTCCGTGATCTTCTTGGTCCCGGGCGGGACGTCCTTCGCGACGGCGATCTCCGCCGGCTTGAGAATGGGCCGCACGGGCCGGCCGCCGCGGATGGCGGCCACGACGGCCTGGTACTTGGCGTCGCCAAGAGCTCCCTCGGTGATGAAGTTCGAGATGACCGCGGCGGTGTTGGCGCGCGCAGAGGGATCGCCCTCCACGCTCTCCGGCACGATGCTTCCCAGCACCGTCTTCTTGCCGCCCTGGGTGAAAACAATCGCCTTGCGGCCGTCCACCGTCTCGATGCCGGCGCTGAGCGCCGCGGCCTTCAGCGTGTCGCGCTCCGCGGCCATGGCCTGGCCCTGGGGCGAGCTGACCCAAGAGTCGCCGCCCGGGCCCCGCTTCCGATTTTCGTAGAGGGCGTCAAGCCGGGCATACTCCGGCGTCTCGGCCAGGCGCTGGAGCACGGCCGCGGGCAGGGAGTTCGTCGGCATATCCTTGACCGCCGCCGCCGCGCGTGCAGAGACCTCGAGCTGGCTGATCGTCTTGTCCTTGAGGAGACGCGCCTTCGCCACCGCAACGATCTCATTGACCTCCTGGGCGCGGATCGCGACGAGGTTGCGCACGCCGAGGTCGACCGATTCGAGCAGCGCGTCCGCGCGCGGCGCGGCATCGTCAAGCGCCGGCGTGGGTCCCTCGCCGGTCAGGGCCGCCACAACCCTGCGGAATTTGGCGTCGTCTCGGGCAACGGCCTCCTCGACTCTGTAAAAAGCGCGGCTGTTCGGTAAGCCAGGCGTGAAGTCATGCACGCCGGGGAGGGCCGCGCCCAGGCGCTTGATGACCGCGGCGTCCGAGACGCCCAAACGAAAGAGCTCCGCGTGGAGCGCCAGCACGGCCAGCCGGAAGCTCATGACAGCCTTGCCCCCGCCATTGGACTCGTCTCTTTCATCGACGAGCAAGCGCAAAGTCGGACCAAGCTGCTCGGGCGAAACACTCGCCGTGTGCTCCCCCTCCAAGGTGAACCTCACCGTCTTCGGCTTGAGGGCGATGAACGGGCCGCCGACGGCCCCCGGAAGCGTCTCGGACAGAGATTTGTCGGAGTCGCTCGTCGCGACGATGCCGAGACGGACGCCGGCCTCGATGACTTTGTCGGCCGCCGTCAGGACCGCAAGGGCCTTCGGGTCGAACGCCTTGAAGAAATCGTCCGCAATGAGAAGGAGGGCCGCCTGCTGCTTAGCGCTGCCGGCGTCCCAGTATTTCTTGGCCTCGGCGTTGCGCCAGTCGGGCGCCCCGCCGGAAGCCAGATGCCGCCACGTCCCGGCGTCGCACAGCCTGAAGTCGCCAAACGTCAACACGCCGACTTCGTACATCTCGCCGGCCTGCAGCCCGCTGCTCATGGTGCGGTTGGCCTTCCCGATGCGCCCGTCCCCGACAAAGCTGCCGATGCCGGTAAACCGCTTGACGACATCTTCAAGGAAGGCCGTTTTGCAGCGTTCGTGAGGCGCTGCCGCGGGAGCGGCGGCGGGGGGAGTCGCGGGATCCGACGTCGGCGCGGGGCCCACGGGTCCAGCCGGGGGAGCCGGGTCACGACCTGCGTCCTGGGCCGCGACGGGGAAAGCGGCGAAAAGGACGAGTAATGGGAGGGCGGAAAGCGTTTTCATGGGGTTCTCCACAGGGACACCCGAAGTGTAGGCCCCGCCCCCTTGTTTTGTCAAGGCCCGTTGTATTGCTAGGACCCCGCACCTTCGACAGCCGCGAGCAGGCGGAAAAAGCGCGGGCCCGAGGAACGCCTCAGGAAACGCTCCAGATATTTTTTGCCGTAGCCTTTGAAGTCGAAGGCAAGCTCGGACACGCCGGCCTGCAAAAAGCCCCAGCAGGCTTCCCGGAGGTCCGAGGCCAGGCGCATCAGCTCCAGGCGCGCCTGGTCTTGGGGACGCTCGCGCCCGGTGTAGGCGCGCAAAAAAGCGCTCGCGGCATCCGGACCCAGCTCCTGATTGGCCGCGTAATTGCCCAGGTCGAAGAAGGGGTCTCCCATGCCGGCGTATTCCCAGTCGATCAGGCTCAGGCGCGGGCCCGCGAGGATAAGATTGCCGGCCAGAAGGTCGTTGTGGCAGGGGCGGGCAGGCCTTTGTCCGGCCGCTTCCTTAATGCGGGCCAGTCTGCGCCTGGCCTCGTCCAGTCCCAACGGCAGGAACAGGCCGCGGCGGCGCGCCAGCTCGGTGTAGCGCTCCACGGTGGCAAAGGCGCAGAACCGCCCTGGAAAGGCCGGCCCCGCATGCAGCCGGCGCAAAGCTCGGGCCACCTGCAAGAGCGTTCGCGGTCGGCGCGCCTCGGCCCGGCTCAAGGGCCGGCCCGGGAGATAGCGGCTCAGCAAAGCTCCTTGGCTGGGCAGGAAGGCCACGATCTCCGCCCCCAAACCCAAACGGGCCGCGATGCGCGCGCAGGCGGCTTCGCGCCGGCGGTCGATGCCCAGCTCCGCCGCGTGCTTGCCCCCCAACCTCAAGACGTAGGAGCGCCCGGCGGCGTCCACCCGGTAGTTGCGATTGGTGATGCCGCCGGACAGCGCGCGGACCGAGGCCGTGAGCGGATCAAGACGCGCGCGGCGCAGGCAACGTGCGACTTCCGGCGTCATCGGGAAAAAAGGCGGCTCAAGGCCGCCACGGCCCGAGGCTTGCCGCAGACGATGCCGTAGTGGGTCGGCCCGTCCTTGCGCGATTGCTTATAGGCGACCCGGAAAGCTCCCCCCGCCTCCTCGCAGAGAACCTGCGTAGCCGCAATATCCCAGAGCTTGATGCCATAGTCCACCATGGCGGCCACGGACCCTTCGGCCGCGAGGGTATGGCCCAGACAGTCGGCATAGCCGCGCACCACCGGATAGCGCCGCATCAAGGCGTCGAAGGGGCGCTGCGCGCCGCAGATCACGAAGCGGGAACGATCACCCACGGCGATGACCTCGCGCTCGAGGTCGGCCGGCGACGCCAGGTCGCGGATGCGCAAGCGCCGCTCGTTGCGGTAGGCGCCCTGGCCGACGGCGGCGCTGTAGCAAAGCCCCAGGCCGGGATGATCGATGAGGCCGGCCACGGGCCGCCCCCGGCGCCGAAGGCCGATGATGGTGCCGTAGAAGGGAATGCCGTGGGTGAAGCTCAACGTCCCGTCGATGGGATCCAGGATCCATTGAAACTCCGCGTCGGGGTTGCGCGGCGGCAGCTCCTCGCCCAAGATGCCGTGGTCGGGGAAGCGCTTGGCGATGGCGGCGCGCAGGACGCGCTCCGCCTCCAGATCGGCGTCGGTGACGTAGCTCCCGTCGGGTTTAAGACGCTTGCGAAAGCCCCTCACCCGGCGGCGCAGGATGACGCGCCGGGAGAGGGCCGCGAAAGACCGGATCGCGCGGTGGAAAGCCCGGCTGTCGGCGGCGGGGACGGGGAGGACGCTCACGCCACCATTTGACTTCTGGACGGATCGTAGAGGGGCTTGCTCTCAAAACGCGCCCGGATTCTCTCGCCCAGAACCTCCACGCTGAAGTCCCCGAGCTCCGCGGAGCGCTTGCCCGCCTCCACCGCGCGCGCATACTCCAAACCCGGGCCGGACGCATAAGCGTAGGCAATGCACTGTTTGACCGTGTGGCCATAACCGCCCGAGGTGACGCGGCCGACGATCGTATCGCCGCAATAGAGGGTCTCGTTGCCGAAAAGCATGGTCTCGGCTTTCTCCAACGTGAACGCGCAAAGTTTGCGCGCGAGGCCTTTGGCCTTGATCGTTTGGAGCGCCGCGCGCCCGATGAAGTCGCCCTTGTCGAGCTTGACCGCAAATCCCAGGCCCGCCTCAAAGGGATTGTAGTCGCCGTTGATGTCCGCGCTCCAATAGCGGTAGCCTTTTTCCAAGCGCAAAGACTCGATGGCGCGATAACCGGCATTCTTGACGCCGAGCTCCCGGCCCGCCGCCCACAAAGTCTCGTAGACGTACAGGGCGCATTCACTCGGCACATGCAGTTCGTAGCCGAGCTCGCCGATATACGTGACGCGCAGGGCCAGGACCGGGGCCCAGCCGATGGAAAGCTCCCGGCACTGCATGAAGGGGAAAGCCTCGTTGGAGAGGTCTCCGGCGGCGACCTTTTGGAGGAGTTCCCGGGAGCGGGGGCCGCAGACGTTGATGACCGCCTTGGCCGAGGTCGCCTCGCTGACGGCGACGTCGGCATCCCGAGGAAGGTTCTTCTTGATCCAGGCGCTGTCATGAACGGCGAAAGCGGTCCCGGTCACGACATAGAACTCATTCTCCCCCACCCGTGCCACGGTCAGGTCGCACTCGATGCCGCCTTTCTGGTTGCACATCTGCGTGTAGGTCAAAGAGCCGACGGGCTTGTCGATTTGGTTGGCGCAGATAAAATTCAAGGCCTTCAGCGCGCCGCGCCCCTTGATCTCGAACTTGGAGAAGGGCGTCTGGTCGAAGAGCACCACGGCTTCCCGCGCGGCCTTGTGCTCTTGCGCGACGTAAGGGAAATAGTTGGGCCTGCCCCAGCCCATGATCTCGACAGGCTCGACCCCCTCGGGCGCGAACCAATTGGGCCGCTCCCATCCCTGTTTGGAGGCGTAGCAAGCGCCCTGGCGCTTCAAAGTCTCATGGAGAGGGCTGCGCCGGAGGTTCCGGCAGGACTTCCAGTCCTCGTCCGGCCAGGCGATGGCATAGTGTTTGCCGTAGGCCTCGAGGGTGCGGTCAAGCAGGAACTTCGGGCTTCTGTGGTGCTGACTGAAGCGCCGAATGTCGACCGCCCACAGATCCAGAGACGGTTCGCCGTTGATGATCCACTCGGCGACGGCCTTGCCCGCCCCGCCCGCGGCGGCGATGCCGTGGGCGTTGAAGCCGGCGGCCACGAAAAATTTACGCACCTCGGGAGCCTCGCCCATGATGAAGGTGCCGTCGGGAGTGAACGCCTCGGGGCCGTTGATGAGACGCTTGATGCCGATGTTCTCAAGAAGAGGCACGCGCTGGATGGCCAGCTCGGAGAGGGGCTCGAAGTGCTCGAAGTCAGGGTCCAGGAGCTTGCCGTTGAAGTCGCGGGGAATGCCGCCCTGCGCCCAAGGCAAGGGATCGTGCTCATAGCCCCCCATGACGAGGGCTCCAGACTCTTCCTTGAAGTAGACGAGAAGGTCCGGGTCGCGCATGGTCGGCAGGTCTTTGGGGATATCGGGGTGGACGTCGGTGACGAGGTATTGGTGCTGCATGGCTTGAACGGGAACCGAGACTCCGGCCATCAGGCCGATCTCACGAGCCCACAGGCCCGCGGCGTTGACCGCGACCTCGCACTGGATGCGGCCCTGCTCGGTGACGACTTCCCGGACCTGGCCCTTTTCGATCGTGAAGCCGGTGACGTTGACGCCCTCCAAAAAGCGCACCCCGCGGCTTTTGGCCCCCTTGGCCAAGGCCACGGTCACGCCCGAGGGGTTGACCTGACCGTCGGTGGGGAGGAACACCGCCCCGACGATGCCGTCTTTTTTCATGATCGGAAAGAGCTTGACCGCCTCGTCCGGCCCCAGGATTTCAAAGGGCAGGCCGAAGCTGCGGGCCAAAGTCGCCTGGCGCTTCAGCTCGGTCAAGCGATCCTTCGAGGACGCGACTCGCAGGCCGCCGCTGGCCTTCCATTCAGAGGACTGTCCGGTCAGCGCCTCGAGCTTGGAGTACAGCTCGACCGAGTGGCCGAGCATCCGCGTGATATTCAAGGAGGAGCGCAGCTGGCCCACCAGGCCCGCGGCGTGAAACGTCGAACCGAGGGTGAGCCGGGAACGCTCGAGGACGACCACGTCGGTCCACCCCATCTCGCTGAGGTGGTAGGCGATCGAGCAGCCGATGATCCCGCCTCCGATAATGACGACCCGAGCGCTCGTCGGTTCCTGGGTGGACATAGAGAGGTTACTCCTCCTCCGCCCCCGCTTTGACGCGGGGCGGTTTGCCGGCGGCGAGCCAGGCCAGGTAGGCCTCGAGAAAGGGGTCCAGGTCGCCGTCCATGACGCTCCCAATCTGAGAAGTCTGTTCGCCGGTGCGCAAGTCCTTGACCATCTGGTAGGGCATGAACACGTACGAGCGGATCTGGTGGCCCCAGGCGATGTCGCCCATCTCGCCGTAGTGCTTTTCCACGGCCGAGCGCTTCTTGTCGAGTTCGATCTGGTACAGCTTCGCCTTGAGCATGCGCATCGCGTTCATGCGGTTCTGCAGCTGCGAGCGCTCGGTCTGGCAGGCGATGACCAGGCCGGAGGGCTTGTGGCGGATGCGCACCGCGGTTTCGACCTTGTTGACGTTCTGGCCGCCGGCGCCGCCGGAGCGGAAGGTCTCGAGCTCGATGTCGGCCTCGTTCACCTGGATGTCGATCTCGTCCTCGATATCGGGGACCACGTCCAAAGAGGCGAACGAGGTGTGCCGACGCTTGTTCGCGTCGAAGGGGCTGATGCGCACGAGGCGGTGCACGCCCATCTCGCCCTTGAGCAGGCCGTAGGCGTTGGGACCGCGGATGAAGGCGGACAGGCTCTTGAGGCCGGCGCCGTCGCCCTTGGCGATCTCGGTGATGACGACCTCGTAGCCGTTCTTCTCGCACCAGCGCGCATACATGCGCCACAGCATCTCGGCCCAGTCGCAGGCCTCGAGGCCGCCCGCGCCCGAGTGCACGCTCACGATCGCGTCGTCCTTGTCGAACTCGCCGGAAAGCTTGAGGCGCAGATCCATGGCGCGCAGAAGCTTCTCGGCCTGCGCGATGCCCTGAGCGGCCTCTTTAATCTCCCCCTCATCCTGGATTTCGCTGGCAAGCTCGCAATGCGCCTTCAGGTCATCGAGGGTCTTCTCGGCCTTGTCGTGCTCGGCCAAGGTCTTCTTGAGGTCGTTGAGCTCCTTCGACTTCTTCTTGGCTTTGACCGAGTCCGCCCAAAACGACGGCTCCCCCGCCTCGGCCTCGCGCGCGGAGACTTCCTTGCGCAGCTTGGGCAGGTCGAGAAGCTTGCCGATCTTGGCGAGCAGGGCCCGCATCGCGTCGATTTTGTTGGCGGTCTCGGTGAACATCGGTGGTATTCTAGGAAATCCGGGAGAAAAGCTTCAGGGTTGCGGCGTGAAGGCGCGCGGTGTCCTCGGGCGTGGGGCCATAGCCGCCGCCGAGAGTGACCGCGACCGGGACGCGGCGTGCGAAGCAGGCCTCGTAGACCGCCCGATCACGGTTGAGAATGCCGGGCTCCGTGAGCTTGAGCCCACCGAGACGGTCCTTCTCCCACACGTCGACGCCTGCCTGGTAAACGACAAGGTCGGGACTAAAGTCCATCACGGCCTTGAGCCCGCGGCGGAGCTTGTCGTCATACTCGGCGTCGCCCGTCCCGGGCGCGAGCTCGACGTCAAGGGAGCTTCGGCGCCGGACCTCGGGATACAGACCGTACTGATGCATCGAGAACGTAAACGTGTCCGGATCATTCGCGAAGATCGACGCCGTCCCGTTGCCCTGGTGCACGTCGAGGTCCACGACCGCCGCGCGCACAGCCATGCCCCCGGCGCGAAGCTTGAGGATCGCGAAGGCGATGTCGTTGACGGCGCAATATCCTTCTCCGTGATCTCGAAAAGCGTGGTGCGAGCCTCCGCCCGCATGAAGGCCGACGCCGGTCTCCAGGGCGTGCCGCGCCGCCAGCAAGGTTCCCCCCGCCGCCAAGCGGTGCGCGCGCGCGATGTCGGGCGAAAAAGGAAGCTCCAAGCGGGCAGTATCGGCCGGACTCAGAACGCCGGTCATGAGCTTCTCCACCCAGTCGGAGCCATGAGCCAGCAAAAGATCTTCGCGCGACGGCTCCGAAGGCTCGACCAGCACGGCAAAAGATCGGCTCATCTCGGCGGCCAAGCGGAATTTGCGCGTCGAGAACTGATGCTCCCCGTAGTCGACCTCGTACTTCGGCGAATACACGACCCGGGGCTTCATGTCTTAGAGCCGCGACTATCCTTGAGGATAGCCGCAGGCCCGCGCCTTAGGGCGGCGAGAAGGACAAGGAGCAGGCACAGAGCGCCCAGCCAATCTCCGTGGCGGCTATAAAAAGAACGCGCCGGGAAGGCGTCCACCAGCGGCACCTCGGCGTCGAGACGGCCGCGCGCGTTGAGGCCGAGCTCGGCCGTCGTCACGCCCCACGGGTCGATGACGGCCGAGACGCCGTTGTTGCCGGCGCGGATCACGCTCAGGCGGTTTTCGATGGCGCGGAAGCGATTGACGCGGTAATGCTGGCGCGGACCCCAGGTGTCGAGGTACCACGCGTCGTTGGTGATGTTGACGAGCAGGCGCGCGCCGCGCGCGGCGTCAAAGCGCGGCCAGCGCGGAAAGATCGCCTCGTAGCAGATCGTGACGGCCGTCGGCCCCCAGGCGGTCTCCAGCAGCGGCTGCCGCGGCGATCCCGCCTCGAGGTCGCCCAAATTGTCGAGGATCATGAGCCAGCGGTCCACGACGAAGCGCGGCACGAACCGGCGCAGCGGCACGAACTCGCCAAACGGCACAAGCTGGCGCTTGGCGTAAGAGCCGTCGATCTTCCCGTCCGGCGCGATCAGCTGGACCGCGTTGGCCGGGCCGCCGTCGCGGTCGGCGGCGGCGATGATCCCCACGAGCTGCGGCGCGCCGAGTTTGACCGCCCAACGCGCGGCCTCGGGCACGGGCTCGCCGCGACGCGACCAACGCGGAATCGCGGTCTCCGGCCAGACGACGAGCGCGGGCGGCGCGGGCCGCGGACGCGCGAGGAGCTCATCGTAGCCGGCGAGGATCTCCTGGATCCAGGAGTCGTCCCACTTGTGGTACTGATCCACGCGCGGCTGGAGTATTTCAACGCGCGCGGACGGCCCGCGCGACTGCGGACGCGCGGCGAGAACCGCCGCTCCGTGCGCCCAAACGCCGGCCGCGAGCGCCGACGCCACGACAAGCGCCCTCCGTTCCCGGGCGTCGAGCCACGTCTCGGCTAGGGCCGCGTTGAAGAACAGCAGAACGAAGTCGAGCAGATGCGGGCCGCCCCAGGACCCGGCCTGCAGCAGGCCCAGATTCGGCCATTGCGTGTAGCCGAGCAGGTCGACACCAAAGCGCGGCGTGAAGCGCGACGCGGCGGAGGCGACGGCCGTCCAGCACAGCGCCCACAGCCAGGGCCGCGCGGCGCGCGGAAAGCCCTCGGAGAGATGACGCGCAAGCGCGGCAACGGCGGCCCAGCTCGCGCCGAGAATGGCCGAGAGCGCGATCACGGCAAGCGCCGACGCGACGGCCGGCACCTGCGCGAAACGGCACGTCGCATACATCCAGTGCAAGGCGACGGCGTGGTAGGCGAAGCCCGCGCCGAAGCCGAACAGGGCCGCGCGGCGAGCCGTGGGCGCCGCGTTCGCGGCCACAATCATCGCAACGAGGCCGAACCAGGCGAAAACCCACAGCCCGAGCGAGGGCAGGCCCAAAGCCGCGAGCGCCCCGCCGAAAGCCGCGAGGATCAGTGAGGCGAGTCGGCCCCGTGGCATTTCTTGTACTTCTTGCCCGAGCCGCAGTAGCAGCGATCGTTGCGGCCGATGCTCTGCAGGCCGTTGGGCGCCGCGACGCCGCTCGACAGCAGGCTTTTCGGGGCCGCGGGCTTCGCTAAACGCGCGGCCTCCTCAACGACTCCGCCGGCCGGGCCGTCCGCGACGGCCTCGGGATGGACGGCGATGATCGGCGGAGGCGGAAGAGGAGCCTTGGGCGCCTCGACGCGGAAGACATACTCGACGGTCTGCTCGCGCACGCGGCCGAGCAGGGCCTCGAAGTAGCGGAAAGATTCCTTCTGGTACTCGACCTTCGGGTCCTTCTGCGCGTAGGAACGCAGGAAGATCGCCTTCTTGAGGTGGTCGAGGTCGTAGAGATGGTTCTTCCAGGCCTTGTCGATCATCTGCAGCATGACCATCTTCTCGACCTCGCGGAAATCGTAGCCCGTGAAATCGGCGGGGCGGCGCGCGTAGACGTCCATCGCGGCCGCAAGGAGGTCGCGCTTGAGGCCTTCCTTGGACAGCCGCGAGGCCTCCTCAGGCGTCGGGTTCCAGGCGATACCAAATGTGCGCTCAAGATAGGCGGAAAGCTCAAGCAGGTTCCAGGCCTGGTAATCCGTCTCATTGGCGAACGCGGCGTCCACTTGCTCGGCCACGTCTTCCTGGATCATCGCTTTGATCTGCCCGCTGACGGACTCGCCGAACAGCACCTCGTCGCGCAGCTTGTAGACGACCTCGCGCTGCTTGTTCATCACGTTGTCGTAGTCGAGCAGCTGTTTGCGAATGTCGAAGTTATGGGTCTCGACCCGGCGCTGGGCGTTCTCGATCTGATAGGAGACGAGACCGGACTCGATGACCTCGCCCTCCTTCATGCCGAGCTTCTCCATCAAGGGCGCGATGCGGTCCGAGCCGAACAGGCGCATCAGCTCGTCATCGAGCGCGAGATAAAAACGCGTTGAGCCGGGATCGCCCTGGCGGCCGCAGCGGCCGCGAAGCTGATTGTCGATGCGGCGCGATTCGTGCCGTTCGGTTCCAAGAACATGAAGGCCGCCGAGACTCTTGACCGCTTCGTATTCGGCCGCGTCTTGGGGATTGCCGCCGAGGAGAATGTCCGTTCCCCGGCCCGCCATGTTCGTCGCGATCGTCACGCCGGCCTTGCGGCCGGCCTGCGCGATGATGTCCGCCTCCATCTCGTGGTATTTCGCGTTGAGGACCTGGCACGGCACGCCCTTGCCGCGCAGCATCGCGGAAATCTTCTCCGACTTCTCGATCGAGCGCGTGCCGACGAGGACGGGCCGGCCGAGTTTCCACAGCCCGATGACCTCCTCGACGATCGCGTTGAACTTCTCGCGCTCGCTCTTGTAGACGAGGTCGGACAGATCCTGGCGGCAGGTGACGCGATTGGTCGGAATCTCGCGGACTTCCATCCCGTAGATTTCCTGGAACTCGTCGGCCTCGGTCATCGCCGTGCCGGTCATGCCCGCGCGTTTTTTATAGATCTTGAAGAAGTTCTGGAAGGTGATCGTCGCCAACGTCTGGTTTTCTTCCTTTGGAGCGAGATTTTCATGGGCCTCGACGGCCTGGTGCAGGCCGTCGGACCAGCGCCGGCCGGGCATGAGGCGGCCCGTAAACTCATCGACGATGATGACTTCCCCGTCCTTGACGACGTACTCGACGTCGCGTTTATAGAGGTGCCAGGCGCGCAGCGCCTGCGTGATGTGGTGGACCCACTCGCCCTCGAGGTCGTCGTAGAGGTTGCTCAGGCCGAGCAGCGCCTCGCACTTCGACACGCCCTCCTCGGTGAGGATCGCGGTATGATTCTTCTCATCGACGATCGCGTCCCAGCCCTTCTGCAGATCGGTGCCCTTGTACTTCGCCTGGATCTCGTCTTCCTCCGTTATGATTCGCACTCGAAGATGGGGGATCAGCTTGTTGACGATCGCGTAGCGCTCGGTGGATTTCTCGGCCGCGCCGGAGATGATCAGCGGCGTGCGCGCCTCGTCGATCAAAATCGAGTCGACCTCGTCGATGATCGCGTAATACAGGTGCTGCAGCACGCGCTCTTCCTTGCGGACCACCATGTTGTCGCGCAGGTAGTCGAAGCCGAGCTCGTTGTTCGTGATGAAGGTGATGTCGCAGCGATAGGCGTTCTGCCGGTCCGCATTGGAGACGTCGTGCTGGACGCAGCCGACGCTCAGGCCGAGGAAGCGGTACACCGGCCCCATCCACTCGCTGTCGCGCTTGGCGAGATAATCGTTGACGGTCACGATATGGCAGCCTTTGCCGACGAGGGCGTTGAGATACGCCGGGGCCGTGGCGACGAGCGTCTTGCCTTCGCCCGTGCGCATCTCGGCGATCGAGCCGTTGTGCAGGACCATCCCGCCCAGCAGCTGGACGTCGAAGTGGCGCAGGCCGATCGAGCGCCGCGCGGCCTCGCGGCACAGGGCGAAAGCCTCGGGCAGAACCTCGTTTAAAGCCGCGATCTCGGCCTGCTTGCGCTCCTCGCGCTTGTCGTCGTCGTTTTCGGGAACCGTGATACGGGAAAAAAGCTCGGCCACGCGGACCTTGAGCGCGGCGGTGCGCAATGGGAAATCGGCGTCGGGCAGGGCCTGGATCTCGGCCTCGAACGCGTTGCATTTGTCCAGCATCGGGGCAAAGCGCTTGAGCGTGCGTTCGCTCGGCGTGCCGAAAATCTTCTCGAAAAGAGCTTTGATCATGGCTCGAATTCAGAGTGTAGCAATTCGACGAGCCGGGTCTAATCCTTCAGGTAGGGCGCGAACAAAGTTTCCAGTTCCGCGATGTATGTCTTTTTGATCGACAGCTGGGTGAAATTGGCCAGACAGTCGAGGATGGTCAAGGCGTTGATGCCGGCGTCTTCCTGGTTGATGCTCCGCAGACGTTCGCTGAAATGCCGGTTGACCTTCTTGACCTCATCGTAAATGGCCGCGAGCTTCTGCAGATCCCAGTCCGGCGTTTTTCCCTGCTTCTGCAATAGAAACTGCGCGACCAGATACATGGAAATGGCCCGATATCTCGTCTCTTCAAGAATCGCGAAGGGAAGATGCGTATACACCATGGGCCGCAGCTTGTCGAGGATGGGGCAGCCGCTGGTGGTCATCGTCAGGCCCATCAAGGAACTCAGCCCCTGCGCAAGCGACGCCTGTTTCCGGTATTCCCGGTTCTCGCTGATGATGGTGATCTCCGCGACATCGCTCGAAACGCAGTCCTTGAAGAACTCCATGATGTCCATCAAATTGACGGCGACGGGGCAGCGGGGACTTTGCGCGGCCTTGAGCGGACAGTTGGGGCACTGATGGAACTCCAGTTTGGTCCATTCGGGATAACGCTCCCGGGGGACGACCTCCAGACTCATGCTGGGAGATCTCAGGCGAACCGTGAATTCCTTTTCAACGCCACCCGCCAGCTTGAACTGATACGTGATCGATTTGACCGGCTCTTCCGCGGTAGACATGGCGGAGAATGTAGCAAACAACTATCCCGGGCCGACGTCGGATGGCTCCCCTCACGCTTCATCGTGGCGCCGGGAATTATCCCCAATACTTCCAACGCTGAAAACACTGGGTCGAAAGGCCTCATTTTTCCTAGGACTCTTGCGACTCCCCCTAGCGCCATTCGGTCCTGAGAATCGCGCTCTCTGCCCGTTATAGTCAGGGAATGATCAGAAAGGCCGCAGCGGCGCTTCTTTCGTTGTTGCTCGTCTCGGGAGAGGTCGCCCGGGCGGCGACGCCGATCGCGCGGCCGGAGGCGCCCCGAAGCATTCCCTCCGCGCCGGCTCCGCTCTCGGCACGCATGGCCGAACCCGCGGTTTTCCCGGCCGCGCCCTCCATCGCGGGCGTGCCGGCCGCTCTCCCGACGCCCATTCCCGCGACGCCCGCTGCAATCCCCAACCCGGGGCGGGTGCCCGAGACGCCCCTCGAAAGCCTCGCGGGGCTCTCCGCCGATGCAAAGCCGGAGCCTGGCGCCCGCCTGCGCTTCGACGGCGCGCGACCGGAAAGCGCCCCGGCTCTCCCCGGCGAATCCGCGCCGCCCTCCACGCCGCGACCCTCTCAGCTCGCCCGGACGGAAAAGGTCCGCTTCAAGACCGCCGTCGCCGCGGGCGCCGCCGCGGCGATCGCCGCGCCGGTCGTTCTCCAGGCGGCGCCGGCTCTCATGATGGTCTACACGGCGGCGGCCGCCGCCGCCGGAGCCGGCGCGCTGTGGGCGATCAACGCCGTGGCGCGCCGCGCGGCGCGCCGTACGACGGGCCCAGCCAAGAACCGCCCTCGTCGCGCAAAAGCCGCGATGACGGGCTTCGGCCTGCTCCTGGGCGTCGTCCTGGGGATCACCCCTCTCTTGTTCTCGCGCGACATCATCGAGACGGGAGCGCGCCTCGTCGTCCCGAGCCGCGAGGTGCGCGCCGTCGATCCCGATTTCGGCCGTGAGGTCGTCGCGGTGCTCTCCAAGAACAGCGAAGGACGCAAGCTTCTCGACGGCCTCAGAGATCGCTTCGGCGTCCTGCGGCCGCCGAAATTCTTCATCGCGCGCCTGAACAATGCGGATGGCTTTTCCTTCCCGGTGCTCAACGGCGTTTTCCTGGATCCTGCCGTGATCACGTCCCGCGGCTGGACCGTGAAGGAGTTCCTCGCGACCCCGGAAAAGCGGGGGCAGCTGGCACGCGAGGCGGACGAGCTGCTCTTCCACGAACTGTTTCACGCCCTTCAGTTCCGCAAAGTCATCCAGCCCGGCCAGCTCGAGCGCTTTCCCCGCCAGCTCCACCGCTACCTGACCGTGGAGCTCGAGTACGAAGCCAACATCGCCGACCGACTGTATGTCCATGAGAAGCTCCGGGCCGACCCGCTGGCTGCCGTGTATGACCTGTCCAACTATAGCCTCTTCCTAGACGACCTGGACGCCTACCTCGAATCAAGGGTCGACGATTCCTCCGCCACCTATGCGCTGTTCGCTCACACGGAGTCCCGCTACTACCGCCAGGTCCTCGCCGATCAGCGCGCGCGCATGCCGGCCTTGAGCGTCGAGGGATATAGCCTTCTCGCGCGGCGTTTTCGTTCCTCCGACCCGGAGCTTGCCCGGCAGTATCTCGAAAAGGCGCGCCGACGCGCGCTCGAGTCGGGTTTAGCGAAGACGCGCTCTTAGTATCTTGTCGCCCGGCTCGAGGACGTCGAGGACGTCCATGCCCGAGACCACATGGCCGAAGGCGGTGTAGCGGCCGTCGAGATGCGGCGCGGGCACGAGGCTCACGAACAACTGGCAGCCGCCCGTGTCCGGCCCGGCCTTGGGCATGCCGAGCGTTCCGCGCAGGAAAGGCGCCGGGTTGACCTCGTCCGCGAGCCGAAAGCCGGCGTCGCCCCAACCCGACCCGCGCGGATCGCCGCCCTGCACGACGAAGGCGGTCACGACGCGATGCCAGATCGTCCCATCGTAGACGCCCCGGCGCGCCATCGCCGCGATCGCGGCGGCGGTGTTGGGCGCGGCCGCGGCATCGAGCAGAAGCTCGACCGTGCCTTTTTCGGTGTCCAGAATTAAGGTTTGCGGCGCGGACAGCGGCGCGAACGTCTTCGGCGCGTCGAGCGCGGACCCGGCCGAAACCTTGACGCCGGAAGCCTTGAGCGCCTGGCGCAGCGCGTCGCGAATTTCCGCGGTGAGATCCCCGCGCCGCCGCGCCATGCGCAGGGCCGCGGCGAACGCCGCAGACTTGCGCTCGCCCGCGGCGTCGACGGCCGTGCCCAGAAGCTCCAGTTGAGACTGCGGATCGCGCAGGACTCTCTCGATCGCGGCGGCGGCAAGCGGTGAAGTCGAGGCGGCCAAACTGTCAAGCGCCTGCGCGGCGACCCGCGCGTCCGCATCCGCGACGCCCGCGTTGAGGATCGCGGCGGCGTCCGGCAAAGCGGCGCTCGCTTCGTAGGCCTTGGAGCGAATCCACCAATGCGGGTTCCGGCGCGCGCGCGCAAGACGCGCGGCTTCGGCGCCGCCGCGAAGCTTGGCCAGCGCGAGCAAGGCGCGGCCGCGCGGCATTGGGCTATCTCCATCCGCCATTTTTTCGAGACGGTCCGCGAGCCTGGATGCGCCCGTCGCGGCGACGGCGTCGGCCGCGGCGGCGCGGACATGAGCGGACGGATCGGAAAAAATAGAAATGGGCAGATCCGCGGCGGCCTTGGCGGCGCCGAACGAAGCGACGGCCTCGGCGCGGACGTAGAGATCGGGGTCCGAAAGCACAGCCGGATCCGCGGAACGGCCAAGCTTTGCAAGGGATCGAACGGCAAAAAGGCGGGTGGCCGCGTCGGCGTCCCTCTCCGCGGCCGCCAACATCTTCTCCGCCCGGACATCGGGGAAACGCGTGAAGGCATACACCGCGCGCCAACGGACTTCGGGATCGGGATCAGCGGCCAGCGTCAAAAGTTTATTCACGCTCGCGGTCGAGTACTCGGGCACGCGCTTGAGAAACCGGCGCCGAAACAACGCCAAGGCGATTTCTCCGCGCACGCCTGCGTCTACGTCGGTGCCCGCGGACAGCAGCGCGTCCTCGACCTCGGGGCCGCCGACCTTGCCCAGCGCACCGACAACGGCGCGCCGCACCGGGGCCTCGGGGTCCAAGACACTGGGAATCAAGGCCGCGACCGCGGCCCCGCGCAGTGAAATCGCGGTGGCCGGCTCGGGCGCGCCCTCGTCCCTCTCGGCCAGGCCGATCTGGCCCAAGTCCCACGCGGCCCTCGCGCGCGCCGCGGCGTCGTCGGACTGCAGGGCGGCGCGAGCTTCCGCCAAAGTCGCGGGAGCTTTACGCGGCGCCGTGCCGCAGGCCGACAGGACGATGAGACCGGCGAGAGCAAGCGCGCGCACGCCCCGATTATATATCCTTAGGATCAACCCATGCGCCGATCTCTCGCCCTCGTCGGTCTCTCCCTGCTCCTCGCGTCCTGCGTCACCGTTGAAGCGCCCCCCAATCCGCGCGGTGCGGTCAAGCCCGGACAGCGCCTGATCGTCATGGTGTATCAATCCCCGGGCCCCTGGATCGTCGCCGACCCCGACTCCAAGGCGGAAACAGCTCTAAAACTCATGCCGCTGGGCACCTTCCTGCAGGGCGTCCAGGAGGACCGAATCAACGACCTTTCTAAGGAGATCCAGCCCTATCTCCCCCGCCCGCGCTACGACCAGGCCGTCGAGGCGGAGCTCATCAAGGGACTCAAGGCCGCGCACAACGGAACCGTGCAGACCGCGGCCGAGGCCGGCATCCCCCCGCTGCAGCGCAAGGGCTGGAACGCCGCCGCCGACCAGCTCGACTGGCGCCGCAAATACTACTTCACCGACGCGGGCAAAATCTCCCCGCGCGACTACTCGAAGCTGCTCGCGCTCGATGACGCGGTCATCTTGGATGTGAACCTCTCCTTCGGCCTCGAGCCCGACGAACAGGACCGGACTGTGCCCCTGCTCTCCGCCGCTTCGCGCGCCTACCGCGCCGACACCGCGCGCATGCTGTGGAGCCGCGAGGAGCGCCTAAGCGACACGACCTCGTCTTCGACGCTGACGGAGTTCCGCGCCGCCCCCGCAGAGTTGACGGACCGTCTCTACGCCCTGTCCGCGCCGCTCGCCGATCGCATCGCGGCCGGTCTCGCGCGGGACGCCGGGCTGATCCCGCCGCCGCCGCCCATCGCGATCGAAGCGGCTCCGCCGGGGGGAGTCGAATTGTCCTCCGCTCCAGCGCAGGCAGCACCGCCCCCTTTAGTAGAATAGACGGGTGAACGCCATCAACATCGCCGTGGCCGGGCTCGGCACCGTCGGCCGGGAGACCGTCCGCCTGCTGCGCGCGCGGCGCGCAGAACTCAAGGAACGCCTCGGGGCCGAGCTGCGCCTCGTCGCTGTCGCCGACCGCGCCGCCGAGCGCGAGGCCCGCGCGCTGGGCTTGCCCGCTTCCGTCGTCCGCTACCGCGATCCGCTCGACATGGTCCGGCGCGCCGAGGCCGACCTGTTCGTCGAACTTCTCGGCGGCCTTGAGACGCCCAAGCGCTTCGCGCTCGCCGCCCTCGGCCGCGGCAAGGCGCTTGTCACGGCCAACAAGCGCCTGCTCGCCCACGCCTGGCCCGCTCTCACGCACGCCGCACGCGCCGGCGGCGCGCGTCTCGCGTTCGAGGGCAGCGTCGCCGGCGGCATCCCGGTCCTGAGAGCGCTCGAATTGTCCTTTTCGGGCGACCGCGTGCTCGGCCTCGACGGCATCCTCAACGGAACGACCAACTACATTCTCTCGCGCGGCGAGGAAGGCGCGACCCCCGAACAGGCGCTCGCCGAAGCGCAAACCCTCGGCTTCGCCGAGAAAGACCCGCGCCTCGACCTCTCCGGCCGGGACTCCGCGCAGAAGCTCTCCGTGCTCGCCGGCCTCGTCACCGGCGGCTGGCTCAGGCCGGGGGCGTTTCCCGTCGCGGGCATCGAGTCCGTGACCGCGCGCGACCTGTCCTTCGCGCGCGAGCGCCTGGGCATGGCCGTCAGGCTCGTCGCCTCTCTGCGCTTTTCCGGCAAGCCGGCCGCGCCCGCGGTCGCGGCCGCCGTCGCCCCGACCTTGCTGCCTCTCGGCCACCCGCTTGCCGCGGTGCGCCGCCAGTACAACGCCCTGCTCGTCCACACCGCGTCCGCCGGCGACTTGATGTTCTACGGCCAGGGCGCGGGTGCCGGGCCGACCGCCTCGGCGGTTCTCGCCGACGTGTTCGTGCTGGCGCGCGACATCCAAGGCGGCCTGCCCGGCGCCGCGGCCGCTTCGCGGCGCCTGCGCTTGACCTCCCCTGACCACGCGGTCTCCTCCTATTACCTACGCATCGAGGTCCTCGACCGGCCCGGCGCCTTGGCCCGCATCGCCGACGCGCTCGCAAACGCGGGCGTCTCGATCTCCGCCATCCACCAAGACCCGGCCTCCGGACGGCGCTCGGTGCCCGTGATGATCATCACGCATCCAGCCGAGCGCGGACGCTTCGAGCGAGCGCGCAAGCGCATCCTGTCGCTCTCCTCGGTGAAGCCCGCTCATTGCGCGATGCGGATGATGGCCTGATGTCTTTGATCGAGCGCTGGCGCGAGCGTCTGCCGGTGACCGCCCGCACTCCCATCATCACCCTCGGCGAGGGTAATACGCCGCTGGTGCGGGCCGACCGCGTGGCGAAGGCGGCCAATCTTCCTCCCGGCTCCGTGTTCCTCAAAATCGAGGGCATGAACCCGACAGGATCGTTTAAAGACCGCGGCATGACGCTCGCGATCTCGAAGGCCGTCGAGGCGCGCGCGCGCGGCGTGCTGTGCGCCTCCACGGGCAACACCTCGGCCTCCGCCGCGGCGTACGCCGCGCGCGCGGGCCTGCGCTGCATCGTGTTCCTGCCCCGGGGCAAGGTCGCCGCGGGCAAGCTCGCGCAGGCCGTGATGCACGGCGCTGAGATCATCGAGGTCGCCGGCAACTTCGACCAGGCCCTCGTCCTGGCCAACGAGGCCGCGAAGACGCGGGGCTTCGCCCTCGTCAACTCCTCGAACCCATTCCGCATCGAAGGCCAGAAAACGGCCGCCTTCGAAATCCTCGAGCAGCTCGGCCGCGCGCCGGACAACCATTTCATCCCGGTCGGCAACGCCGGAAACATCACCGCTTACTGGAAAGGTTATCAAGAGGGCGGGGCGAAGCCCCGTATGTTCGGCTGGCAGGCCGCAGGCGCGGCACCCCTCGTGTCGGGCAGGCCCGTCGCGAACCCGACGACCCTCGCCACCGCGATCCGCATCGGCCGCCCGGTCTCCTGGAACGGCGCCATCGCCGCCCGCGACGAATCCGGAGGCGCCATCGGCAAGGTCACGGACGCCGAGATCCTCGCCGCCTGCCGTTTCCTCGGCCGCGCCGAGGGTATTTTCTGCGAACCCGCGTCCGCCGCCTCGGTCGCGGGCCTGATCAAGCTCGGCAAAAACGGCCGGGCGCCGCGCGGCGTCACCGTCTGCGTTCTGACGGGCAACGGCCTCAAGGACCCGGGCATCGCCGCGCGCTTCGCGCCGAAGATCCGCCGCGTGAAAGCCGGGGGAAGGATCAAGCTGTGACGAAGATCCTCGCGCGCGTGACGGTGTCCGTGCCCGCCTCGACGAGCAATCTCGGGCCCGGCTTCGACTGCCTGGGCCTGGCCCTCGACCTGCGCAATGAATTGACCTTGGAATTGGTCGAGGGCAGTGGAAGCGCCCTCATCGAAGTCGCAGGCGAAGGCGCGGCGACCTTGCCGCGCGGCGAGAGCAACCGGATCGTCCAAGCCGCCCGCCTGATCCTTCCCAAGCGCCTGCCCGGCCGCCTCCTCTTCAAGGCCGTCAACCGCATCCCGCTCGCGCGCGGCCTGGGCTCATCCGCCGCCGCCGCGATCGCGGGCCTGTGGGCGGGCGCGCACCTGTTCGGCACGCTGCGCTGTTCCGAGGACGAGCTCGAGTCCCTGGCCGTGAAGCTCGAGGGCCATCCCGACAACGTCGCGCCCTGCGTCCATGGCGGCCTCACCGCGAGCCTCGTCGAGAACGGACGCTTCAGCGCCCAACGCCTCAACATCCACCCCTCGTTCTCCGCCGTCGTCGGCGTGCCCGAGTTCGAACTCGCGACGAAGAGGGCCCGCGCCGCTCTTCCAAAGACAGTTCCTTTGAACGACGCCGTGTTCAACGTCTCGCGTGCGATCCTGCTCGTGCGCGCCCTCGAGACGGGACGCACGCGCGGCCTCAACGGCTTGATGGCCGACCGCCTGCACCAGCCCTATCGCGCGCGCCTCGTTCCCGGCCTTGCGAACGCGCTCGCCGCCGCGGTCGAGGCCGGCGCGGCGGGCGCGGCGCTCTCCGGCTCCGGCCCCTCGGTGTTGGCACTCGTGGCGGGCGGCTCCGGCCGCCGCGTCGGCGAGGCCCTCCGCCGCGCCTTCGCCGCCCAGCGCGTGAAGTCCCGCTCGCTTGAATTAAGCGTCGATCATCAAGGGGTGCGCGTCGAGCGTTCGTCATGACCACGAAAAAAATCATCGTCATGAAGTTCGGCGGCACCTCGGTCGCCGACCCCGAGAAGATCCAGCGCGCCGCCGAGCGCGCGATCAGCGAACGCCGCAAGGGCTTTGGCGTCGTCGTCGTGGTCTCCGCGCCCGGAGACATGACCGATGAACTGATCGCCTTGGCCGAGCGCATCACGCCTCGGCCCGATGACCGCGAGCTCGATCAGCTGATCGCGACCGGCGAACAGGTCGGCATCGCGCTGTTCGCGATGGCCTGCCGAGCCCGCGGCGCCGCGGCGATCTCGCTCACCGGGCCGCAAGCCGGCATCGACGCCATCGGCGACGCCTCGCGCGCACAGATCCGCCGCATCCGCGCGCGCGTCATTCTGAAGCATCTCGCCGCGGGCCGCATCGTCGCGGTCGCCGGCTTCCAGGGTTTGGCGCCCAACGGCGACACGATCACGCTCGGCCGCGGCGGCTCCGACCTCACCGCGGTGGCCCTCGCCGCGTTCCTCAAAACCGGGCGCTGCGAGATTTTCTCGGACGTGAAGGGCGTCTACACCGCCGACCCGCGCATCGTGCACGACGCGCGCAAACTGTCCCGCATTTCCTTCGAGGAGATGCTGGAACTCGCGGGTTCCGGCGCGCAGGTCATGCAGGCCCGTTCGATGGAAGTCGCCGAGCGCTTCGGCATCGAGATCCACGTCCGCTCCGCGTTCCGGCCTACGGCCGGAACCTTAATAGTCGCCAAGGAGAAGCTTATGCTGGAAAAAGCGTTCGTCTCAAGCCTCGCCCTCGACAAAAGCGAGGTGCGCCTGACCATCGTCGGGGTGCCCGATCAACCGGGCGTCGCGGCGCGAGTCCTGACGGCGCTTGCCGCCGCCGATATTCCGGTGGACCTGATCATCCAATCGGCGCCGAGCCACCGCGGCGTCAACGACATGTCCTTCATGACGCCGAAGGCGTTCGCGGCCAAGGCGAAGAAAACCCTGGAGGGCGTCGCGAAGCAACTGCGGGCCGAGCGCGTGGATCTGAATGAACAAGTGGCGAAGATCTCCGCCATTGGGACGGGGTTTCGCCACAATCCAAAAATCGCCGCGACGATGTTCGCGGCTTTGGCCGCGCACAAGATCAACATTCACATGATCTCGGCGTCCGATCTCCGGGTGTCCTGCGTCGTGGATTTGGGCCAGGGCGAGTCGGCGCTGAAGGCGCTGCACAAGGCCTACGGTCTCGCCAAAGGCAAAAGATAAATGTCCGTCTTCGTCGCCATCGACTTCGAAACGGCGGACCGCGGCCAGGACTCCGCCTGCTCGGTCGGCCTCGTGCGCGTCGAGCGCGGCCTGATCACGAAAAAAGCCGTGCAGCTCATCCAGCCGCCCCGCATCGACAGCGGAGATCTCTTTAGCCCCGCCCCGCCCGATTTCGAGTTCACCTACATCCACGGCATCAAACCCGCCATGGTCGCCCATCAGCCGACTTTCGGCCAGGCCTGGCCCGCGCTCGCTCCGATCCTTGAAGGAGCGCATTTCCTCGCCGCGCACAACGCGCCCTTCGACAACGGCGTGCTGACCGCCTGCTGCGCAGCCGCAGGCATCCCCAAACCTGCGCACCGCTTCGTCTGCACCGTGCGCCTCGCCCGCGAGGTCTGGAAGATTTATCCGACCAAGCTCCCCAACGTCTGCGAGAAGCTCGGCATCGCGCTCAACCACCATGAGGCCCTCTCCGACGCCGAGGCCTGCGCGAACATCGTGATCGCCGCCCAAAAGAAGGGCGTCAAAATCTAGTTTTCGGACGTCACTGCCTGCGCGGCCGCCCGCGCCGCCCGGCCGCGTCCTTGGCTTTTCTCACCGAGGAAACCAGCACATGAGCCGTGTCGTGAACCCAGCGGCTCGCGAGGAGCCTCTGGGGGTCGATCGTCAGCTTTGCCGCAAGCGCGAGTTTCATGCCCGCAGTATACCCCCTCCGCCGGAAAATGCCATGACAAACCTGTTACATCCCTGCGAATTCTTGTCGGTGACCTCGGTCACCGTCCTTGACGCCGCCTCCGGCGGCTGTTATATATCTGTCCTATGCTCAAAAATCAGGCCATCGCGGTGATTGGAGCCGGGCACATGGCGGGTGCGCTCATCGGAGGCATGGTCCGTTCCAAACTCGTGCGCGGCAAGAGCATCATCGCCGCCCGCCGCAGCGCCAACGCGCTCATCGAGCTCCAAAAAAAGTGGGGCGTGCGCACATCCACCGACAACAAGAAGGCGGTCGCCCTCGCCGACATCATCATTTTGGCCGTCAAGCCGCAGATGGCCAAGACCGTCATGGAGGAACTGGCCGGCTCCGTGCGCCCCGGCCACCTCGTCATCTCGATCATGGCCGGCGTCACGACGGCCGCCATCAGCAAGGCCCTGCGCGTGGACGGTCCGGTCGTGCGCGCGATGCCCAACACCCCCTGTCTGGTGGACGCGGGAGCCACCGCCATCGCCGCCGGCGCCCATGCGGACGAGGCCGACCTCGCTCGCGCCGAGGCCGTCTTCGGCTCCGTCGGCCTGGTCGTGACCTTGCCCGAGCCGGCTCTTGACGCCGTGACGGGCCTCTCGGGTTCGGGCCCGGTCTACCTCTACATGGTCATCGAGGCGATGACCGATGGCGGCGTCAAAATGGGAATCCCGCGCGCGATCGCGGCCAAGCTCGCCGCGCAGACGGTGTTCGGCGCAGCCAAGCTCGTTTTAGAGACCGGCAAGCATCCCGCCGTTCTCAAAGATGAGGTGACGACCCCCGGTGGGTGCGCGATCACCGCGATCCACGTTCTCGAAAGCAAGGGCCTGCGCTCCGTGCTCATCGACGGCGTCGAGGCCGCGACGAAGCGCTCGCAGGAATTGTCGAGGCTGTTCGCCGAATGAGGCGCTTGGCCGCCGCACTGCTCGCGGGCGTGGTCCTCACGGGCGCGGCCCGCGCCGAGTCCGAATCCGGCGACCCCCTCGATGACGCCGTGCGCGCCCCGCGCGTCGCGGTCGGCTCCCTCGTGATCACGGGTGACGACCATCCCGCTCCAGACCTCGCCGATTTCCCCGTGAGCGTCGAGGACTCTTCGGTCGCCGTCGAGGCGCGCTGGGTCGCGAAGTCCGTGAGGTGGGTCCGCGCCAAGGACGGCCTGCCCGTGCCGCGCGCGCGCCTGCGCGTCGCCGTCCAGGCGGCGCCCGAGCGCCTGCTGCTGCGCTGGCGCGGCCGCGCGGTGCAGTTCCAGGCCGGGCCGGACGGAGCTTCGGCGGAAATCTTCGTCCCCCTGCTCGACGGCGGCGAGGCGCGCCTCGAGGTGGACGGCCGGCCGGCCTCGCGCATCAAGATATCTGCCCGAGCCGCCTCCGCGGGCGCCGCGAATGCGCGCCACGCGATCGACCACACCTGCTCGGCTTACCGCGTCCAGGTCGCCGGCCTCGATGACGCCTACCTGTCGATGAGCTGCCGCATGATTCCCATCGGCCGGATCGGCTCGGAAGAGGCCCTGCTCGAGGTCCGCTGGTCGGCGGCGGGCGTGACCTTGCCGGATGGCGGCGCCCCGCCGCTGACCGCTGATCTGCGCGACGGCCGCCCGGCGCGCACGACTATGATCGGGCCGGACGGCAAGAGCCGCGTCGTCGCGCTCTCGGCGAGCGTGCCGCAGCGCCTGCACCGCCTGCGGCTCGCCTGGGGCGGCGGCCCCTACGGCCTGTCGTCCAGCGCCGGCTCCGGCAACGGCCCGGCCGGCGCGCTCATGTTGTACGGAAATTTTCGCCTACGCACCGAGGACAATCTTTCGCTGCGCGCGTTTGAGGCCGCCATCGGGCAAAGCCCGGTGCACACATCCTTCCTCAACAATCTCGGCCTCTATTTCGCCTACGACGCCGTGCGCGCCGCGGATTCGCGCCTGATCATGACCATCCTGCTCGGCGCGCAGACCGTGACCTTCGCGCCGCAGGGCCTCGCCCGTCCGGCCTACAATGAGGTGATCGCGCCCCAAGGCTTCGAGCTTTCCTACCCCCACGCCTTCGGCTTCAAGAATAGGTCGCTGTCAGGCGGCCTGTTCCTGCAGCCCGGCACCTCGAAGCGCTACCAAAATCTGTGGGTCCGGTATGGCGGGCGCTGGTTCGGCGAACTGAACTACCTCTCTTGGCGCGCGAACACCCACTTCGCGACGACGTGGGGCTTCTCCGTCGGCGCGCCGCTCGCGCAGTTTTTCTAGATGTCGCCTTGACGGCTCGTCCCGGACCTGTTATAAACTGGGGGTCGTCCACCCGGAACGCCGAGCTGGGGCGCTCCGGTTTTTTATTGATACGGAATCATGCCGCTCGACCAAATTAAAACCGCCGAACTGATCACCGCCAAAGAGCACTTGGCGGAGGTATGCGTCGAGCTCGCCAAGTGCGATCGCCTCGCCTTCGACACCGAGTCGAACGGCTTCTACGCGCACACGGAAAAGGTCTGCCTGATCCAGATTTCCTCGCCGACCGAGGACTTCATCGTGGACCCGATCGCGTTCAAGGACATCTCCGCCCTGGCCCCGCTGTTCGCCGACCCGGGCATCGAGAAGCTGTTCCACGCGGGAGAGTACGACGTGCTCTGCCTCAAGCGCGACTACGGCTTCACGTTCGCCAACCTCTACGACACGATGATCGCCGCGCGCATCCTGGGCACCAAGGAGCTCGGCCTGGCCGCCGCGATCGAGCGCCACTTCGGATTCGTTATCTCGAAGAAGCTCCAGCGCGCCGACTGGGGCAAGCGTCCTCTGACGCACGAGATGCTCCGCTACGCGCAGGGCGATACCCATTTTCTCATGCGCCTGGCCGACATCCAGAAGAAGCTGCTCGAGGAGAAAGGCCGCATGGCGGACGCGAAGGAATCCTTCGCCGATCTCGCCGCCCTGGAGCCCAATCTCAAGACCTTCGACCAGGACGGCTTCTGGAAGCTCGTCGGCCGCGACGACATCGGCGGCCGTCCCATGGCCGTCCTCAAGGAAATCTGGCTGTACCGCGAACAGCAGGCGCAGGCGCGCGACCGCGCGCCGTTTCGCGTGATGCCCGAGCACCTGATGGTGCGCATCGCCTCGGCGATGCCGGAGACGCGTGAGGCGCTCGCCGCGGTTCACGGCATGTCGCCCTACATCTTGGAGCGCTTCGGCTCCGGCCTCCTCGCCGCCGTCGAGCGCGGCAAGGCGAGTCCGCCGATCACGCGGCCCCCCTCCGCTCCCTCGGCGCGCAAGCGCCTATCCGATCTCGAGTGGCGCACCTTCGAGGCCCTGCGCGCCTGGCGCAAGAGCCGCTCCGAGAAGGACGCCATCGAGCCCGTCGTCATCATGACGACCGAAAATCTGCGCCTGCTCGCGATCCACGCCTGCCGCGGCAACGGCGGAGATCTCCTAGGCCCCCTCTCCGACCTCAAACGCAGCCGCTACGGCGAGGACATCCTCAAGGTCGTGGCGACCGTCCGCGCCAGCGGCAAGACGGCGTAGGACCTAGGGCCCCCTTCTCCGTAGGCTACCCTGCCGCCTCCTTTGTGCCCTCTTGGCCCGCAGGAGTCCTTCGCGCGTTGGCTATACTGGCCCCGTCATGAAGGCGCGCGCTGTCCGACTCGCCGTTTCTTTCCTGTTAATCGCGGCCTCATTGCCGACCGACGCCGTCGCCCAAATCCGTTCCGTCAAGCCTCTCGCCGGCTCCCCCGGCGTTCTTCCCCCCATGGGCGCCGACCCGTTGCCGGCGCCGTCGTTTTCTTTTCCCCCTTCCGCTCTCTCTGCGTCCGTTAGTCCGACCGTCGTCGCGCCCGCCGCCCAGCCGCAGCCGTTGTCCGCCCGCGTCCAAGCCGCTCAGGCGTTGACGCGGTCCCTCGCGAACCTCCCCGCCTGCGCCGCTCCAAAAGCCGCGGCCCAAAGCTTCGCCCTCCTGACCGGCGAGGCTCCGATTCTGGGCGCTGGGACCGACGCCGTTCTGTCCGCCGCCGCGGCATCGGACCCGCCCTCCCTTCCTCCCCCCGCGCCGCGCGCCCCGAATCCCACGGCCGCGAAAAATGTCCGCCGCATGATGCTCGGCACCGCCGCGATGAAAAGCGGCATGGAAACGGTCACGCTCAGCGTCCCGATTCTCGCGCTCACCACGCTCGGCGGCGCCTCGATGGTCGCGGCGTTGGTCGTGGCCTACGGCGTCTCCCAGGCCGTCTTCGCGGGCGCGGCCGGCTCGCTCACGGACCGCTTCCCCGCGCACACCGTGCTCGCCGGCGCCGTTGTGGCGCAGGCGATATTGGTCGGCGCCATCGTGGCTCTCGGGGCCGTCTCCGCGCTCAGCGCCGCGACCTTGCTGCCTCTTTACATTCTCATCGGCGGGGCGGTCGGCATCGCGGAGACGACGCGCCACTCGATCGCGGCGCTGATCCTCGGCCAGGACGGCGACGCGCTCAATCAATACAACGCGCGCCTGCACATCGCCTACGAAAGCGCGGGGGTGGCCGGCGCGTTGGCCGCGGGCGCTCTCATCGGCCTCATAGGTCCGCTCTACTCCATGCTGATCCAGCCGCCCGCCTACGTGCTCGCTTCGTACTTCTTCCTGCGCGTGCGCCACGACAAACCCGCGGACGCCGGCCCCGCCTCGTTTGCGGCCAGACGCCGCGTCTTGGGCAAGATCAAGGAATACCTGGGCGATGTGAAGGCGGGCGCCGCGCTCGTGCTCGGCGACGGACGCCTGCGCTGGGTCGCCCTCGCCTTCGTGCTCCCGCAGATCGTGCACCGCATCTTCGAAAACCTGCTGATCCCCGTCTTCGCCAAGACGATTCTCCACGCGCCCCAATCCTCGGCGTGGCTGCTCACGGCCTCGAACCTCGGCGAGCTTCTCGGCGCGGTCCTCCTGCTCAAGTTCGCCGCCCGTTTCCAGGGGCCGACCGCCTGGGTCAAGTACGGCGCGCTCGGCCTGCTCCTCATCTGGACGCTCGCCGCGACGACCGCGCTGCCTATTTTGCTGCCGCTGATCCTGGCCTCGAGCCTCTCCTGGGCGGCGAGCGACCTGAGCCTGCGCTCCGAGGTCCAGCGCACGATCGCGGAGAAGGACCAGCCGCGCGCGCTGAGCTTCCTGTACGGCTCCTTCGTGCTGGGCTCGGCCGCGGCATCCTTCGCGCTCGGCGGACTCATGGATGCGCTCGGCATGGGCCCGGCGCTGCCCTGGATCTGCGGCGGCATCGCCGCGCTCGCGGCGGCCGTGTTCTTCGCCTCGCGCCGCATCAAACAAGGTAGTTGCAAATTGTGACCACCTCATTAAGATCAGTCACCTGAGTGAGCCCTATTCCGGGCTGCGCCTTGCCTGAACGCCCAGGGGGTCTTTTTCCGCAGCAATGCTTGAAGCGCGTCGCGAAACACTCCGTCCAACCGGCCGTTCGGATACTTATGGCGCATCACCGCCTGCGCCTGGCGCAGGAGCTTGAAGAATTCTTCGTCGGCAGTGAAGGCGATGCGCACGCCGGGGGAAGCCGGCGCGGCTTGGGGCGTCACGGACGCGGTTTGCGGCGGGGAAGTTGGGACAGCCTCCAATGAATTCAGGAGCGGCGCATCGGGAAGCGACTGGGAAGGAGTCGTCTCGAGCGCCATGGTCGGCACGAAGCGAACGACGTCGCGGCGAGGCGCCTCCGTGCGTCGCATCGCGACCAGGCGCTCGACCTCCCAAACTCTTTTGCCCGAGGCCTGCGCCACCAATGTCCCGGCGTCGATATCATTCAGGAAAGGATGCAGCAGGGCGACGGATTCAAGCGTGAGCCGCCCTTGCCTCAGGAGAGGGCCGATCGGCGGGAAAAGCTTGATCGCGCGGGCCGCGCGGATGCGCCGGTAGGACGCCGCCTCCGAAAGACCGAGCTTATGCACGCAGCACTCGAAGAGCGAGACGTACTCGTGATCCTTGTAAAGCCCGCGCCGGTCGATCTCGGCCAAGGTCTCGACGAGGTCGCAGATCGCGCCGCGCTCCATCCTTGCGAGATGGAGAAGCCGCGCCCACAATTCCTCGGCGGTCAGCCGGGAGATATCCACAGTGTCCACAGGTTCACTCCTAAAAACTGTTGTCAACAACAGTTTTTGCCGTCCCTATCAGACGATTGGCCCCCCGAAAAAGTTCCATTCAACGTGCCGTTACGGGCGTTTTCACCCCAGGCCAAGGACCCAGGCGGAACTGGGCCGAAAGCGGGGAACTGGGGGGACGTAAGCCCCATGCGCCCGAAGGCCGTCCCCGGTAAAATATCCCTATCGATTCCGCAACGGAGAAAACTTCAATGAAACTTCTTATCGCCTTGATCGGACTGTCGTTTGCCGGCCTTGCGCACGCCGATCCGCTCGAAACGCTCCAGACGATGGACGGCGACCCGGCGAGCATCGACAAGGCCTACACGGGCGCGCGCGCGCAGACCGACGAGACTTCGACCGTCGACGCCTCCCGCGGGGAACGCAAGGTCGGATCTTTGGCCGTCTCTTCGAAAGAGCTGCGCAAGCGGCCCACGTCCGTGAACAAGATGCGCAGCGTCGGGTTCGCGGTGATAAAAGGGAGCGACGCTCGACGCGGACAGCACTTCGGTGATGGCATCATGACGCTCGTGAACAACGTCGCCGGCTGGGGCGCTCTCGGCGCGGTCGTCGGCCTGCTCATCGGAGTCTTCGGCGCGCCCGCGATCGTAGCGGCCACCGTTTCCGGCGCGGTCATCGGAGCGAGCGTCGGTCTCGTCTTCGGGATCTTCGGAATGCTCTCGGAGTGGAGCCGATAAGACTCAAACGGAGGAAACCTCAATGAAACTGATTATCACCTTGATCGGACTGTCCCTCGCCGGCCTGTCGCACGCCGATCCGCTCGAGACGCTCCAAACGATGCATGGTGACCCGACGCGCATCGACTCGGCCTACACGGGCGGGCGCGCGCAGGACGACGAGACTTCGACCGTCGCTGCCTCTCGCGGGGGACGCGGGGTCGGATCCTTGGCCGTCTCTTCGAAGGGCGCGCGAACGCTCCGGCCCGCATCCGTGAACAAGGCTGGCCGGTTCGTGATGACGCAAAAGACCGGCGCTCGGCGCGAAAGCAGATTCGTAACGGATGCCAAGGAGCTCTTGGGCGAGGTCGCCGCCTTCGGCGCTGCCGGCGCGGTCGTCGGCGTGATCATCGGAACCTTCGGCGCGCCCGCGATCGCCGCGGCAGTCGTTTCCGGCGCGGTCATCGGGGCGGCCGTCGGCCTCGTCTGGGGGGTCTTGATGAGGCTCTCGTACTAAGCCGATAAGACTCGCCGAAGTCGCGTCAGGGTCTCAGACGCCTTAGTCCGTCAGCCGGAAGCGGACTTCCTGGGGCATGCGCACCGGCACGGGGCGTCCGTTGAGGCCGATCGCGGGCGAGAAGCGCATCAGCGCGCCGACCTTCTTAGCCGCCTCGTCGAATGCCGGGCTCGCCGGCCGCGCGATGTCGGAGAACGACACCAGGCCGTCTACGCCGAGGTGGATCGTGATGACGACAGCGCCCTCGCGGCCCGCCTGACGCTCGCTTTCCGGGTAGAGACGCTTGAGGCCGGCCAAGACTTCATCGCGGTTGAGCAGGCGCGGCAGTTCCTTTAGAGGCGTGCCGCCGTGGCCGGTCCCGCCGGGCACGCCGTCGTCCGCGCCCTCGCCGGAACCGCCGATCTTGGCCGCGGTGCCCGTGCCGCCGACGGCACCGCCGGGCGTCGCGGCGGGAGGCGCCGGCGTCTCGACGATCTTCGTGTTCGGTCCGGGAAGAGTCCAGTCCTTCGCGGGCTCCGGCGCCTTCAAGACGGGCTGGGGCGCGACGGGAACGTCGGGCGTGACGTTGACCTTGGCGGGAACGCCCGGCACGAAGGCCTTCGGGGCGCCCAGCTTCGCGGGTCCGTCGCCGAGAAACGGGCTCGTGATCTCGACCTCGAACGGCGGCGGAGAGTTCCAGCTCAAACGCGGCAGAATCCACAGCGCCGCGAAAAACAGCGCGTGCATCGCCGCGGACACCCCGACCGACCGCCGCAGGGGCGGCGCCTGGGGCGGACGCCCGCGCGCGGCCTGCGTCGTCACTTGCGGCGCACCTCCAACCCAACCTTCTTGACGCCGGCAGAACGCACCGCGTCGAGAAGCTCGGCGACGTCGCCGTACGGCAGGGTCTTGTCGGCGGACAAAGTCACGGGCTGGTCGGGCTTGGCCGCCGTCGCGGCGGACAGCGCCTTTTTTAAATCTTCAAGCGTCATCGCCTTTCCCGACAAAGTAAGTTCACGGCGGCCGTTAAATGCCACGGCCAGCGCGTCGGTGGCGCTCTTGTCGGACTTGGCCACGCGCGGGACCTCGACGCGGATCGCGCGGCGCGCGATCATCGGCGCGGTGGCCATGAAGATGATCAGAACGACGAGGACCACGTCGACGAGCGGGGTGACGTTGATCCCGGTGATGGGGCCGTCGGCGTCATCCTCGGCGCGCATGGGGAGCCCGGACGGCGGAATATCGCTGGCCGAGCGCCTCCGTTTCGGAGAGCAGGTCGCGCAGCTTCTTCTGCAGGAAATTGAAGGCGAGCACGCTCGGAATGGCGACGAGCAGGCCGACGGCGGTGGCGACCAAGGCCTCGGACAAGCCCGCCATGACGACCTCGGGGCCAGCACCCGACTCGGCCAGGTCATGGAAGGCCTTGATCACGCCGAGCACGGTTCCGAACAAGCCGACGAAGGGCGCGTTGTTGCCGAGCGTGCCGAGCCACAGCAGGCGGCCCTCGAGGTGGCGCTTCTCATCGGACAGCGCCGCGGCAAGATTGTCCGGTTCGGAGAGGACACGGGCGGCGCTGCCGGGGTTCGCCTTGACGGCCTTGTCGGCGGCGGCGATGTCCTCGGCGGCGAGTGCGGCGAGGAACACGGGGCGCAAAGACGCGAGTGCTGTCGCTTCCTCCTTCAGCAGGTTCCAGCGGTCGTAGGCCACGGCGACCCCGCCGATCGAGCTTGCGATCAGGGCCCAGATGACCCAGCCGCCGCCGGTGAGCGCTAACGCCATCAAGGGGCTATGGTTCACGGTTCGTCCTTTTTCGGGTGGAGTTTCATCAGCGCGGCCGCCAGCTCCGCTTGCGCCGACGGGTCCGTCTCGCGGCCCAAATATTGGATGAGGCGGCGGTACTCGTAACCGCCGCCCATTTCGCCGAGGTAATACGCCGCCATCGCACGTGCGAACCAATCCTGGTGGTCGAGAAAACGCAGCAGGATTTCCTTGCCGAAGCCGTCTCCCATGCGCCACAGGCCGGCCGCGGCGTAGATCTGAACGGCCACGGACGAGTCGTTGCGCGCGCTGCCCGCGAGCTGGAGCTGCACGGACCGATCGCCGAGAATGAGCAAAGACTCGAGCGCGGCAAAGCGCACCGTCGCGCTGGGATCAACGAGCGCTCCTTGGAAGAGGGTCAGGTAGCGCATGTCCTTCGCATAGGCGAGCGCCACGAGAGCGGCCGCGCGCGTCTGCACGTTCTTGGCCAGGCGCGCCGCGTTTTCAAGCTCGCGCTGGAGCTGGTAATCTTTAGTGCCCGCCAGGCCCTCGGTGAGCAGGAAGCCGATCTCCGTGTAGCGCGTCTTGAGCGAGTAGCCGGTCAAGGTGGACAGGCGGCTCAAGTTGAAGATCGAGGCGTCGCTCGCGGCGAGGGTGTCGGGGCGCGCGTCCATGCGCTGCTGCAGCAGCCGCAGAAGATGGGCGTTGATGCGCGGATCGATAAGATCCTCCTGCTTCACGCGCGGGGCCGTGATCGTCAGCGGCTCGAGCGCGAACCACAGCCCCGCGTCGGCGCTCAGATTCACCGGCACCGGGGCCGCGCGGGCGGCGAGAGGCAGCGACAGCAGGGCGGCGCGCAGAATTTTTTTCATTTGCCTGCCGCCTTCTTCTTGGGCCATAGCTTCAACGCCGAGACGCAGTACTCCGCGACGACGAAGTCGTTGCCGACCTCGCGGTCCACCCGGGACAGCAAGGTGTCGTAGTCCTCGGCCGAACCCAGCTCGCCGAGATACTTGGCGGCCAACGCCTTGACCACCCACGAAGGATTGTCAAGGAAGGCGCGCACGCGGTGCAGGCCTGCGACGTCGCCCATGCGCGCCAGGCCCGCGGCCGCGTAGACGCGCAGCAGGGGTTCGGTGTCGCGCTCGGAGGCCGCGGCCAGCAGCGGCATCGCCTCGCGCGGGTGCTCGAAGACGACCAGCGCCTCAAGCGCACCGAAGCGCACGGCCGGATCGAGGTGGATCAGGGCCTCGTTGAACACCTGGAGATACTTGAGGTCGTGCGTGCGCGCCAGCGCGATCAGCGCCGCGGCGCGGGATTCGCCGTCACGGTCCCAGCGCGAGAGCTCGAGCAGCTGGGCGCGGAAGGCGGGGTCCGTGCTGTTGGCGAAAGCCTCGCCGAGGGGGATGCCGACATCGAGGAATCGGTTGCGCAGGGCATATCCGATCGGCGAGCCGACGCTCAGGATGTCCGCGACCGGCGTGCCCTCGATTTTGGTCAGGTCGCGCTTGAGGCTGCGGCGGTCCTCGGCGAGCTTGATGAGCATCGTCGAGATCGCGGGGTCGAGCCTAGTCTCGCCGGGAGCCAGCGGCGACGTCCCGGGGGCCGGCGCGCCGTACGCCGAGGGGATATCGCTGCGCACCGTCACTTCGCCGCAGCTCGACAAAAGCGCGAGAACAAAGAGAGGACCGAGTTTTTGGGCGCGCCGCATCTTCATTAGTATGGCTTATCTTCTCTGAATCTTCCACGCGGCCGCAATAAATCTGAAACGGCGTCCGGCTACGCTCTTCCCAAGACGCGGCAGCAAGGCTTTCTTAAACGACAACGGTCCGCGTCGACCCCGCCAGGAGCGCCCGCCCGGAGCCTATACGGCTCCGGGCGGGCCATTTTACAGGACTGGGGGAGGAAGCTTCTCGATCGTCTGAAACGGCTTAAAGAGGCGCTCGATCCAGCGCGCGTCCATATCGTCGAACGGCGCGGCCGAGCGCGCCTCGAAGACCGCCCACACGCGGGCGCTCTTGTCGAAGACAGGCACGAAAATCGTCGTTGCGCCTGACCTCGAGTCGCCGGTGCGCAGAGCCTCCGCGATCGCCCCCTCGGCCGGAATTACGGCGGGCGCGGGCTCCGGACGCGCGGGACCGGGCGAAAAGGCCTTGCCATCGGGCTGAAGCAGCCAGAAGCCGCACCACGTCCACGGATTCTCGAAGGAATCCCACAGCGCATCGGCAAGCTCGCGCGTCATGCGTTCGCTTTGCAGGGCGCGGCGCCGCCATTTCAAGTCGAGCGTCGACTTGATCTTGTCGTAGCGGGCGCGGGAGGGACGCTCGCGGATGTCCTTCATGGCCTGCTCGCGTCTGTTCTCGTCGCTCATTGATCCTTCTCCAAGACGACCAACTGGCCGCAGGCGCCGTCGATGTCGCGCCCTAGATTCTGACGGACCGTGGACTTGTAGCCGCCCGCGAGCATGCGCTGCTGAAAGACGCGCGCGTCGTTCTCATCGGTCGGCTGATGCGGCGTATTGGTTTGATTGAAAACGATCAAGTTGACGTGCAGCAGTTCTTTCGGACCCACACCGTCGAGCCAGCGTACGAGCGCGTCGGCGTCCTCCGGACGGTCGTTTTCTCCCTTGAGCAGGACATACTCGAAGAAAATCTTGCGGTTTGCGGACTGGATATAGTCCCTGAGCGCCTGGGCAAGTGCCGCCAGATTGAACGCCTTATTCATCGGCACGAGGCGCGTGCGCAGCTCATCGGTCCCGGCATGAAGGGAGATCGCAAGGTTGACCTGCGGAAAGTCGCGGCCAAACAACGCTATCTTAGGAGCGACGCCGGAGGTGGAGACCGAGATGTGGCGCGCCCCGATGCCGAACTGTTTCTGGTCGATCAGTATCTTTAAGCTTGTTGAAACCTGATCGTAGCACGCGAACGGCTCTCCCATGCCCATGTAAACGACGTTGTCCAAGCGTCCCGGCAGAGCCTTCTTCATCATATACTGCCGCCAAAAGAGAACCTGGTCCGTGATTTCCTCCGGCGTGAGGCTGCGCGTCAGGCCCATGAGCCCCGTCGCGCAGAACGTGCAGGCCACCGCGCAGCCGACCTGCGAGGAGATGCAGGTGGTCCAGCGCGTGGGCGACGGCCGCAGCAGCACGGTCTCGACGATGCGGCCATCGGCGAGATCGAGCAGCGCCTTGTGCGCGCGCCCGTCGCCGGAGACGTCCACGCGGCGCTCCCGGACGCTCAGCAGCGGAAATTTCTCCGCGAGCGCGCGGCGCGTCTCGGCCGGGAGAACCGTGATCTCGTCGTAGGAAGAGACGGCCTGCCCGAAGACAGCCTGGCGCACCTGGTCCCAGCGGAACTTCGGCTGGCCGAGAGCCGTCAGGGCCGCCTGGACTTGGACCGCGTCCATCAGTAAGTCAGCTCCCGCACGTGCTTGTTCTCGAGGATCCGGCGCACGACGCTCTTCTGCTCTAGGCGCGGCCCGGCGACATACCAGACGCTGTAGTACAGGTTCTCGCGCTTCATCAGCTTGCGGCGCAGGACTTTGACATCGGCGTTGCGAAAGATGGTCTTGATCTGCTCGAGGCCGTCATCGTTGAGGTCCGAGGTGATCTTGAAGGTGTGCCGTTGCCGCAGCTCGTCGATCAGCGTGTCGAGATGCGGAAAAACCCCCTGAACGACCAAGGTCATGACCGTGGTCGCCGCCGCGAGCGCGTAGAAGCCGAAACCGGCGGTCACGCCGATCGCGGCGACGACCCAGATCGTCGCGGCCGTGGTCAGGCCCGTGACATGCTCGCCCTCGCGCATGATGGCGCCCGCGCCGAGAAAGCCGATGCCGGAGACGATCTGCGCGGCGATGCGCGTGATGTCGGTGCCCGCGGCCGTCGCGAGCTCGCGCGAGAGGATCGCGAACAGGCAGGACCCGAGGCAGATGAGGATATTGGTGCGCAGGCCGGCGGCCTTGTCGCTGAGCTCGCGCTCAAGACCGATGAAGGCGCCTAAAACGAGGGCGACGGAAAGGCTAAGCAAGTCCGAGGCGAACGGCATCATGGCTCCTCCGTGAACCGGCGAACACGAGCTCCGCGGCGCGCCGTCCGGAGCGCACGCAGTCCGGCAGGCCCACGCCGCCGTACGAGGCGCCGGCGAGCACGAGGCCCGGATGCCCTTTCAAGCACGAGCCGAGGCGGTCGAGGCGGCGCGAATGGCCGACCTCGTACTGCGGGTTGGCCTTGATCCAGCGCGTGGTGTGCTGGGCCAACGGGACCACGCCCTTCAAGCCCAGCACTTTTTCAATATCGGCGCGCACGCGCGACTCGAGCCGGGTGATCGGGCCCTCGGCGTCGCCCTCCCGTCCGCCCCCCCCGACGAAGGCGCGAACCGTCATGCGGCCCGCGAGCGCCCGGGCCGGAAATTTCGCCGACGAATAGGTGGCGGCCGTCACGGTCAGGCCTTCGCCGCGAGGCGCTAAAAAGCCGAAACCCTTCGGTCGGTTCGGCACCTTTTGATCGTCATAGACCAGCACGGACGTCGCAGTGGACGCGAACGGGATCTCGCGCAGGCGCATCGCCAACTCGTAGTCGAGGCCTTCCAGACAGTCGGCGAGGGCGGAGGCGGGCAAGGCCGCGATCACCGCGTCGGCCTCGAGCACGGCGTTCGGCGTGACGACCTCCCAGCGTCCGTCGCGGCGGCGCACGGCCTGCGCGGGACAATCCGCGCGCACGCAGCGCGGCGGCAGGCGGCGCTGCAAAGCGTCGATGACTTTCGACAGGCCGCCCTTGAGCGTCATGAACATCGTGAGGCCCTCGCGGCGCGGGGCCTGTTTGGCCCCCCACCAGAGGGACTTCACGAGCCCGCCTTTCTTCTCCATCTCGAGCAGCTGCGGGAAGGTGCTGCGCACGCTCATGCGCTCCGGATCGCCCGCGTAGATGCCGGCGAGCATCGGGGCGACGAGACGCTCGAGAGCTTCCGCCCCCAGGCGGCGGCGCGTGAAGTCGGCCAAGGATTCGTCGACGCCGTCGCGGCGCACGGGCCTCAGCGGCTCAAAGGCCATGCGCAGCTTCGCGGCCGGCGTAAACAGAGGCGTGAAGGCGAACGGCAGGAGACGCGTCGGCGCGATCAAGTTCATGCCCGCGGGCATGGGGATGAGGCGGCCGCCGAGCAAAATGTCGACCCCGGCATCGGGACCGGTGCCGATCAGCTCGCTCTCCAGGCCGAGCTCGCGCACGAGCTCGAGCATCTCGGGCTTGGCGGTGATGAAGCTGTCGGGGCCGGTCTCGACGACCTGGCCGTCGATCGTCTCCGTTCGGATCTTGCCGCCGAGCGTCTTCGCGGCCTCGAGCACCGTCACCTCAATCGGAGAGCCCCGCTTGACGAGCTCGTAAGCGGCGACGAGGCCGGAGATGCCTCCGCCGAGAATAATCACACGCTTCGTTGCCGGAGCTCTGTTGCCGGGCCTCATGACGCGCTCATCTCGTGGACCCACTCCGCCGTCCTTTTCACGCTGTCCACCGGCGTTGTCGGCAGGATCCCGTGACCGAGGTTGAAAATATGCCCCTTCCGACCGCCGTTGCGGTCGATGATGTCCTTGACGGCGGCCTTTAACGCTTTTTTGCCGGAAAATAAAAGAACCGGATCAAGATTTCCCTGCACGGCTTTTTTCCCGATGCGCCGCCGCGCCGTGTCGAGGTCGATGCGCCAGTCGACTCCGATCACCGAGCCACCGGCCCCGGCGAAATCCTCCAAAAATCCGTTCGTGCCCGTTCCAAACGAAATGACCGGAACCCCGGTTTTTTCAAGGCGATCGAGAACCCATTTCGAGTGCGGCCGCACGTGGCGCCGGTACTGTTCGGGAGAGAGAGCGCCGATCCACGAGTCGAACAGCTGGACGGCCTGCGCGCCGGCTGCGACCTGCGCCTCCAGATATTCGGCGGTGACGGTCCGGACTTTCCTCATCAGGACGTCCCAGAGATCGGGGCGGTCGGCCATCATCGCTTTCGTGATTTTATAGTGATCGGAAGGCCCGCCCTCGATCATGTAGCTCGCGACGGTAAACGGCGCGCCCGCAAATCCGATCAGGGCCTGCCGGCCCTCGGTCTCGCGGCGAATCAGGCGCACAGCCTCGAACACGCAGCCAAGCTCAGCCGCGGCGCCCGCAGCCTTCAGGCGCTTGATGTCGGCCTCGGTGCGCACGGGGTTCGAGATACTCGGGCCGGGCGCGAACGTGAGCTGAAGACCCATCGGCTCGACCACGAGGAGAATGTCGGCGAACAAGATCGCCGCGTCGATGGGCAAAGCGCGCAGCGGCTGGAGCGTGACTTCGCAGGCGAGCTCCGGCGTCTTGGCGAGCGCCAGAATCGAATGCGTCTTGCGCAGCTCGCGGTACTCCGCCATGTAGCGCCCGGCCTGGCGCATGAACCAGACGGGGGTCGCATCGACCGGCTGGGAGCGGCAGGCGCGCAAAAAGCGCAGGTTTTTGTTCACTGTTGCTCATAATAACACTTCCGTCAGGTGGCGAGGAGCGTGTCGGCCGTGCGCAGAAGCGTGAGCAAGGACTCATCGGTCTTGGCCCGGAGGATTTTCCGGCGCAAGGTCTCGTTGGTCACGAGCGAGGCGATGCGCTGCAGCACCTTGAGCTGCGTGGCGGGCGTCTCCAGCGGCGTCAGGATCAGGAACACGAGGCGCAGCGGCGCGCCGTCGGGCGTGGGCAAGGGCGGAGCCTTCGCGAAGCGGCCGACCGCGATCAGCGGCGCTTTCAAGCCCGGCAGGCGCGCGTGCGGAACGAGCACGCCGCGGCCGACCGCGCTCGCGAACTTCAGCTCCCGCTCCCACACCGCGGCGAAGGCCGCGTCGGCGTCGAGCTCGGGGTCGGCGGCCTTGATCTTGTCCATCAGATGGCGGATCGTCGCGCGCAGCTCCGTGGTGGGCAGATTCGCGTCGACGGCCGCGCGGGAGAACAGCTCCCCGGCCGCCAAGCCCTTCACCTTCTCGAACTCGTCGCGCACCTCGCCGACGAGCTCCTCGAGGATGTCCTCCAGCGTCAGCAGGCCCGTCAAGCGGCCCGCGCCGTCGCGCGCGACCGCAAGATGCACGCCCTTGTCGGGCATGGTCTTGAGCAGCTTCTCGAGCGGCTCTCCGTCGCCGACCTCGTAAAGGTCGCGGCGCAGCGTCTTGAGATCAGGCTCGGCTCCGACGTCCTTGAGCACCAAATCCTTGACGTGCACGAAGCCGATCGCCGTGTCGAGGTCCGTCTCGCACAGCGGGTAGCGCGAATAGCGCTTCTCGCGGATCACCGCCAGGTTCTCGGCCCACGGACGCGCGAGCGACAAGTAGGCGGTGCGCTCGCGCGGGCGCATCGCATCGGCGACCTTCGCCGAGCCGAAATCGAAGAGGTTCTCGAGAAGAAGAAGGCGCTCAAGCGGCATCGCGCCCCGCTCCTGGGTCTCGCCCAGAAGCACGCGCATCTCGTCGACCGTCACCGCGTGATCGGCCTCGGCCGCGGGCTTGGCCCCGAACAGGCGCAGGACGGCCTTCGACGACGCCGACAGAAACAGCACCGGCCAGCGCAGGAACGCGGCAAAGCCGATCAACGGCAGCACGCCCCACAACGCGACGCGCTCCGCGAGCTGGATGCCGAGCGTGCGGGGCACGAGCTCGCCCAGCACGATGTGAAACCAGGAGAGGATCCCCAGCGAGAGCGCGAACACGAGGGCATGGAAGGCGACGGGCGGCAAGGCCCGCGTCGCGCCGCCGATCGCGCCCGCCACCCAGACCGCGACGGCGGGCTCGCCCAGCCAGCCCAAGGTCAGCGACAGAAGCGTGATGCCCACCTGGCAGGCCGCGAGATAGTCGTCAAGCCGCGCCAGCACACCTTGCACCGCAAGCGCGCGGCGGCCGCCCTTGCGCGCGAGCACCTCGATGCGCGAGGGGCGCACGCGCACCAAGGCGAACTCCATGAGCACGAAGAGCGCGTTGGCGGCGATCAGGGCAGCGACAAGCAGCATCAGCATCGGGAAGGGATTATAACCCTTCTCGACGCCGGACTCGCGCGATTACGGCCGCGGCAAGTCGTTCAGTTGGCGCAAACGCGAGGCAATGCGCGCAAACGCCGTATCCTGGCGAGAGCAAAGATCGGTCCAATAGTCGACGTTGCCGTAACCCTTCTGAGGCGCCGCGCGCAAGTCCTCGGCCAGCCGCTGGAGCTCGAACGCGAGCAAGCGGTCGTCCGTGGCCCTGGAAATCGCCGTCAGCGAGTCAGCGACCGCGTTGCCTATGTCTCGGCGCATGGCGTGGTGATGGACCCAGAAATCAACATTGCCGTAGCCCGAGGTCCTGCTCTCCAGGGCCCTGGCGGCCGCCGTCAGACCGAGCACGATGCCGGCCGCGTTGGGAGCGGACGGCTTGGCGGGCTCGGGTTGTCCCAGGATGGGTCCCGCGGCCGTGCCATCCACGGCGGCGGCGGACTGATCGAACAGCACGTCAAGCGCGGCGCCCTTCTTGTCGACGCCGACCGCGGGGTCTTGAGACCGGATCACGGCCAGGGGCGAGCCCTGAGCCGTCACAGGTGCAAGGGCCTGGGGCTGAACGGCGGCGACAGGGACTGGAGCGGCCGGTACGATCGACGCGGTCAAGGCGCCGACAGGGGCCAAGGTCGGGATATTCGAGGAAGCGCCCGGAACGGGGCTGTTGAGACCAGCCCCAATGGTCGGGGTCACGGAAACCGCGACGGGGCCACGGCTCATCATCTGCGCGGAGAGCGGTCCGGGGCCGACCATGAGAAGAGCGGCCGACACGACCGAAGCAAGAGACTGTCTGAACATGACTATATTCCTCCGAGTTTTAAGTGCGGGCAGTTATCCCTGCGCGCCGATGGGCCGGCCGCTTTTGTCCGTAATGATCACCTTGCCGCGGACAGTTCCCACAACGAGGCCTGTGTTATAAACCTCGCCTGTGTAAACTCCATTTCTGTCAGGCAAAGTCTTATCCAATTTCAACCCCACAACTTGTTGACCATCATTGCTGAGTTGAACATAAAGATTTGTCCAACCTGCTATATCCGATTCGCGATAGAGATACGATTTTTTTATTTCATCGTAATACACTTGGGAGCGCCCCCGGGTCGACTCAGGGGAAGACAACATGTAAGTCATCAATCCCTTCGGGGCTGGTAGCAAAAAATTGATAATCCAAGAATCCTTAAGTGCGTCGGCATCGGTACCTGATATGCTGATACTCGCATCGCCCACTGATCCGGCCATCTTGAGAATGGCCACGAGTTGAGCATACCTTTCGTTGAAGCTCTTGATTTGAACGTCCTCGTTGGTCACGTCGTTGGGATGATTCGGCAAGGCGCTGCGCACCTCAGGCTGTTTGAGGAGTTCTTCCACGTAGCGCCAACTGGCAGCCACCACCAAGCTCTGCATACGACGGAAGACATTATGTGCCTGCGGTGTCTCGCCGACGATCTTGCCCACACGGGCCAGGACGGCTTCCGCCCTGCGCGCGAAGACTTCCGGCTGGTCCAAGTCCTTCCCGTTCTCTCCCCACAACGTCAGAGCGGTTTCCATGCGCGGCTCATGGCGCCTAATCTCCTCAAGCACCTGGGGGTGGACATTCGCCTTGGTCGCCGCGCTGACGGCGGGAGCAGTCGGGTTCGACGTGGCGACCGCTTGCACGCGAGATCCCGCCGGGCCAACCCGCCCAGACCAAACGAGGTAATAGTCTTGGGCGGAAATGCGCCCCGGCGTATGCTCGCGCTCATAAAGCACCCAGCCGCCTTTTCTGATGAATTGCAGGACGTCCTCGGAACCAGCCGGGCGTTGTTCGACCGTGCGGGCCTCGGGAGACAATCCAGCCACGGGCTCTGAGTAGGCCGCAATGAGCGCCTTTCCCAGCTGGGTCAAAACCGCCTGGGCGGCTTTCGCGGAGAGCGGTCGGCCGGGAAAGGGAATGGCGTTGCGGTAAGTGTGCCTCGTTTGGATGCCGACTTCAAATATCTTGCCCGCCAGCCATGGCCACTGCGGCAAGCTCGTCTGCAAAAGCTGGAAGACCTTGCCAATCTCCTCATACTGTTGACTCAGCGAAAGTATTTTGAGAGAAGCCGGCAACTCAATGGAAACAACGTTGGGGCCGCCGGCCAAACCGTTTGGGGCATCGGCATACAGACGCACCTGAACACTATCGACTCCCAGGAGGGCCAAGTAGGACTTCAGATCCTGCTCCCGACCCTTGACGACATGGGGAGGCAAGGCCCCGACCGGCGAAGACTGCGCGGAGGCCTGAAGCACAACAGGACCTATCACCTTATACTTGACTGGATAATCCTTGAGCGCAGGGATTTTCCTGAGCAATGCTTGCTTCACCTTGGCCAGCGGTACGGAGCCATCCAAATAGACGACCACGGCCTTGCCGTCACCGGTTCCAACACTACCGACTCCTTTCACACTCAGGATCTTGGCGCTGTTTTCTCTTTTGAATTTCTCGATGGCTGCGGGTCTCCACGACCTCACTTCGTAGCTGACCGGATACAGCTTCAGCTCAGGAACCTTGCTGAGCAGGGCTTCCTTCACTTGGACGAGCGACGCGGATTTATCCAAGGTAATGACCAGACTCTCGGAGCCATCTTCGCTGAACCCAATGCCGACGCTGTTGACTCCTTCGACGCTCAAAATCTTGGCGCTGTTTTCTTTTTCGAATTTCCTGAGGCTCTTCTGGGCCGATGAGAGACCGTCAGCCGCTGCGGCGAGGGCCTGGGGCTGGATGGCCCCGACCGGCGCCAACCCCTGGTCGCCCCCAAACGAAGCCCAGCCTATCACCTCATATTGGACGAGGTGATCTTTGAGCGCAGGGAATTTTCTCAGCAACGCTCGCTTCACTTTGGCCAGCGGCACGGAACCATTCAGGTAGACGACCAAGGCGGTCTCTCGGACCCAAACGCTATTGACTCCTTTGATACCCAGGATCTTGTCTCTGTTTTCGTCGCTGAATTTCTTAAGCCACTGGACCTCCGCCGAGACCGCGACGGTCGGGCCCGCCTTGGCGGCAGTCGGATTCGGTATGGCGACCACTTTCGCGCGCAGCCTCTCAGCGGCCTCTCCAGCGGCTTTGACGCCATTTTCGCTGCGATTCCTCCTTACCTTGAGAAACTTGATGATGGCGATGCTGACACCCTCGAGATAGCCCAGGGACTTCGCGGGGATCTGGCTGTCGGGCAGGCCGCTGACGTAGTTCAATTGAGACGTCAAGTCCTGGAGTTCTTGCTTTGAGAGAAGCTCCTGATTGACACCCTCCTTTTCGTAATACACGGCTATTTTCGTCACCGCTTGCTCAAACTCCTGCGCGATTTTCTCGCCGTCGGACTGGCCGAGCGCCGCGATGCTCTCGGAGCCGGTGACCGGTGCCTGATCGAACAGAACCGCGAGCGCAGCGCCCTTCTTGTCGACGCCCACCGCGGGATCTTGGGACTGGATCACGGCAAGAGGCGAGCCTGAATCCGATGCGGCCAGGGCCCGGAGCTGGACGGCGGCGACGGGGACCGGAGCGGCCGGTACGATCGACCCCGTCAAGGCACCGACAGGGGCCAAGGTCGGGATATTTGAGGAAGCGCCCGGAACGGGGCTGTTGAGACCAGCCCCAATGGTCGGGGTCACGGAAACCGCGACGGGGCCGCGCGTCATCATCTGCGCCGCGAGAGGTCCGGGGCCAACCATGAGAAGGGCGGCCGACACGACCGAAGCAAGGGACTTCTTGAACACCATGGTATTCCTCCGATTTTTCAGCACGATCCTGAAGGCCATGGTAGTTAATCGCCCTCGGACCGCTCTCAGTCCTCCGGGCAAGCTCATCGTAGTCTTTGGACCCAATCCACGATGGGCCCATTTGCTAATATGACTCATGGCCGAAGCCAAGGAATTCAAGCCTCTGCAGGAGCTGGGCGCGATCGCGCTGAGCGAGACCAGCGAGCTCAAGTTCTACGTGGACGAGTACAAAGGCCACCGCTACGGCTCGATCCGCACCTTCGTGAAAGGCGACGCCTACACCGGCCCCACCAAGGCGGGCGTCACGTTGAACGCGCGCGTCCTCAGCGAGACGATCCCCGTTCTCGAGCAGCTTCCGGCCGAACCCGCGGCCGGCGAGGACAAGGAGCTGTTGCGCGTGCCGAAAAAGACGGGCGTCGAACTCGTGGTCCGCGTCACGCTGTACAAGGACACGGTCGGCATCGATCTGCGCGAGTGGGTGGACGAGCCGGAGTACAAAGGCTGGTCCAAGAAGGGCGTTCGAGTTCCCTATAAAGGCCTGGCCGCGATGGTCGGGTATCTGCGCAAGATGCAGGCGCTCGTCGCAAACCCCTGACATTCCCCCGTCAATTCCGCCCCCGGTCGGCGGTCTTGCAAATCAGATGGTTTTGACTTATAATTCACGTAGTGAATAAAAACGATTCAGTCGAAGAATTAAATTTTCTCCCTCGCTGGCTCGCGCGCCAATTCGGGCGGGCCGTCGCCGAGCACCCGGTCGTGGTCCTCACCGGAGCGCGCCAGGTGGGCAAGAGCACCCTTCTCCGGCACGAAGAACCGACCAAGCGCTGGAAGTACATCACCCTCGACAACTTGAACGCCTTGCGGCAGGGGGAGCGCGACCCCGCGAGCCTCTGGGCGGGCGCAGATCACGTGATCCTGGATGAGGTTCAGCGTCTTCCCGGCATTCTTTCCGCGGTCAAGCAGGCCGTGGACGAGCATCCACGCAGGATGCGCTTCGTCCTGTCGGGCTCCGCGAATCTTCTTTTGATGCGGCACGTCTCCGAAAGCCTGGCCGGACGGGCGGTTTATCTCACACTCCTTCCCATGACGACGGGCGAGACTCGACGCCGCCACCCTCCGGCGGTCGTCGCGGCCATCTTGGAAGGGAAGTTACCCCGCGAAGAGACGCTGACGACTCATGCACAAGATCCGATTTCTGCGATTGCGCGGGGCTTCATGCCCGGCCTTCTCTCCTTGCCCACGGCAGAGAGCCGGACGCGCTGGTGGGAGGGCTACGCGGCGACATATCTTGAGCGCGATCTTCGGCAACTCTCCCAGGTGGAGTCCCTGTCCGACTTCCGCACGGTCATGGAAGTCCTGGCGCTGCGCTGCGGGCAGTTGATCAATCAAACTCATGTCGCACGCGACTCCCACGTTTCCCAAGCGACGGTGCACCGCTACCTCAACCTCCTTGAGACGACCTGTCTCATCGACCGGCTCCCCGCGTTCGCCCGCAACCGGACCACGCGATTGATCAAGGCCCCCAAACTCCACTGGATCGATCCGGCTCTGGCGGCCCATCTCGGCGGCCTGCATGACGAGTCTTCGATTGCGGCCTCGCGGGAAGCGGGCGCGCTCTTTGAGAACCTGATCTTCCATCACTTAAAGGCTCTCGCCGGGACCTTCACGCCGAGGCTCCGCCTCTACTATTGGCGCACAATGAAAGGCAACGAAGTGGACTTGGTGCTGGAGTGGGGGCGCAAGATCGTCGCCATCGAGGTCAAGTTAACAGAATCCCCCAACTATGCCGACTGCGAAGGCCTTGAGGCGTTCCTCCGGGATCACCCCGAGGCGAGCGGGGCAATCCTCGTTCACACGGGCAGACAGGTGACACGAATGGGAAGGAAAATCATCGCTCTGCCGTGGACGATGCTGACAGGTTAGTCGCGCGAGCCCCCTGGCGCGCCCTCCGAACTCCTGTTATAGTGACCTTGTGAGACCCCTCACCGTCCGGGCCTTTCTGCTGCTCGCCCTGGCCGGCCCCCTTCAGGCCGGCCAGATCGACCTCCCTGCGTCCGGAGAGCTCACGCCCGGCAAACAGTCGGGCGCGGTCGGCGCGTCCCTCGGCGCTCCGATCCCGATTCAGTTGACCGTGCCGTCGTTGACGGGCGTCAGCGCCGCGAATCCGACGCCTGTCGCGGCCCCGGTCCCAAACCTCGTCCAGCCGCTGACGGCAAAGCCCGCCGCCGCCGCGACCATGGACGCGTCCGCCCCCCGTCGGGAAGAGCTCCCTGAGGCCGACGTCGATGCGGGCCGCATCCTATTTGACCAAAGCGGCGCGCGCGCCGCCGAGCCTGCCGTCGCGTCCGGCGGCCTGTGGAGCAAGGTCCGCGGCCTACTCTCGCTCGGCGAGGCAGCCCCGGCCTGGCCGGGAAAGGCCGGGGACGTCGTGCGCGTCGGCCGGGTCAAGACGGTGCTCGACAAGGTGGTCGGCCGCGGCGGGACGTCGACGGTGTGGCAGTCCCGCGATGAGAACTACGCAATTAAAATCCTGCATCCCGACACGCGCGATCTCTCCGGCGTCCGCAAGGAAGCCGCGACGCTGCGCGCGATCGGCAAGTCCAATCTGCCTGTGGCCAAGCTCCTCGCCGAAAGCCGCGACGGCCAAGTACTCGTCAAGGAATTCATCAAGGGCGAAACGGCTCAAGCCCTGCTCGAGCGCGGCGCGTTCACGCGCCTCCTGACGGAAGGCTGGCCGGAGTTGGCCGCCAAGCTCATCCAGGCCGGCGTCACCGCCGACCTCGCTCGCGGCAACCTCGTGTGGCAGCACTGGGAGGGGCGCTGGGTCATCGTCGACGGCAGCGGCCTGGCGGACGGCAAACCGCGCGCGGTGCTCGAGCAGATGATGGACCCCGATCTCCTGGTCCTCGCGGGCGTGGACCCGGTCGAATTCCTGTCGGGACTGCGCGCGCGCCTCGGCCCGGATTCCGCGCCGTGGGCCAAGACGCTCGAAGATCTGCGCGGCTCTAAAACCGGAGCGCCCGCCCTGGAAGCGCTCGCGCGGCGCGACGCCGCCGCGCCCGCGGGCCCGGTCCTCGTCTTCGGACCGGCGCCGAAAGGCCCCGCCGGCCTCGACGACACGATCGTCAGCGCCGGCGAGGCGGCCAAGCGCCTCGGCTACGACCCGTTGTCGGCGAAAACACGGATCAAGCTTCACGGCGACGACCCCGGCAAGCTGAACACGGTTGTCCTTGCCGTCGAGGAGTCGGGAAAAACGCCCTTCGTCGTCAAGATCGCGAAATGGGAAATCATCCGCAACGAGGTCGCCCTGCGCCGCCTTGCACGCCGCTTTTTCGGCCGCTACGTGCGCGTGCCCGCCTCGCTCGCGGTCAAGCGGGGCTACGACTCGTATCTGGTCATGGAGCAGGTCCGCGGTTCCCCAGCCTACTATAAGGACGTGTTCAATGGGGAGCAGCGCGTGGCCATGGCTCTGTTCGCCCACACGTTCGGCATCTCCGATTTGAACCTCGGCAACGTATTCACCGCGGGCGGCAAAGACCTGCCCTGGCTCATCGACTTCGAGTACGCCTTCGGCCGCTCCCGGCCCGTCGCCGGCCGCTTCCCCGATGAAAGAATCACGTACGAGATGCCCTGGATGAGCCGCTTTTCGCACAACCGCGTCGAGGACTACCAGACCGGCGTGCGCGCGTGGCGCGCCCTTCTCGCCAAACCCGAGACGCGGGCCGCGATCTTAAGCGACCTCGCCGTCTCCGGCTTCACGTCGGCCGAGGCCGTGGCGATCCTCGCCCGCTGCGACCTCAACGCCGCCGACCTGGACTGGGCGCTACAAAATGACGCAGACTTCGTGAACCAATTCGCGGACCGGCGCGCCGCTCCAAGATAACCCGACATGAACTTTTTTATCTTTCGCCGCTTTATCGCCGTTACCCTCGCACTCGTCCTCGCGGTCCCCGCCTGCGCGATCGACAAGTACGGCGGCGGCCCCATCGTCACCGAACTCGTCGGCCGCCTGCTCGAGCAGACCCATTACGCCCGGCGTCCGATCGACGACGCGGTCTCGGTCGAATTTTTACGCAACTACCTCGACGCCTACGACTACAACCACATGATTCTTGAGAAGAGCGACGTGGATGAGTTTGAGGCCAAGTACGCCAAAACGCTCGACGACCGCATCAAGGACGGCGACGTCGAGGCCGCCTACGACATCTTCGACCGCGTGATCTCGCGTCTCGAGGAGCGCGTCGCCCTCGTGAAGACTTTGACCTCCTCGACCTTCACCTTCACGACCGACGATCAGGTCGTCCTCGACCGGCACAAACTGGGCTGGCCCGCCGGCCAGGCCGAGGTCCGCGAACTGTGGCGCCTGCGCATCAAGCACGAAGTTCTGCTCGAGCGCCTGGCCAAGCTCAAGTCCGAGGAAGCCAAGGCCGCCGCCGCGAAGGCGGCCCTGGAAAAGAAAGAGAAGGCCGCGGCCGAGCCTCCCAAGATCGCGGCGAAAAAGGAAGGTCCCGCGGAGGCGCCGGCCAAAGAGCTGTCGACCAAGGAGACGATCGACCAGCGCTACGACCGCATCCTGCGCAGCTACAAGGAGTACGACGGCATCGACGTGTTCTCGACCTTCGTTTCGGCGCTCACGCGGGTCTTCGACCCGCACACCGACTACCTCGCCGCCGCCCAGAAGGAGAACTTCGACATCAGCATGAAGCTTTCGCTCGTCGGCATCGGCGCCGTGCTGCGCTCCGAGGACGGCTACGCGCGCATCGTCTCGCTCGTTCCGGGCGGCCCCGCCGCCGAGGACAAGCGCCTCAAGCCCAACGACAAGATCGAAGCCGTCGCGCAGGGCGACGGCCCGTTCATCGAGGTCGTCGGCATGAAGCTCGACCGCCTCGTCCAGATGATCCGCGGCGAGAAGGGCACCTCCGTGCGCATGCGCGTGATGCCCGCCGACGCGATCGATCCCGCGACGCGCGTCGTCATCACGCTCGTGCGCGACGAGATCAAGCTCACCGACCAGGAGGCCAAGGCCAAGATCTTCACCGTGCCCGGCAAGAACGGCGCGGCCTCGCGCGTCGGCGTGCTCGACCTTCCCTCGTTCTACGCGGACATGCGCGGAGGCTCCGACGGCAAGAGCGCCACGCACGACACCGAACGCTTGATCGCGGAGATGAAACGGCGCGGCGCGGACTCCCTGATCATCGACCTGCGCCGCGACGGCGGCGGCTCTCTGTCCGAGGCCGTTTCGCTGACCGGCCTGTTCATCAACGCCGGCCCCGTCGTCCAGATCAAGGACGCGCGCGGCACGATCAAGCTCCTCCGCGACAGCGACCCGATGACGGCGTTCGACGGGCCGATGATCGTGCTGACCGCGCGCGGCTCCGCGTCGGCCTCCGAGATTTTCGCAGCAGCCCTGCAGGACTACGGCCGCGGCGTCATTGTCGGCGAGAAAAGCACGTTCGGCAAGGGCACGGTGCAGTCCGTGCTCGAGCTGAACCAATACCTCCCCCCCGCCTACCGCTCCTACAAGCCCGGCGCGCTGAAGCTCACGATCCAGAAGTTCTACCGCGTCTCCGGCGGCTCGACCCAGCACCGCGGCGTGCTGCCCGACATCCACATCCCCTTCTACGGGGACATCAGCGAATCCACCGAATCCTCGCAGCCGAGCGCCCTGCCCTACGACGAGGTCGAGGCCGCCCCCTACGACCGCAGCGCGGCCTTGCAGGCGCGCCTCTCGTCTTTGGCCAAGGCCTCGGCGGCGCGCGTCGCGGCCTCGCGCGAGTTCCAGTGGATCAAAGAGGACATGGCGCGTTGGGAAAAGCAAAAGAAGGACAAGGCCCTCTCGCTCAATGAGAAGAAGCGCCTCGCCGAGAGCAAGACCGAGGAGGAGCGCCAGGCCGCCCGCAAGAAGGAGCGCGCCGCGAGAAAAGAGAAGCCCTACGCCTCCGAGGACATCACCTTGGCGATTCTCGATGGCAAGGCGCCCGCCGTTTCCTCGACGACCGCTTCAACGCCTCCCACTCCCCCCCTCGATGAGGAAGAGGCGGCCTACGAGCGCTCGCCTGACGCGCCTGACGCGGTGCTCGAGGAGACTTTGCGCATCGCGGCCGATCTGGCGCCGCTTCAAGAGGGCCAGGCCGCGCGCCGCTAAGCCGCGCATCAAGCAGGCGTCATTCCCAGAGGCGACGACGCGCCGAGCCTTCAAAACGCAGCAAGGTCTTTTTTTGTCAATGGGAGCGCGCCGACATGGGGGCGTAGGCCCTCGGTCCCAAAACTCTCTAGGCTCTCTGCCGGCGGTCGCGGCCCATCTGGAGAGCGCCGGGCGACCCCCGAAGGCGCTACAATCAGCCTACATGCTGGCCGCCTCGCTTTTGGCATGCCTGATGTCCTTGCCGGCACACGCCGGCGTCGTCCGCGCGCCCGTCGAGGTCGGCCGGCTGCCGCTGCCGCCGTATCTGAGCGTCGCCGATCCCGCCGACGGCGCACAGATTGCCCGCATCCTCCGCGCGGCCTCAGCCTCCCCGACCGCCGTCGCCGTGCTGGACTCGGTCGCCCAAGCGGCCGAGATCCGCGGACGCCCCGTCGTCATCGAGGCCGTCACGATGAGGGAGAGCGGAACCTACAACCTCGACTGGGGCATCCTGAGCTTGCGGCGCCCCAGCCTCAACGGCACCCCGCGCGCGAACATCGCGACGTTGATTCACGAACTCCAGCATCTACTGCAGACCGAGCTCACTCTCCCGTCGGACCTGCTCGAAACCGAGCTGGAAGCCTACGTGGTGGATTTTCGCGTCTCGCGCGAGCTGAAAGACAAGCCGAAGCGCGGCTCCTACGACGCGCGCGCCCAGGCGAAGTTCAAAGAGGGCCTGGAACCCTTCCTGGGCTTTCTGCGCAAGCAATATCCCGAGGACGCCCAACTCCATAAAACGCGCTCCCGAAACTACGAAAACCGCCTGCGCGCCGACCTCAAGATGTCGAGCGCGGCGCTCGAACGCTTGAAAAGCGCGCGAACGTCAAGAAAACGCGTGCTCGAACAGATGCGCGGCGTCGGCCACTCGAACGGCGAGCTTACAGCCTACCGGCAGGACGTGATCGCTCCCCTCGACGCGGCGATCCGGGCAATGAGTCGGGTCATTGAGTGGGCCAAGAAGGATATCGCAATCCTCGCAAGCCCCAAGACGCGCGCGCAGGCCCGCGCGTACGCGCGCTCCGTCATCCGCCGCGCTCGCGCCTTCCAGAAAATATTTTCGCGCGGCTAAGCCGCGCCCGTCAGCTCCGCCTCGAACAAGACCTCGTACGCATGGCCAAACGGCGCGGGCTTGCTCGCGTACAGGCTGAGCCTCGTCACCGGGCGGCGCAGATTCAGGATGGGCTCAGCCCTAAGCGCTGCGACAAACTCAGGCGGGGCGACAGCGCCCCGGTTCCGACCCACCGTAAGGTGCGGAGAATACGGGCGCGGCTCGTCGCGCCCAACGAGCCCGGCCGCGCGCTCCATCGGGATGAATCCTTCGCTGAGCCCGATCCACACGACGCGCGCTTCTTTGAATGAGTCAAACGCGCCCACTCCGCCGTACACGATCTCAAACGGCGCGGTCGCAGCGGCGGCACGCCTCATGAGGGCCTGGATCTCCGGCAGCTCATCTTCCGACCTCGCCCCGAAGTAGCGCAAAGTCGTGTGCATGTCGCGCGGGTCCACCCAACGAAAATTGCCGCCGACGCGGCGCAGCCGCGCGACGGCCTCCGCCGCCGCCGATTTGATCTCGTCGTCCGCCGCCACGGCGATAAACAAGCGCATAAGAAGTTAAACTATAACTCATGAAGGCCGTGGCCGCTCGCGTGTCGTCCGCCTCCGTCTCTTTACGAGACGGCGCTCATTGCGGAGATCGCCGCTCGATCGGTCCCGGTCTTCTGATCCTTCTAGGCGTCGATCTCGCAGATGACGAGGCGGCCGTCAAAAAGCTCGTCGACAAGATTCTTGTTCTGCGGATTTTCCCGAACGACGAGGGCAAGCTCGATCAATCGGTCGTGGATGTCCGCGGGGAGATGCTCCTCATCTCCCAATTCACCCTTTGCGCCTCCCTCAAAGGCGGCCGCCGGCCCGATTTCACCTCCGCCGCGCGCCCCGCAACCGCCGAGCCGCTCTATCGCCGCGCGGCCGCATTGCTCGCCGCCTCGGGCTTGACCGTCCGCACCGGAGAATTCGGCGCCTTGATGGCGGTCGAGTCGGTCAACGATGGGCCCGTCACGGTGATTCTCGAAACGGACCTGTTTTAGTTCGACCGCGAAATTGCAGTTGACCGGCATCAACGACATGGCTTGACCCCTGTCATCGGAGGTCCCCCTCCCAACGCCTATACTGAATGGGCAATGAAGACCAAGATGACGTTCGTCTCCCTCGCTTTGATTCTCGCCTGCTCGGCCTCGGCTCAGATGACGGCGATTCTCCCCGGCGGACGCGGCAATCTGTACATCGGCACGCCGATGACCTTGCCCGGCCCGATGAGCAGCTTCGCAATCAACCAGCGCATCCGCCTGCCCTCGCCACTGCTCAACCCCTCCGTCGCACTGGCGCCCGCCCCCGTCCCGATGACGACCGCGACCCCCATCTTGCTCGTCACAATACCACGCGCCTTCCAGGCAACCCGCTTCGCGTCCCCCGCTCAGGACGCCGCTGCCGCCAAAGACTCCGTCGCCGCCGCCCGCGAAACGCTCGATACGGTCTTCGATGGCCGCAAACAACGGAAAGAGAAGAGCTCTTCCGATGACCTTGGGCCGGTGCGCCCGGACCGCCACCACAGCCTCCCCGAGAACGATCTCGAAAAAGAGATCGGCGCGTACTAAGCCTTCCACCGGTCAACCGGCAACCGGGCAACCGGTGTCAGGCCTATAGTTACTTGAATTCCCCTAGAAAGAATTTCAAGTAACTATAGGCCTGACACCAAAATATAGGACCAGTCAGCGGCGGCGTTTGTTCTTGTTCCGCCAGGGCGTGACGCGTATCTGATTGGGCAGAGAGTCCTTCACCGGCTCGAATTCGATGCGGCCGAGGGCCTCGTCCACTCCCGTCAGCTTCACCTTGAGCTTCTGGCCTATCGTCGCGGCCGCACCCCGCCAAAGGCCGACCGCGCCCGACTCGGGCAAGGACACGAAGGCCCCAGCCGTCGTCACGTTGATGACCACGCCCTCGAACACCTGGCCCACGGAGCGCCCCAGGATCGCCGCGCGCGCCATGTCCACGGCCTTGCGTTCGGCCTCGGCGGCGCCGCGCTCGCGCTCAGAGCAGTGCACGGCGAGTCCCTCCAAGTCGATGCCCTGCACATGGCTCGTCTTATCGCCCTTCAGAAAGCCTTTGACGGCGCGGTGCACGACGAGATCGGGGTAGCGGCGGATCGGCGAGGTGAAGTGGCAATAGTCCTTCGACGCGAGGCCGAAGTGGCCGCCCGCCTCGGCCGAGTAGCGCGCCTGCTTGAGGCTGCGGATGACCTGAATGTTGGCCGTTTCCTCGAAGGGGTGGCCGACCGCGGCCGCGAGCAGGCTTTGCAAACCCTCGACGGGGTGCGCGACGAGCGAGGTCTTGGCGACAAGGCCGAGCTGGCCCATCTCCTCCTGGAGCTGCTGGAGGCGGACCGGGTCCGGGGTTTCATGCAGCCGCCTCATGAAAGGGACCTTGGTCTTCGACAAGGTGCGGGCGACGGCCTCGTTGGCCGCGACCATGAACTCCTCGATCAGACGGTGGCTGTCGAGGCGCGGGCGCTTGACGACAAGCAGCGGCAAGCCGTGTTCGTCCATCTTGACGTTATATTCGGTCGTCATGAAGTCGAGCGCGCCGCGGCGCATGCGCACCGCCGTTAATTTCTTGGCGAGGGCGCCCATTTTGAGAACCACGGCTTTGACGGCGGGCGTGACGCGCTCGACTTCGTTGCCGTTTAATATTTCCTGCACTTCTTCATACGTGAACCGCCGCGCCGACCGGATCACCGTTTCCTGAACCTCGACCCTCCCCGGCGCGCCATGCTGATCCAGCTCAAGCCAGCAGGTGAGCGTCAGGCGCGGGACGTCCGGCCGCAGCGAGCACAAGTGGTCCGAAAGTTTCGGCGGCAGCATCGGGATCACGCGCCCGGGCAGGTACACGCTCGTCGCGCGCTTGACCGCCTCGGCGTCGATCGCCGAGCCGCGCTTGACGTACTCGGCGACGGCGGCGATGTGCACGCCGAGCCGCCAGCTCCCGCCGGGCAGTTCCTCGAGCGAGACGGCGTCGTCGAAGTCCTTCGCGTCGGCGCCGTCGATCGTGAAGACCGGAAGATGAAACAACTCCTTGCGCCCCGCCCACTGCGCGGGCGTCGGGTCAAGCGGCAAGGCCTCCGCCTCGCGGGTGGCCGCCTCGGGGAACACCGTGTCGATCTCCTTCGCGGCCAGCGTGGCGCTCAGGCGCACGGCGGGCTCGCTCGCCTGACCGAGAATCTTGGTGACGGTACCGCCCGCGGGGACGTTCACGGTCGGCCAGCGCTCGATCTTGAGCGCCGCGAGGACACCGGGCTCCGGCTCCCCCGCACCGGGCGCAAAACCGAGCACGGCCAGGGCCGAAGACTCGTCGCTGCCTTCGGGCACGACGGCCCAGGACTTGCCGGCCTTGCGTAGGAAGCCGATCGCGGTCGTGCGCGCGCGAGTGAGCACCGACACGATCTCGCCCATGCGCTTGCCGTTGCGCTCGCCGCCGAGGCGCACCTTCACCCGGTCGCCGTCCATGGCGAGGCTCAGCGAGGGCCCGCTGATGTACGCGTCCGCCGTGCCGGCGACCTCGGAAATCAGGAAGCCGAAGCGCCCCTTATGCTGGAGCTTGCCTTCAAGCAGGACCTCCTGGGAAGAGCCCTTCCCGCCGCTCTTCGGATGGCGCCCGCCGCGACCGCGTCCTCTCATGCCGTCATTATGGCATTTACGGCCAGTCGGCTTGGGTCTGAGCGATCAGTGCTCGAGGTTGATGTCTTCGGGCGCGGCGTGCGGGCCCTGATGGTCCTCGGCCCCCGGCACCCGGGCCTGATCGCGGATGCGCTGGAATTGCGCCGCAAAGGCCGCGGCGTCATCGGGCGCGTCGAGGAACATCGCATTCTCGTAATTGTTCTTCTCGCCGTTGCGCGTCCAGTTGAACGAACCCGCTTCGACCAAAGCGCCGTCGAATACCGCGAACTTTTCGTGCATGACGCCCTTCTCTCCGCTCTTGCCGCGGGAAAGCAGGACGTCGAAGCCGTTCTCCGCGAACCAGTGCATTTCGGGAAGAAATTTGTACTGGCCGTTATCGAAGACGATGCGGATCGCAACGCCGCGCCCCTTCGCCCGCAGGAGAGCATCGCGCAAGACCTCGGAGGTGAACGAGAAATTAGCCAAGTCGATCGAGACCCGCGAGACGTTGATCGCGCGCACGAGGTGCGCGGTCACGCCGCCCGGCGAGAAAGCCTGAGCCGGAAACGCCTCGCCGTTGAATTGGATCGGACGAGCGCCGTCCTGCGGCGCGGGCGGCAGATTGGGGTGCGGCTGGCCCTCGGGAATCGGCGTCGGACGCGGGGGAGCCGAGGCCGGGATCTCCGATGAGACCGACCACATCCAGTCCCAATACGCCTGGTACGCCTGGATGCGCGCCTGCTCGGCGTGGAACATCGCGTTTTCCCAGTGCCAGGTGTCGGCGGCGTGGCTCCAATTGTACGAACCCATCTCCAAAGCCTGGCTGTCGAAAATTGCGATCTTGTTGTGCATGACGCCGAACATGTCGCCGCCGCGCAGCATCTTCATCTCAAAACCCTGGTCCATCAACAGCTGCACCTCGGGGCTGCGCGTGTCGCGGGGCTTTTCCGGAAACACGTGGGTCTGATTCATCACGATGCGGACCGTCACGTCGCGCTTCTTCGCGCGCACGAGGGCGGCCGCGACCTCGCGCAGGGCGAGGCCGTGAATCGCGATGTCAATCGAGGTCCGCGAGGCGTCGATCGCGCGGACCAAGTGCTCCGAGATCTTCGTCTGATCGGAAAACATCCGGGCGGGAAGGACGATACCGTTGAACGCGACGGTCTCGCCGCGCGGAGCGCGCGCCGAAGCGGCCGCCGCCGGGCGAATCTCGGGCTTGGCGAGGGCTCCATCGAAATAGGCGCGGCCCGCCTCGACGCCGACGGGAAGCGCGGGCAGAAGAACCGGCGCGGCAAAAGAAGAAAACGGAATCAGCGGGGCGGCAAGGCCGGGCACAGGAGCGACGGTTCCCGAGACCCGCATCTGGGCCGAAGACGGCGACGCCAACGACACGGCGACGGCGAGTATCGCGAATCGATTCGGCGCGTTCACCATGCCCCAAGTCTAACGCACTCCCGCGGCAGCAAGCGGCCCGGAGGGCCCAGCGCGCCGTCAGGCAAAAGGCCTAGGCGCAAGACGGCGATTCTTGTACGATGACGCCGTGAGAATTCACGTCGCCGCCTACGCCGCCTCGGCGTCCTTGGACGAGGCCGCCGAGGCCGCCCTGTACCAGGGCATCGCGGCCCTGGGCGTCGCCGGACTCGAACAGCCTTTCTTTGGAACTTTGCACCGCCGCGACGAGGGCTGGCTCATCGGACAGATTCGCCCGGACTGGTCGCTCGCGCTGACACTTCTGCCCGGCGTCATGGACCGGCTCAAGGACAACAAGCACTTCGGCCTGGCCAGCGCCGATCCGGACGGCCGCAGGCGCGCCCTCGACTTCGCCGAATCCGCGCGCCTCGCGGTCGAGACGCTTCATCGCAGGCTCGGCCGCCGCGCCGTGCGCGCGGTCATGCTCCATTCAGCGCCGCGCCTGGGCGGTTCCGGCGCTACGGCTTCGCTCGAGGGCTTCGCGGACGCGCTCACGGAACTCCGCGGTCGCGACTGGCAGGGCGCGGCGCTCCTCGTCGAGCATTGCGACGCCGCGGCTCCCGGGCGAGAGCCGGACAAGGGCTTCCTCCGAATTGAAGACGACATCCTGGCGATCAAGCTCTCCGGAGGCGCCACGCCGATCGGCGCGGCGATCAACTGGGGCCGCTCCGCCCTCGAGACGCGCTCGGCCGAAGGCCCGCTTGAGCACCTGGCCCGCGCCCGCCAGTCCGAGCTGCTCGGCGCCCTGTTCTTCTCCGGCGTGACCCCCGCCCACCCCGAGTTCGGCTCGTGGCGCGACTCGCACGCGCCGTTCTCGACGAGCTGTCCGCAGTCCTTGCTCACGCCCGCGGCCGCGCAGGCGGCGCTCGCCGCGGCGCCGGACTGCCCGCTCATCGGCCTCAAGCTCCAAACCAAGCCCGCGACGATGACGGTGCCTCAGCGCCTGGCCGTGATTAAAGACGGGCTGAACGCGCTGCGGGATACTTGAGGGCGTTCTTCTTCATCTTGGCGAGCGCGGCGTCCATGAGGTCGATGCCGAAGTGGTCGCCGATTTTCTTGAGATAAATAAAAGTGTCGGCCAGCTCATCCGCCAGATGCGCCCGCTGGGCGGGCGTCAGCGCCTTCGCCTGCGCGGGGGTGAGCCACTGAAAGATCTCGACGACCTCCGCAGCTTCCTTGACCATCGCCATCGCAAGGTTCTTGGGGCCGTGGTACTTCCCCCATCCCCGCTCGCGGGCGAAGCGGGCGATGGCCTCGTCGAGCTCCGCGCGGCGGCCGGTCATGGCGACGGCTTGAACTCCATCTTGCGGCTGACTTCCTCGAGCACATCGAGCGTCCCGCACCCCGGTGCGCCGCCCATCACTCTTTTCCACAACGACTCCATCTGCCTGCGCTTGCCCGCGTCCTCGGGCCACCAGGCCATCGCGACCATCCGCTCCAGGGCCGGCTTCTGCCACGAGACGTTCAACGGCACCGCCTCCAGCATCTCGCGCGCGTCCTTCTTTCGCCCCAAGTCGTGCAGCACGCAGCCGAGAAACTGCCGGGCCTGCCAGTCCGTAGGCTCGAGCTCGACGGCGCGCCGCAGCGCCGCCTCCGCCCCCGCGGGGTGCGCCAACGCCCACTGGCACGCGCCCAGACCGAACCAGGCCTCGCCCCATTGCGGGGCAAGCTCCGCGGTCCTCTCGTAAAACGGCACGGCGTCGCGGTAGCGCTTCTTCATGTAAAACGCGCGGCCCAAACGGCATAAGGTCTCGGCGTCATGCTTGGCCGGCCCGTCCGCCGCGTCCTGGGCCGCCGCCTTGGCCCGCATGATCATGCCGCGCCCGAGATACGCCTCGACCAACCCCGTGAGCACGTCTTCGATCTGCGTGGGGGTCCCGCGCAGGCCCTCCAGGATTTCGCTCGCACGGACGAACTCGCCCAGGCGGTTCAACGTCAACGCCCGCCCCAAATCCAACTCCGCGTCGCCGGGAAACTTGCGCGCGCCTTCCTCAAAGACCGCAAGCGCCGCCGCCGCGTTATCCGCCAAGAGCAACTCGAGTCCACGGTCCTGGTACTCACCGCTCGATTGGATGGACATAAACCCTCCTCGCCGTTTCCGCCTCGGAGGCCTCGGAGCCGCGCCTTAGAAAGGAGCGACCCCGATCCGCTTTTAAGAAGACCAGGGTCCGAACGCTTTGGGTCCCGCAGTACAGGGCCGTCGAACATCACCGTCCGACGATGTCAGTGTAGCAGGAGGGGCCGAATCCGTCAATAGCCCGGACGGTCGTCTAGGAGGGCCTTGATCTGATCGCCGCTCAAGGTCTCCTCGGCCAGCAAGGTCTTGGCGAGTTTTTCCCAGTCCGCCTTGCGCTTGGTTAGAATGGACCGGGCCTTCGACTCAGCCTCGGCGATCAGGTCCTGGACGTCACGCTCGACGTCGCGCAGCAGCCGTTGGCTACGGTCCACGCCGGGTTTGGGCTCGACCACCCTATAGCCGGTCCGCCGTCCCATGCCATAGCGCGTCACCATCACCTCGGCGGTGGCCGTGACGTTCTCAAGATCGCTGCTCGGGCCGGAGGTGTGGTCGTCTTTTCCCCGGAGCATCTGCTCGGCGACTATGCCGCCCATGGCCATGGCCAGGCGCTTTTTTAAGCCACTCTTCGCATGGTAGCCCTTGTCTTCCTCGCTGGCCGCGCGGACATGGCCGCCCGAGGTGCCGCGCGGGATGATCGTCGCCTTGTCGACCTCGCCGCCTTGGGCGATTTCGACGAGGGCGTGGCCGGCCTCGTGGTAGGCCGTCAGTTGCTTCTCCTCGGGAGACATGAGAATCGAACGGGCCTGGCCCATGCTCTCACGGTCGGACGCCTCGATGAGATCGACCATCTCGATGATCTTGGCGCCGCGGCGCTCGGCCATATTGGCGGCCTCGTTGATGATATTGGCGAGGAAAGCGCCCGACATGCCGCCCGTTCTCGTGGGAGCGGCGATCTGGCGCAGGTCGACGTCGGGACCGAGCTTCACCTTCTCGGCGTGAATCTGCAGGATCGCCTCGCGGCCGAGCATGTCGGGAAGCTCGACATGGACCTTGCGGTCGAAGCGCCCCGGCCTCAAGATCGCCGGATCAAGGGCCTCGACCCGATTGGTGGCGGCGATCACGATCACCGCTTGGCCGTTATGGAAGCCGTCCATCTCGGCGAGCAGGGCGTTGATCGTCTGCAGGTGTTCCTGTGCGCCCCCGTCACGACCCTCGGACCTCTTGCCGCCGACGGCGTCGAACTCGTCGATGAACAGGATGGCGGGCGTATGCTGGCGGGCCAAAGCGAACTTGGCGCGCACGCGAGCGGCGCCCACGCCGACGTACATCTCGACGAACTCCGAGCCCGTGGCCGTGATGAACGAGGCCCCGCTCTCGCCGGCCAAAGCCTTGGCCATGAGCGTCTTGCCCGTCCCGGGGGGGCCCACGAGCAGGACTCCGCGGGGCGGCCTGCCGCCGAGCTGTCCGTGCTGCGCCGGATTCTTCAGGAAGCTCAGGACTTCCTGGATCTCCACCATCGACTCATCGATGCCGGCGATGTCGGAGAAACGCTCCTTGGGCTTGTCGACATTCATGAATTGCTTCTTGGCGGACATATGCTGCATGAGGGCGACGCCACCTATGACAGCGAGGGTGGGAATGGCAAGGACCATCGCGACAACAATCGGTCCCGCGACGGTCTGGAAGGCCAAACTGAATGGCTCCTTAATGTCTGGGAAATGGTATTGGAGCCAGAACCCCCGCGCCACCGCGAAGATGAAAAAAGCCGCCCAGCCCAGTATGACAGCGAACCCGATCTTGCCCAGCAAAGGCTTCGACGTTTCGTATCTGGCTTTCAGACGCTCTTGCAGACGCTCCTTGAATGTCAGCGGTTTCTTCTCCTCTTTCTTCAGCTCTTCGACCGGTTCGGGTTGCGGTTCGACGCCGGCCGTCTTGAGAAAGGCGCGCGCCGCGGCGCGCACGGACCAGTTCTTGTCCACGGAGGCCGCCTGCAAAAACTCCAGAGCCCGGGCGCGGCGCGGATCAGCGAGGCCCGCGAGCCGCGCATTGAGCATGATCAGGGCTTCGCGCCGCAAAGAATAGGAGTTGAAATTCGGCGCCGCCTCCACCAGCAGGTCGACGACGGCGCCGGCGTCGGCGTTCTTGAGCGCGCGCAAAGCGCTCACGCGCACGTCCCAGCGCTGTTCCGCGGGATCGCGCAAGAGAGCGGCGGCCTCCGCCAGCGCCGAGGCGGGAGCCTCGACGGCCAGGCGCTGGAAGCGGGCGATGAGCTTGGCGCGCGACAGAGGGTCCTTGAGCTTGAGGGTGACCGCGCCCGCCTCGGCATCGTTGGCCGCGGGCTTTAAGCTTTCAGCGCCGCCGCCGGGCTGACCGGGACCCCCAGCGGGTATTTTTGTGCCGAGGCCGGGCAAATCAATGGAGACAACGCTGTCCTGCCGGAGCTTCGCTCCGGAGTAAATGCGCTCGAACGTCATCGATGCGGCGCCAGCGGTCGCGGGCGCTGCGGCCGCAAGTATCTCGATGACATCACGCTCGCCCGAGGCAGCGGCGGTCTTCCCGGCGCCGACCACGCCCGGGCCAGAGGCAAAGCTCGCAGGCAGGACCGTAGAGGTCAGCCCCGATTCGGAGGCGATCACCCTCAAGGGCCCCGTGAGCTCGGCCGAGGGTGCCAGATCAATAGCAGGAGCCGCAAGCGCGGCGAGGGGAGCGGTTAAAAGAGAAGCGCCGCCCTCCGGACTGGAGAGCGCCAAGGCTCGGCCCGCGCCCGCCATCCCGGCAGGCACCACGGGCAGAGAACCGTTCTTGCCGACCGTAACGCGGGCAAGCTGAGCCGAGGCCCCTTGAGGAAAGGCGCCCGTCAACAGCACGAGGATCAAGATGGAGGCAACGGCGTGGCGTGGGATGGTATCCATCTTTCGAGTGTAACGCCCGGCCGGCTGCGGCGCAGGGGTCGGAGGACCCAGCCTTCCCCCTTCTTTTGTCCCCGAAGGCGGGACCAGAAGACCCACTCTTTCCTCACCCCGGGAACAATGGAGGAGGGAACTATTTGAGGGTCTCGATCGTCTGGTAGTTATGGAGATATGGGGAGTAGAAGGGCCGATATACAAATAAGCCATCCCTTCCAGCTGATTCGGCCCATTGACATATCATATATTTGTGATATAATAAATATATGATACAAGGGGGTGACGCGAAAGACGGGCACCGAGGGGGCCGCAACCATGTACGAAGTCGTCCTCAGCAAAGATGCGAAGGACTGCCTCTTGCGCAAAATTATTTTAACCCACGGCTTCCTAAAGAAAGACAATGCGATCCCTGAACGGGAGATCGCCCGTGCCGAACGATTCCATCACGACTATTTAGCTCAGAATCAATAACAGACGCAACGACGAGCACTCGAAATGATTGCGAGGGGAGTGACCATGAGCAAGGAAAATGGTTCCGCGAGGAATCTGTTGGCGGGTGCGGAGACGCTGCGCGCCGGTCTACAGAGGGACCTGAAAGACCACAAGTTCCGCGAGGCCTTCGAGGCGCATTATCTCGAAGCGGTGATCGCGGAAAAGATGCATGAGCTGCGCGAGAAACGCCACATGACACAGAAGCAACTGGCGAACAGGGCCGGAATGGCGCAGAACGCCGTTTCGCGAATCGAAAAAGGGGAGAACAGTCTGACGCTGCGGACGGTGCAGCGCGTGGCGGCCGCGCTCGGATACATCGTCGAAGTTGAGTTTAAACCCGCGAAGCGCCGGGCGTTGGCTGTCGCGTAAAAACGGCTATATCCCGATCTTCGCGAGCATCGCGCTGACCTCGCCGACGACCGCCGCCAATTTGGGATGCGTCGCGTCGAACTCGACGGCCGCGTCCTTGAGGCCCGCGTCCGCCGCATTGAGCAGGTCCTGGGAGCGCTTCTCCCGCCGCACCTCGGCCTTGAGCGTCTCGAGCAAAGCGATGAGCGCGGCCTTGTTCTTGGGGTCGGCGACGCGCGCCTCGCGTATGGCGGACTCGATCTTGGCGACCGTTTCTTCGATCATGCCCCAGTTATACCCCGATCGCCGCCGCGCGTCAAGTCCGGGGCACGGATAGGCTACACTGTACCCGGTGAAGATCTGCTTCCGCTGCAACACGGTCAACGTCGTCAGGCTTTCCGACCATAAGCCGGAGTGCCCCCTTCTTCGGGACAAGAAAGACCGCGCAAAGGGCATCAAGGATCTCGTCAACCGCTACAACCATAAGAACAAGGCGGCGGGCGATCACGCGCTTGGCCGCATCAATAAGCCCGGCCACTGCAAGCGCTGCGGCGAAAAGGCCGAGAGCCTCCTGACCCACATGCGCGGCTGCAAGGGCATCGACACGACGCCGCCCCAGGAATAGAACTCCTCGTGGCCAAGCGCCTGAAAGCCCCCTACTTCAGCGCCTGGTTTCGCGCCGATCTGCGCGGACGAGAGCTTCCCGTCCGCTTCGCCATCGTCACCGCGCACAACCCGATGGGCAAGATATCTCCCCGCGCCGAAAACCGGCGCCGCGACGCGGCCCTGCGCCGCTGTCTACGGACGATGAGAATTTCCTGCTTCCGCGTCACCGGGGGCAACCGGGACGGCTCGCACCGGGAACCCGGCTGGGGCCTGGTCGCGGATTCACCCAAAGCCGCGTGCGCCCTCGCGGCGCTGTTTAAGCAGAGCGCCTATTACTGGGTCTCCTCGCGGCGAATCTTCCTCGGCTCCGCCGCGGGCGGCCCGCTCAGGCGCGCCGGCTCCTGGAACGCGCGCCAAGCGGACTGGCGTTAAGGTTGGCTCCTTCGCTCACCCCAGGCGCCCAATGTGCATAATGCTGACAGGAAAATGGCCAGGGTGAAAAGGGGTGCCAATAAGATCCAGACATGGGGAATTGCCGCAATGAGGCCGCCCATCACCCCAACGGGCACGAGCTCTTTTGCGGTAATGATCAGCCTCTTCCACCAAGGCTTCGGGGTGAGATAGCTGCCTCCAGAAGTCTCAAGCCGATTTGTCTTCCTCTTCCTCAAGGCTTTCAGATTCGCCGCCAGACGGCTTCCTGCAACCGCCCCTTGGACATCAGTCTCCAGTCTCTTGGGGAAATCCAAAAAAGCGCGCCACTCACCGTGAGGAATCCATTCCAGCATCGGCCCCCCAGACTCCTCCAGAAGGATCATCACCTTGGCGACCCAGTGCCCCGGCAAGGGTACCAACACGAATTTTGAAGATCGATAATACGCGTAGAGCATGGTGCCCCAAAAGTGGTACCAAGCGCTGAAATTGTCGGCTGACGATGTCCAGCGATAATTGGAATTGCCGAGATCATGCACTATGGGCAGCAATTTGATGTCGCCCCGGATATCCGCCAATCGAAGGGTCTTGGGAAGGAATTGCCTTTCGCGATCACCTACTCCATTCCCCAGAGAGAGCACATCCCAACCCATAGTCAAGGCATCCCAAACCGAGCCGCCGGAGATATCCAACGCCTTCAGCCACAGCGCGTCCGGCGCCACCGAACGTTCCGGCTGGGCCAGAAGCCAGACATAGAGCTTCTCCGCTTTCGTCTCGGGAGGGGACCCCGGATTCCCGACTTCTAAGTCATACCTGATATTGTTCCAGGCTCTCCCCTTCTGTAAGTGATCCAAAACACGGACTTCGCGTCGGGGCTTCAGCGTATGAAAAGGAATCTTCCGCGCCGCTATCTGCGCGGCGACAACATCGGCGAACCGCCTGCCGTCAAAAAACAGGTCCGGCGCGATGGAGCCGCCGGCCGTCGGCTCCCGCGAGCCCAAGTAGACCTCGTCCAAGGCGGCCTGACGACTATCGTCCGTGACCGCCCGCGCCGAGCTTTCCGCACCGGCTTCCAGAACCTGACGGCTCGTGCTCTGAGCGCCTTCAGCCGCGACCGGCCATGGCGCCGGCGCTCACCGGCAAGCCGGTCCTCGCCCCGCTCATCGCGACCGCGCCGACCTCGGCGGAGAAAACGCCCTGCCCAAGAAGCAGCACGGCCAGGACTGGCGTAAAACCCCGCAAACGCAAGTTTGACCTCATCTCCGCTATTGTAGACCCCAACGCCGACCAAGTCCTGGGGCCAAAGGGCAAACGATCCTAGGCCCTTGGGTCGCGTTGCGGCGCTATCCTCAAGGATAGTTTTTCAGGGCTTGAGGTCGCTGGAGCGGTCGGCGGGAACGCCGTAGCGCGCCAGGATCACGGGCAGGACCTGCGCGGCCGTCTTGGCGTCAAGGACGATGCGCGAGCCCTTGTTCTCGCCGTAGCCGGAGTAGTGCTCGAATTCGATCTCGTGGCGGCCGGCGATGGGCGTCTTGAAGGCCGCCACGAGGTCGATGAGCTTGCTAATCGCGCGGCCGTTGACGCGCGTGACGGGCGCCATGGACCAATTGTGGTAGCCGCGGTTGAAGTCGTGGGCAAGCACGTGCGAGAGCACGACGACCTCGGTGCGCTCGGGCGTGGGCATGCCGTCGGCGGAGAGCGAGCGGACGCGGAAGCCCGCGCCGCGCGCGCCGATGAGCTCGTCGCTCAGGGGCATGAACACGAGCCCCCCGATGATGAAGTAGGCGGGCTTGACGTCGTAGCGCGGCCCCGGAACGAGGTCGGCGGAGGGCTTCATCGGAATCTTGACGGCCCGCTCCTTGCCGTCGCGCACGACCGTCGCCTCGAGCGTCTCCCCGACTTGGCGGCGGCTGATGAGATCGGAGAAATCGATACGCTCGTCGTCGCGAAAGGGGATGGTCCCGTCCTGGCCGATCGCGACGCCGTCGATCCGGGTCAGCACGTCGCCTTCCTTTAAAACGTTCCAAGCGGAGGAACCGTAGGCCACCTTGGTGACGAGCACGCCGCTGTCATCCATGGCCAGGTTGAGGGCCTTGCGCAGGCCGTCATTCTCCGTGCTCTGCGACCAGATGCCAAGCTCGGGGATGCCGTCGTAATGTCCGTCCTTGATGTCCTTCAGGAAGCGCTCGATGATGGGCATGGGCACGACGTAGCCGATATTCTGCGCACCGGCGCTGTGCTGGAAGGCGATGCCGACGAGACGGCCGTCCTGGAACACGGGGCCGCCGGAGTTGCCGGGGTTGATCGCCGCGTCGGTCTGCACCGCAAGCAAAGAGCGCGCGGAGTGGGTGTAGACGGTCACCCCCACGCGCGAGACGATGCCCTCGGTCACGGACAGGTCGGTGCCGCCGATCGGGTAGCCGTACACCGCGACCTTGTCGCGCTGGGAGGGCAGGCCGCCGAACTTGGCGGCCGTCGTGCCCTCGAAAAAGGAGGCGTCGTCGACGGTGAGCACCGCGGTCTCGCCGTCATGGCCCACGAAGGCGACGCGCGCGGGGTACTTCTTGATGTCGCCCGACTTGCGCACCGAGAGATAGGCGGCGTTGGCGACCACATGGCCGTTGGTCAGTATGCGGCGGCCGTCGATCACGACGCCGGAGCCGGTCCCGCCGCCTTGGCGGCCGGGCTGCCAAGGCTGGGCATAGTCGGGACTGCCGGACACGAAATTGATCTGCACGGTCGCGCGGCGCATGTCGCGATCATTCGGCGCGGCGAAGGCCGGCGCGGCCCACAGGAACATCAAAAAGAGAAGGCGTGTCATGAAGGAATCCTAGCATGTCGTCTTCGCCCGTAACATATTTGATCTTGCGCCTGTCCCGTCCGTCTGTTATATCCATGAAGGATGCAAACGCTCTCGAGCGCTTTGTTCACCGCCATCAACTTCGTGTACGCCTCCATCTTCGGCGGGCCGATCGACGGCACCGCCTGGGACGTGAAGGTTAAGCAGGACGGCTTCTTCCACTGGAGCTCCAGGCGCGAAACGCTCGTCTTCCACGGCGGCAAGCTCGTCGTGGCCGGCGCGGTGAGCCAGGGCTATTCCCCCACCCTTTACGAGGCGCGCGACGAGGAAAACGGCACCATTTTCGCCGCCGTCCTTGACGATCCGAGCCGCGAGGCCATCGAGTGGTCGGGACGCGTCGACGGCGACCGCATCGCCGGCATCGTGATCGTGCGCGCGCGCGATGGGCGCGTGGTGCACTATGCGTTCTCCGGCGAAAGAAAAGCGGGCTAAGCCCAATGGCCAAGACGCGCATCGTCGCCCTCAATAAGCCCTACGGGGTCTTGACCCAGTTCACGGACAAGGACGGCAAGCCGACTTTGTCGCGCTTCTCATTGCCCGCCGGCGTCTATCCCGCAGGCCGTCTTGATTTCGACAGCGAGGGCCTGCTGCTGCTCACCGACGACGGCGGCCTCGTCCACCGGCTCACCGATCCGCGCCATGCCCACCCGCGGGTGTACTGGGCCCAGGTCGAGCGCATACCCGATGAGACGACGCTCAAAGAGCTGCGCAAAGGCGTGCTGCTCAGCGACGGCAAGACGTTGTCCTGCGGCGCGCGCCTCCTCGACTTCGAGCCCGATCTGCCGCCGCGCAACCCGCCGATTCGCTTGCGCCTCAACGTCCCGACGTCATGGATCGAACTCACGATGATCGAGGGCCGCAACCGCCAGGTCCGGCGCATGACCGCGGCCGTCGGCCATCCGTGCCTGCGCCTCGTGCGCGCGGCCATCGGCAAGGTCACTCTGAAGGATTTGCCGCCGGGCAAATGGCGCTGGGTCGACCGCCGGGAACTTTAGCGGCGCGGGATGGAGCGGCGGCGCATGCGAAAGGAGGACATTAAGGAAGGGCGGTAAGTCTTCATGCGCGGCGGCACGCGGTACGGGAAGCCGGCCAGCGCCTTGCGCTCGATTTCTTGGCCGATGAAGGCCTCGATGATCGGCACGAGCTTCTCTTCCTCGAGGGCCACGAGCGTGGCGGCGTCGCCCTCGGTCATCGCGCGGCCGGTGCGGCCGATGCGGTGAACGTAGTCCTCGGGATGCTCGGGCACATCGTAGTTGATCACGTGGGAGACCTCGGGAACATCGAGGCCGCGCGCGGCCAGGTCGGTCGCGACGAGAACGGTGTGGCGGCCCTCGCGGAAATCGGCCATCGCGCGGTCGCGCTCGCCCTGCGAGAGGTCCGAGTGCAGGACGACGCAGCGCACGGCCTTGCGCTGAAGCCATCCAGCGACGCGGTCAGCCCGGACCTTCGTGCGCGTGAAAATGATGACGGAGTCGACCCCGTCGAGCCTGAGCATCGCCTCAAGCAGGACCGCCTTCTGGTCCTCGGTGACCGGAAACAGCCGCTGCTTGATCGTCGTCGCGGTCGCCCGCGGCCGGTCCACCTCGACGCGGATGGGCGCGCGCATGAACTCGTTGACGACGCGCTCGACCTCGATCGGGATCGTCGCGGAGAACATCAGGGTCTGGCGCTCGGCCGGGAGCATCTTCATGATGCGCCGCACATCGGGCATGAAGCCCATGTCGAGCATGCGGTCGGCCTCATCGAGGACGGCGACGCGCACGTTCTGGAGGTTGAAGGTGCCGGAGCGGATGTGGTCGAGCAGGCGGCCGGGGGTCGCGACGACCACCTCGGCGCCGCGCTTGAGCTCTTGGGTCTGCGCGTGGAAGCTCGCGCCGCCGATCACGGTGACGCACTTGACGGGCGAGAACTTGGCGAGCTCGCTGATCATGCGTTCGACCTGGCTCGCGAGCTCGCGCGTCGGCGTCAGCACGAGCGCGCGCACGCGCAGGCCGGCCTTCGCGCCGCCCTCGGCCTCGCGGTCGGCGAGCAGGCGCTGCAGTAGCGGAAGGGTGAACGCGACGGTCTTGCCGCTGCCGGTCTGCGCGGAGCCGATGACATCCCTGCCCAGCAGCGCTTCCGGAAGGGCGCGGGCCTGGACAGGGGTCGGGACGGCATAACCGAGGGCCTGTATTCCTTGGAGGAGTTCGGGGCGAAGACCGAAACTGTTGAAAGGCATGAGAACGACAGTAGTGTAGCAAACGAGACCGTGCTAGAATGTAGGCCGAATGGCCCAGGCGAACGCACGACGGGGCGTCCATACTCGGTCAATGCCCCGCCCCTCCTTGGTCCTGCGCGCTTTCGTCGCGCTGCTCCTCGCCCTCCCCCTTCGCGCTCAGACCGTCCGGGTCACAGGCCCGCTCTCTGAACTGCCCGCGGCCCCGGCGATCACCGGCCCTGGGTTCCAGCCGACGCTCACGCCGCCTGCCCTGTCTCCGCTGCCGGCAGCGCCCTCGCTCGCGGCCGCGCTGCCCGAGACGGTGTCACCAACCCCGCTCGAGGTCGTGATCCCGGCCGCCGCGGAGCCTGACTGGACCCAGACGCCCGCGCGACTCGCGACCCCCGCCGATGGCTGGGCAAGCCGCTTCAACTTCCAGCCCGGCGAAGAATTCTTCGATGGTGGGCGCGCGCTCAAATCCGAGACGGGTGCGGTCTTCGCGGCGATTCCCAAGGGTCAAGGCGCGGTCCGCGTCCACCTTCTCGAGGACGGCCCGCTCGCCCCGACGAAGGCCGTCCCCGGAACCGAAGGGCTGTCCGGCCCAGCGCTGCTCGACGCGCTTCACACGATCTCCGCTCGGGGCCACCGAGAGCATTCCTACGAAGAGGCCTCCGACTACCTCTTCGCGACGGCCGACCATGTCGTGATCAATGGTGTGAGCGGCGTCGTCGACGCTTATTCCGGCATCTTCGTCCCCGGCACAAGCAAGGACGGCAGCAACTACCCTGAACCCGGCGACGCCGACGGTGACGGCTTCCCCGACAAAGAGGGCATGAACGTCGAGCACACCTGGCCCCAGTCCCTGTTTCAGAGGGCCCTGCCGATGCGCTCCGACCTGCACCACCTGATGGCCACCTTCGTACACCCGAACTCAGTGCGAGGGAACCTACCCTTCGGCGAGGTCCACGGCACGCCCGACTACGAGAATAAAGCCGGCGCCAAGCGCGGCGGCGGGGTCTTCGAACCGCCGGACGCCGTCAAGGGACGCATCGCGCGCGGCCTGCTGTATTTTTACTCGCGCCACAAGGACTCACGGATGTTCGGCCGCACCTCGGTCGTGTTCTGGAACCAGCAGATCGAGCTGCTGATGAAGTGGAACCGCAAGTACCCGCCGACAACCTTCGAGGCGCGGCGCAACGATCTCGTCGAGGCCTACCAGGGCAACCGCAATCCATTCATCGACGACTATCTCCTGGCCGATCGCGTCGGCGCGGAAGCCTTCAGGGCCGAGATCCCCTCCCGCGGGGACCCGGGCGTCAGCACGCTGAACGGCAGGAGCACCGCGGCCGCGGCGGCGCACGCCGCGCCGAAATAGAAGGGGGCCGACGGCGAGAGCTTCGTCCAGAGGAGTCCCGCGAGAGCGCTCGCCGCGAACGCCAGAACGCCCGCCGTTCCCTGGAACACGCCCTGCGCCAGGCCGCGGTTCTCGGGATCGCTCGCGTCGGCGACCGCGGCGCGAAAAGAACCCTCGATCAACGCCGCCTGCATCCCGTACAGCGCGAACAGAGGCCAGAGCGCCGCCGCGCTTGAGGCTCGCGCGAAGCCGAGATAGCACAGCGCGTAGACGCCCATACCCGCGGCCACCGTCAATCGCCGCCCGAAGCGGTCGGCGAGGTGGCCGGCCGTCGTCGCGAGGCTCGCGTTGACGAGGTTGAACAGCACATAGGCGAGGATCACGGCGGCAGCGCTCATCCCCGCGTCGCGGCCCTTGAGGAGGAGAAATGAGTCCGATGAGTTGCCCAGCGCGAACAGTCCGTACACCGCGAGAAAGCGCCAGAACCGAGGCGACAACGGCGCACGGGAGCGCACGACCGCCTCGGGGGGCGGCATCTCCTTGACGACCTCGGCTTCGCGCACACGCGAGACCAGCACGAACACCGCCGCGAAGGCGGGCGCGGCCGCCCACAGAAAGATCGCGCGATAAGACAGGCCCGCGCTCAGAAGCAACAGACCGATCAGCGGCCCCGCGACCGCGCCCGCGGTGTCCATCGCGCGGTGCAGGCTAAACGCCTTGCCCCAGTGCTCCGGGCTCGTCGAGGCCGCGATCAGCGCGTCGCGCGCCGAGCCGCGCAGGCCCTTGCCCGCCCGGTCCGCGAAGCGGGCGGCGAGCAGGCCCGGCCAGCCGCCGGCCAAGGCCAGCGCGGGTTTGGCGAAGGCCGAGAGCGTGTAGCCGAAGACGACCGTCGGCTTGCGCGCGCCGGCGCGGTCGCTCCACCAGCCGCCGACGCCGCGAAAGACGCTCGCCGACAGCTCGGCTGCGCCCTCCACAAGGCCGACCGCCGTAGGCGGAGCGCCCAGCACCGCGGTCATGTACAAAGGAAGCAGGGGCGCGATCATCTCGCCAGCGACATCGGCGAAAAAGCTCACCGCGCCCATCCAGACGACGTTGCGGCCAACCCCTTTTGGCATCGAAAGCATTCGATTATTGATGTGCTATTATACGCCCGATTTCACCAGGAGAACTTGAATGAAACTCGTCCTGATGTCTTTGATTCTCGCCGCCGCGCCCGCCTTCGCCGCCGACGCCCCAGCCGCCGCGTCGAAGAATCCCCTCAAAACTGACGATGAGCGCGCGATCTACACGATCGGCTTCCTGATGGGCCGCAATGTCGCTTCCTTCAGCATGACCCCGGCCGAAGTGAGGGTCATTCAGGCCGGCCTTGGCGACGCGATCCTGGGCAAGCAGCCTCAAGTCGACGTCCGCTTCTACCAGCCCCGCGTCAACGAACTCCTCTCCAAGCGTATGGTCAGCGCCGCGGCCAAGGAAAAGGGAAAGGGCCGGGCCTACACGGAGAAATTCGTCAAGGACAGCAAGCCCCGGGCGATCCCCGGCGGCGGCTGGTATCTCGAGACGAAGGCCGGTTCCGGACCGACCCCGTCGCCGACCGACACGATCAAGGCCCACTACCGCGGCACCACGATCGAAGGCGTCGAGTTCGACTCCTCCTACTCGCGCGGCGCCCCGACGGAGTTCGCGCTCAACGCCGTGATCGCCTGCTGGACCAACGGCATCGCGATGATGAAAGTCGGGGGCAAGGCCAAGCTCGTCTGCCCGTCCGACGTCGCCTACGGCGACCCGGGCCGCCCCGGCATCAAGCCGGGCGCCACCTTGGTCTTCGAGGTCGAGCTCGTCGAGATCGTCAAGCCTGACGCCCAGCAGAAATAAAGTCAGCCGCGCCGCGCATGACGGCGCATCAGGCAGTCGTTGGCGACGACGAGCAGGCCCGCGGCGCGCGCCGCACGCTCCCCCTCGTCGTGATGGACGCCGTCCTGCAGCCAGACGGCCTGCGCTTTCTTGGCGATCGCCTCGAGGATCGGCGCCAGCGCCTCCTCCGAACGGCGGAACACGGCCACGACGTCGATGGGAAAGGGGATGTCGGCCACGCTCGGCCAGCATGTCTCGCCGAGGATTTCCTGATGGCCGGGATTGACGGGCACGATCTTGTAGCCGTGCTCCTGGAGGTACTCCGAGACGTAATGCGAGGGGCGCTCCGCCTTTGGGGAAATGCCCACAACCGCGATCACGCGCAGCGCCAGAATCTTCGCGACAACCTCCTCAGGCGGACCCCCCGCGGGCAGACGGCAGGCCTCTTCGTTAGGCCGCTTCGATGCCGACATGAGCCTCGCCGTCATCGATCTCGATGTGCGCGACAAAGGCGCGGCAGCAAACCGTACAGTCTTGATCGATGGACTGGCCATCCATGTCGGCGATCACATGAAGCTCGGTGCCCTCGCCGCAATGCGGACATTCGATGGTCACCCACTGATCAAGCCGCTCGGCCGAAGCCTCAACGCTCTGCTCCTTGAGCACCGTTTCCATGATCCGCTCGGCGGTTTTGTGCTCGCGCGCGTCGGGATGGGGACCGGATGCCGCCTTTTTCGTCTTCTTCGCCTTGGCGGGGGCTTTGGTCTTCGGCATGCTTGGAGTGTAGGGGGTGAGGCTTTCCCCGTCAAGGGGTTTACGGCAAGTTCATGGGCGAGACGACGATCACGACGCGGCGGTTCGCCGCGCGTCCCTCAGGAGTGTCGTTGGGCTTGGCCGGGCGGAACTCTCCGAAGCCGGCGGCCGATAGGCGCGCAGGATCCCAGCCCGCATGCTCCAACAACCAGCGCGCCGCCGCCGTCGCCCGCGCGGCGGTCAGTTCCCAGTGCCCGCTGTAGCCTCCGAGCAGACCCTTTTTAAACGGGACGTTGTCGGAGTGCGCCTCGATGCGCAGAGCTTTCGACGGCAGGGCCTTGAGCGCCGCGTCGATGCGCCCGAGCAAAGCCGCACCCAGCTCCGTGACTTTCGCAGAGCCCTCCGCGAAGAGCGCGCCATCGTCCAAAGTGATCAGGAAGCTTTCCCCATTCTGTTCGACGAGAGCCTTGCCCGCCTGCATTTCCTGAAGAAGGGCGTCGGCCGCGGCCCCCATCTCTCCACGGGTTTTGAGGATGGCGGCGGCGCGCGCTTCATCGGACTTCTTCGACAGCGCCTCAATTCCGGCCAGCTTCCGCCGGAGCGCCTCGCGCTCCTCCTTAATCTTGGCCAGCTCCCGCCCGACCTTCTCCTGCAGGAACTGAGCGGCGGTCTTCAGGCGCTCGAGCGAAAGCTTCTCCTTCACCGCGTCGGACAGCTTCCTCGCGAGATCGTCCTTTTCGGCCACGACCGCGTTGAGCTTCGCGCCGAGCGCGTCCTTGCTCGCGCCGATCGCATCGGACAGGGACTTGTTGGATTTCGTCAAGGTCGACACGCGGCCCTCGGCGGCGGCGGAGCGGCCCTCGAGCTCGACAATCCTGCCTTCAAGCTCGGTCTTGGACGCTTTAAGAGTCTCGGCCTCCGCGGTTCGCTCCTTGAGCTGACCATAGAGAGAGCCAGCCTTCGTTTGAAGGTCTTCGATCTCTTTTTTCTGCTTCTCGAGCTTCGCGCCGGCGCAGGCGGTCAAGGTGAAGAGAACGAGGAAGGGGAGGAATCGTTTCATGGCGAAATGATAAAATACTTTCGCCTGTATTTGAAAGGAGTGCTTTCTGATGAAAACCCCCTCTTTGAATAGTTTTTCGACCCGTCAAACCCTCTCCGTCGGTGCGCGGACATACGAATACTTCAGCCTCGTCGCTTTGGCCGGGCGCGGCTTCAATCTCGCGAAGATGCCCTTCTCGATGAAAATTTTCCTCGAGAACCTCCTCCGCCATGAAGACGGCCTAGTCGTCAAAAAGGAGGACATCGAAGCGGTCGCCAAGACGATCGGCGTCAAGCCTGCCGAACGTGAGGTGTTCTTCATGCCCGCGCGCGTCGTGATGCAGGACTTCACCGGCGTGCCTGCGGTCGTTGACCTCGCGGCCATGCGCGACGCGATCAAGAAGCTCGGCGGCGACGCGAAGCGCATCAACCCCTTTCAGCCCGTGGACCTCGTCGTGGACCACTCCGTGCAGGTGGACTTTTTCGGCGCCTCCGATGCTTTTGACAAGAACTCCTCGATCGAATTCGAGCGCAACCAGGAACGCTACGCCTTCCTTAAGTGGGGCCAGAAGGCGTTCGCCAATTTCCGCGCCGTCCCGCCCGAGACCGGCATCGTCCACCAAGTCAACCTCGAATACCTCGCGAAAGTCGTCTGGACGAAGGACGGCCTCGCCTATCCCGACACCGTGATCGGCACCGATTCCCACACGACCATGATCAACGGCCTCGGCGTCGTCGGCTGGGGCGTGGGCGGCATCGAAGCCGAGGCCGCGATGCTCGGCCAGGCCATGCCCCTGCTCATCCCCGAGGTCGTCGGCTTCCGCCTGACCGGCACCCTGCCCGAGGGTGCGACCGCCACCGACGCGGTGCTCACCGTCACCGAAATGCTCCGCACGAAGGGCGTCGTGGGCAAGTTCGTCGAGTTCTTCGGACCCGGCGTCGCAAGCCTCTCGCTCGCCGACCGCGCCACGATCGCCAACATGGCGCCCGAGTACGGCGCCACCGTCGGTTTCTTTCCCGTCGACGGCCGCACGCTCGACTACCTCCGCGTCTCCGGCCGCCCCGAGGCCGACATCGCCCTCGTCGAAGCCTATTGCAGAGCGCAGGGTTTATTCAGGGATGAGCGCAGCGAACCATCGTTTGCCGATTCGATTTCTCTTGATCTGTCCCTGGTCAAGCCGTCCTTGGCCGGGCCAAAGCGTCCCCAAGATCGCATCGATCTGGGCTCCGTCAAGAAGCAGTGGCTTGCTTCCGATCTTCCGTCTTTTCTCAAAGAAAAGGACAAAAAGGGGAACCTCCCCGCTCCCGCCGGAACCGAAATCCCCGTCAAGAACTATAAGCTCGGCCATGGCGCGGTCGCGATCGCGGCGATCACGTCCTGCACCAACACCTCAAACCCCTCGGTGCTCATCGCCGCCGGCCTCGTCGCGAAGAAGGCCGTCGCCCGGGGCCTCTCGGTGAAGCCCTGGGTGAAAACGTCTTTGGCTCCGGGCTCCAAGGTCGTCATGGACTATCTCAAGTCCGCCGACCTCATCGCGCCGCTTGAACAATTAAAGTTCCACCTGGTTGGGTATGGCTGCACGACCTGCATCGGCAATTCGGGTCCTCTCCCAGAAGAGGTGGCAAAAGCCGTTTCCGAGCATAATCTCATCGTCGCCGCCGTGCTCTCCGGCAATCGCAATTTCGAAGGCCGGGTTAATCCGCTGGTCAAAGCGAACTATCTCGCTTCCCCGCCGCTGGTGGTCGCCTATGCGTTGGCCGGCTCCATCGACATCGACCTCGCGACCGAGCCGATCGGCAACGGCAAAGACGGCAAGCCCGTCTTTCTCAAGGACATTTGGCCGACGAACGAAGAAGTCGCGGCGGCCGTCGAGAAGAATGTCACGCGCCAGACCTTCCTCGCGCGCTACAGCGACGTGTTCGCCGGCGACAAGAACTGGCAGTCGCTGAACGTGACGGCCAGCGAGCTCTACTCCTGGGATCCGCAGTCGACCTATGTCCGCCTCCCGCCGTACTTCGCCGACCTCGCGCTCAAGCCCCGGGCCCTCAACGACATCACGGGCGCTCGCGCCTTGGCCGTGTTTGGAGACTCCGTGACGACGGACCATATCTCACCGGCCGGAAACATCGCGAAGGATTCCCCTGCGGCAAAATACCTGATGGAAAACGGCGTCAAAGTCGCGGATTTCAACAGCTACGGCGCGCGCCGCGGCAACCATGAAGTGATGACGCGCGGCACTTTCGCCAATATCCGCATCAAGAACCTCATGCTCAAGGACGTGACCGGCGGCTACACCGCGCATCTCCCGTCAAAAGAACAGGGGACTATTTACGACACGGCGATGAAGTACCTGAACGCGAAGATCCCCTCGATCATCATCGCGGGCAGGGAGTACGGCACCGGCTCCTCGCGCGACTGGGCGGCGAAGGGCCCGTCGCTTCTGGGCGTGAAAGCCGCGATCGCCCAAAGCTTCGAGCGCATCCACCGCTCGAACTTGGTCGGCATGGGCGTTCTGCCGCTCCAGTTCCTCGCGGGCGACTCGGCGCAGACCCTCGGCTTGACCGGCTACGAGGCCTTCGACGTCGTCGGCCTCGCCGCGGTCAAGCCGCGCGCCCCGCTCGCCGTGCGCGCGACGAACGACGCGGGCAAGACGACCGAATTCAAGGTCCTCTGCCGCATCGACACCCCAATCGAGCTCGAGTACTATCGCTATGGCGGCGTGCTGCGCTATGTATTGGGCCAGATGCTGACCGGCACGAGCGCGGCGTCCGCCGCCGCTTAACCCTTGCGCAATGCACCCGAACGCCCTACACTAGGTCTATGAGCTACTCATTCTCCGCTATCATTGAGAAAGAGGGGAAGTTCTTTGTCGCCCTTTGTCCCGAACTCGATATCGCCAGCCAGGGCAAGTCAATCGATGCCGCCTTGGCCAACTTGAAGGAGGCCGTGACCCTTTTTCTTGAGGCCGCCTCTCCGAAAGAATTGAAAGCTGTTTTGTCCTCGCGTCCGCTCATCACGACTCTCGAAGTCACGATCTGATGGGCCGTCTACCCGTTCTGTCCGGGAAAGAAGCGATCCACGCGCTCGCGAAGATCGGCTTCACTCGGGTGCGCCAGTCCGGAAGCCACATTGTTCTTCAAAAGGCGCTTCCTGGTACGACGATGACCGTTGTGGTTCCCGATCATACGGAGTTGGCCACCGGAACCCTCCGCTCGATTATTCGTCAAGCAGGACTCGGCGTGGATGAATTCGTCGCTCTCGTCGATTAACGGCTCACAGCGCCCACTGCGCGATATTGACGTCCGCGAACGCATCGCGGCCGCGTTCGCGGCGGCTCGCGTCAAGCCCGAGCCAGAACACCTCGATGGCGTCAAGAGCCTTCTTGCCGCCGCGCAGAAAGCGCCTCGCGTCGAAGCCGGGCTGGGCCAAGGTCTCCTCGAGCTCGCGCCACACGTTGACGCCGTGACCCGCCTCGATCTCGGCGTGGAACTTAAAGAACCCCAGCGGGATGCGATCGAGACCTTCGGCGGAGCGCCGACCATTGACTCTCTCAAGACCGCAGATCAGCTGACGCCAGAAGTTGCCCGCCTCGAGGCGGGGCCCGCCGCCGAGGCCGGACGCCGCCCAGCACTCGATCGCGAAGGAAGCGCCCGCGCCGATCATCGCGTCGCGCGAGCCGTAGGTTTTGTCGAGGCCGTTTAAGAAACGGTGCGTCGCGCCCGAACCCGACGACCAGCGCCCAAGCTGCATCGGCTCAAGGCCCAGAGCGGCGCCGGCCTCGCGCAGCCAGTTCAAGTGCGCGTTGCCCGTGGCGAAGGTCCGGCCCTCGACCGAGCCCGTACGCGGGTCAAGGCCGACTCCGCACTCGTTCATTAGGATATTGCGCGCGCAGCGCTCGCCCTCGAGCGTTCCTGCGTTGACCATGCGCTTGACCTGCAAGACGAGAAAGTGGTTCGAGAACACCGAGAACTGGACCAGCAGGTCGGCGACCTGCTCCTCGTCCGCCTCGCCCCGGGAAAACCACGCGGTGAAGGGATTGCCGGTGATGACGGGGTGGGTGAACAGCTCGCGGCGCACGACGCTCTTGAAGGCCTCGAATTCTTTCATGCCCGCAGTATACGCCGTTAGTCCATTTCTGTGAAGTATCTAATATTGACATAAGTGTTAACTAAAAGCTAACTATGGCATGGACCTCTACCAGCTGCGCTACTTCCTCGAAGTCGCCCGGACCCTCAACTTCACGCGCGCCGCCGAGAACCTGGGCCTCTCGACGCCCGCCGTCAGCAAGAGCGTGGCGCTGCTTGAACGCTCGGTCGGTCAGGCTCTTCTCACGCGGACGCGGCGCCTCGTTCAGCTGACGCAGGCCGGCGAGCGCCTGAAGGCCCACGCGGAAGGCATCTACGACCAGATCGAACGCGCCCGCCTCGACCTGCGCGGCGAGGCGAACTCGCCCGCCATGCTCAAGATCGGCAGCCGCGAAATGATCACGAACTACCTGCTCGGCCCTTCCTTGCTCGCCTTCCGCAAGAGTCATCCCGCGACGCGCTTCGGGGTCTACGAGCTGGGTCCACGCGAGATGGCCTCGGCCCTGCGCAAGGACCAGATCGACTTCGGCTTCTACTACAGCGCCGAGATCCCCGATCCTGCGCTCGAGATCCGCTCCTTGGGCAAACTCTCCTCCCACGTCTACGCCTCCGCCGCCCTGTGGAAAGGCAAGAGCGCGCCCCGCGACTTCAAGGACGTGCGCGCCCTGCCGTTCATCGCTCCGCGCTATTTTGCCTCCGATCCGGCCGAGCCGAGCCTCGACGGCTTCCCCGATCAAGAAAGCCCCCGCCTCATCCAGTATGAGGGCGAATTCCTCGAGACGCACCGGCGCTACGCGCTCGACGGGATCGCGGCCGCGGTGCTGCCCGACTTCGTGATCAAACGCGAGTGGCGCCAAGGCCTCGTGACGCGCCTGCCGGGGCCGGAGCTCGGCCGCGAAATCTACTTCCTCAAGCGCCGGGGGCGGCCTTTGCCGCAATCAGTCGCGGCCTTCATCGACACCGTCGCGCTCTCGATTAAGCGCGTGGCTTACTGATCCCTAAGCCTTCCGCAGCTTGAAGCGCCCGAGGCGGAAGCGGTGCAGGTTCAGCTCGGACTTGCCGCCGACGATGAGCTCCGCCATGGACTTGCCGATGATCGGCGCGAACTTGAAGCCGTGTCCCGAGAAGCCGGCCGCGACAAAGCCGTTCGGCGCGTCGGGCAGGCGGTCCAGGATGAAGTCGTCATCAGGCGTGTTGTCGTACCAGCACACGTGGCCCTCGAAGTCGACGAAGCCGGCGAGTTCGGGCATGAACCGCTGGAGAAACTTGCGGCAGGACTTCTCGAACTTCGGCGAGAGGGTGCGCAGCTCGTCGGGATTCGCGGCCTTCACGACGGGTCCCTTGCGGTGGTCGCCGATCTTGATGAAGCCCTGGATGTGCACCGGAAAGCCGTAAAAGCCGCCGGTGAGGCTCGCGAAAACGGGAAAGTGCTCGGGGCGGTAGCGGCCGCGTCCCACCTGCGGCCGAAGGAACAGCTGCTCCTGTTTCGTGATCTTGATCGGCACGCCCCAGGGCTTGAGCAGCTCGTTGGACCAGTACCCGGCCGCGAACAGGAACTTGTCGGCCTCCCAGACCTTGCCCGTCGAGTCCTTGACCGATTTGATCCCGGTTTTGTCCTTCTGGACCGCGACGACCTTGACGCCGTTGCGGATCTTAACGCCCTTGCGCTGGGCAAGGGACGCCGTCGCGGCAACCGCGCGGTTGGCCCAGATCATGCCGCCGTCCGGGTGGAACAACGCCCACTTAAAGGCGCCCGAGCGGTACATCGGATAGCGCTTCTTGACGTCCGGAGGCAGCAGGCGCTCGAAACGGATTTTGCGCTCCTTGAGCGCGGCCAGGCTCTGCGCCTCATAGCCGGCGGCCCTCGGCGCAAACTCGATCACGCCGTTCTGCTGCAGAAGCGTGTCCTCAGCAAGCGTATTAAGCTCGAGCCACATCGGCAGCGCCTTAAGCGCCATCTCGGTGTAGAACGAGTCCTTGCCGTACGTGAGGCGGAACACGCGCAGGTGATCGCCCGAGGCCGCCCATTGGTTGGGGACATCATGCTGATCAAGGACGGTGACCGTGTGGCCGAGCAAAGCCAGGTGATAGGCCGTCTGCACGCCCATAATGCCGCCGCCGACGATGATCACCGAATTCTTGACGTTCATCTCAGAAACCGCCCCCTGATCTCGGCTTATTTTAGCAAATCGACAAGAAGAGGGCCCTTGACTCCCCCATCCCAGCTCTTTAAACTGACATGGTTCCTTCCCCAAGAACATGAAGCTTTTATTCGCGCCTTTGGCGCTCATTTTTACGTTCACCCTGACGCCCGCGCGCGCCGCGAAGGACGACGTCGACGCTCCCGCCGCGATCGGCGCCCCCGCGCCGCTGAACTGGCGCGTGGTACCGGCCGACGCGGGCCGAGGACCGACGCTCAGCGCCCCGGCGGGCGCGCCCTCGCGCGGCCTGCTCCGCGATTTCAAGAAGGCGCTGGCCGGTTCGCCCGCGAGCAAGGCCCAGGTCGAACTCATCTTGGTCGTCGACGACTTGATCAAGGCCGCCGACAAGATCAAGCCCGCCGACCAGCAGATCTGGATCGACAATCATCTTGGCGAGCTCAACATCTCGATCCGCAACATGTCCAAAGACGCGCCGAAGGATTTCGCGGTGATAGTCGCGGCCCAGGCGGCCGCCCTCAACAACCGCGCCGAGCGCTGGCAGGAAGGCCGCGAGCTCGCCGACTTGGCGCTCGGCTTCGACCCCACGGACAAAGACGCCCTGATCAGCCGCTCCCAGGCGAGTTCCGCGCTCGGCGACTTCGCGCTCGGCTACGCCGATGCCGACGCGGTGCTGCGCCGCGCGCCTCGCGAAGCCGGGGCCTGGACCGCGCGCGCCGCGGCCTCCTACGGCCTCGGCAACTACCTGCAGGCCGCCGAGGACGCCCGCCGCGCGCTCGCCGTCGACCCGAACGACAAGACCGCTTACGCGCTGATGAAGCTGTCCGAGGGCCGCACCGTCGCCGCGCCCAAATTCGAGAACACGAGCTTAGCTCAGTCCGTCGAGCGCGAGTACCACGGCATGGTCCAGCAGCTCAACCAAGTCGAAGCCCTCCGCCAGACGCCGCCGGAGCATCTAGCCGCGAAGACGGTCCGGCGTTTCATTGAAACCGCCGGCTCCAAACTCGCGCTCAAGGACTACTACGGCGCCATCGACGAAGCTGACAAAGTCCTCGAACTCGAGCCCGACAACAGCGACGCGCTGTTCTACCGCGCCGCCGCCGAGAACCTGCTCGGACGCTACGGCGACGCCGACCGGGACGCCTCGCGCGGGCTGTCGATCTCGCCCTCCGCCGCGTTCCTGCGCGACGCCCGCTCGTGGGCGTCGATCCGCATGGGCCGCTTCGCCGACGCGATCTCCGACGCCAACCACTCGCTTGAGATCGATCCCAAGAACCCGTACGCCTTCGCCAACCGCGGCCACGCGCAGGAGGGACGCGGCGACTACGAAGCGATGGCAGCCGACCTCAAGGCCGCGGCCCTGCTCAACTCCCAGTTCGAGCCCGACTACCGCGACTCGACCCGGCGCCACGGCTTGAGCCCGGCGACGCTGACGCGCGGCCCTGAAAGGACCTCCATCCTGCGCGTGCCTGCGCGCGTCCGTTCCTTCGGCGTCATGTTCCTGTTCACCCTCGGAGGCGGCCTGCTCATCGGCCTCGGCCTCATGCATGTCGGCAACGGCCTGCGCGGCGAGACTGGGAAAAAGCCGCTCCCCCCATCGGGCATCGAACTCCGCTATGAAATCGGCAAGGCGATCGGCCAAGGCGGCATGGGAGTCGTCTACGAGGCCCTCGACAAGCGCCTCAAGCGCCCGGTCGCCATCAAGATGCTGCGTCAGGAGTTCATGCTCGACGACGCGGCCAAAAAGTCCCTCATCGAGGAGGCCGCCACGGTGGCCGAGCTCCACCACCCTTCGATCGTGGAGATCCATGCCATCGAGCAGGACGAGCGCGGCCTCTACCTTGTGTTCGAGCGCCTTGAAGGCCGGACCCTCGACGAACTGATCACCGAGCAGACAATCCTGCCCCTCTCCGAGGCCAAACGCGTGCTCGGCCCCGTCTGCGCGGCTCTGACCTACGCCCACGCGCACAACGTCGTCCATCGCGACCTGAAGCCCGGCAACGTGATGCTGACCAAGGACGGCGGCGTGAAAGTCCTCGACTTCGGCATCTCGCGCCACACCGCACTGCGCGGCAAGAGCGCAACGATGACCCAGACCGTCATCGGCACCCCGCACTACATGGCGCCCGAGCAGGAATACGGCGTCATCCGCCGCGAGAACGACGTCTTCGTGCTCGGCGCGGTGCTCTACGAAATGGTGACCGGCGCGCGCCCCTACGACGGCGCGACCCCGGCCAAGCTCGCGAAGAGCTACCTGCGGCCCTCAACGCGCGTGCATGGGCTGAGTCCGGAACTCGACGCCCTCATCGACGGCGCTCTCGAGCCGGATCCCGACAAGCGCATCTCCACGCCGGCCGAGTTCTGGAACCGGCTCGACGCGATCGGCGATTGGTCTAGCCGCCGCCTCGTTTCGTGATGATTCTCCACTGCTGAGGCGTCACGGGCTGCACCGAGAGGCGCGAGCGGCGGAACAGCATCATGTCCTGAATGGCGGATATGCCGCGCAGCTCGTCAAGCGCAATGAAGCGTGGGAACTTCGACACGAAGCGCAGGTCCACCTGAAACCAGATCGGCTTGTCCGGCGCGGCTTTCGGGTCGTAGTGGCCGTCCTTCTTGTCGAACTGAGTCGGGTCCGGATACGCCGTGCGGCACACCTCGGCGATGCCCGCGATGCCGGATGGCGAAGCGTTCGAGTGATAGAAGAGGACCCTGTCGCCGACCGTCATGTCCTTCATGAAATTGCGCGCCTGATAGTTGCGCACGCCGTCCCAGCCGCTGGTTTGCTTGTCTGCCAGGTCGTCGATCGAGAAGACCTCCGGCTCGGACTTCATCAGCCAAAACGCCGTCATTGGAGGGGAAGGAGGCGGGGCGCAGCGCCGTCGGCCCAGGCGATCGGAGTCAGACCGAGGGTCCGGGCGAGGGCGCTCATGCGCTCGAGGTACGCGCCGAGAAGTTCCGGGATCAGAAGGACGGCATCAGCGCCCCCCGCGCGGGCGCGCTCGAGCTGCCAGGAGTCCACGACGTAGTCCATCATCGCGAGCAATACGTCCGGAAGCGCCGCACGGACCGCGTCGAGATGGGGATAGTCGCCTGCGTGGAAATTGCGCTCAGTCCAGACGCCGAGGCCGGAGGCGCCCCGAGCCACGGCCGAGACGGCTCGACGCGCGGCGTATGCGGCCGTGACCTCGCCGCCGGAGACGAGCAGGCCGCGTCCCGGCTCGGCAAAACGCAGGTCCATCACGGCGCCGGAGAGGGCGGGCTTAAAGTCGCGGGGAACACGCGCGTAGCCGGGAAGCGCTCGCAAAGTCGCGATGGGTAGCTCCGCCTTGAGGCGTTCGACGCGGCGCGCGGCGTGCGCGGCCATTCCGGCCATATTTTCCACGGCGACATGATATCTAAAAAGAAGCGACCCCCCCGCCGCAAGCGGCGAGGGGGTCTTTCTCAGGCGGTGTTCGTCAGCTGATTAGAGCTTGCGAACGTTGCCGGCGCGGGGGCCCTTTTCGGACTGCTCCACGTCGAACTCGACGGCCTGATTCTCGGCCAAAGTCTTGAAGCCATCGCCCATGATGGACGAGTGGTGAACGAACAGGTCCTTAGACCCGTCGTCCGGCGTGATGAAACCAAAGCCCTTCTGATCGTTGAACCACTTCACTTTTCCGGTAGCCATTGTCTTGTATGTCCTCTTGTTTACGTCTTGCTCACGTACGTCTTATGTGGCGCGGGAAACGTTTTCCCTTGACTAGATTCTACCACGAGATCGGAAGGCCGCGGGGCATTATTATTGCGGCCGGGGCGTCTATTTCGAGGGGGGCTAAAAACCGCTCACGCCTTCGGGAGGGTCAACTTGAAGGTCGAGCCCTTGGGCCCGGTCTCGTAGGTCACCGTACCGCCGTTGCCTTCGATGTACTTGCGCGCAAGCGCGAGCCCAAGCCCCATGCCCTTGGGCTTGGTGGTCATGAAGGCCTCATACAAGACGCCGGCGATCTTTGGATCGACGCCGGGGCCGCTGTCGCTGACCGAAATCACGAGGACGTCCTTGCCCGCGACGGTGGCGACCTTAATCGCGCCTTTCTCTTCCTGGGCGGCGAAGGCATTGTCGATCAGGCGCGCGAGCGCGTCGGCGATCGCCTTTCCGTCGAACTTGGAGGAAGCGCCCTTCGCGCCAAGCCGCAAGTCGATTTTCCCGCCCGCTGGCTTCGAAAAGCCCTCGACTGCGGCGGCGACAATGGAATCAAGCGGCATCGTCTCAGCGGCAGGCTCGTAGGGGCGAGAGAAGGTCAGCATGTCGGCGAGCAGCTTGTCGGCACGTGCGACTTCGCTCTCGATGATCTTAAGGTGCTTCTCGACCTTCGGGTCGAGGCCCTTGCCCCCCAGCTTCGCACGCACGAAATAGGAGGAATTGTTGATCACCGCGAGAGGATTACGCAGATCATGTCCGATGACGGACGCGGCGCGGCGCAGAATTTCCTGTTGGCCCTTGTCCATCAGAGTCCCGGCTTGGTCATCCGTTCAGGCTTGATCCAGTCGACGAACTGCCTCTCGGTCACGAGCTTGAGCTTGAGCGCCGCTTCCTTGAGCGTGAGGCCCTCGGCGTGGGCGGTCTTGGCGATCTTGGCCGCGGCGTCGTAGCCGATGTGCGTGTTGAGCGCGGTGACGAGCATCAGGCTGCGGCGCATCAATTCGTCAATGCGCTTCTCGTCGGCCTCGATGCCGCAGGCGCAGTACTTGGTGAAGCCGCGCAGGACCGCGGCGAGCAGCTTCGCCGAGTGCAGGAAATTATGGATGATCAGCGGCTTGAACACGTTGAGCTCGAAGTTGCCCGATGCGCCGCCGATATTGATCGCGGCGTCATTGCCGAGCACCTGGGCGCAGACCATCGTCACGGCCTCGCTCTGGGTGGGATTGACCTTGCCGGGCATGATCGAGGAGCCGGGCTCGTTCTCCGGGATGCGCAGCTCGCCCAGGCCCGCGCGCGGGCCGGACGCCAGCCAGCGCACGTCGTTGGCGATCTTGTTCATGGAACACGCCAAGGTCTTGAGCGCGCCGTGGGCAAAGACGAGGGCGTCGTGCCCAGCCAACGCCTCGAACTTGTTGGGCGCAGGTTTGAAAGGCAGCTTCGTGAGCTGGGCAATATGCCTCGCTGCCGTCTTATCGAAGTCGGGATGGGTGTTGAGCCCAGTTCCCACCGCCGTTCCTCCGATTGCGAGCTCATAAAGCCCCGGCAGGACGATCTCGATCCGCTGAAGGTCCGCGTCGAGCATCGCGGCCCAGCCGCCGATTTCCTGACCAAGCGTCAAGGGTACTGCGTCCATCAAATGGGTCCGACCGATCTTCACGACCTTGTCAAACTTCTTGGCCTTCTTCTTGAGCGTGTCGCGAAGCCCTTTGACCGCAGGAACGAGCTGAAGGATTAATGTCTCGGCGGCGGCGATATGCATCGCCGTGGGAAACGTGTCATTGGACGATTGAGATTTATTCACGTCATCGTTGGGATGGATCGGCTTCTTCGAGCCCAGGACGCCGTTCGCCATCTCGATGGCCCGATTCGATATGACTTCGTTCGCGTTCATGTTCGACTGCGTGCCCGAACCCGTCTGCCAGACCACCAGAGGGAAGTGCGCGTCCAGAGCCCCCGCGATCACCTCGTCGGCGGCGGCGGCGATCAACTTTTCCTTGTCCTTGGGCAGGAGGCCCAGCTCGGCGTTGGCGAGCGCCGCGGCCTTCTTGAGCACGCCCAGCGCGCGGATCATCTCGCGCGTCAGCGTGTCGCGGCCGGCGCCGGCCTGGAAATGGCGAAGCGATCTCTCCGTCTGCGCTCCCCAGTAGCGGTCGGCGGCGACGGGGATCTCCCCCATCGTGTCCTTCTCCATGCGGGTTTTGGCGCTCATGCCCCGATGATATAAAAAGCGGCGCCTGTTCGTCTTTCAATGGAACTTTTGGGGGAGCTCGATCGTATGATAGAGACGGTCCCGGCCGACCTGGCAGCCTATGATATATCCTGATATACTGGAGACATGGAAATGACCAAGACCTTGCTGACGGTTCCGAAACGAACTTTAGGGCGAATGAAGGCTCTCGCGCACCGGCGCAAGACCACGGTCTCCCGCTTGCTGAGGGAGGCGGTGGAAAAGACCTACGGCATCGATGCCGGGCTGAAGAGCGATCTTGACTGGAAGGAGGACCCCCTGCTCAAGCTGATCGGAACATTCGGAGATCCGATCGACGGCGGCCCCAACGACTCGACGCTCAATCATGACAAGTACATTTACGGCGGCGATCTAAAGAAAAGAGGCAAGGCGTCATGAAACTTTTCGTCGACACCGGGGCCCTGACGGCGCTGAACGCTCCCCGGGATCCGTACCACGCCCGAGCCGTCGAGTTCCTTCGCTGCCTGCCGCCGGGGACTTACCTGGCCACGAGCAACCTGGTCTTCGCCGAAACTGTCACCCTCATGGCGGCGCGCTACGGGCAAGACGCGGCCGTCCGCTTCGCGGAGGGTTGCCTCGGCAGCCGCCTATGGTCCGTCGTGCATTACGCCGATGAGACATTGGACCGGGCCGCCGTCGCGACGATGCGCAGATTCCGGGACAAAAAGCTGAGCTTCACCGACGCGGCCGTCATCGCGACCGTAAAATCGGAAGGCCTCGATGGAGTGTTCGGGTTCGACGAGGACTTCCGACGGTGCGGGGTGGCGCTGTACCCCTGACGACGCCTCAGTCTCCGAGGACTGACTCCGGCCGCAGGAAGTGGCAGGTATAGCCGTCCGGCCGCTTCTCGAGATAATCCTGGTGCTCCTCTTCGGCCTTCCAGTATTGGTCCGCCTTCTTGACCTCGGTCACGATCGGCGCGCCCCACTTCCCTTTTTTGTTGAGCCGCGCGATGAACGCCTCGGCGGTCTTCTTCTGGGCGGCGGTGTGGTAGAAGATCGCGGAACGGTATGAACTGCCCTGGTCGTTGCCCTGGCGGTCCTTGGTGGTCGGATCGTGCATGCGGAAGTACCAGCGTAAAAGCTGCTCAAACGGGAGCTTCTGCGGGTCATACTCGACGCGGACGGCCTCGGCATGGCCCTCGTGGTTGCGGTAGGTCGCGTTCACGACCTGGCCTCCGGCGTAACCGACGTCGGTACGGACCACGCCCGGGATCTTGCGCAGGATGCGCTGCATTCCCCAGAAACAGCCGCCCGCCAGCTCGACGGTCTCCGTCTTCGCCCGAGCGAACAGCGGCAGGAAGCGCCCGTAGCCCTCGGCCTCGAGTTTGTCCACAGCAACGAAACGCAGGGACGCGGAGTTGATGCAAAAGCGCAGGCCGCCCTTGTCCTTGGGGCCGTCCTCGAAGACGTGACCCAGATGGCTGTCGCCGTGCTTGGAGCGGACCTCGGTGCGCGTCATGCCGAACTCGCGGTCCTTCTTCTCGACGATATTGCCGGGGTCGATCGGCTGGGTGAAGCTCGGCCAACCCGTCCCGGAATCGAACTTGTCGGTCGAGGAGAACAGCGGCTCGCCGCTGGCGATGTCCACGTAGATGCCCGCCGCATGGTGGTTCCAGAAGGCGTTGTGAAAGGGCGGTTCGGTGGCCGCGTTGCAGACCACGGAAAACTGCTCCGAAGTCAGCCGTTTTTTGAGCTCGCTCTCGGAAGGCTTGGAATATTCGGTCACTTTGGTCTCCTTCTTATGCGGGGCCGGCGCGGCCCAAACGGCGGCCGGGGCTAGGATCAGTACGACGAGAATCGTCCTCATTCGGGTCATCATACTGAAATGATAGGATCAAAATGATGGGAAACGGAACGGTCGGCTACGGCGCGGCGCTTCTGGGAGGGCTCGCTTCCTTCCTGTCTCCCTGCGTTCTCCCCCTGGTGCCAGGCTACATCTCGTTCATGTCCGGCCTAACCCTTGAGGAACTGTCCGCCGGAGGCGACGACCGCACGCGTCTGCGCCATGCCGGCTGGGAATCCCTGTGCTTCGTCGCCGGCTTCTCTCTTATCTTCACTCTGCTTGGCGCGACCGCGACCGAGATCGGCCGCCTGCTGGCCGAGCAGGTTGCGGTCGTCAGCAAGATCGCCGGCGCCGTCGTGATCCTATTCGGCCTGCACATGACCGGCCTTCTGCCGATCGAGTGGCTCTATTACCACAAGCGCGCGGACACCGCGGCCTTCAAGGCCGGCTACGTCGGCTCTTTCTTCATGGGCCTAGCCTTCGCCTTCGGCTGGACCCCGTGCATCGGCCCGATCCTATCGGGAATTCTGGCGCTCGCCGCCACGCGCGAGACCGTGGGCCAGGGCATGGCCTTGCTGTTCGTGTACTCTCTCGGCCTCGGCATCCCGTTCGTGATCACCGGATTCGCGGTCACGCGCTTCATGCGCTTCTTCGTGCGTTATAAAAAATACATCCGCACCGGCGAGATCGCCGCGGGCGCTTTGCTCATCGGGATCGGCCTCCTGATCTTCTTCGACAAACTCACATGGCTCAACCGCCTCACCCCGAAAGTCATGGAACGATTCCTCCTTTGAAAAAAATACGCCGTTATCCCATTATTTTTATCGCGGCGCTCGCTTGGACGGGGGCTTGCACGCCGTCCACTCCCCCCGGCTCGACCGAAGCAACACCCGCTCTTTTCGGCAAAACGCTTGAAGGCAGCACCCTCTCCTTGGCTGACTATAAGGGCAAGGTGATTCTCGTGGATTTCTGGGCCACTTGGTGCGACCCCTGCCGAGCCGAAATCCCCGAACTCGTGAAGCTCCAGAAAAACCTCGGCGCCAAGGGCTTCGTCGTCCTCGGCGTCTCCATGGACGAAGACATCTCCGAAGTCGCTCCGTTCGCCAAGAAGATGCGGATCAATTACCCGATCATTTTAAACGGCGGGGAGCGCGCGCCGAAAGGCTGGGTCGTGCCGGGACTGCCGACCGCCTACCTGATCGGCCGCGATGGAAAGGTGCTCTTGCGCGAGTTCGGCTCAAAGTCCGTCGAGAAGCTCGCCCACGACGTCCAAGCCGCCCTGGCAAAATAGCCTCGCAGCCCTAAATTGGTACAATCACGAGTATGCTCCCCGTCGAGGCCATGCCCGACACGCCCGTGATGCGGCAGTACCAGAACATCAAGGCCCGTCATCCCCACAGCATTCTCTTTTTCCGACTCGGCGACTTTTATGAGATGTTCGGCCTTGACGCGCAGGAAGCCTCCGCGATCCTCGGCCTGGTCCTGACCCAGCGCCAGGGCGTGCCGATGTGCGGCGTGCCCTTCCACAACGCCCAGAACTACGTCGCCCGTCTACTCCGCGCCGGCCGCAAGGTCGCGATCGCCGAACAGCTCGAAGCGCCTTCAAAAGACAAGAAAATCGTCGCGCGCGACGTCGTGCGCGTGGTGACGCCCGGCACGATCGTCGAAGACGAGCTCCTCGATCCCGCCGCCGCGAACTGCCTGATCGCTGTCGAAAACGATCTGGTCGGATGGGGAGCGGCCTGCCTCGACGTCTCGACTGGAGAATCGTGGGCGACGCAGACGCTCAACGACCGAGACCACCGCAAGCTCCATGATCTGCTCGCGCGCATGCGCCCCGCCGAAGTGGTCGTCTCCGCAGACGCGTCCTCCGCGCTGCGGCTGCGTTCGATTCTGCCGCCGAAAACCTGCCTCACGCTGCGCGAAAGCGCCAAGAGCGCGGCGCCGCCCGCCTGGGCGGCGGGCTCGATCTGGCGCAATCATCATCTGGCGCTTGCCGCGGTCACCGCGGCAAGGCAATATATCGACGAGGCCAAGTTCCGCCTGCGCGAAATGCCCGAACCCGCCTACCGCGAGGCCGGATCGGTCATGCAGCTCGATGAGACGGCGATCCGCACGCTCGAACTCATCGAAGCCGCGAGCGGCGAGAAGCGCCACACGCTCTGGGGCCTGCTCGATTTGTGCCGCACGCCGATGGGAAGCCGCAAGCTCAAGACCTGGCTTCTGCATCCCTCGACCGACCTGCGCGAGATCGAGCATAGGCAAAATTGCGTTGAAGATTTGTTGGACAAGCCGGAAGCTCGGCGGTCGCTGGGTCAAATTTTGCAGGAAGTCGCCGACCTGCCCCGCGTGACGAGCCGTCTGGCCACGCGCGCGGCGAGCCCGAGAGACCTCGGCGCCCTGCGCCGCTCGCTCGCTCGCCTGCCCCAACTCGAGGCCTGGCTCGCCGAGACCTCTTTCTCCTCCGGCCTCGCCGACCTTGCCTGCGACCTGCGCGAGACGACCAAGTCGCTCGAAGCGCTCGGCGCGAAGCTCATCGCAGCGCTCATCGACGATCCACCGGTCAAACTGTCCGACGGAGGCCTATTCCGCTCCGGCTTCCATAAAGAGCTCGACGACCTGCGCCGCCTCAAGACCGACTCCGACCAGGTCCTCGCCGAGCTCGAGGCCCGCGAGCGCAAAGCGACGGGCCTCTCAAGCCTCAAGGCCGGCTATAACTCGGTGTTCGGCTACTACCTCGAGATCAGCAAGGGCCAGAGCGCCAAAGCTCCCGCCTCGTATACGCGCAAGCAGACCTTGACCAACGCCGAGCGCTACATTACGCCCGAGCTCAAGGAGCTGGAAACGAAGATCCTGTCGGCCGAAGAAAAGATGCTGCGTCTCGAGGCGAGCCTGTTCGGCGAGCTGCGCGACGAGGCGGTCGGCTTCCACGCCCCGCTCCTCCGTCTGTCCGAGTTATTGAGCGAGCTCGACGGCTTCCAATCGCTCTCCTCGGTCGCGGCGATGCACGACTTCGTCAAGCCGAAGGTCGACTTCTCTCATGACCTGGACATCGTCGACGGCCGCCATCCCGTTTTGGCAGCACTTTTGCCCTCGGGCACCTTCGTCGCGAACTCGCTCTCGCTCAACGCCTGCGATCCCCAGATTTTGATCCTGACCGGCCCGAACATGGCCGGCAAGTCCACCTACTTGCGCCAGAACGCCTTGATCGCGCTGCTCGCCCAGATCGGGTCCTTCGTGCCCGCGAAGTCCGCGCGCGTCGGCATCGTCGATAAAATATTGACCCGTATCGGCGCGCAGGACGCCCTTGCCCAGGGTGATTCCACCTTCATGGTGGAAATGAAGGAAACCTCGCACATCCTGCGCTCGGCGACGGCGCGCTCGCTCGTGGTGCTCGATGAGGTCGGCCGCGGCACATCCACGTTCGACGGCATCTCGATCGCCTGGGCCGTGCTCGAGCACCTGCACTCGTCTTATGCAACCAATGATAAGAACGGCCCCCGGGGGCCGAGAACCCTGTTCGCCACCCATTATTTCGAATTGACGGAGTTGGCCAAAACCTTGCCCGGCGTCGTGAACGGCAACGTCGAAGTCAAAGAATGGTCTAGCGCCGAGGGCCGCACCGAGGTGGTTTTTCTTCACAAGATCGCTCCAGGCCCGGCCGATCGCTCCTACGGAATTCATGTCGCGGCCTTGGCCGGCCTTCCGGCCCAGCTCATCTCGCGGGCGCAGAAAATTCTTTCCGGCCTTGAAAACAAGTCCGGCCCGACCCACCCCGTCTCATCGGAACTGCCCCTTTTCGAGGAGAATCCGGTTTTGCGCACGCTCAAGCTCATCAATCCCGAAACTCTGACGCCGATCGAGGCATTGCAGGCCTTGAGCGCGTTGAAAAAACAACTCTGATGCCGATCATCCAAAAATTAACGGAAGAAGTCTTTTCGAGAATTGCCGCCGGGGAAGTCGTGGAGAGACCGGCAGCTCTGCTTAAGGAACTGATCGAGAACTCGCTCGACGCCCAAGCGACGCGCATTGACATCGAGGTCACTGGCGCCGGAAAGACAACGTTGCGTGTGTCTGATGACGGCTGCGGCATGGACGCCGAAGACGTCAAGATGTGTCTTGAACGCCACGCGACGAGCAAGATCGCCGCGTTCGAGGACCTCGACACGCTCCACACGTTCGGCTTCCGCGGCGAGGCGCTGTACGCGATCGCGGCTGTTTCAAAAATCACGATCACGAGCGCCCGAAAAGACGCCAAGACCGGCTGGCGCGTCACGAGCGAAGGCGGCAAGCTCACCAACGGCCCCGCGCCCGCGGTTCCCGGCACGACCGTGTTCGTGAAGGATCTGTTCTACAACACGCCCGCGCGCCTCGAATTCCTCAAATCCGACGGCTCCGAGCGCTCGCGCCTGACCGCAGTCATCGAAGAGGCCGCGCTCGCCAACCCGGCGGTGCGCTTCACCTATAAATCCGAGGGGCGGCAGATCCTGCGCTTCGAGCCCGAGGACTCGGGCGACGTCTTCCAGGACTTCGACATGCGCGCGGCCGCCGTACTCGGCGACGACCTGGCGGGCGGCCTGCTGCCCATCGACGTCGAGCGCCCCGGCGTGCGCGTGCGCATGCTCGTCTCGCCGTTAGACAAGATGCCGTCTTCGCGCAGCTTCCAGTACTTCTTCGTCAACAAGCGCCCCGTGTCATCGAAGATATTGCAAACGGCGCTGTATAAGGCGTACGGCGACCACCGTCCCGCCGGCAAGCAGCCGGTATGCGTGGCGCTTCTCGAGCTCAATCCTGACGCGTTCGACGCCAACGTTCATCCCGGCAAGCGCGAGGTGCGATTCAAGAAAGACGGCGAGATGTTCGAGATCGTGAGCGGCCTCGTCGCCTCCGCGCTGGCCAAGGCCAAGGCCGCCGCCCCGATCACCATCGAGCCCGCTCCCGCCGCCGTCGTCGCCGACGCTCCGGAGCCTTTCTACCTCGGCGGCCGCGGCTTCATTCCCGAAGAGTTTCAGCAGCTCAAGCTCGGCGCCGCCGTGGCGCTGGCGGCGCCCGAAGGAGCGCCCGCCTGGTACACGCCGCCGTTTCGCTACCTGGGCCAGATCGAGCGCAGCTACATGCTGTTCGAGGCCAACGGCGGCCTCTTCATCCTCGATCAGCATGCCGCGGCTGAGCGCGTCTTATATGAAAAACTACTGGGCGAGATCGAGAGCGGCGGGGCCAAGTCGCAGACACTGATGCTGCCGGTCCCGATCGACCTGCCGGCCTCGGCCGTGCGCGCCGTTCTTGACAAAGCGGACCGTCTGCACAAGATCGGCTTTGAGGTGGCGGCTTTCGGCAAAAACGGCCTGCACGTGACAGCCGTGCCATCTCTCTTCTACAGAGCCGACGAGGTCAAGAAGCTCGTCCACCGCGTGGTCGATGCGTTGTCCGATCCCATCGCCGAAGCCGAGCAGCTGCGCCACGACGCGATCGCGACGATCGCGTGCAAGGCCGCCGTGAAATCGCACGACCGCCTGGGCGAAGACGAGGCGTATAAACTCCTCGACGCGCTCAAGGACTGCAAAGACGGCTCAGCCTGTCCCCATGGCCGCCGCGCCATGCTGGCCCTCAACCGAGACGAACTCGCGCGGCGCTTCCAGCGCCCCGGGGCCGTGCCGCTCTAGCGCCCTCGGCGAGCGGCGGCCACTTGACGAAAACTCCCAATTCGTTTTCGCCCTGAATTTTTTTACCGGGCGTGGGTCTTGACGTTTGAACGTTCGGGGCTATACTCATCTCATACCCGCTCCGAAGCCGTTCGTGCCGTGGGCGCCGCGAGGTGGACGCCGAGTTGAGGCCGAGGCCGTAACCGGCGATGAAGTGAGTGGCAGGCTGGAGGTTGGTTTCGGGGCGGGTTCTTCGAGGCGCCGAGACGGTCCCTTAGTGGACGCCGGTCTCGGCGCCTCCTAATTTCTAGGGCCCGACGCTCAGCGCAGCGAGCATATCCTCGATCTGCGTGAACTTCTCGCGGATTTTTCCGCGCTCGGCGCCGCGGCTGCGTTCGAGCGCATCAAGCTTCTTCCACTGGGCGTAGCTCACGGGCTTAGCGCCGCGCGCTTCCAGCAGCTTCGGCGCGGCTTCCGCGGAGGCGTCGACCGGCCGAGCCGGCAGGCGGCCGGCTTTCAGGTCTTCGAGCATCGACTGCACGGTCAGGACCGAGTCCGCGCGATTGGTCCCGATGAGGCCCGAAGGGCCGCGCTTGGCCCAGCCGACGACGTACTCGCCCGGAACCGCGGCGTCCCCGGCAACGACGCGGCCGGCCTCGTGCGGAATGTGACCCGACTTTTCATCGAAGGCCACGCCTGGAATCGGCACGCCGCGATAGCCGACGGAGCGCAGGATCATCCCCGCCGGGATCGTCTCAAATTCGCCGATGCCCACGCACCTGGCCCCGCCTTTGCCGTCGTCGACGAGCTTGTTCTTTTCCAAGCGGACGGATTTGACCCGGCCGCCTTCGCCGAGGATCTCGACCGGCGAAACGCAAAAACGCAGCCGGATCTTGCGGACCTGGCTCCCCTCACCCAGCGCGGCATGCTCTTGGACATACGCGACCTTCTTCTTGTCGTTCGCCTCGGCGCGCTCAAGGCGCGAAACCGCGCCCACAACGGCCTCCTCCGGCTTGATCACGAGATCGCAGCCGGCGAGCTTTCCGAACTCCTCGATCTCGACGGGGGAATACGCGGCTTCGGCGGGACCGCGGCGACCGAGCAGCCACACGGTCTTGACCCGGCTGCGGCGCAACGCCTCCAATGCGTAATCGGCGATGTCGGTCTGAGCAAGCCGCTCGGGGTCGCAGGCCAGCAGCCGGGTCACGTCCATCGCGACGTTTCCGATGCCGACGACCGCCACGCTCTCGCAGGATAGGTCGAAGCTCCGGTGACGGTGGTCGGGATGACCGTTGTACCAGCCCACGAATTCAGTCGCCGAGTGCGAGCCGGCCAGTTCCTCGCCCGGAATCGCCATGCGCCGGTCGCTCTCGCAGCCGACCGCAAAAACGATCTGATCGTAGCGGGCGCGCAGGTCCTCGATGGTCAGCTCCCGCCCGAGCCTCACCTGGCCGAAGAAACGCACGCGCGGATCCATGGCCACTTTCTCATAGACCATCACGACGGACTTGATCTTTTGATGGTCCGGCGCCACGCCGCCGCGCACCAGTCCGAACGGCGTGGGCAGGCGGTCGTAGAGATCCACGCGAACCGCCAGTCCGGGGGCCTTCAGCAGAGCTTCGGCGGCGTAGAAGCCGGAAGGTCCGGCTCCGATGATCGCGATGCAAAGGGGCCTGTCGGGGGTGCCAGGTAAGCTCATAGTGTCTCCGTTAGATGTATTCCTTGTATTCTGGCTGGTACTGCAACGCTTCGATCCTTCTTCGGATGTCCTTGGGGCGAGGCTCGCCCGCCAAGCCGCGCTCGTAGGCGACCCGGGCGACGGCTTCGGCGATGCAGGCGGAAATCTCCCTCACTTTTGTCAGAGGCGGAAAGAGCGCTCCTTGCGCCAGGTCCTCCTCCGTGACGAGCTTGGCCAAGGCCCGCGCCGCCTCGAAGAACATCTCATCGGTGACGCGTTCGGCGGCGGAAGCCACGACGCCCAGGCCGACGCCCGGAAAGATGTAGGCGTTGTTGCCTTGGCCCGGGACGAAAGTCCGGCCGCGGAAGATGACCGGGGAGAAGGGACTGCCGCTGGCGAAGATAGCCCGGCCCGCGGACCAGCCGTAGGCCTGCTCCGCAGTGCACTCGGCATTGGAAGTGGGGTTGGACAGCGCGAAGACCAGCGGCCGCGCGTTGAGGCGAGCCATCTCGGCGACGATCTCCGAGGTGAATTGCGCGGCCTGTCCCGAGACGCCGATCAGCGCGGTGGGCTTGAGCGCCTTGACGGCCGAAAGCAGGTCCGTGACCGGCCCATGGGAGTGCGCGTGGGCGTAGGGCTTCTTGTGGTCCTGTAGGTCTTTGCGGCCGGCGTCGACCAACGCCTTGGAGTCCATGAACCAGCAGCGCGACATCGCCTCCTGCTTGGTCAGACCTTCGGCCATCATCGCGCCGACGACGAGGTCTCCGATGCCGATGGCCGCCTCGCCGGCGCCGTGGAAGAGTATCTTTTCATCGACGAGCCGTCTTTTTGTGATGCGGCCGGCGGAGTAAAGTCCGGCCAAGGTGACCGCGGCGGTGCCTTGGATGTCGTCGTTGAAGCAGCAGACTCGGTCCCGGTAGCGCTCGAGCAGGCGGAAGGCGTTGTGGTTGGCGAAGTCCTCGAACTGCAGAAGCGCCTTCGGGAAGACCTCTTGGACCGCCGACACGAACTCATCGACCAGCTCGTCGTATTCGCGGCCTTCGATGCGCCGCTCGGGGGTGCCGAGATAAAGGGGGTCGGCCAACAGCGCCGGGTTGTTGGTGCCCACGTCCAGCGTCACCGGCAAAGTGGCGGCGGGAGAAATGCCGCCGCAGGCCGTGTAGAGCGACAGCTTGCCCACGGGAATGGCCATGCCGCTGGCGCCGAGGTCGCCGAGGCCGAGGATGCGCTGCCCATCGGTGACGACGATCACCTGCACGTCCTTCTGCGGCCAGCCGCGCAATATCTCGCGAATCCGTCCTTTCTCGCGCTTCGTGATGAAAAGGCCTCGCGAACGGCGATAGAGATGCGCGTACAGCTGGCAGGCCGCGCCGACCACCGGGGTATAGATGATCGGCATGAGTTCATCGATATGGTCGATGACGACCCGGTAGAAAAGCGTCTCGTTGCGGTCGAGCAAAGACAGCATGTCCACGTATTTCTCCAAGTCGGCGGCGCGCTTCCTGACATTGGCCATGACCCGGGTCGACTGCTCTTTGAGCGTCGACACCTTCGGCGGAAGCAAGCCAACGAGCCCGAAGCGGCGCCTCTCTTCGTCAGTAAACGCCGTGCCCTTGTTGAGCAAGGGATCATGCAGCAAGTCCGCGCCGGTCTTGCCGGGGTGAACCACGTTGCGGGACGCGATGTGGTTTTGGATCATGCCTCCGGGCACGCAACAGGTCGGCCAAGCCTCCTGGCCGAAACGTTGCGCGGAAGTTCTCCATGTTGCCCCGTGAACATGGCGCTTGGGCCCTGCTCATCGCCCCGATCCTGGTCGGACTGCTGGGCGCCCCCGCGTTCTCGCCGCTCGCCGCCGGACTCTTCGTCCTCGGCGCGCTGGCCGCCTTCTTGCTGCGCGCGCCGCTTCAAGCCCTGCTGGCGCGGCCCAATGACCGCCGGGCGCTGCGGTGGCTGGCCCTTTACGCCGCTTTGACGGCGGGGAGTTTTTTCCCGCTGATCGTGCTGCTGGGATGCTGGAAGCTGATATTTTTCGCCGTGCCCGCCGGCCTGCTCCTGGCCGCGAACCTGGCCGCGAATAAATCGGGACGGCGCTTCAGCGCCTTCAACGAGGCCGCCGGCGTCCTGGGCCTCTGCCTGGGCGCTCCGGCCGCCTTCTACGCGGCCTCCTTCAATCTCGGCCCCGAGGCCTGGTCGCTCGGGATTCTGTGCGCGGCCTTTTTCATGGGACCCATCTTCCATGTGAAGATGGCCGCTCTCCAGCACCGCGCCGCGCTGGACCCCGCGGCGCTGCCCCAACTCGAGCACATGCGCCGACTGTCGGCGGCTTATCATGGCCTGACTTTGGCCGCCGTTATCATCTGGGCGGCCTCCGGCGGGGTCCCGATCGCGGCCGCCATCCCCTTCGCCGCCTCCTTCCTCAAGACCGTCCTGCGCGGCGCCCGCGCGCCCGCACGCGTCGACTTCCGCTCGCTCGGCTATGCGGAGGTCGCCTATTCCGCCCTGTTCGTCATCGTGATGGGCATGGCTTTGACCGGCCGGGCCTGTTAGGGCAGATTCCAAAGATGGTGCCACTGCGGGCGCACGAACACCTCTTTGACGGAACGGCGCGCCAAAGCCTCGAAGCGTAGGCAGCGGGTGGCGGGAATCGGCTTCACTGCGCCGATCGGCGTCGCCGGTTGAAGGTACAACTGAAGCGACCGCGGGGCGCGGCGCACAAGTTCGATAACCTTCTTCCACTCATCCTCGGTGGAACGGTCGCTGAGCACCACTTTAATGAACGTGTTCGGCGGGGCGACGCGAAGAAAATCTCGGTGAGCGCTCCACGTCTCGCGGCCCGTCGAGGATGGAAGCTTGACGTCCATCGCGACCGCGTCGCACAACGGCGCGAGCTCCGCCATGGGCACCGGAAGCGTTCCATTGGTCTCGAGATAGTTCTCGAGGCCCTTCTTGCGCGCCCAACGCATCAACGGCGTCAAGAACCTCTGATGCAGCAGCGGCTCGCCGCCGGTCCAAGAGATCGCGTGATGCGCGCGCGCGCGGGCCAACGCCGAGATCTCGCTTTTGACGTCTTCCGCGGACCGGATCAATCCCGACGGAATCGGAATCGTGTCGGGCTCGTCGCAATAGTCGCAGTGAAGGTTGCATCCGCCCAAGCGCACAAAAATCTGGCGCTCGCCCAGGCGCGGGCCCTCGCCCTGCAGCGAGGAGAAGATTTCGACGACCCTCGCCCGGGCCTCGTCCGACAGCTTGAGCGTCTCGGTCAAGCCGCGGGATCCTGAAGGCCCGCTTCGCGGAAACCTTTGGCGCGCAGCTTGCACGAATCGCATGCGCCGCATGGTTTGGCTTTCCCCGAGTAGCACGACCAGGTCAGGCGCAGGGGAGCGCCAACCTTTTGGGCGAGACGGACGACCGCCTTCTTATCCAAACGCAGAAGCGGCGCGAGTATTTTCAACGGCCGGCCTTCCGCTCCGCGCTTCGTTCCCTCAAGGGCGACCTTGCCGAAGGCGCTGATGAACGGCGGGCGACAGTCGGGATAGCCGGAATAGTCGAGAGCGTTGGCGCCAATCACGATCGCCTCCGCTCCAACGGCGTCCGCCAACGACACGGCCAACGACAAAAAGATGGTGTTGCGTCCGGGCACGTACGTCGATGGAATCCCGCCTTGGCCGATCTTTTTCAGCGGCATGTCCGGGATTCGAAGGGACGCATTGGTCAACGATGAGCCCGACAACCACGGAAGCGTCAATGACACTTCTTTGATGGGAACCCTCGCGGCCCGCGCGACAGCGCGGGCCGCGTTTAATTCCCGGACATGCCGTTGACCGTAACGGATCGACAGCGCTACGACGGAATATTTTTCCTTCTTGGCCCAATACAGCGCCGTGGTCGAGTCGAGACCTCCGGAAAGAAGAACAACGGCTATACGTTGCTTCATTGCCGTTGCCCAGGCATCTTGATGCTAACCCGGTTGGCTTGAGGATCGAAGTTATCCCCCGTGTTTCCAACGTTGGAAGCGTTGGGAATAACCCGATGTCTGCGTCCGGCGATCGCCGGACCAACCTGGGAACCTGAGCGGAGGCTCTTCATCACTTATCTTTTTTCTCCGGGAACTTGTGCTCGAGGGCTTCGCGGCAGATGCGGACCACATCCGCGCTGAAGTTTCCCTTCTCGATCATCCACGCGAAATATCCGCGGTCGGCGCGGACGACCTCGCGAAGTGTTTTACCTTTGTGCTTATTGCCGAAGCCGAAAGTGGCCTCACCGTTCTTCCAGACGAACTTGCCATCGGCGTCCACGCGGCTTGGGTCGATCTGATTGCACCACGCCTCAATCCCGGCGACGTCCCGCGGGAGGTCGGGATAGCGCTCGGCCTGGGCCCATAGAATCTCGGCGGTGGCGCGCGTGTCGGCTTCGGCGCGGTGCGCGCCGGTCAGGTCCTTGCCGCAGTAAAACTTGTAGGCGGCGCTCAAGTCGCGGCGCTCCTTGCGCGCGAAGATCGTGAAGGAATCCACGACCCTCTTGCCCGCCTCCGGCCAGTCGGCGCCGAAGCGCTTGAACTCGGCGGCGAGCAGCGGAATGTCGTACCGGGCCGCGTTGAAGCCGGACAGGTCCGCATCTTTGAAGATCGCGAGGATTTGCGGCGCGAGGTCGCAGAGGCGCGGCTGGTCTTTGACCATGTCGTCGGTGATGTGATGAATCGCCGAGGCCTCGGGCGGAATCGGCACACCGGGGTTGACGAGCGACGAGAAGACCGCCTCGGCCCCGCCGGGTTCCCGGCGCAGGACGCAGATATCCACGATCCGATCTTCGAGAACGTTGGTGCCGGTGGCCTCCAGGTCGAAGATGCAAAGCGCGCGGTTGAGCTTGATCATGTCAGGGCCCTCAGTACGGCGGTGGGTGGCGCCTCAGGCGCCGCGGCCGCGCCGGTGAGGCGCTCAGCGCAGCGTTTGCCGTCGAGAATCGTCTCTTCCATGAACGAATACTTCCAGCCGCCGTAGCGGCCGATCGACTCGACGCCGAGCGTCTGGAAATGGCGGAAGATGGCCTCGACGGCGGGCGTGCGCGCGCGGTCGTAGACAACGTAGCCCACCTCGACCGGCATCCAAATCTTGGCCGAGATCTCATCGCTGCGACGCAGAAGACCCGCCTCGCGCAGGCCCTTGATCATGGCCGCCTCGAGCTTGTCGCGGTCCACACGCGCTCCGCCGGGACGCGCCGCTTCGATGTAGACCGCGGCGTGGCCCTCAGGCGCGAGGTTCGGCGAGAAGTTGCTCGAGTAGCCGACGCGATAAAATGGAAAATGCTTCTCCGGATAATAGATCCAATGCTTGTCGACAGGAGCCGGACGGTCGATCCCGACATTGAGGTTCCAAACCGTGTTCCAGCGCAAAGCGCCTCTCGCCTGTTTCACCGTATCCGGCAGCGGCGCCGCGAGATCGAGAAAAATATTCAGCGGCAAAGTATTCACAAGCCTCTCGTAATGCACTTCGCCAAGGCCCTGCACCTGCGCGACTTTCTCGCGGAGGTCGACGGCGACAACGGGGCTTCCCACGCGCACGACGCCCGGCTCCAGGCGTCCAGCGAGGGCATCGGGCAAGGACTGGATTCCGCCGCGCACGGGATAGCGAAAAGTTGCGTTGTAGCCGAACTGAGCATTCTTCTCGGTGAGGGCTCCATATAAAACTTCAGACGCGGACGGCTTAGGGACGAAACGGCCCTGCCACTCGGTCGTCAGCTGCGACAGGGGCATGCGCCACAACTTTTCATTGTACGGGCGCATGAAGCGGCGCGTGATGCCCTCGCCGAACGTCGCGCGGCTCCATGACAGGAAGTCGGGCGCGCGCGCCAGCGGGCGCGGCCGGTGCACGGTCTCAAGAAAGCCCGCGACGCACTCGGCGACGGTCGCAGGGGGCAGGCCCTTCGTGTTGGCCTGAAACGGATAGCGCGTGAACACGCCCTGCGAATAGATCCACGCCCTGCGTTCGTGCGTCGCGAGGTTGTCCTTGAGCAGATCGAGAATCAACGCCTGCCCGTCAGGATCATGCAGATGAAGCAGATGCCCCGTATAATCGAAGGTGAAGCCGCCCGCCGTCACCGAGCCGGCCGTGCCGCCGACGCGCTCCTTCGCCTCGACGATGAGGCGCGAACGCACGCCACGCTCGCCCAAATGATGCGCGGCCGAGAGGCCCGCCAGGCCGCCACCGAGGATGAGGACGTCGACCTTCATTGCATCTCGACGAGCGCCATGCGGCGCCCGAACCAGAGAACGAGGACGGCGACCAGGAGATAGACCAGGACCGCGCCGCGCAGCGGAAGCAGGGTCACCAGGAACGCGCAAAATCCCATGAAGCCCGCAGCCGCGGCCGACATCAGCACGACCTTCCCGCGCGAGAATCCCATCTTCTCCAGGCGCAGGGCGAAGTGGTCCCTCGAGCCGAGGAACGGGGACTTGCCCTGATTCAGCCGCAGAAGGCTCACGAAGACGGTGTCGAAAGCCGGCACAAAGAGGATCAACAGCGGCGCGAAAACGCCCGCGTCGTTGACGTCGGAATAGCGCGCGCCAAGAGAGATGCCCGCGAGCAGGAACCCGATCAGCAGGCTTCCGGAGTCGCCCATGAAGATCTTGCGCTTCTTCGACAGATTCCAGGGCAGGAAACCGAGCGCTGCGCCGGCGAGGGCGGCGGAAGCGAAATTGACGTACAACTCCTCCGACGGCAAGGAAATCATCAGGAAGGCGAGTGCGGCCGCCGCCGCCTGACTCGCGGACAGCCCGTCCATGATGTCCACGATGTTGAAGGCGTTCGTCACGCCGACGACCCAAACCATCGTGACCGCAGCCGCGACATAAGCAGGCTGGAGAAAGCGCATGCGCAGGCCGAACAGGATCAGCAGCGCTGCGGCCAGCATCTGTACGAAGAATTTCGGCTTGTAGTCCACCCCTTCGGGCCTTTTCAAATCGTCGATGAGACCGAGCGCGAAGACCAACGATCCGCCGAGCACGAGCGAGCGCAGGTTGTAGAGGGTGCCCGTCGGAAAGCTCGTAGTCATGCGCAGCAGGAACATGGTCGCCATGAAGCCGAACCAGATCGCGACGCCACCGAACACAGGCGTCGGCTCCTGATGCGTCTTGACCGTGGAGCTCGGCAAGTCGAGCACGCCCAGACGCAAAGACAGCGCGCGCACGAGCGGAGTCGTGAAGAACGAGACCGCCGCCGAGCAGACAAAGGAAATCGCCAACAAACCCGAATAGCTCCTCACAAAGGCGCCACCACGCAGCCGCGGCCCGCGAACTCGGTCTTGAGCGCGTCTTCGAGACCCTTCCAGTTGGCTGCGCCGGCTGGGGTGAGTCTGCCGAGTCCCGAGCCCAAGCGCGCGGCCTCGCGCGGGACGATCAGCACGCGCGTAAATCCATCGGCGCGCAGGGAGTCCAACAACGCCTCGGGAGAGGCGCACGAATTGGCGCGGCGCACGAAGAGATTAGGCATGTGCACGGTGCTGGGAAGATGGTCGATCGGCAGATAGTAGCCGCGCTGTTCGCCAACGACAAGTATTTTATCATGCTCGGCGGCGTGAACTCGGAGCCAGTCCGCGCAGGCGTAGTAGTCGAGACGGCGCGTCAGGAACGCCTCCCGCGTCTCGAGCCCAAAGGCCGTCGAACCCGAGCCGAAGACCGCGTGGACAAACACAAACAAGAAGAGGTGGGCGAGGGTCATGATCCCAAGAGAGCCCGCCATCGCCCAGCGCGCCCAGCGCGCAAGCCCGTCCCAGAGACGGACCAAGCCGCAGGCTCCCAGGAGCGCCAGGATCGGCACGAGCACGGTCAGAAAGCGCAGGACGACGCCGCTCGAGAACCATGCCGCGCCCCACAGGAAGCAGAAGAGAAGAAGCCCCCGAAGGACTTTATTCTTCGAGGCCGCCCACGCGCCAAGCGGCAGAAGCCACAGGGAAATGTCCCAGCCAAGGTCGCCGAGTACGTCCATGCCCCCGCCGAAACGCAGCGGATTATGCAGCAGCAGGATCGGCAGGGAGATCAGGCTGTGGAAGAAGCCGCCGACATGGCCGTACTCGACCAGCACTCTGAAATAGCCTGCGGCGAGCTCTGCGTTCCAGCCGGTGTTGGTGTTCTCAAAATACTCATAGAAGAACGGGAACACGGGGTTGCGCACGCACACCCAGTTCTTGATCAGCCACGGCGCAAACAACGCGCTCACGATCCCGATGAACAGAGCCAGATCGACGGCTCTTTGCTTGCGGCGGTCGAACGTCAGCGCGCAGAGCAGGCGCAGGCCGAACACTGCCGCGCCGATACCGGCATAGTACTTGGTCCCCAACGCCAGACCCGTGAAGATCGCCGACAGGATCAGCCAGCCGCGCGGCCCCCCGCCCCCCGGCGCGAGCTGGCGCCAGCGCTCGAAACCGAATACTGCCGCCGTGATCCACAGCATGACGAGCGGCTCGACGTAGGTCGTCGACGCCATCAGGAGCACCGCCGAATGCGTCGCGATGAAGATCGCAGCCAGCGCCACCGCGCTCATCGGCGCCTCGCGCCGCCCGAGCGCGAACACCCACCAGATCGCGAGCACGGTGGAGAGCCACATGTACATCTGCGCCAGGATGTCGGAGCCGAGCAGCAGGGCCAAGGAAAAAAGCATCTCCCCGTTCTGCGGGAAGTGCGCGTAAACGATTCCCGCCGGGGCGAATAATTGCCCGGCGCGCAGATAGGCCTGCGGCAAGGCGAGGTGGTAGACGAGAGAATCGTACTGATGGGGCGGCACAAGGCACATCCACAGCGCCGCGAGCAGCGGCAGAACGACGGCCGCGGCCGCAAGCGGGCGCTCGCGGAGCAGGTTTTTGTCGGGGGCCAGCGACCGCAGCGCCGGCTTGAGCTGCGCATATCCGATCACCCACAGCGCCGCGAGAAAGGCCGAGGCGGCCCAAGGCTTGAACAACCCGAATGCCCCGAGAAAAAAGCCCCCGAGGGCGAGCAGGCCCAGGCCCACGGTCGCCCCGGCCAAGGTCTTCTGCGACTCGCTCATGTCGGACAGGCCCAAGCTCCCGACGAGGACGCGGCCGGAGCCCGTGGCGAGCAGGATCGTCAGCACGAGGAGAACGCAGGGCACGAAACCCGGGCGGAGCGCCACCCACAGAGAATCCGCCGCCGACAGCGCGCCGAGTCCGGCCGTCAGCAGAGCGAAGGCCGCCGCGGCTCGGTTCATTGAGGGGTTTTCGGCTCGAACAAGGCGAAGCGCACCACACCCAGGCGCTGCAGCACGGACTGTCCCAAGCACCACAGCGCCGACAAACCGTACTCGCAGGAGCGCTTGAAGTTGATCGACGAGGCCTCCGGAAAGTAGCGCGCGGCGACGGGCACATCCCCCAATCTTTGTTTCATATAGGCGGCTTGGATGAGGAACTGTTGATCAAACACGAAGTCGTCGGAATTCCCCTCCCACGGCACGATCTCGAGACACTGACGCGAATAGGCGCGCAGGCCCGAGTGCCACTCGCCGAGGTTTTGACCGGTAACGAAGTTCTCGAACATCGTCAGTAGGCGGTTGAACACGTATTTGTAGACCGGCATGCCGCCATCAAGAGCTTCCCAACGCGTGCGGATGCGGTTGCCGCAGACCATATCGCAGATGTCGTTGCTGATCAGGTCCGACATGATCGGCACGAGGCGCGCGTCGTACTGGTAATCGGGGTGGACCATGACCACGATGTCCGCACCACGCTGAAGAGCGGCTCGATAGCAGGTCTTCTGGTTGCCGCCATAGCCCTTGTTGCTCTGGTGCTGGATGACGGTCAGCCCCAGCCTCTTCGCGAGCGCCACCGTGCCGTCTTTCGAGCAGTCATCGACGAGTATGACTTCGTCCACCGTGCCGGCGGGAATATCCTTGATCGTGCGCTCGAGGGTCTTTTCCGCGTTGTAGGCGGGCATAACGACGATGACTTTGGGCCGGGACATAAGGCCGACATTATAGAAAATGGCAGGCCTGTCATCTCCGCAGGCGCCAGACTCTCAACCACGGACCCATGATCTTGCCCGGCTCAGGGGGGAATTCCTGGATGAGATCGGCGCCGGCGGCGAGCTCAGAGAAGAACGTCGCAAGCTCACGGACGTGTCGGGGATCGGCGCCGGCGCTCGAGGTGACAACCCAGTTCGCGCGCACCGCACGCACGGGATCGAGGCCGGGGCGCACATCCAGGAAGTCCGAGTCGGCCTGGGAAGCCGCGACGTGCCGCGGTGCGGAGAGTAGGTCACCCGCCGAACGCTGGATGCGGTAGATCCTCCAGCCGCCGCCGGGATGGCGCTCCGCCATCGCGCGCCAAAGCCGCGAGCGCGGCGAGCCGGCGGCGGCGGTGCGGATGGCCAAATCGGCGCACTGCTCTTTTGACGGAATCGCGCGCGGCGAGGCGTGGGCCTGATCGAGCAAGATCGTTTCACCCGCAGGCACATTCGCCTTCATCCAGGTCTCGGCCTGGGCCCGCGTGTCGGGCAAGGTGAGATCGGCGACCAAATGCCCGGAGAGGAAAAGACCAGGTGCGCCAATGAGAACCGCAACCGCGCCGCGCCGCCAACGATTCTCTCCGCCCAGAAAAGCCAGGCCCTCGCTTGACAGAAGCGCCAGCGCCGGAAACACCCCAAGCAGGTAACGCTGCCAACCTCCATCAGGGCTCGCCGCGAGCACGGCGAAGTACGCTCCGATCGGGACGGCGAGAAAAAGTGCCCGGCGCGTACGCCTCCACAGCAGCACGCCGAGACCGAGGATGGCGGCCGCGCCGGCGGGAGAGCCTTCGCCGCCGTAAGCCCAAAGATTATGCGCCACGCTCTTAGCCATCGCCGCGGCATCGTACGGACGCAGTCGTCCAAGGTCGGCGTAGTCGGTCCAGTCCGCGACGAAACGGCGGAAGTCGAGCGCGACAAAGGGCGAGCCGGCGAAAAAGACGGCCGCGGCAAAGAGGACGGCCTGAACAAGCCCTGAGAGAGGCGCCCGCCCGCCGTCGCGCAGCAGCCAGGCCAGCGGCACGATCAAAGCGGCCGGGGCCGCCGTGTACTGCGTCGAGCAGGCGGCCCCGACGAGCGCAGCCGAGGCGTACAGCCAGCCATGCGCCCCGCCCGATTGAAAACGCAGGGCGCAGGACCAAGCGCCGGCGATGAGCAGGAGCATGAGCGAGTCCGGCTTGGCGGCGTGCGCAAGGTCCACGAGAACCGGCGCGAAGGCGAGGATCAGCGCGCCATAGGGCCAGCGCGCGCCGTTGCGATCGACACGTTCGGCGCGCGCGACGACGATGACGGCCGCAAGCGAAGACAAAGCCGAAGCGAAGCGCGCGATCAGATAAAAACCCGTCGGGACAAAGCCGTACAGGGCCGCGAAATCGATCGGACCTTTGCGCAGGCCGAACACCGACCAAAGCGTAAACCAAAGACCGTAAAAGCCGGCGAGCACGGTCGGCCACAGCGTCGGGTACTTGAACGAATAAGGACGCAAGCTTCCGCTCCCGAATGAGACGGCCATATTGACGAGGTGCGGCTCATCGGCGTTGTAGGTGTGCGGCAGGCCGTAGCCGAGCGCGGCAAAGCGCAGCCCTGCGGCTAAAGCCATGACGCCGAAAACAGCCCAGAGCCGCGACGTTCGCGCATCGGGCCAGACCTTCCTACGCACGCGGACTTCCCACCCGGAAAGCCAAGTACGGGGCGACGCCCGCCGCAGCCAGAAGGCACAAAAACGGCTCGAGCGGGACGCGATAACGCAACGACGTCATGAACACGGCGTGCACGGCGGTGTGATAGACGAGCGCGGCCCACACGGGACCCCACGGCGCGCGCGAGGCCAGCGCCGTTCGCGCGCCGAACAGGGCGCAGGCAAACAGGACGGTAAAGTAGACGCCCATGACGGCGCGCTGCCACCCGGTGTACGGGTCGTACAGCCACGGCCGCCAGTATAGGATTATCTTGCCGACGACAATCGCCGCAGACTGCAGCGGATTTTCACGCACGAAGGTCTTCCATCGAGCGAAGAAGTACGCGCCGACGGCGCGCTCGCCGACGCCCATCCGCTTCGCTTCGGCCGTCATCTCCATCGGGTGGTTGCGCACGACCTCTCGGTCAAGCGAGAAGCCCTCGTACAACGTCCAGCCCATCTGCCCCGACAGCGGGACGAGCTGGCGGTACTTCCAGTAGTTACGCGCCGCCCACAGCCCCGATGGAAGAAACCAGCCCGGCGCGAGCACGAGACAGAAGAACAAGGCGCGGAAAAAACCTTTTGAACGCCAAACGGCCCAGAATAAAAAGGCGGGAAAGGCGCCGAAGACCGAGCGGCACGAGACGCACAGGCCGCCCCACAGGCCAAGCGCGGCGTGGCGCCACGACAACGGCTTATCCCATAACTCCAATAACCCCAGGAAGAATGCCAGCATCATCGCGACGAACAGCGTTTCCGTCTGCAATTGCGGGGTGAAGAAAATCACGGCCGGATCGAGCGCAAGCCACAGCGCGCCCAGCCGCGCGGTTTTCTCATCCAGCAGAAAGGCTCCGATGCGACGCGCCAGCAGGACCGAGCCGGCTCCGAGGAAGACCTGCAAAAAAAGGACCGGGAGCTGGCTCGAGGTTTTGAGCAGCCCGAGAACGCCGGCGATCAGCAAGGTATAAAGCGGCGGATGCGTCGCATCGAAGGACGGCATCGGTAGCCGGCCGAGCCAGGACAGCGCGAGGGTAAAATAGATGTCTCGCCCGTACGCGTCGCCGAGCCCCCGAGCCTGGAACAGCGCGAGGGCGGCAAGGCGCACGGCGAGGGCAAGGGTGAAGACGGAGACATCGAAACGACGCGCGCTCCAGCGCGTCAGGAACGGAAGGCGGCTTTCCATTCTTCTTCCTTGAAGCCGAGAAGGCCTCGGTCCGTGAGCAGGACGAAAGGGCGTTTGACGAGCTTGCCGTGCCGGGCGAGGAGGGCCAGGGCGTCGCCTTGGCCCATGGTTTTCAACTTCTCGCCGAGCTCCATCTCACGGTACAGCACGCCGGAGACATTGAACAGGCGGCGCAAGTCGCCCGTATAGACGAGCATGGCCTTGAGCTCGGCCAAGGACGGCGGCTGGTCCACGATCGGCGTCTTCACAAAGGCGATCTTCCGGGCCTCGAGGAATTTAAGGGCCTGGCGGCAGGTGGAACATTTCTCGTACTGATAGATACGCACGACCATGGCGGGGATTATACCGGTTCACACCCGACTTTGGGTTTTATATACAATAAAAACATGGCGTTGTCGGAGGCGTGCCGCAACATCAGGAAGAACTACCTCTTCCATTGGTCCGTGCGGGGAGGGCTTCTTCTGCGCCTCGCCTATCTCACCGCCTATTATTCCATCTACATCATTTTTCGCCGCGGGGACCGGCACCTGCGCTGCCTCGACTGGCTCAAACGCTCCGGCTTCTCGGACATCCCGATCGAAGTGGAAACACCCGAGCATGTCCGCCTGCGGCTGGACCTCCACACGGCGTTTGATCCCCTGCACTCCATCATCGGCGACAGGGACTACGAGCAGGTCGAAGGCTTCCGGCCCTCCGCCGGACAGGTGATCGTGGATGCAGGAGCCAACGTGGGTATATTCACGACCCTGGCGGCCAGACGCGTCGGCGAGTCCGGCCTCATCGTCGCCATCGAGCCCCATCCGGACAACTTCGGCATGCTCGCGGGAAACGTCGCGCGCAACGGCCTGGGCAACGTGCGCCTCGTCCGGATAGCGCTCGAGGAACGCTCAGGCTCGGCCGATCTTTTCGTGCATGAGCGCGGCATCAACCACTCCCTGAAGCGACGGACTGGACGTTCCATTCCGGTGGAACTCAAGACCGTCGATCAGGTCGTCGTGGAGCAGAAATTGGAGCGTGTCGATCTCATCAAGATCGACACGGAAGGCAACGTCCCGGCCATCCTGCGCGGCGCGCAGCAGACCCTCCGACGGCATCGGCCCCGCATCGTCTTCGAACGCGACTCCGAAGAGGAAAGCCGGGGCTTGAAGGAGCTGTTCGCGGAGTTCCGCTACGACAGCCAAGACCTCCGCTGCTTCACCTATGCCTCCCCGCAGGCCTAAGATGCCCTTATCCGGCTTGCTCACCAAATCGTTTCATCTGGCGGTCATCCTCGGCAATCTCCTGCGGCTGACTTTCTCCTGGCTGCTCCGCGGCGCCTTCCAGCGTCCGGCTCCCCAGAACGCGCCCAAGCGCATCCTGGTCCTCGCCTACACTGCCGTGGGAGATTCCATCTTCCTGCTCCCGGCGCTGCAGGCACTACGCCGCGGATTACCCGACGCCCACATCACCTGCCTCGGCAACAGCTATCCGTCCACCGCGGAGCTCCTACCCGCGACGGACGTGGCCGACGAATTCTGGACCATCGAGGCCCCTTACGGCTACCATCAGGCTCCAGCGCCGATGCTGCGGAAAATCCGCGAGGGTCGCTTCGACGCCGTTCTTGTGAGCCTGCCGGCCTCAGCCCGATTTTTTGGCTCCTCCCTTTTTTCCATCCCGCTGCGAGTCGGACATTGCCGGCCGATCGAGGCCCCGCACACGGGCTGGTCATGGCCCCGCTATGCGCTCTGGCGCCTGCGCCGCGGCATCATCGCCGAGGAGTTTGAGCGCCGCCTGATCTTCAACTCAAAGGTGTGGGTGCGCGAGGACGATGAGCACATGACGACGCGCAACCTGCGCTTGGTCCAAGCTTTGGGCCTCTCGACCCCGGAAGCCGCCACCTGCCGCCCCGCGCTTCCCCGCGCCGATGAAGCAATCGTCTTCGCGGACCAAGTCCTAAAACCCGCGCCGCGAGAAAGGACCGTCGGCCTCCACATCGGCTCTCCCCACAGCCAGTACGCCAAGGTCTGGGCTCCTGAGCGCTGGGGCGCCGTCTGCCGGGAACTCGCCGCAACCGACCGCCTGCGCGTGGTTCTCTTGGGAGGGCCCGATGAGGCGGAACTCCCCGCACGCTTTGAATCCGCCTTCCAGGGTCCGTACGTCAACATGGTCGGCCGCTGCGGCCTGCTCAAGAGCCTGGAATTGATCCGCCGCTGCGACCTATTCCTCGGCAACGACACGGGCCTTTCCAAGGCGGCCATGGCGCTCGGCGTTCCCACGGTCGCGGTCTGGGGGCCGTCGGACCGCCCCGGCTACGGGATCGTCTGGAACCCCGAGAGACATCTCGAGATCCACCATCAACTTCCTTGTTCTCCCTGCATCCGCATGGGCTTGCGCAACGAAGGCGACGGCGTCATCAACTTCGCCAATTGCGGGCACCGCGCCTGCTTGAATGAGCTCTCGGTTCAGGAAGTCGTCGACTCAATACGCCGCCGCTACCAGCCGTTGCTATCCCAGAACGGTCCTAAACCCCCAAGCGCATTCGGGTCGTGAAGCCGCTCATGCGCAGATAGTTCCGAATCAGGCTTTTTTCCTCGGCATTCAGCAGCAGCCACAACGACCCGTAGTAGACGCCGTAGCCCGCACAGGCGAAGAGAGCCATCGTGAACCAGCTCGTGGCGGCATCATGCCTCGGGAAAATAACGCAGAGCTGCAGAGCGGCGCTGCACAGCGGCGCCCAGAGCCCCTCCGCCGCATAGCGCGTAAACGGCATGTGCAGAATTTTTTTGTGGACGATCCAGATATAAACGCAGGTCGGCACGGCCTGGGCGGCCAGGGTTCCGATGGCGACTCCCAGGATGCCGTAGCGCGGGATAAGCAGCCTCCACAGGAAGACGCTCGTGAGGGCTTGCGCCCAGTAGAGCATCGGCGTGCGCCATGGGTTACTCTGCGTGTTGACGACGGTGGTGGGCATGGTGACGAGCAAGACAAAAAGCTGGCCGATGACCAGCAGCCGGGTGGGTTGGACGCTCTTGCTGCCGAAATCGCCCCCCAGCCAGAGCGAGAGGAACTGCGGCATCAGCGTGAGCATGAGGACCAACGTCGGCAGTCCCGCCCCCAACAAGAATCTGACGGATTTCAGGTACATCCGTCTCAGCGCCTCCCGGGAGTCAGGCCCGGAAACTTCGACCATCATCGGCAGGGCCACCACGGAGACCATGCCGGGAAGAATCTGAAAGCGTTGCAAGAGGCCGGCCGGCACCGAATACAAAGTCAGGCTGGACAAAGAGATCGCCCGGGCGATGAATATCTTGTCGAATTGGCTGCTCACGAAAATGCCGAGCCCGCCAAGCCACTGGGTTAGACTCCACTCCATGAAGGTCTTCAGGCGCAGGCCCTTCGCGCCGGACGACGCCATGGCGGGACGCAGAAGCCGCAATGTCTGCGCGCCGACGACCAAGCATAGTCCCATGTTGAGCGCGACGTACCAGCAGGCAGCGGCCTTGATCCCGCGGCCCGCGAACAGCAAGGCCGCGACCCCGGCGGGCTGAAGCCCGCTCTGGATCATGACGATCAGGTTATAACGGTCGAAATATTGAAGCCCCTGCAGAACGCCGAAAGAGAACTGGAGAAGCGCGGCGAATACGGCGGCGACCGCCGCGCAGCGTATGACGAAGATCCCGGTTGCGAGATTCTCCGGGGAAAGATGAAACAGCCTGGTCGCGAAAAACCGCGCTTCCAGACCCAGTATCGCCGCGGCGATCAAGACGCCGAGTCCATGCATCGCGGCTGCATACAGGACGGTGTCGGACATGCCGCGGCCGTCCTTGGAGGCATCGAAGGCGGCCACATATTTCGGCGTGGCCGCGCTGGCGCCGAAAGAAGCGAGGAACAAGTAGCTTCCCGCCGTGTGCAGAAGTATGTAGAGGCCGTAGGCATCCACTCCCATCCGATGGACGATGTAAGGGAGGGTGAGGAAATTAAATGCCGCGACGCCGATCTGGCCCAAAAGGTTCCAGCCGACGTTTCGAGCGAACCGGAATGATTTCTCGGCCGTCATAAGACGGCCCGGAGCTTATGCCGCAAGGACTGCCGCTGTTCCCAGCGAGCTTGTTGGGTCCACAGATAGAGCCTCGTGGGAAAAACGCCCAGCCGAGACCATAACGGCAGCCCCGAGAAATAAATCCGATCGATGAGCGTTAGAGATGGGAGATGCTCTTTGACTTTCGCAATTCCATCATACGGACAGGGAACCCACCCATTCAAGGCGAGAAGGTGGAGACAAAGAACCCGCCGCTTCCAGAGCCTCATGAACTCCAGCTCCTGCGGCTCCGGCTTGGAGCCATCCCGAGGAAACAGCACTCGGCGCTCGACTAAGTCCAGCTTCTCCAGAGGTTTGTTGATGTCTTTTTTCCCGTAGTCTTGCGCATAGCTGCTCTCCACCCTGCGCCATAGAGCCAAAGGCTCGGGAATAAAGCATGCTCCATACTTCATCGCGACCCTGGCGTTAAGCCAGGCGTCGGCGGCAGGGCCCAGTTCCGAGTCCTGCCCGCCCACTCCAGCTATGGCGGCGCGCTTGAGGATAACGGTATAAGTGACGATCCAGTTGCTGTAATACCGATAGGTCGCCAGAAATTGGTCCGGCGCAATGAAACATTCCTTGTCGGAAACGACGGCGGTCTCGTAGGGTCCCACATCCCGCCCATCGGCGTCGATGAGCCGCGCCAGCGCCGAGCAGAGCCCCGCCTGCGGATGTCGGGAAAGCAGGGACATCGATTTCTCGAAGAGGCCAGGCAAAATCGGGTCGTCGGCGGCCGGAAAGATGATGTAATCCCCGGAACTTTCCTCGATGCCGCGCTGACGAACCGCATTGACGCCCATGTTCCGAGGATTTCGCAAAAGCCTCACCACCGGATGGCGCCGAGCAAAAGACTCGATTATCTTGACGCTGTCGTCGGTCGACGCGTCATCGATGACCAAGATCTCCTTGGGCTTGAAGGATTGGCCGATGATCGCCTCAAGAGAGGCCGTCAAATAGCGGGAATGATTATAGCTGGGCAGGACGACGGAGAGCGTGCTGCCGGCCGGTGGTGCCTTCTGCACTTCTGTCATATTGCGGCGCGCCATTGTAGCAAGTTGATGGGTCGCAAAATAGCTATACTCGGCAGGAATGGATTTGGGGATCAAGGACCGGATAGCCCTGGTCACCGGAGCCAGCCGGGGCATCGGGCGCGCCATCGCCATCGAGTTGGCTCGAGAAGGCGCCCGGGTGGTCATGGTCGCCCGGTCCGCAGACCCGCTCCAGGCGGTGCGCCGGGAACTGGGCGGCGCCGCGGGAAGACACCAGTGCTTTGCCATCGATCTCATGTCCGCAACGGGGGTGGCTGAACTGGTCCAGGCCATGGCCTCCGCGCAGAGCGAGCCGGACATCATGGTCCACAATCTGGGCGGCTCGATCGGGGTCCAACAGAGCTTCGCTTCCTGCGAGGATTGGAAAAAGGTCTGGCAGTTCAACGTGGGCATCGCCCATGAGCTCAACCGGGCTTTCATCCCCTCCATGGTGAAAAAGCGCTGGGGCAGAATCGTCCATCTGTCAACGCTGGCGGCAACCAACTACAACGGTTACTCGGCCTATGTGTCCGCCAAATGCGCTCTCGACGGCTACGTGAAAACCATCAGCCGCGAGGTCGCCAAAAACAATGTGATTGTTTCCGCCGTGGCACCCGGAGTCATCTATTCCGAGGGCCGCTACTTCGCCAAGCTCCAGCGAGAAAACCCAGCCGCCCTGGATGACTATTTCCGCAACCACCTGCCGATTAAGCGTCTAGGCCGCGCTGAAGAGGTTTCTTCGGTCGTTGCCTTTCTATGCTCCGAGCCGGCCTCGTTCATGGCCGGATCGATCGTCGGCATCGATGGCGGAGGCATGTAGATGAACATCCTGCTGGTCGGTCACGAGGGTTATCTGGGAAGGGCTCTTTTTGCTTACCTCGGCCGCCGCCATCGCGTGTTCGGCTGGGATAAAAAAGAAAATATTTTCAACATCAGCGCTTCTTTTTTGGCCCAAGAAAACATCGAAGCTCTGATCAATTTCTCCGTGGTGGCGGACCGTCAGTCTCGGACCTATCAGTTAGACGCACCCGCCGACGAGGTGAATGTGGCTGGCGCTCGGCACCTGGCCAGGACCCTAAAGGGCAGCGACATCGCCTGGTTTCAAATGTCGACTCGGGAAATCTTTGGGTCCGTTTACGGGCCGAAGGACGTGATCAAGACGAAGGCGGGCTACCGGCCCAAGTGGCTGGTAGACGAGACCTTCCCGTTCGCGCCGCAGAACTTTTACAGTAAATCAAAGCTGATCGCAGAGTTTATTTCCGAGTCCCACCCGCGCAGCAACGTGATACGCCTGTCCACCTGCTATACAGACTTCGATTTTTCCGGGGGCAATAATTGGGTGGTTCAGCTGGGCAGAGCTGCCGTTCTCGACAAGTCGGTGTCGCTGACCCGCGGCGGCCTGCAATTCAGAGACCCCCTCCACATCGATGACCTCGGGCGGCTCATTGAGCGGCTATTCGAACGGAAGATTTTCTCGGAAAGAATTCACGCCGGCGGCGGCAAACGCAATTTAATTTCTCTCAAGGAATTCGTGAGCCTTGCGGAACCCGCAGTGAAAATAAAAAAGCTGGCTGGAGGGGACAACGGCTTCGCGTTTGATAACAGAAAAGCCTTCCGGCTGACGGGCTGGAAGCCTCAAGTTCTCTTCCGCGACAAGATCCCGGCTATCGTCCAGAATATCCGGCTGGGAATTGCACAGCCGGCGGCCCCGGGCGATGAAAAGTAAGATTCTGAGCCTAGAGGATTTGGCCGCCGCCTCGGCCGAGGCTCGCGCGGCCGGCCGCCGGGTGGCGCATTGCCACGGAGTTTTCGACCTCCTGCACATCGGCCATATTCGCCACTTCCAGAAAGCCCGGGCCATGGGCGACATGCTCGTGGTCACCTTGACTTCCGATCGCTACGTCAACAAGGGGCCGCACCGACCCTCCTTCAATGAGAATCTGCGCGCGGAAGCCTTGGCCTCGCTTGATTGCGTCGACTGTGTCGCCATCAACCGCCGGCCCACCGCGGTGGAAGCCATCCGCCTGATCCGGCCTCAATTCTACGTCAAGGGCTCGGACTACCGCCGAGCCAAAGACGACATCACCGGCGGCATCCGCCGGGAAAAGGCCGCCGTGCGCGCCGCCGGCGGCCGCCTCGCCTTCACCGATGACATCGTTTTCAGCTCTTCGAGCCTGCTCAACCAGCGCCTACCCCTGTTTCCGCCCGCCGTACACGAATACCTCAACGGCTTCCGCCGGCGCCTGGGACTGCGCGCGGCTCTTCAACCGTTGCAGGCGGCGGCGGACCTCAAGGTCCTGGTCATCGGGGAAGCCATCATCGATGAGTACGTCTACTGCGAGGCCATCGGAAAATCCTCCAAGGAGCCGACCTTGGTCGTGCGCCAACTTGAGCGGGAATCCTTCGCGGGAGGGGCTTTGGCCGTGGCCAATCACGTGGCCGGCTTGGGAGCCAAGGTCAGGTTGGTCACCTTCCTCGGCGCACAAAATTCCCGCCTCGGGTTCATCAAAGGGAAGCTCCGGCCCAACGTCAAGCCCCGCTTCCTCTACCGCGCCGACGCACCGACCATCGTCAAGCGGCGTTACGTCGAGCAGTACCACTTCTCGAAGCTCCTCGAAATCTACGAGATCAACGACGCGCTCATGGACGAACGCGACGGGCGCGCCTTGCGCGCCGTCCTACAGCGGGAACTGCCGCTCTACGACGTCGTGATCGTGGTCGATTATGGACACGGAATGCTCGATGACAAAACAATCCAGCTGATCTGCCGCAAAGCGCGCTACTTGACGGTCAACGCCCAGTCCAACGCGGGCAATATTGGCTACCACACCATCGACCGTTACCCGCGCGCGGACTTGGCCTGCCTGACCGAAGCGGAGATGCGCATGGAGGCGCGCGACCGCCGCGGCGACCTACGCCGCTTGGTGCCTGCTTTTTCGCGACGTACGGGTTTTCGCCGTCTTCTCGTCACGCGCGGGAAGAGCGGCTGCCTGGCCTACGACAGGCGCGAGGGCTTTGTTGAGGTTCCGGCTTTCGCAGGTCAAGTCCAAGACCGCATCGGCGCCGGGGACGCGTTCCTGTCCGTCGCCGCCCTCTGCGACCGGCTGGGAGCTCCCTTAGAGATTTCAAGCCTGGTGGGCAACGCAGCGGGCGCGCGCGCCGTGGCGACGATCGGCAATCGCGACTTCCTTGAAAAGGCCGCTTTGGTCAAGCACCTGGAATCCCTGCTGAAATGAGCGGAAAGGTCGACGGGGTCTTGGTCACAGGCGGCGCCGGATACGTGGGCTCGGCCCTGGTCCCCCGCCTGCTTGAGGAGGGTTATCGGGTGCGCGTCCTCGACCTCTACCTGTACGGCGAGCAAGCCCTGGCGCCGGTACGCGGGCACAAAAATCTCGAGGAGATCAAGGGGGACCTGCGCGATGAGGACTTGGTCAAACGCGCACTCAAGGACAGCGACGCCGTCATCCACCTCGCCTGCATCTCCAACGACCCCAGCTTCGAACTCAATCCCTCGTTGGGCAAATCCATCAACTTCGACGCTTTCAAGCCGCTGGCCCGCCTATCGCGGGAGGCGGGGGTCAGGCGCTTCATCTATGCCTCGACATCGAGCGTCTACGGGGTCAGCGACGCGGCCGACGTAACGGAAGATCATCCCCTCAGGCCCATGACGGATTACAGCAAGTACAAAGCGCTCTGCGAACCCGTCCTCTTGGGGCTTGCCGCGCCGTCTTTTGTTCCAGTCGTCGTTCGTCCGGCCACGGTCTGCGGCTGGGCCGAGCGCCTGCGTCTGGACCTCGTGGTCAACATCCTCGCCAGCCGCGCCTACTTCGATCGAAGAATCGAGGTTTTCGGCGGCGACCAGATGCGTCCGAACATCCATGTGGCGGATATGGTCGACTTTTACACTTTTCTTCTCTCCTTGCCGGATCGGGATGTCGCCGGAGAGACGTTCAATGTGGGCGACGAAAACAAGACCGTCAGAGAACTGGCGGAGCTGGCGCACGGAGTGGTCGGACGCCTAGCCCCGGAGCGCGGCCCCATCGAGCTGGCCGTGGTGCCCAGCAACGACCAGCGCTCCTACAAGATTTCTTCGGCCCGCGTCCTGCGCAAATTGGGGTTCAAGACCCGCCGTACCATCGCCCAAGCCGCCGAAAGTCTCGTCTCGGCCTTCCAAGCCGGAAAAGTCAAGGACCCTCAGGACGCCCGCTACCATAATATCCGCACCATGCAGGCGGCTCACCTGCGGTGACGGCCCCGAATCTCGCCGCTCTCCAAACCGTCGCCCGCCGCGTGCGCGGCCAGGTCCTGGACATGTCTCACAAGGCCGGCACGGCACATCTCGCCTCCTCGCTCTCCTGCGTGGACATACTCGTGGCATGCTACTGGACGGCCTTGCGCATCGACCCGAAAAAGCCCGACGACCGGGATCGCGACCGCCTGGTCTTCAGCAAGGGACACGCAGCCATGGCCCTCTACGCGACCTTGGCCGAGCGGGGGTTTTTCGCCCCGGCGCTTCTCGACCAATACTGCGTGGATGGGGGCCGACTCGCCGAACAACCCAGCCCCGGCTGCGCCCCGGGAGTCGAGGTGGCCACGGGATCTCTCGGCCATGGATTATCCTGGGCCGTGGGACTCTCCTTGGCCGCGCGCCTGCGCCGGAGCGATTCTCGCGTCATCGCGATCGTGAGCGACGGCGAATGCCAAGAGGGCTCGACCTGGGAGGCCGCCCTGATGGCTCCTGCGCACAAACTGTCCGCCATCACGGTCGTGGTTGACTACAACAAGTGGCAGGCCACGGGGAGAAGCAACCAGATCATGGCCCTCGAGCCGCTCGCGCGAAAATGGGAGTCTTTCGGCTGGAACGCGCGCGAGGTCGATGGGCACGACCTCGGCGCGCTGGCCTCCGCCCTGGCCGAACGCGCGGACCCCGAGGGGCGTCCGCGCGCCATCGTCGCGCACACGATCAAAGGAAAGGGCGTCTCCTTCATGGAAGACGACAATAATTGGCATTATCGCAGCCCCAACGCACAGGAACTGTCGGCGGCCCGGCGCGAGTTGGGGCTTCCGTGAGAGACGCCTTCGCCGCGGAGCTGACCGCTTTGGCCGGAGCGGACCCGCGGGTGATCATGCTGTCCGGAGACATCGGCAACCGCCTGTTCGATAAGTACAAGTCCGCTTTCCCGGACCGTTTCTACAACTGCGGCGTGGCCGAGCAGAACATGATGAGCGTGGCCGCGGCCCTGGCGTCAAGCGGCATGCGCCCCATCGTCTACACCATCGCGCCCTTTGTCACCCTGCGCTGCCTGGAACAGATCCGCGTCGACGTTTGCTACCACAACGTTCCGGTCGTGATCGTCGGCGTGGGTGCCGGGCTCTCCTACGCCGCTCTCGGCGCGACTCACCATTCGCTGGAAGACGTGGCCTGCCTGCGCGCCCTGCCGCACATGAGCGTGGTCTGTCCCGGCGATCCCATTGAGGCGGGCTTGGCGCTGCGCGCGGCGCTGAAGCATCCGGGGCCGGTCTACCTGCGCCTTGGCAAGAAAGGAGAGCCCGGCGTTCATCAGAAACCACCGGAATTCATCATCGGGCGCGGCATCGTCCTTAAACCCGGGCAGCGCGTCGGACTGCTGTCCTGCGGGACCCTCTTGCCTGAATCCTTGGCCGCGGCCGCGGAATTGGAGCGCCGGGGCGTGTCGACCGAACTGGTCAGCTTTCACACCGTCAAACCTCTGGACGAGGCCCTGCTCCATCGCATTTTCTCCCGTTTCGAGCTCGTGGCCACCGTTGAAGAGCACGGACTGATCGGGGGATTAGGAAGCGCGGTGGCGGAATGGCTCTGCGATCAGAAGCCCGTCAAGACGCGTTTATGCCGCATCGGAGGCCCCGACGCCTTCCTGCACGAGGCGGGCGAACAGGAGTACGCCCGGCGTCGCTTCGGATTGGACGCCGAGGCCATCGTCGCGCGGGTGCTGGAGCGCCTGTGAGCCGGAGCACGACTTTGGCCGCCGTCCTTGTCGAGACCGGCCGGCCGCTGGAATTGGCCGACCTCGCAATCCCGGCCCTCAAACCGGGCCAGGTCCTGGTGGACATCGCTTTCAGCGGAGTCTGCCACACCCAGCTTTTAGAGACGCGCGGTTTCCGCGGGCCGGATCGCTACTTGCCTCATGGGCTCGGGCATGAGGGCTCGGGCCGAGTCCTTGAGACCGGCGCGCAGGTCCGCAAGGTCAAGACCGGAGACGTGGTGCTGTTGTCCTGGATGAAAGGCTCTGGCGCTGAAGCGCCGGGAACCGTCTACTCCTGGAAAGGGAAGCCGGTCAACGCCGGGGCCATCACCACGTTCGCGAGATCCACCGTGGTCAGCGAAAACCGCCTCACCGTCTTGCCCTCTGGCTTCCCTTTGCGCGAGGCCGCTCTGTTCGGCTGCGCGGTGCCCACGGGCTTCGGCATGGTCTTCAACGCTCTGCGCAGCGAAGCGGGCAGCAGCCTGGTCGTGTTCGGAACAGGCGGGGTGGGTCTGTGCGCCGTGGCGGCCGCCCGCCTGGCAGGCTGCTCTCCCGTGGTCGCCGTGGACAGGAGGACGCAACGACTCGAAGCCGCCCGACAGCTGGGTGCGACACATACGTTGAGGGCCGAGGAGGCTTCGGGTGAATCCCTGCGCGCCCTGGCGCCGGGAGGATTTGACTACGCCATCGAGGCCAGCGGCCGCCCCGACGTGATGAGCCAAGCCCTCTCGTGCGTGCGCCCCCGCGGAGGGACGGCGGTGATGGCGGGCAACGCCAGGCATGGAGAGGCCCTCTCCCTGGACCCGCGCCAATTCAATGAGGGCAAGCGCCTGCTCGGAACCTGGGGCGGGGATAACGATCCAGACCGCGATTTCCCACGATGGTTCTCTTTTCTGTCGTCCGGACGCCTGGATCTGTCGCCGCTGCTGTCGGATTCTTACCCACTGGCGCGGGTCAACGAGGCCCTCGCGGACCTGGAAACCGGCCGGTCCGTACGCCCCCTGCTCGATTTATCCTTGTCCTGATGCTCATCGGAATCGACTTCGACAACACGATCGTATCTTACGATGAGGTCTTCCACCGCGTCGCGGTGGAGCGGGGGCTGATTGCCCCCGGCACGCCCGCGGTCAAAGACGCCGTGCGCGACGCCCTGCGCCGCGCGGACCGGGAGGACGATTGGACTGAACTGCAAAGCTTCGTCTACGGCCCCGGCATGGAGCAGGCCGCCCCGTCTCCCGGGGTAGTTGAATTTCTTGCCCGCTGCCGCGAACGCGGCGTGGCCGTGCGCATCATCAGTCACCGCACGAAAAAACCTTTCCGCGGTCCGGCCCATGATTTGCACGCAGCCGCGTATGCGTGGCTTGCGAGCCACCGTTTTTTCGAGAACACGGGCCTGCGTCCCGAGCAGGTTTTCTTCGAGGAGACAAAGGCGGGGAAGCTCTCACGCATCGCAGAGCAAGGCTGCACGCACTTTATTGATGACCTTCCGGAATTTCTCTGTGAGCCGGCTTTCCCTCCAGGCGTCGAGCGCCTGCTCTTTGATCCCAGCGGCACGCACCAGAGCCCGTTTCCCGACGTCTGCTCTTGGGCGGAGGCCGAGGCCTTGACCTTGGGGGCCGCGGAATTGTGCGCCCAAGCGCAGCTGGCAGGACCTGTGCGGCTGGCCAGAGTGCCGGGCGCGGCCAACAACCGTGTCTTGATCGCACGCAGCGGAAGCTCCCGCGCCCTGCTCAAGGCCTACTTCACGCATCCCGAGGACACACGCGACCGCGTCGGCGCAGAATTCTCTTTTTCGCGCTTCGCCTGGGACGCGGGCCTGCGGCAGTTGCCGCGGCCGCTGGCTTTTGATCCGCGGCGGCGTCTGGCCCTGTTCGACTGGGTGGACGGACGCCGTCTTGCCCCGGAGGAAGTCGACGCCGGGGCCGTTCTTCAGGCTCTTGAATTTTTTGCCGCTCTCAACGCCCACCGGGACGCGGCAATGGCGCTACCGGAGGCTTCAGAAGCCTGCTTCTCCATCAATGAGCATTTGTCCTTGGTCGGCCGGCGCGTGGAAGCCTTGGACCACTCCCCGGAGTCCGATCCGTCCTTCAAGTCTTTTGTCCAGACGGAGCTCCTCGACTCCTGGCGCAGGGCCGAGGAGTCGGCGCGGCGCCTCGCTCGCGAGGCGGGGTTTGATCCGGCCCGGCCTCTTCCGCGAGCGCGGCGCTGCCTTTCCCCCTCCGATTTCGGCTTCCACAACGCCCTCCTGGGTTGCGATGGACGTCTGCGTTTTCTCGACTTCGAGTACGCGGGATGGGACGACCCGGCTAAGACCATCTGCGATTTCTTCGAACAGCCGGCCGTCCCCGTTCCCCTCTCCCTACACGAGGAATTTGTCTCGGGTATCGGGAAAGTCCTGGGCGGCGACCCCGATCTGGCGGCGCGCGCCGGGCTGTTGAGGCCGGTCTATCGGGTCAAGTGGGCCTGCATCCTGCTCAACGACTTCCTCCCCGCGGCGCAGGCGCGCAGGCGCTTTGCCTTGGGTTCCACCGACCTCTCCGAGAGACGACATCTCCAGCTCGGCAAGGCGCGCGCCAAACTGCGGGAGGCGATGCAGACCCGATGAAAAAAATACTCGTCCTAGGCGCGAATTCATTCTCAGGGCAGGACTTCACGGATCTTCTCCTTGATGATCCCGAGCGCGCGGTCATCGGAGTCAGCCGTTCCATCGAGCGTTCGGCCTTGTTTCTGCGCTACAAATCGCGCCCAGATCTCTCTCGCTACCGCTATTTCGCCCTCGACTTGAACCGGGACATGGAAGCCCTCTTCGATCTCCTCGATCGCGAACGTCCCGAGGAGATCGTCAATTTCGCCGCGCAAAGCGAGGTGGCCCCCAGCTGGGAGCATCCGGAGCATTGGTATCAGACCAACACCGTGGCCCTCGCGCGCCTGGCCAACCATCTGCGCCGCTGCCGGTGGCTGAAGCGCTACCTGCACGTCTCTTCTCCCGAGGCTTACGGCGCCTGCGACGGCCGCGTCAAGGAATCGACGGCCCTCAACCCGAGCACCCCCTACGCCGCCTCCAAAGCTGCCGCCGATATGCTCCTGGAAGTCTATCGCCGCCAGTTCGGCCTCCCGCTGCTGACCGTGCGCGCCACCAACGTCTATGGAGCGCGCCAACAGCTCTTCAAGATCATCCCGCGCGCGCTCATCTACCTCAAGCTGGGCCGGACCATCGAGCTGCATGGCGGCGGAAGCGCGATCAAGTCCTACATCCACGTGCGCGACGTCTCGCGCGGAGAGCTGGCGATTTTGGAAAAAGGGCGTTTGGGCGAGATCTACCATCTTTCTCCCGATGACGGCATCGCGGTCAGAGACTTGGTGGAGCGTCTCTGCCGGCGCATGGGCAAGGATTTTGCCGCCGCGACGCGCACGGTCGCGGAACGCGCGGGCCAGGACAGGGCCTATGTGCTCGACTCGAGCAAAGCGCGCGCCGAACTCGGCTGGAGTCCGAGCGTGTCGCTAGATGACGGCCTTTCCGAAGCCGCGGAGTGGGTCGTAAAAAATTGGGACGAGATCGCCCGACAGCCTCTCGAGTACCGGCATCGACCATAGGAGCTTCATGGCCATCATTGATTTCATCGCCAAGATACACACGTCCACCCAGCGAGACTACCTCGCCCGAGTCAACGAGGCGGATAAAGCATCCTGCGCCGAGGTCGCCCTCAAGTGGGACAAAGACTACTGGGACGGGGAACGCAAGCACGGCTACGGCGGGTATCGTTACGATGGGCGCTGGAGGCCCGTCGCCCAAGCGATGGCCGGGCATTACGGCTTGAAGCCGGGGGCCCGCATCCTCGACGTCGGCTGCGGCAAGGGTTTTCTTCTCCATGAGTTCAGCCAAGCCGTGCCGGGCGCCCAGGCGGCCGGCATCGACGTCTCGCGCTACGCGCTGGACAACGCCAAAGAAGAGGTGCGGCCGTTCTTGACTCTCGGCCGGGCCGAAAAGCTGCCTTATCCGGACAAGTCGTTCGACTTTGTTTTTTCCGTCAACACTCTCCATAATCTTCACAACTACGAACTCTTCGACGCCTTGCGGGAAATCGAGCGCGTCGCCCGCGGTCCCAAACATGTGGTCGTGGAAAGCTACCGCAACGAGCGGGAGAAGGCCAACCTGCTCTATTGGCAGCTGACCTGCCGGACGTTCTATACGCCACGGGAATGGGAGTGGTTCTTCGAGAAGGCCGGCTACACCGGAGACTGGTCCTTCATCGTCTTTGAGTGAGCCCTTCCGGCAAGTCCGCCGCGAGATCGCGGCAAACCCGCCGAACATCGGTGAGCCTCAGTCCCGTCTCGGCCACCAGCTTCCTTGAGTCGAGGGAGACGTCGAGGGGCCACAGTTCATTGAGTCCCAAGCCATGAAGGCTGCAGCGCGCCACCTTCGGCTCGAACGGGCCGCGGCGGCGCAGCTCCTCCAGGAGCATCTCCAGAAATTCCGGACGGCTCGCGGTCTGACCGCCGGCGACATGATAGATCCCGGAGAGGTCTAAGTCGATGAGACGGACGACCGCTTCGATGACGTCATCGATATAGACTGGAGAAAAGATCTGGTCGGTCGCCAGACGGATCGTCTCGCCGCGCTCAATGGCGTCAAGCCACTTCGTGAAGAGCGTCCCGTCTCCGCGCTGACGGCCGAAGACTTTGCCCAATCTCAGGATCAGGTGACGGCCGAAAGATTCCTGAATGCGCCGCTCCACCTCGGCTTTTTGACGTCCATAGACGAGCACCGGCCGGATCGCGTCGGTCTCCCGGCGGCGGCCCTCGCTGCCGTCGAAGACGAATTCGGTGGAGGCGAAGATCGGCGTCACCCCCCACTGCCTCAAGCGGTCCAGGACGCGACAGACGCTCTCCACGTTGAGCGCCCTGGAACCGGCAGGATCGGCCGCGCAGCTCTCGGGGTTCTTGTCCGCAAAAAGAATAACGGCGTGGGAGAAAGAGGACGGGTCCTTCACGACCTCAGCCAAATCCATAGACAGGGAATCGAAGCGCACGGCCGCGTCCAGGGGCCGCTGATGGTAGGTCGCCGCCGCTCTCTGCGGTCCAAGACGGTCGAAGAGAGGACGTCCCACATAGCTCGAAGCGCCGAGGATCAGGATCTTATCGCGCGGGCTCATTGGGCATCCGCCGGACGGCAGCCTATGGTTTCAAATCCGCGGCGGCGTCGCCGCCGATGACCGCCGGAGCCGCATAACGCGCCGAGATATTCTCCCCGCCGGGAGGCTCGTCCCAAACATTGCAGTTCTTGCAAAGACTGATGCAGGCTTTGCGTCCCGCAAGATGCATCTCCCTGCTTTCGTTCATTAATTTGGAACGCCAAAGGTCTACGATCGTGTCCTTGACGACGCTCCCGGAAGGAAACTTGTTGTTGAAATCCACGTTGCACAGCGGGACGTCGCCATTGCAGAAGATGACCATGAGAGACCACAAAGCCACGCAAGGGAGATTGGGCTCGTAACTCGTGGTGACGGGCTTAAACCCCTTGAGCTGTCCGCCCCAGTTGAAGATGTTGTGATAATAGATTCGGTCGGTGGGCGCCAGACGCTTGGACCAGTACGCCTGATAGCTGGGCCACTCGTCCTTGTTGCTTTCCTGCCGGATCATGCGCATCCATATTTTCGTTTCGGGACGCAGCTGATTGCGCAACTCGATGAAGCGCAGGGCGTTGGCCAGCACTTCCTCGAAGACCAGCCGGACTCGGATGCCCTCAAATGTTTTTTTGTCCAGACTGTCGATGGACATGATGATCGTGTCCAAGCCGGCTGTCAGCAGGTCTCGGGACCGGGCCTCATTGAGCAGGGAGACATTGGTGCTGATGCAGACGTTTTTTATCCCGCCCTTTTTGAGCATCGCGACCCGATTGGCCAGCTTCATGTCGATGAGTGGCTCCCCGTCGCGGTACAGACTCACCCGCTCCACCTGGTCGGCATGCGCGATCACTTCTCGGGCGATCTTGGCGTACAGTTCATCGGTCATGGGACGACCGCCGCGCTCCCAATCATCGATGGTGCACATGGGACAGCGGGCGTTGCAGACGTTGACCGTCTCGATCTCCAAGTAGCTAGGGAAGCTGAGCAGGCCCTCGTAGCGCGTCCTCGTGTTGATGCGTTCTCGGAGGTATTCCTTGAGGTCGGCTTTTTTGACGGTCATGATCTCCGAGAAAACCGCGCGCGCCTCCAGGTCGGTCGGCGCTCATCGAAGTTTAACAGGTTCCTCGTCGAAAAACAAGTTCTTGTGCTACAATGGGCCGGTGAAAGTGACGTCTCAATGCGCCGTCGTCACAGGTGGGGCGGGATTCATCGGCAGCCATCTGGTGGAAAGACTGCTGCAAGACGGCCACCGAGTCCGGGTCCTGGACGATTTGTCGCGGGGAAGGCTCGAGAATTTGGCGTCCGTGAGTCACAACCCCTCCTTTTCATTCCAGCGCGCCAGCCTTTCCGACGGGAAGCGGCTTAAGGATGTTTTTACGGGCGCGGATTGGGTCTTCCATCTAGCGGCCTTGGCCGACATTGTCCCATCAGTCGCAGAACCCCAGACATATCACGCCTGCAACGTAGACGCGACCGTGGCGGCCCTGGAGGCGGCGCGCGCAGCCGGGGTGAAGAGGTTCCTCTATGCGGCCTCCTCATCCTGCTACGGAATACCCGACATATTCCCGACACCGGAAACGGCGCCGATGCGCCCCCTCTATCCCTACGCACTCACCAAAAACGTCGCGGAACAATACGTCCTGCACTGGGCCAAGGTGTACGGACTTCCCTGCTTGTCCTTGAGGCTTTTCAACGTTTACGGCCCTCGTTCGCGGACCACCGGCGCCTACGGAGCGGTCTTCGGAGTCTTCCTTGCGCAAAAGTTGGCCAACAAGCCCTTCACGATCGTCGGCGATGGGAAGCAGACGCGGGATTTCACTTTCGTGACCGATGTGGCCGAGGCCTTTGCTCTCGCGGCTCAGTCGGATCTATCCGGAGAGGCCCTGAATGTCGGCTCGGGCGGCACTTACTCGATCAACGATCTGGTCAAATTGCTCGGTGGAGGACAGACCGTCCACCTTCCCAAGCGTCCTGGAGAGCCCGACTGTACATTCGCCGACACCGGCAAGATCGAAAGGGCTCTCGGCTGGCGCCCCAAGGTCGGCTTCCCTGAAGGCGTGCGCCGCCTATTGGGACTGCTTGAGCAATGGCGCGATGCCCCGGTCTGGGACGAAAAAACCATCGGAGAGGCCACCAAGGAATGGTTCACTCTTCTCGGGAAAAGAGACGCCGATGGCTGATTCTCTAAAAAATCTCCTCCTGGCCCAGGACCTCGGAGCCAAAAGCGAGTCCTACTATTGCAAGACGGCCTTCATCGTGATCGATGACGCAACGATTGCCTGGCTGAAGGAGAAACTTCAAACGACTCCCGGCAACACGGTCCGGATCTGTCTCCATCAAGACGCCGCGGCCCCGTTCCATGAAATGCTCATCGCTCATAAACGCGCTGGGGATTTTAGACCCCACAAGCATCCGGCGAAAAGCGAGTCCTACCACGTGATCGAAGGGCGGCTGCGCGTCAATAGGTTCGATAACGACGGCAAGCTGGTCAGCACTCTCGTCCTGGGACCCAAAGGTTCGGGAGGCGCCTTCATGCACCGCATCCCGGCCAATACGTGGCACTCGACCGAACCCGAGGGAGAGTACGTCGTGTTCCACGAAAGCAAGCTCGGCCCTTTTGTGGACGGCGACAACGTCTATCCGGACTGGAAACCCGGAAGATAGGCAGGAACTGAAGCCCGCTCCGCTATGCGCGACTCCGTGTCGGTCATCGTCTGCAACTATAACTGCGCCCGTTTTCTGGCGGAAAGCCTGAAGAGCGTCCTCGCCCAGAAGGCCAAGCCCCTCGAGATCCTGGTCGTCGATGATGGGTCCACGGACGATTCCAGGACCCAAGTCGAGCCTTTTTTCGGCTCGGTCGATTGGATCCCCACGGCCCATGGCGGACAGGGTGCGGCCTTGAACGCCGCCCTGGCGCGCTGCCGCGGGGACTGGGTCGCCTTTTTGGAATCGGACGACCTTTGGCTCCCCGGAAAGCTGACGGCCGTCCTCGACTGCCTAAAGAAAGACCCTGCGCTTTCGGCTGTCCAGCATTCCATGAGCCAGGTCAACGCGCAGCTCAAGCCATTGCCCACCTGGCTTCCCCGAGACAGCCGCCACCAAACTCTCGCCGATTTTCTAGACGGCCGCGCCCTGTTGACGGGCTTAAGCGCCCTGACCGCGCGGCGGGAGGCGCTCAGCCGACTTCTGCCTCTGCCCGACGATCTGGTCACCTGCGTGGACGAATACCTCCAGCCGCGCCTGCTTCTGCGTGGGCCCGTCGAACACCTGGCCCAGCCCTTGGGATTGAGACGGGTGCACGGCCGTAATTTTTACGCGGGGATGCGCCAGGATCCAGGCCGCCTGAAATCATATCTCTCCCTGCGCTCCGCTCTCGACTCTCATCTGAACGCTTTCCTGAGCGAACAAGACCGGAGGCTTTCCCCCAAGAACGAGCGCTTCCGGAGGATCGCCCACCTTGAGCTCGAGCTTTTCTGGCACCGCTCCCAAGGCTCCTGGGGAGAGGCCCTCGGCGCCTGGAAGAATATCGTGACCCTGTGCGGCTGGAGGCCCTACTCTCTCTTCAAAACCGTCGCTCTCGCGGCCGCTCTCACTTGGCCGTCCTTGTACGTTTGGCTGAGCCGGATCTATGAGGAGCAATCATGGCTGCCGAAGCTCCGGGCAAAGCTCCTTCCGTAATCCGCTTCTGAGCACTTGCGCTCAGAAGCGGAACTTGAGCAAGGTCCAGAGCGCGATCACGCCGTCGGTCCAGCGGATCTTTTTGCCTTCCTCCATGCGGCGCGGGCAGTAGGAAATCGGAAGCTCGCGAATCTTGACGCCGCGCAGGAGGGTTTTCGCTGTGACCTCGGGACAGAACTCGAAGCCCGTGCATGTTAAATCAAGGGAACGCAGGAACGGCGTCTTGAATACCTTATAGCACGTCGGCTCGTCGGTGAGGTGCGAGCCGTACAGAATGTTCGTCCACAGCGAGACAAGCCGTCCGCCCCAGTAATAGCGGTGGTAGGAGCGCGCGACGGACTTCATCATGCGAGAACCGTACACGACCTCGGCCTCGCCCTCCTCGATCGGCTTGAGCAGCAGCGAATAGTCGGCGGGATCGTACTCGAGATCCGCGTCCTGGATGACCACGACGTCGCCCGTCGCGGCGGCAAGCGCGGTGCGGATGGAGCTTCCTTTACCCAAGTTTTTCACGTGCTTCAACACGATGGTTCCCGGCTTGGCGGCAGCCACAGCGGCCTCATATGTCCCATCGGTCGAGCCGTCATCAACGATAACGACCTCAAGATCCCGACCGGGATTGCGCCCATACACGGCGTCGAGCATGCGGACAATCGTACGGGCCTCGTTATAGGCCGGAACGAGGACGGACACCTTCACTGCAGCGCCGCCATCCCAGCCGGATTCAGGGCGTTCATCGACCTACGATTCCGGCTGATAGACGATGATGCGGCTGCCCTCGGTCTCGAAACGGAAGGGAACCATCGTCAGCTTCTCCAGGCGCTTGCGGATCTTCGGCTGATCCTCGGGCCGTGCGAAGAGAAGCATGAAGCCCCCGCCGCCGGCTCCAAGGAGCTTGCCGCCGAGGGCTCCGGCCGACCGGGCGCGTTCGTAAATCTCATCGATCTCCGGCGAAGAAATCTTCGAGCTGAGACGCCGCTTGAGCGTCCAGGCCTCATGGAGAAGCCGCCCGAATTCATCGAGATTCCCATTGGAGCACAGGAGGCTCGCGGCCTCGGGAACCATGTCCTGCAGGCGGGCGAGTTCCGAATGGGTGTCCGGAATGCGCTCGATCTGCTCCTTCACAATCAGCGAGGCGATCCGAGAAAATCCCGTGAAGTAGAGCAGCAAATGGCTCTGGAGGACCTCGAGGCGGGCCGGATTGAGAGTGATGGGGGTGACGTCGACGGCGCCGCCGCGGGTGAAGTCGATGCGGTTGAGCCCGCCGCAGGCGGCGATCACTTGGTCCTGCCAGCCCACGTTCTCTTTGAGGACTTCCTGCTCGATGTGGATGGCTTCCCGGGCCAGACGCATCTTGTCGATCATCGCGTTCTTCAGGGCATAGGACGCGTGAAGCAGCCCCACCGCGAAGGAAGAGCTTGAGCCGAGGCCCGTCCGAGCGGGAAGATCTCCGTCGTGATGGATCTCGACGCCTTCCTCCACCTTCAGGTAGTCCAGAATGGCCCGGACGGCGGGGTGTTCAATCTGACTGTTGGCCTTCACCAGCTCAACCTTCGAATAGACGATCCGGCTCTTGTACTCAAAAAAAGGCGGCAGCCGCCGGCAGGTGATATAGCAGTACTTGTCGATCGTCGTCGAGAGAACCGCTCCCCCCCGCGCGCGGAACCAAGCCGGATAATCCGTGCCTCCTCCGAAGAAGGAGATCCGAAAGGGCGTGCGGCTGATCACCATGGCAATCGCTCAGGCGTTGGCAAAAGAGCCTCCCCCTATAATCTCGTAAGCCTTGACGAGCTCGCGGATGCCCCGTTGCAAGTTCCACTCAGGACGAAAGCCTGTCGCGAGAATGCGGGCGTTGGAGACGACGTAGTCGCGCTTGTCGGGATCCTCGCCGATGGGCGCCTCGATGAAGACAAACTGAGGAAGAACCCCTTGGATGATCTTGCAGAGCTCGATTTTCGAGAGGTTGGCGTCGTCAAGCCCCAGGTTGTAGGGCTTGTCCTTCATCGCGTCGAAGCGCTCGATGGCGTGCAGGAAGGCTCGGGCGATGTCCCGCACGTGGATGAAGTTGCGCCGGAAATGGCCCTCGAAGATGACCGCGGTCCGGTCCACGACCGCGCGATGGACGAGGTCGTTGACCAGAAGGTCTAGACGCATGCGGGGAGAAACGCCGAAAGCCGTCGCCAGGCGCAAGGTCACGGCATTGCCGCGATCCAGAATGGCCCGCTCGGCGTCCACCTTGGTTCGCCCGTAGAAGGAAATAGGCTTCAAGGGGCTCTCCTCGGTGCAAAAGGCTCCCTTCTCGCCGATGCCGTACCCGGAGTTCGTGACCGGAAAGAGGATGCGCTGGGAGCGCGAAGCCAAGCGGCAGATCATCTGCACGGCCTTGAGGTTGATCGTTTCGGCGCCGAGCCGGTCGCGATCGCAGAGCGGCGCGCCGACCAAGGCGGCAAGCGGGATGACGACATCGGGGGTCTTCAAAAGCTCCGCCATCAGACTCTCGTCGCGGCAGTCCCCGCGCACGACGCGCAAGCCCTCGAACGCGCAGAGATCAAGCAAACTCGACTGGCGATACATGAAGTTGTCGAGCACGACGACCTCAAAGCCTTTCTCGAGGAAGGCCCGGGTCATGACGGAGCCAATATAACCCGCCCCGCCGGTGATCAAGACTTTCGTGGGCATCAGGGCATCTCCTTCCTGGCCTCTTTTCTCCAATACTCCAGGAGGTCTTTGAGGCTTTCCTCGAACCCATAACGGGGCTTCCAACCGGTCGCGCGAATGAACTTGTCCACGCAGGGAACCTGCAAAGTGACGTCGGCGGGCCGCATGAGCTCCGGATCCTGCCGAACGGAAATCTTCTTCTTGGAAAGGGCTCGAAGACGCTTAAGGCACTCCCCGACGGTCATCGTCGTGCTGCCGCCGATGTTGTAGACCTCTCCCGGCTCTCCGCGCAGGAGCGCCGCCCAGTAGGCGGCCATCGCGTCGCGCACATCGATGAAGGTCCGCACCGAGTCGAGGTTGCCGTGGACGATCTCCTTCTGGAGTCCGAGCTCGATGCGTGCGATCTGCCGGGCGAAAGACGTCGCGAACAGGTCCGTGCGCCGCGGATTGAGATAGGTGAACATCCGCGTGCGCACGATCTTCATCCCGTAGCTCTTGAAATAACTCCAGCCGAGCAGATCCGCGGCGGTCTTGGAAACCGCATAGGGGCTCACCGGACGCAGGGGACAGTCCTCGGTGATGGGAACGTTCTTGGGGTCCACCTGGCCATAGACTTCGGAAGTGCTGCACAGCTGGATGAGCGGGTCTCGGCGCGTCATGCGGACCGCCTCGAAAAGGTTGCTGGTTCCCAGGATATTATTGGCGAGAACCGCGGCCGGAGTATCGAAAGAGGCCCGGACGTTGGCGTGCGCCGCCAGGTGAAAGATGGCATCGGGCTTGGCGGCCTCGACGGCGCGGAAAACCGAGGAGAGATCGGTCAGATCCGACTCGTGGAGCCGGACCTTATCTTTGATCGCCGCCAAATTTTGATTGGTGCTCCTCCAACGGACCAGACCGTGAATCTCGACCTCGGGATGGCGCTCCGCGACATATTCGGCGAGGTAGCTTCCCCCGGAGCCGGCGATGCCGGTAATCAAAACACGGCGCACTTGAGGAACGTTCATGCGGCCTCCAGCACGATCCGGGAGATCCGCCGGATCATCTCCGGAGAGAGCGCCGGGTTGTTGGGGAGAAAGAAGCCGGTATGATGGATCCGATCGGCGAAAGGAAAGCTCGCCTTGCCGTACCGGTTGGACCAAAATGGATGCAGACCGAGATTGCCGGCCGAGAAAATTCGAGTCTCCACTCCAGCCTGTTCGAGGGCCTTGACGATGCGGCGGCGCTGCTTGGGGTCCTTGGCAAGGAGGCCGAAAGAAATGCTGCAGGTCTTAGAACCCGGCTCCGGGCGCTGGACGTAGAAGCTCCCGCCGAGAAGCGCCTGGTAGATCGCATGATTCCTCCGCCGCGCGGCGATCATCGCGTCGAGCTTCTCGAGCTGGCCGAGGCCGATGAATGCGTTTAAGTCCGTCGACCTCAGGTTGAAGCCCGGCTCGTAGAAGACGAAGGGCGAATGGAAGTCGTCGATCGCGTAGCGAGCGACGAGAGCCTTGTGCGTCCTCGGATCCAAATCCTTGCTCCAACCGTGGCTGCGCAGCATCAAGAGCAGATCATGAAAGCCCTTGTCCGCGGTCGAGACCATGCCGCCCTCGATCGTCGAAAACTGGTGGCCGAAGTAGAACGAGAAACTGGACATGTCGCCAAAGGTCCCAACCTTGCGCCCCGAGACGGCGGCCCCGACGGCGGCGCAGGCGTCCTCGAGGAGGATGAACCCGTGCTTCTTCTTCAAAGCCGCAAGCCTGGTCATCTTGTGCGGAACCCCAAGAACCTGCACCAGCATGACGGCACCGGGGGAATGCCTCTTGAGCAAGACTTCCAGGTGATCAAGGTCGAGACCGAAAGTATCGGGGTCGGCCTCGCACATAATCGGCTCAAATCCGAGCTGGATGGCGGGTGCGACCGATGTGACCCAGCCGACGGAGGGAACGATGACCTTGCGGTTCCTGAGCCGCCCGGAAAGCAAAAGCGCGTCGAACATGAGGAGGTTCGCCGAGGAGCCCGAATTGCAGAAAACGGAGCGGGGGCGGCCGAGCCAGCGGCTCCACCGCGACTCAAAGTTACGCGTGATCTCTCCCTGAGTGAGGCGGGGATAGGTCTTAAGCCAGCCGATTAAGCGGTCGACGTCCGCGCGGTCGATCGTGTCCTCGGCGAGATGATAACGAAGCGGCTTCATGGCTTCTAAACCAGTTTTTCTTCGGTAAAAATGTTGTAGCGCTTGGCCGCCGAGTCCTGGTTTTTGCGGTACCAGTCCATGACTTCTTTGATGCCTTCCCGGAAGGAGATTTCCGGCCTAAATCCGATCGCGCGCGCCCGTGAGACATCCATGACCCGACGCTTGTCGCCCGCCGGTTTTGAAATATCCCAAACAACCTTGGGCTTGGTCTCCAGATTGGCGACCACGATTTCAACAAGTTCGCGAATCGTGATGCCCACACCGCTTCCCAAATTGACCGGCTGGGTGTAGCCTTGCTCCATGACCAACATCATGCCGCGGGCCACGTCACGCGCGTGAATAAAATCCCGGACCGGCGAACCGTCGCCCCAAACCGTGAAGGGGTTTTCACCGCTCAACGCGCGGCGAATCAGCGATGGGATCACCATCGCATTTGTGGGATCGAAATTATCGTAAGACCCGTAGACGTTGGCCGGGCGCACGATCGAGACACCTTTCCATCCATACTGGATCGCGTAAGCCTCCGCCTGAAGTTCGCCCATGCGCTTGGCCCAGCCCGCGAACCGGTCGTTCTCCGAAGGGGATGTCTTCCACACGTCATCTTCGCGAAACACCTCGGCCGGGGCGTAGACGCCCACGGTGCTTGTGAAAAGGTAGTTTTTGACGCCCGCTTGCCTGGCGGCTTCCATCATGTTGGTGTTGAACAAAATGACCGGCACGAAAAAGTTGGCCGGGTACTTGGCGGTCATGGCGGGCGAGCCTTTGACGCCGACCAAGTGAAACACGCAGTCGATGCCCTGGCAGACCTCGCGGCAGCGATCAAAGTGCGTGAGGTTGGCCTGGCGAAACTCGGCCCGAGGATGGGCGCGGGACGGGTCATCCATTGAGGCCACGCGCACGGTCGCGCCCGCGGCCAAAAGCATTTCCACCAGCGGCCTGCCGATCATCCCGGTGCCGCCGGTCACGAGAATTTTTTTGTTTTTATAAAACATATTCGCCTCTAGCCGCCATGGGCCACAGCGCGGTTTTTCTTGTACCAGTTGAGCGTATCGGTGAGCCCCTGCTCGAGCGTCACCTTGGGTTCAAAACCGAATTGAGTCCGAGCTTTCTCAATGTCGACCATGCGGAAGGGAATAGTGGTGGGCTTAGAGGCGTCAAAACGGACCTTGGCTTTGTCGTGCCCCGCGGCTTTTAAAATAATGCGCACGACGTCGCCAACGGTGAAGGATTTGCCGTAGCCTAAATTGACCGCATCGCCTGTCGCATATTTTTCAAGGCAAAGCAGCGAGCCCGCAACCATGTCGCTGACATGGATGAAATCACGCACCTCATCGCCCGTGCCCCAGACTTCGTAAGGGTCCAGCTTCTCGACCGCTTTGCGAATCAAGGCCGGGACCACATGGCTCGTGGCCGGATCGAAGTTGTCCCAGGGGCCATACACCGCGGTCGGCCGCACTAAAGCGATTTTCATCTTGGACTTCTGGATCACGAACTCGGACATTCGCTCCAAGTAGCGTCGCATCCAACCGTAGGCGAAGTAACTTGGATGCGTCGGCCCGTTCCAAATCTCTTCTTCCTTGATCGGGTGATCGGCCGCCGGATAGACCGTGGCGCTGCTTAAAAGCAGGAAGCGCTCGACACCGGCCATCCATGCCGCTTGGAGCATTTGAACGGTCACGATTAAGTTCGTAGTGATGACCGCCATGGGGTTTGACACCGTGACCCCCGCGGCTGAAACCGCGCCGCCGGCGTGCACGACATATTGCACGTCCTTGCACACGGCCAGGCAGTCGTCAAGCCTGGTCAAATCGGCGGACACGACTTCAATCAGCGGGCTTTTGACCATGAGCGGCCGCCGATGAAGGGGCACGCGCACGCGCGCCCCGCGGCGCACCAATTCCTCGACGAAATTCGTACCGACAAACCCCGTGCCGCCCGTCACGAGCACTGTCTTATCTTTGTAAAACATGTTTTCCTTGGACATCACCCACCAATTTTTTAATCGAGGCCGGATCAAGTCCGATCAGGCGCCTCATATCGTGCACGGTCCCATAGCACACGCTGTAGCGGTCGGGTAGACCGTGATAGGAAACCGAGATGTTGGGCACCTCGCAAATCGCCTCATAGAGCCCGAAGGCGTCATGGATCACCAGAATGCGCGTGTGCTTAAAGCGCGCGATGAGTTCCTTGTCGATGGGCTTGATCGTCGTGAAATAGACGATGTTGACGTCTAAATCGGCGCAGGCTTCCATCACGTTGCCTAAAATCGGTCCGGCGGTCATAACGGTCACCGCCGCGCCGCGGTCTTTGAGAATGTTGCCCTTGCCGAAACTCACCGGCACGTCAAGCGTGTGGCCGTTGTCTGAGAGCCTGAAGTAAGTGGGCTTGCCGTTGTTGTACTGACTGCGCAAGAGAGTGTCCAGCTCCTTACGCGAGCCAGGCTGAAGGACTTCCATGCCGGGGATCAAGCGCAGGATCGCCAAATCCGTATAGCAGTGATGCGTGGCGCCGTCCCAAGCGTAGTCGAAAGAAGCGCCGGTTGAGAGGATGTTGGCACTGAATTGATTATAGCCCAGGTCAACCTTGATTTGCTCAAGGCTGCGCTCGGTGATAAAAGGCGCTATCGTGTGGACGAAGGGGTGAAAGCCCTGGGCGCTCAAACCCGCAGCCACGCTGACGAGCGTGCCTTCGCAAATACCCATGTTGAAAAATCTTTGAGGATATTTTTCTTGGAAATCGCGGAAAAGAAAGTGGCTGATGTCACCTAAAATCACCACAAGTTTGTCGTCCTTGGCCGCAAGATCGGTCGCGGTGTCTTTAAACTGTTTGCGCATCGAGCTCTCCGATCAATTGTTTGAATTGGTGTTCATCCGGAGACTTGCGGTGCCACTCAAAAACGTTTTTGGCCAAGGTCGGGCAGGGAAATCCCTTGACCGTGTCGCAAACCACGGCCTTGACGTTGGTTTGTTTGAGAGCGAGCGTTTTTTTAAGCGCGGAGAGGTCGTGGCCGTTGACTTGAACGGCCTCGCAACCGAAAGCGGCCAGCCGCTCCCGGGGATTGGGGATGGGGAGGGACCGCTCTTGGGATCTATTGTTGTCGTAGAGAACCGTCAGATTGTCCAGTTGAAGGTGAGTGGCCACCATCAAGGCCTCCCAGACCGAGCCTTCATTCGATTCACCGTCGCCAATGAGGGTATACACTTTTCGACTCGAGCCTTGAAGCTTGAAAGCCAGGGCCATGCCCACCCCGATGGCGATGCCGTGGCCCAAAGAGCCGGTCGAGGCTTCGACGCCCGGGACTTTGAGCCGGTCGGGATGGCAGCCAAGCCGGGACTGAAAAGCTCCGAAAGTCTTGAGCTCTTCATCGGGGATGTAGCCGTATTGGGACAAGACGCAGTAAAAACCCAGCGAGGCGTGGCCTTTGCTGAGGATGAAAATGTCGCGCTCCTCCCAACCGGGCTTGGCCGGATCGTGGCGCATGGTGTCATAGACCGCGGAGAGCATCTCGACGACAGAAAACGAGGTGGGAATGTGCCCGTGGCCGCTGGCGCGCGAGGTATGCAAAATTTTGCGGCGAATTTCTTTGCACGCAGGGGTCATAGGGGAGCTGGGGCCGAGTACGCTAGCAAATCCCCGGCGCATCGTCCAACGAGCATTCGTTTGGGCCCATCTCGCATTGGAAAATCATTTAAAAATATAGAAAATTCAATGCCTTGACAGTGCCGGGTTTATCCACTACCATTGATTTGGGCTGGTGTGGACCTTCCACATCACCCTCCAGATGCACGATCCCACAACCCAATCGCTCGACCTTTTCAGGCCGAGGTCCGCTCCGTCAAGAAGCCGCGTTTGCCTGGTTCATCCTCCGACCCTGACGAGCGCCGACGCCTACGGACTCGACGTGGTCCCCCCCTTGGGCCTGGCCTACGTGGCCGCGGCCTTAAACAGCGCCGGACATCACGTGTCCGTTGTGGACGGCATTGGGGACGCCCTCCAGCAATACGGTCGTGCGCCGGGATATCCAGGCCTTCTTGTCCATGGGTTGAGCCTGTCCGCGGTGGTCGCTCGAATCGACCCCTCGGCTGACGTCATCGGCATCAGCAATATGTTCTCGAATCAGTGGCTGTTTGTTCGAGACCTGGTCAAGCTGATCCGCCAAGCGTTTCCGGACCGGCTCATCGTCTTAGGCGGCGAGCACCCGACTGCCTGCGCCGAGTACATCATCGAGACCTGTCCCGAAGTCGATGCCTGCGTACTGGGCGAGGGAGAGGAAACCCTCATCGATCTCGTCGAGGCGCACGCGGCGAAACGGGGTTTTCAGGATGTCCCGGGCATTGTGTTCCGGAGCGGCTTGCGCGCCGCGACGACGCCGCGGCGCGCGCGCATCCGTTCGGTGGATGACATCCCCGAGCCCGACTGGTCGCTGATCCCAATCGAAAAGTATATCGAGAACGCCTGCACCTATGGCTTCAACCTCGGACGTTCGATGCCGCTCCTCGCAAGCCGCGGGTGCCCGTTTGAATGCACATTCTGTTCGAGCCCCCAGATGTGGACAACGCGCTGGAGCGCTCGAAAACCCGAAGCCGTTGTGGCGGAAATCAAGAAGTATATGAAGCGCTACGGCGCCACAAACTTCGATTTTTACGACCTGACGGCTATCGTCAAAAAGGAGTGGATCGCTGATTTCTGCAAGCTTCTGCTCCGGGAGAAGTTGAACATCACCTGGCAGCTGCCATCGGGAACGCGCAGCGAGGCCCTCGATGATGAGATCGTCAAGCTGTTGTATGCGTCCGGCTGCCGCTTCATCATCTACGCTCCCGAGAGCGGTTCGCCCGAGGAATTACGCCGCATCAAGAAGAAGGTCAATCTCGACCGGATGATCAGCTCGATACGCGCGGCCCACAAGGCCGGCATCGAGACGAAGGCCAACCTGATTTTCGGCATGCTGGGCTCAACCTGGAAGGATGTGTTGAACACCTTCGTCTTTATTTTCCGGATCGCCGCGGCGGGCGTGACTAATGCGACCGCGTATCCGTTCTCTCCGTATCCGGGCTCCGAGAATTTTAGGGACTTGGTGACGCGCGGCCGCCTGCGCCTCAACGACGAGTATTTTCGGGGCCTGCTCAGCCTGTCGCGCAACCTTCACACCAAGAACACGGTGTCTTACAACGAGGACTTCAGCTCAACGACGCTCGGGGCTCTGTGCTCGGTCGCCTTCCTGTTTTTCTATTCCCTCAGCTATCTGTTCCGCCCCTGGCGCGCCGTCGGACTGCTCTACACCTACTTTGTGAAGAACGAGATGTCCTCAATTTTGACTTTGGCGTTCGCCAACGTCCGCCGAAAGAAGGCGGTCTCTAAACTCCTCGAAGACCGGCAGGCGCAAAGCGGTCTTGTCCCCACGGGAGTCCGAATCCGGAATACGCACTCCGTCGGCATCCGCGAAACCCGAAGTTAGCGACGAGCTTCTTCTATGGCGCGGACAACCTCCTCCAAAGTAATGGAGGCCCCGTAACGATTCCAGTTGCTATCGGAGGGATGGTAGACGAACTCCTGGGATCGCAGGAACGGCTCATACAGTCTGACCGTGCGCACCCCCCGCCGCCTGAGCTCTTCATCAAGGCGCGGAAGAAAGTTGTCGTAACGGTCCGCCGTCACAAACCGATGATAAATCGTGAATTTATTTGGGACCGGCAGGAAGATCAACTCCACGTTATACTGGGATCGCAGCGTGTTCGATATCTCTTCTAAATTTTTGGCGATGGTTAAAACCAAGGCATCGTCATGAGGAGCATAGAAGCTCGATGATAGGATCGGGCTCGTTTCAGTGCTGCTAAATAAAAACGGGGGGGCCAGCGAGACCATCGGTTCGCTGGCGGGCAGAAGGCAAAATCGGGCGAACAACGCCGTGTTCCAAGATTCCACGAAAGGCGCAGTCAGCTTGCTGTTGGTCAGCAGGAAATGAAGGCGGCGCTCGATGTCCAAGAATAGGACGTTGATGATTTTATTTGACCAGACAACGGGCGCCCACGATTCGAATGGCCGGGCCTTCGCACTCACGGGAGCGGGGCATGGTCGACTTTTGGACAACCGCCTGACGAGGGCAAACTCAACGGAGTCCACCACTAGGACTCGCCCGGGCGCCTGTGAATGCGGGGCCTCCTCCTGAAAGAGGCACGCCGGATTAAGCAAATCATCGAGATGGTCGTAGTAGATCGGCTCTCGAAGCCTCTCCGACAGCTGGAGAACGAGGGCCTTCATGCCGTAATGCGCCTGGCTCGCGCAGTCTCCGATAAAAAACAATCGATGGGCTCCCGGCCTCTTCGGGTCGGAGATCGCAGGCACGTCGCCAACGGGATCGGGCAGGCGGACTTTAAACGGTCTCAGCTTGGCGTCCCGGTACGTATTGCCGTAAACCATATCATCGACGCAGAGTGAATTGAGAACTCGCGCATAGGGACATTTGGCAACAAGCAGAATAATAAAGCTGAAAATGCCGAGGCCTCGGATGCCGAACAGAAGAAGCCGCTGCCGATTAAAATCCATCATTTAGAATTGGAAGTAGACGAAACTTTGCGCTTCGAATTTACCCAAACAAACAACAATCAGAACCATCGCAAAATAAACGACCCAACGGATGGGGGGTTTGCCGGGAAATGAGATGCTGCCCCAGGCATCTCGCTGGGCCCGCTCAATGCAGCCCAGCAAGAGCGCCGCGGCGAGGGCGATCCACAGACCCGTGATGTCTGATTTAAAATGCAGCGGCAGGCGCCAATCGCTGAAATTAAATATTTTAACCATGATCGCCCAGGTTTCGGATAAGGATTTGGCTCGGAACGGAACATAGGCCAACGCCACCAAATGAAACGTCGCTAACTGCTGCCACGTCTTTCGCAAAACAGGCGCTCGATCCAGATGCAAGAATGCAACCATCCGCCGCCGGGTTTCTCGCGTTAAAATAGAAACCACCATGTAGAAACCGTGCATGGCCCCCCAAAGGACGAAAGTCCAATTCGCACCGTGCCACAATCCGCTCAGAAGAAAGACGAATAGAAGGCTGGCATACCACCGCCACGGGAGCGCGGAATACACGTAGTCAAAAAACCACGTGGTCAACGAGATGTGCCAAGACTTCCAGAATTCCCCAATGGACCTGGAAAAATAGGGCCTATTGAAATTTTCTCCCAGCTTGAACCTCATCGTTCTGGCCACGCCAAGCGCTATGTCCGTGTAGCCGGAAAAGTCGCAGTAGATCTGCAGCGCAAATAAGTAGGTGGCCACGATGAGCGCGGCCCCATTATAAGCTCCGGAGTTGCCGTACACCTCGTTGACGAAAACCGCCAACCGATCGGCGATAACTGTTTTCTTAAATAATCCCCAAACAATCCGTTTGAATCCATCCGCCGCATCCTGATAATCGAACTCGCGCCTTTCATAAAACTGATGCAGAAGATTTTGCGGCCTCTCGATCGGACCGGCGACCAGCTGCGGGAAGAACAGCACGTATAACGCGTACATTCCCAAATGGCGCTCGGCTTTTTGAGCCCCGCGATAAACTTCAATCGTATAGCTCATGGATTGGAATGTGTGGAAGGAAAGCCCCAACGGAAGCGCAACATCCAAATTGGGGATAACGAAGCCGCAGTGAAGCGCGGAAAAGAACGCCGCCAAATTGGCGCTGGCGAAATTGAAATACTTGAAAAATCCCAGCAGTCCGATATTCGCGATGAGGCTAGCCGCCAGCCATCGTTTTCGTCGGCGGCCCTGCGCGCGTTCGATGATGATCCCGGCCGTGTAATCAATAAGAATGAGGGCGAACAGAACGAGGATATATTTGGGAATAAAAACCATGTAGAAATAGCAGCTTGCCGACAAGAGAAGAAGCCACTTCCATCGTTGCGGGATGGAGAAATAGGCCGCTAAGACTATCGGGAAAAAGGTGAGGAAATGGAGGGAGTTGAAGAGCATGAGAGGCGCGGGTTACCGACCCAATTTCTGCGTAATGACGCTGACAAATTCTCCGACATTTTTGAGCCGCGACAGTTCGGTCGTCAGAAATTTGACCCCGAACACCCGCTCAGCCTCGATGGCTAAATTAATGGTCGCCAGGGAGTCCCAACCCGCGATGTCTTTTGCGGAAGTTTCATCGCTGAGATCAATCTGATTGTCATCAAAAACATCGCGGAACACATCGGTCAACTCTTTATAGATTTCATCCCGGCTCCGCTGTCTCAAGGCCATCACGCGATCTCTGAAGAATGCCGCGCCCGGATATGAGTGTGATGGGGGCGGTATGAGTCAAGGGAAAGCCGCCAGACGCTGCGGCCGGCTTGACCTGCGCCGTCGGCTTCATCCACGCGTGCAAATCCCATCCGCTGATAATGTTCTCGTACCAGGCCGTTTTTTTCAGTCGGGATATATTCTCCTCGGAAAAAATGGGCGCCCAACTTGCGCGCCTGTTCGACGATTTGGTTCAAGACCTCGAACTCAACCTGCCGTCCAAAAACCCTGCAGCTCATCAGCCACGCATCGATAAGCAGCTCTTGACCGCCGCTGGACTGGACCGGCGTCAGGATAACAACGCTGATCATTCCGCAATCCCCATAGACGTCTTTGAGTCGAAATTGGAAGGTCGTCACATCGTTCGCGCGCGCTCTCTGCAGGACCTGGGCTTCAGTGTATCGCCGGGTCGTCAAGTTGAATTGATTGGTCTTGTTCATCAATTGGGCTATTCGCGCGGCCCCTGGTCCATCGAACGAGGATACCGTCATCTGCATGCCTAAACCCTGGAGGAATCCGTCTAAAGTGGGCGTCTTTTCTTTGAGCGCTTCCCGCTGTGTCTGCGCAGCATATTGGTTGACTCGTTGGAGATCTTCCTCCGTCAAGTTCACGGCCTCAAAATAGCCTGAGTCGGAAAGGGCATCCGCATATCTCGCCGGATCTTCTGGCGCCTCAAGAACCAAGACGTCCGGCAGCGCCTCCCGAATCCACCCTCTTTCCGCAGGATTATCATCAAAAAAGACCATGGCCTCCAACCCAATATTGAGACGCGCGGCGATTTGCCTGATATTGGAGGCTTTGTCTTTCCAATTCGCGATGAATACGGCGAAGTCTTCCAAACGGAGCTTCATCCCGGGATGCCCCTGAAATGGAAGCATGGCCGCGCGCATTTCGTTTTTACTGCACACGGCCAAAAGGATCCCCCGCTCTTTGAGACTCTTTAAGTACTCCTGGAATCCCGAGAAAATCTCTCCCGCGGCGCTCCCGGGCCCCAGTTCGATGGACTCAAGCCCCTCTTCGCCGACGACTCCTCCCCAAAGGGTGTTGTCCAAATCCAGCACCAGGCATTTTTGCGAAAGACCCCGGATCGCCGCAAGCATCCGGCCGACATGATCACCGAACAGCGGAGCGAAGACGGGCGAGATGGCCAACTGCGCGTGATGCCAGAGTGCCGGGTCAAACCAGGCGCTTTTACCGCCCTGCGCCGCCAAGTCATCAAGATCCAAAACAAGCACTCCCTGCTCGGCTGATTTGACACGAAGCGCCCGATTTAATTCCGCCAAGAAACTCATCGCGGTCGCGGGCTTGATGGTATCGAGTTGTCCAAACACTCTCAAGCCGGGGATCATGATATTTTGCTGAATAACCACGGCCCCCAGCTGTTGAGCGCAATTCCACAGTCCGGCCCAATCTTCAATAACGTCCGCGACCTGTTGCGTGATCTTGACGGCGGACGCTTTCAAATCCAGAGCCCATCTGATTTCCCCCGGATGAAATGAAAAGATGACGACATCCGGCTTGAATCGATGCAGCCCTGAAGACGCATCGAGCAATTCCTGACGATACTGGTTGTAGGCCCCGGTATAACATTCGATCAGGAGTCCCCGCCGCAGAGCTCCAATCCGTATCGACGGCAAAAAAGGCTCAATGGTCGAAGAACAGAGAATCGCCACTTTCAACGGTGTGAACCCCGAAACGGGGATCTCCGTCTGAGCCAAGAGGGCCGCAAGCGCGCGGTCGACCTTGGCGCTTTGATTGAAATCGAGCCGATGATTGGCCAGGCCCCGAAGCTTCCGGAGTTTTAAAGCGGGGGCCTCTTTCGATTCCCCAATCGCTTCTAAGGATGATCCAAAGTTAGCAATGCGCGGCAGCCAGTACAGTTCATTCATCGATCTTTAAAGTCTGGAGATTCGAATCGGGGGGCGGATTCTCCAAAGAAGCGACGATCCTCCGCGCGACCTCATCAGGCAGAAGAAACCGCTGTTTGGCGCGAGCAGCCCCGAGCACGAGCGGGTGAACCCCCAAAAGCATCGGAGTCTCCGTATAAGATGGTGAAATGACGCTGACTCGCAACCCCGCGTCGCCCAACTCAACCGCCGCGCACTCCAACAGCGCCTGCAGCGCGCGTTTCGCCACAACGTACGAGCACATGTTCCCCCAGGGAGGCGCTCCGGCGGCGGCGCTTAAGACCGCAATGACGTGGCCTCCGCCGTTGCGCCTAAAAAAGCGCTTCCAGCTCTCGGCGATCAGCACCTGAGTCCCCAGGAGATTGACCGCAAGCTCATTCGTGAAATCCGGCTGCCCGATTTTCAAAAAAGGCTTGAGGACCGGGGGCTGAGAAGCGGCCAAAACCAAAGCCTGCAGGGTCCCGCCCTGATCGGCGACGACCTCCAGCGCTCGATTGATCGTCAAGGAATCATCGAGGGCCAGACGGACCGAGGAAGCCTGTTGTCCGGAATCGACGATTTCCTTGACAAGATTTTCCGCGCGGTCACGGCCATGATTGTAACCGACAATCACCGACCATCCGCTTCGAGCCGCCTGTCGGGCGACGGCAGAGCCCATCCCACCGCTACCACCCGCGAGCAGGACTGTTTTCATTCAATCCTTGGGCTCGTATTAGACCGGTCCCGCCAGGCCCGCTTGGACGCTGCCTTCGGCGATGCAATCGTCCGCGCGCTTGACCTCAATATCCATGCGAAGAACACGCAGTTCGGGGTTGGAATAGGTCACCAGGCCGATCACTTCCGCGGCTTCATCGACGTAAAGGGGACGGCGAAACTGCAGAGAAAGGCTTTGCCATACACAACCCGGCCCCGGCAGCTGCGTGCCCAAAAGTCGGGAGACCGCCGCGACGATCAGCCCCCCGTAAACGACTCGGCCTTTAAATTGCCTCGCTTGGGCGTAAGAATCATCCCAATGCAGCGGATTGGTGTCGCCACTCATGTTCTTGTACAAGTCCATGTCGCTTGGAGTGACGGTGAATCGCAACTGCGCAGACGAAACGACCTTCATCTCTCGCAGTATAACATTAGGCGCGCGGCGCTTGCCGGACGGGAAGGAGCGACTGGGCGTAGACAATGGGAACCGCCGCAAACATCAGCCAGAAGGCGAGAGCGGGCAAGTGGTATCGGCAGTTCCAGTAGCCTCCGAGCGCGTGCAGGCTGTAATAGGCGAAGGTGATTAACCCTACGGTGCAAGCGATCGTCCATGAACGCCGCATCATCCAGAAGCCGAGCGCCCCCAATGCGAGCAGCCCAATGTGCATCGCCCATAACCCGGCTCTCACGGCGATCGGGACCCATCGCCCCTGGGCCCGGTAGGTGGATAGGGGCTGGTCGATCCCAAACATGGCCGAATGGCTAGTGAGCCAAAAGACCAGGCAACGCCTGGGGAGGTCTTTCAGGAGGGAAGGTCCGTTTCGTTTTAAATCAAGCTTGGCCAGCCGGTAAAACTCGGCATCGGTCTCAAGCTCGGTCCGCTCGCGGGACAGTTGATAGTAGAGGCTGTTCCACTGCGCCATCACCGTCGCCGGACTGCCCAATTGCGCTCCGCACCAAGTCATATACCCGCCCCCCGTCGCCAGGACCCATTTCCCCATCACTAAGCGGTTGCGCAGAGTCCACGGAAGGACCGTCGCGTAGCAGATCACGACGATCATGAGAAGCCGGCGCAGTCCAGCCGGCCGCCGATCGTGGAGAGCCGCCACGATCGCCGCGAGGACGGGCGGGAAAAACATGAAGTTGGGACGGGAGAGAACCGTCAGGCCCAGGGCCACGCCGGCCGCCGCAGCGCGCGCTGGGCCGGCCACCGAGTCCATGGCTCTCAGAAACAACCAGACGGTGAGCAACCAAACCCAGATAAAGAATGTTTCGCTGAGGATACGGGCGCTATAGGCGATGAAGATGGGGTGCAGCGCGTAGAGGAACGCCCCCACGACCGCCTCGCGTTCGCAACGCAGCGCCCGTAAGCCGATCACGTAAACCAGTAGGATGGTCGTCGTGTCGAGCGCGGCTTGGGCGACTCGGGCAAAAGACCAGTGTCCAGGAGAGAGCCGGACGAAAAGAGCCAGAAAGCCAGGGTACATCGGAGTGCGCAGCGCAGTCGCCTTGCCAGTCTCATCGACAAACTCGCCGCGCGTAGCGATGTTCGTGGCGATGGCCGCGTAGTTCAGCTCATCGGCAACGAGCGGCGTTTGGCTCATGGAGAAGGCCGCGATCAGTCGCAGCGCCAGCCCCAGCGCCAAGGCCCCGATGAGCAGCCTACGTGATCCCATCGCGGGTTTTCTCATAGACGCGGTCCATGTCTTCTTTGCTGATGTTCCACGAGGGCCGCTGGCCCTGCGCATCGTTCTCAATGCGCTCCGACGCAGAGCCGTCTTTATGATATTCGGGATTCGTGCCGAACCGACGCATCCCGGCAAGAGACCGATGTATGTGCCAGTAATATTTTATTCCGCTCCAGTTCAGCACGCCGAAAAACTTCGCTTCGTGGTACCAATAGCTCTGATCCACCAGTTTGGCGATCGTCTGCACGATGAAGCTTTTCGGCCATTTCAAAAGAACGCGGCTCACCCGTTCAAACCAGCCCCACTTGGCCACCAGCTGAAATATGTTGGCTAAAACGGTCAGCTCATCCACCTGCTCATGCTTAACCTTAGGGTATATCCCCTTGTTGAAGTATTCGACGCTGTAGTCGGCGCTCAACATGCCGTGGTCCACCGCGTATTCAGTGAGCTTGGTCCCCGGAAAAGGCCAGAACAAGCCGGCGCGCGTCGATGTGGCCCCGATCTGCCTGTTGAATCTTGCCGTCTCATAAGCCTTTTCGACCCCCTCGCCCGGCAGGCCGATGATGTTGCCGGTGTGGAAGGGGATCCCATAATCGGTGAGGTACTTGCAGTTCTTGATGAAAATGTCGTTGGGAAGGTGTTTATCGATCAACTCGATCCGTGTCTTTTCATCGCCCGATTCGACCCCGAAAGTGACCCCGACGCAGCCGTTCTCTTTGAAGAGGCGAACCATGTCCTCGTTCATGTGAGCGATCCACACGTTGGCCGACCAAGGCAGGCCGATCTCCTGCGTGTAGACCGGGAGGAATTCGTTCAGCCATTCTTTGTTGAGAGAAAACAGATCGTCAACGTAGTGGATTCGCTTGAGCGGATAGCGCTCTCGAACCCGCTTCATCTCGTTGATGACTCGGGAGACGCTCTTACGTCTAAAGAATTTTCCCTTGCCGGCGTAAACCTCGCGATAATTATTGATGTAGCAGAAGGAGCATTTGTAGGCGCAACCGAAGGCCGTGATGAACCGTTTGAGCGGCAATTCCTGAAGAAAAGGATATCGGCCGTAAACCTCGCGATCGGGAAAGGCGAGATCATCCCAATCGGTCATCAAGGGACGTATTTCATTTTTGATCAACTTCCCGCCGACTTTGGCGTGAATGTTGGGAATATTATCGGTCCGCCCCCCCTCAGCCATTCGATTCAGAAGGTCCAAGACTGGAAACTCGCCTTCGCCGACGCACAGGTAGTCCGCGGCGCAATGGCCCAAGGTCTCCGGGTACATCGTGGGGTGGGTCCCGCCCAGGAGAATGGGTATGTCCAGCCGCTCCCTAAGCCTATTTGTGGTGCTGATCACCCACTCCTGCTGCCGCGTCATGCAAGAAAAAGCAATCAGATCGGGCTTCAGGTCGGCGATCTTCTGATCAAAATGCTCCTCATCGGAAGCGACCAAAAGATCGCATTCATGGCCGGCGGCCTTGACGAAGCCGGCGATGGCGTGAACGCCCAGGGCCTCGTACATGGGATTTTCCTGCAAAAATAATAATTTCATGGGCAGGCCCTGAGAGCGAATTCTTTGAGAATAAGCGCCAAGACGCGCAAACCGTCGACGACGACGCTCAGCTTGCTTGTGCCAAACAAGCGTCGCGGTTCGTCGCCGGGGATGTCGGTGTACATCCCCTTGATTTTGGCGCAGCGAATCGTCAAGAGGCCCGTCACGCACTGACCGAGCTGCGCGTCCAGGATTCCAGCTTTCTCCAAGAAAGACCTGCGGTAAGCCCTGAAAATCACGAGGCTGTCGGTGGCGTGCGCGCGGAAGAGAAGATTGATCATGGAGGTGAAAAGCCAATTCCCAAACCGCGTCAGGGGCGTATCGTCGTCGCTTTTTGCTCCGGGCACGTAGCGGGAGGCCGTCACCATGTCATGGCCTTCTTTGACTTTCTCGATCAACTCCGGAATCCGCTCCGGAACGGAATTCCCGTCCGGCGAGAAGTCGACCAGGATGTCCCCGGTCGCGCGCCGAAAAGCTTCGGAATAGGCGCCCGCCCAACGGAATCCTATCTGCCGATAAACCTCATAACCGTTTTTTTGCAGGTATTCAACGCTGCCGTCCGTGGACCCTCCATCGATAAAGACCAGCTGGTCATACCATTCCTTCTTGATCCGCGGCAGCATAACGCGCAGGCCCTCGAGCTCATTGAGCACGTAGACCACGATGGAAACCTTCATCGGCCGGGCCAAAACCCTGCGGCGAGCTTCTGATACATGCGTCTACCGTACAAAATCGGCTTCCTGACCCACAATCAGGAGGGCCTCTGGGAGGGGGTCCATTGGGCCCCAAAAGCAGGGACCAAAGAAGTCAACCGCATGGGACCTCCGACCCCCGTCGGATCGGGGACGAAGGGCTACACTTCCCAAGATGAGGATTTCCCCGCGCCGCGCGCTCTCAGCCATCTTGGCCGCCGCCCTCTTGCTGGGCTGCGTGCCTCCGGAAGTCTCGGCTCAGGTCGTGCGCGTCGCCGCCGGTGAAACGGGCGGGATGCCGGTCTCGCCGGCCGGCGGATTCGCCGCCGCGCCGCAGATGGCTCCGGCGCTCGACATCGGCGCCGCGAGCCCCGATGGAGTCTGGCCTGCCCCGACGATCGCCCCCTCACCCGTCAACCCCGCCGTCGCGGCCGCTCTGTCCGGCCCCGGGCATGCCGCCGCCTCCAAGGACACGGCGAAGCCCCCGAACGCACGGAGGGCGGCCTCTCCTGTTGCAAAGAAGAGCTGGCGCCAACGCATCGCCGCGGTGCTCGGCCGCAAGCCGGCGACCTCGGCTCCGTCCGTCGAAGCCGCAAAAGCCGACGCGGATCAGGCCTTTGATGGCGCGGTCGAAAAGACCGGACAGGTCGCAGGACTGTCCGTCACGAGTCCCCCAAATGCCGCCCGACGCCCCTCCGGCCTCAAGGCCGCGTTGCCGGCGAAGTTAGCCGCCCTCCGAAAAACGCTCGCGGACGCCAAACGCGCCGCGGCCATGGCCGGCATCGACAAGCCGCGCCTCAGCTACGGCCTCAAACAAGGCCTCGATCTCGTCGGCATCGGCGCGATTCTCAACGCGTCCATCCGGCCCCTTCTCGATCTGGTCCCGTGGCCCCAGTACCTCTCCGACCATGTCCTGCACGGCTTCGGCCGCGTGGCCCTGCTCACTCAATACGGTCCCAATGAAATCGCCGCCAACCTCGCCGATTCCCCGGCGGCCTTCCTCGCCATCGACCTCCCCATGGCCGTCACGGTCGAGGAGGTCAGCTACCGCCTGCTCAACTTCGGCCTGACCTTCCTGGCATTCGCCGCGATCAAGCCGTTCGCGCGTTGGCTCTCCGCGATGATCGACGGCCTGCCCGACGCGGCCGGCGCGGTCAGCGGCACCAAGCGCGTCCTGGACCTCGGCGTCTGGGTCTCCTCCTTCGCCTTTCCGATCGCGGCGGCGTCCTCGGCGGTCACCTTCGCCGTCGCCCATTTCGCGACGTGGGGATGTAGCCCATTCGTTTTCATCTTCAATCTCTCGCTCGGCCTGTTCCTGGCCCACACCGCCTACAAGAGCCGCAGCCTGACGTCTCCGATTCTCGCGCACCTGATCTTCAACCTCGTCACGATCGGCGCAATGCTGATTGCGATGTCCTACTCCCCTCTCGCCGGAGAGGCCTTCGCCATCATCGCCGGACTGATCGGAGTCTGCTCGCTCTTTCACGGCTATCTGTCGAAGCGCAAAGAGCTCGCTTTCCGGCTCAAGCACGGCGGTAAAGCCCTCGCCGCCCTGCTGATCGTGGGTGCGAGCCTCTCGCTGTGGCAAAGCGGACCGACAAGCGCCCCCGCCAGCCTCAACGCCCGCGCCGCGCTCGCCGCCGCGCTTCCGCGGGCGCCGCACAAACACAAAAAGGCCGTTCCCCCGGTCGCGCCGCCCGCCGTCGCGGGCGACGCCAAAGCCGCGAGGCCGCATTCCCAGCACTATTTCTCAGATGGGCGCATCCCAGAGTCCCGCGCGGACATGGTCGCCCGGGTCAAGCCTGCGGTCGTCCATGTCATCGTCGACCGGCCGGGCAACATGGTCGCAAAAGGCTCCGGCTTCATACTGACGCCGGACGGCCTGTTCATCACCAACGGGCATGTCGTCGGCGCCAAGCAGCCCGGCGAGTTCGTCAACGCCCGCGTGCCCGGCGTCGATGGAGAGTTGAGCGCCACGGTTCTCGCCGTCAACCACGACAAGGACCTGGCCATCGTCCAGCTGCCGCCGCGCCTGGACGGCAAACCATGGCCGACCGTTCCGCTCGCGGCGATCCCCCCGCGCGAAGGCGAGGAAGTGACCGCGATCGGCTACCCAGAATCTCTTCCGTTTACCGTCACGCGGGGCATCGTCAGCGGCCTGGACGACGGCCGCGGCAACATATACGTCCGCGAGCTGCAAACCGACGCCGCGGTCAACCACGGCAACTCGGGCGGCCCGCTATTCAACGACCAGGGCGAGGTCGTCGGTATCAACACCGAAATCATCAGCAAGGGCGGCGGCTCCGACGGCCTCGCCCTCTCGATCCAAGCTGTGGACGTGGCGAGCGCGATGGCGCAGTACGCGGCGACGGGCAATATCGCCACCGCTTCGCTTGGCATCATCGCCGATCTCACCGACCCCCAAGCGCCCGATGCGGGCCTCGCGATCGAATACGTGCGCCGCGGCTCGGCGGCCGACACAGCGGGCTTTCGGCGCGGCGACCTGCTCATTGGCATCGGCGCAGAGTCAATCACTGAAGGCGGCCAGGAAGCCGCCGACCATGTCGCGGCCGCGCTGGCGAAGATGATCCCCGGTCAGAAAGTGACCATCAAGGTCCTGCGCGGAGACTCGCCCCTCGAACTCGAGCTGACTGCCGACGCAAAAACCACAACGCCGAGTCGCTGAACTGCGCGGCCTCCTTATCCCCCAATCCGTCGCGCTCTGAGTGGCCTACGGGACGGGAGTCGCCGCCGCGGGCAGCGGTTGAGGAATCGGAACCTTGCTCAGGATGTTCTCGATGACCTGGTCCGTGGTCAGTTCGTGCGCCGCGTAGCTAAGCGTCAGACGATGGCGCAGGACGCGCGCCGCGACCTTGCGCACGTCGCGCGGACCGACCCATGCGCGGCCCTCGAGCAGCGCGTTGATCTTGGCGGCCTTGAGCAGGAAGATGGCCGCGCGCGGAGAAGCTCCCGATTCGATGACGCCCTCCGCGGCGATGCCATACGTCATCGGATTATTCGTGGCATCGACGATGCTGGCGATGTATGTCTCAATTGACCCGTTGACGCGGACCTTCTCGGCGATTTTTCGGATCTCGACCAGCTCGGCGAGGGTGGTGATCTTGCCCGCCTTCGGCTGGTTGTCGCCGCTGAAGCGATGCATGATCTCGATGAGCTCCTCTTTGCTCGGTTTCGGAACGAGAACCTTGAACATGAATCGGTCCTGCGCGGCCTCGGGAAGAGGAAACACGCCTTCCTGCTCGAGCGGATTCATCGTCGCGAGCACCGTGAACGGCTTCGGCAAGTCAAGCGTATTGCCTCCGATCGTGACCTTGCGTTCCTGCATCGCCTGGAGGAACGCTGCCTGAGTCTTCGGCGTCGTGCGGTTGATCTCATCGGCGAGGAGGATATTGGTGAACACCGGCCCCCTCTTGAGCTTGAACTCTTTCCGGCCTGTCGCCGGATCCTCCTCGAGGATTTCGGCGCCGAGCACATCGCTCGGCATAAGGTCGTGCGCACCCTGCACGCGATTGAACCCACCCTCGACGGCATCGGCTAAGGCATTGACCGTCTGGGTCTTCGCCACGCCGGGAACGCCCTCAAGCAGGACGTGCTCCCCGGCGATCATCGCGATAAGAATCGAGTCGATCATCTCTTTCTGACCGACGATGACCTTCGCGATCTCAGCGCGGATGCGCATGACGACCGCGGCCGCGCGTACGACCGCCACATCAGCCACCCCGCCTCCCACTTCGACGTGGCCGCGCGGCGAGGCATCCACGGCGGCGGCGGACAGCACGCCTCTCTCGCCGGTCAGCGCCTCCTCGAGGATCGCGCCCGCGTCGCGCATCTGCGCAGAGGAGGCCTTGCCGGGGTCGGGCATCGCGGCCAAAGCGACGGTCGCGGCCTTCATGCGCTCGACTCCGGAGGCCGCAACGGCCTGCGGCGCGGGAGCGACAGGCACCACCGACGGCGCCAATGATAGAGCCGACGGGCTCAGCGTCCCGTTCACGAGCGGCGCGATGGGACCGCCGCCGGACACCGGCACGATCCCGGCGGAATCGCCGGGGGTCGCGGCGCGTCCGGCCGCGGTCTGGGCCGAGGCTGGCGCCGCGATGATCGCGGCGAGCCCCAGGCTCAGGAGATTTGAAAGGACTTTTATTTTCTTCATCGATACTCCTTACGGCGTGAAGGACGGCTTGGCTTTGGGATGGAAGCCGCGCTCGAGGCTGTCGAGCGGGTCTCCCGCGGTGGAAATCAAAATCGGATGAAGGCGCGCCGCGTCAAAGGCGTTCTCGATGGCGGCCTCGCGGCGGGCCACGGCGGCGGCAGCCTCGGCGCGTCCGGCGCGCGAGGAGGTGTCGAGCAGGCGCGTGACGCCGGTCTCGGCGTCTACCACAGGCAGCAGGCCCACGTCGGGCAGCGGGCCGAGCTCGGCCGGGTCGCTCACGCGGATGGCGCGAACATCATGGCGCGAGGCGAGCGCGCCGAGCGCATCCTTGAAATCGGGGGCGAGGAAGTCGGAGAGCACGGCGACCATCGCGCGCGAGCCAAGCAGGCGGCCGGCAGCCTCGAGACCGGGCTTGAGGTTGGTCGCAACGCCCGTCGGCTCGGCCTGAAGAATCGCGTCGACGATCGCCATCGCGTGGCGCGCGCCGCCGCGCGCGGGGATGACCTTCTCCACGCGGTCGGAGACGAGCACGGCGCCGACCCGGATGTTGGAGTGGGCGGCGGCCAGGGCGAGCACGGCCGCCGCGTCCTCGATCACCGTGCGCTTGTCGGTCCCGCGCGTGCCGAAGCGCCCGGAGCGGCTGATGTCGATGACAAGCATCAAGGGCATGTCGCGCTCGAGCTCGAATTTCTTGGCGAACGGTTCGCCCTTCTTCGCGGAGGTCTTCCAGTCCATCTCGCGCAGGTCCTCGCCCTGATAGGGGCGGGCCTCGGCGAAGTCGATGCCACCCGGGCCGATGAAGCGCGAGCGGAATAAGCCCCCGCCGACGGCGCTCGCCAGGCGGCGGGCAGAGAGCTCGATGCGGCGGTGGCGCGCGATCACGTCGGCGGGGACCTCCGCGCGCGCGGGACTTTCGACTGCGGCGCCGGACGTTCGTCGCGCCAGCAGGCGCCAGACAAGATACGCCGCGCTCAGGCCGAGGATCGTGAACAGCAGCCACGGCGCCAGACCGGGCAAAGCGGCCATAGTCAGCGGCGCGAAGGCGTGGAGGCCCGGGTCCGCCGGGGCGGGGAAGCATTTCAACGCCTGTTCGGCGGCGGCGATCGCCCGGCGCAACGCCGCCTTCTCCTTATCCTGAAGAGGTCGAGAGGCCCCGGACTCCCGGCCTCGGCCCGCAGCCAGCACGCCCTTGAGCCAGGCGCGGATCGCCGCGACTTCCTGACGCGTGTAGGATTGCTTGAACTCGTAGTCGCCGTCCAAGTTCTTATTCAAGAAGCCCTTGTCGCGCAACCTCTCGACGAACACATCGCCAGGGAACACATTCCAGCCGTTATGGAGCGCCGGGTTCAGGATCATGGCGGCAACCGCCGGCGCCAGAACGGCGCTATTGGGAAGTCTCATCGCGTCGACGATCGCGGCGGTCGCCGCGGCCGCATTCTCGGTGCCGTTGACGACCGTGAAGATCTGCTCCAGGACCTTGAGCGCGTCTTCGGTATTGAGCGGACCCCTGGCCAAAAGCTTGATCAGGCTCTCCTCCGCCTTGAGGGCGAAGTCGGCGTCCTTGGGATGCGCCGCAAGGGCCAAGGCCAGGCGCGCCAGCGCGAGAGACTCCGCGTCGCTCGCGCCCGGCATGGCCGCATCTGGATAGTAAGTCCATCGAGCCGCGTCGACCGCCTCGAGCGCGCCGACGAGATATATCTTCTCCCCCCAGGTCAACGTCCGCGGATTGCCGTCATCATCCCAGCCGTTGCCGGAACGGGCAATCCCGAGCAAGGCCTCGCGCAGTTTCGCGAGCGAGGCCGCGTCGAGCGCTTCCGGGTAGGCGAACGGACCCGCGGGATCGCCGAACGCGGGAGCCAGGCTCTCCGCGCGCAGGACGCGTAGGAAGAAGTCCCGGCTAAACACCCGGTAGCCCTCGCGCAGGACAGGCAAGAGCTGATCTGCCGCCGCATCCGGCACGCCGCCGCTCTCCTTCATGCCGGCCTTAGCCCCCGCCTCAAGACTTTTTGCGATCGTCGCGCCGGCGCGGTCGAGAAGTTCGCGCAGGGCCGCGTTCTCCTGCGTCGGCTCCGCGACGAGCGGCCCGCCCATGTCCTCCAGCGCGGCCCAGAAGGCCCTCAAGTGGTCGAGCCTATAGCGTTCCCGGGGGGTCGCCGTCGTGAAGATGAAGCCCTGGCCGTCAGGCAGGGTGACGCCGTCCTGAATCAGGCGCTCGTGGAGACCGGGGATCGCCGCCTCCGCTTCCCGGATAAATAAATTCGTCGCCTCGGTCACGAGGAAGCGAGCCGCCTCGGCCGAGGACGCGGAAGCCCCGCCGTCGCCCAACACGTGGTCCGCGAGGTCGACCAGCTCCGTCGTCAAAGAGGGCGGAGCCTCGATGTCCTCATCCGGCGGCGTCTGCGCGTAGATCGCCCGGCGGACGGCATCGAGGCGGGCGGCGTTGATGAGCGCCCGGTCGAGCAAGTCCTTGGCCTGTCTGAGATCAGCCACGGCCGCGGCCGGGTCGGTGAGGCGGAAGAAGGCGAAAGACGCCGTCCACAGCTGTAGATCTGGATCAAGCTCATATGTGGCCTGAACCGTTTTCAATATCTCAAAAAACCGGGAGCCGCCGTCGCGCGACAGGTAAGCGAACAACACCCTGCCGGAGAGCTGCGCGACCGACTCATTTGGGCTCTTGAGCACGCGAAACAACCGAAGGATCGTCTTCTCGTTATTGGACTCGACGCCAAGAGTCACAAGCCTGACCAGCATCCGGGCCGCGGCCGGATCGCCGCGCGATGACTGGATCAGATCGTCCATCGAGTTCCACAGCGAGTCGCTCTCGCGCTCGATCAGCGCGCGCAGAAGAACGTCCTTGCCGGCGTTCGTGAGCGGCAGGACGCCGACATGACGGAAGATCGCCACGAGGATGTTGTCGGCCTTAGGGTCTGGCGACTCGCGCAGGATCGCCAGCGCGCGCGCAAAGTCCGCGCCCGCGGTTTTGCGCGACTCGTGCCAGCGCTTGAGCGCGGGCAGAACTTGCTCGGGGATGCGCGCGTCGACGTAGCGATCAGAGAAAACGAACAGATCTTCGGCATAAAAGTTCTTGAGGGTGAACTCGGCCGCGGCGCGCTGCTCGGCACGAAAATGCGCCGTGCCGACCGAGGACACGCCGGTCAGCGCGATCATCAAAACCAGCATGCCGACCACAGCACCCCTCTTGAATCGGGCGAAAAAACCGGCGGGAGCGGACGCGGGCGCCGGCACGGCGAGGACGGCAGGCTGGCCCGCGGCGACGGCGGCAAGCGCCGCGAGGCGGGCCTCGGCCTCGGCGTGCGCCATCCAGGCAATCAGCTCGCGCCGCGCCAACATGCGGCCGGTCACGGGCGCAAGCGGCTCCAGACGCTGGCGCGCCGTGCGGCGCAGGGCGGCCAGGATCTTCTCGAGCGTCTCGGGTGCTGCGCCCGATAAATAAGCGGCGGTGAGACTTTCGCGCCACAGCGCCCCATCGCGGGCGGCCGCCGCGATCAAGGCTTCGTGCCGGGGCTCCGAGGCATTCTGCCAGCGTTTGACGAAGGCGGACAAACGGCGCTCGTCGGCCTCGCGCAAATCGTACAGATGGACCAGATCGGCGGCGACGCCTTTTTCAACGACGCCGCGCCGGCTTTGCCATGCCTCGCGGATGCGCCGCGTGATCGCCCCGCCGCTCCAGGAGTCGGCGGCGAGGTAGGCGGCAACGACGACCGCGAATGCGGCGAAAGGCAGTATCTGGGGCCAGGCGCCGAGAGGAATCAGCGCCGCGCCGAGCAGCGCCCCGGAGCCGCCGCTTTTCGGCTTTTCCGCGGCTGCGAGCTTCTGAGCCGGCACACCGCGTCTGAGCAAAGAGCGGCCGGGCAGAAGCAGGTCGAGGAGCAGCATCAGGAGTGCTGGCCACAGCAGGTAGACGCCAATCGGTCTCGGCGACTTGATCTGATCGCCCCTCTGGCCTTTCTCAAGGCGGGAGACCTCGTTGAGTATACGGTCGATGGACGCTCGGCCGCCGGCGCGGAAGTACGCGCCGCCCGTGCGTTCGGAGAGCTTGCGCAGGGGAGCTTCGTTGAGGCGCGTGACCGCAGACTCGCCGGTCTTATCGTCGATCAGATACATGGTGCCAGTCCCATCGGACGTCGGTATTTTGATCTTGGTGCCGGCGGGGTCGCCGACGCCGATCGCGTAGACGGTCACGCCGTGCTCGGCGGCGGCTGTGATCGCATCATCGATGTCCGCCTCGGGCACGTCGCCGTCGGAGATGACGATCAGAATGCGCTGACGGTCGCCCAACTTCTTGGCCGTCTCGAAGTGCGCGGCTGAGTACTCGATCGCGGCGGCGAGGTTCGAGCCCTCAGCAAGATCACGCGCCTCGACATCGAGCCGGTTGATCTTGAACTCGGAGTTACTGTAGTCGATCGAGATCGGGGAAGCCGTGCGCGCCTGGCCCGCGAAGACCACGAGGCCCACGCGATCGGTGCCCTGCAGGCGCATGATGAACTCGCTGAGCTCCTTCTGCGTGCGCGCCATGCGCCCGTCCTCGGCGTAAACCATGCTGTAGGAGCCGTCGACGGTGACGACGATGTCCTTGCCGCCGAAATTGACGCGCTCATCCACCATGCCGCCGCGCGGATCGCCGGCGGTCAGGCCGATCAGGCCCAGCGCCGCCAGCGCCAACGCCGACTTGCCCAGGAAACGGCGCGCCCCCCACCAGGACCGGAAACTCTTCGGCGCGGTTCCGGGGCTGAGGCGCCGAGCCGCGTCCAACCGCTTCTTGATACCCCACGCGACGAGCAAAGCCGCGACCGGCAGGCCCAGAACGACAGCCCAGAGAAAAGCCGAGGAGGAAAAGACGATGCCTTGTCCGGCGAAGGCCAGAGGCACAGCGGCCACGCCCCACACGCCGGAGCCCCTGCGGGTCATGTACTCGCGCGCGGCGTCCTTTGCTTCCTTATCCTGAGCGCCGAGCTCTTGGCCGAGCCTGTCAGCACCCGCCTGCGGATCGGGTTTGGCCTGGGCGGGTTTGCCGTCACCAGGCTGACCGTTGCCGGGTTGGCCTTGCTCGGGTTGGCCCTCGCTGGACTTGCCCTTCTGCTTGCCTGGCTTTCCTTTCTGCTTCCCGGCTTTTCCCTTCTTCGAGTCCTGCTGCTGTTGCTGCTGCTCCTTTTGCGCCTGCTTGAGCGCCTCAAGATTCCACTTCGCGTCCTGATTGCCGGAGTCGCGGCGCAGGGCTTCCTTATAGAGCTCAACCGCCTTCTCGGCGTCGCCGGCCTCAAGCGCCGAGTTCGCGAGGTTGAAGAGGGTCTGCGACTGCTTCTTGAGGTCCGGGGTCAGCGCCAGGTACTTCGCCCAGGCGGCGTCGGCCTTCACGTTCTCGCCCAGGCGCAGGTAAACATCGGCCATGTTGAAGTAAATCTCGGGAACATCGGGATGGCGCTCGATCGCCTCGCCGTACTTCTTGAGCGCCTGGGCGAAAAGGCCCTGATGATACAGCTTGTTGCCCTCGATCACCTCGGGCGGCACCGCCTCGGTCGCCGACTTCGGCGCCTCGGCCGAAGCCGCGACCGCGGCGGGCGGCGCCGGGACTGCACGCGGCGCATCCAAAGGACCCGCGCCGAGGGCCATCACGAAGGCCATGCCGTACAACGTGCGCAGGCGCGTGTTGGCGAGCGTCAGCTCGGCGCCGAGAAGCAGGAAAGCCAGAAGTGCGAGCAGGCTCGTGTAATCCTTGACCGTGACGCTCGAGACGATCTTGGCCGGGCTCTTTTCCAGCCGGGATATCTCGAGAAGAACCGCGCGCATCGCGTCCGCGTCGCCGGCGCGGAAGAACTTCGCGCCCGTCTTCTCAGCCACGCCGCGCAAGGTCGCTTCGTTGAAGGATTCGTGAGGGCCCGCGATGCCCACGCCGTAGATCTTCACGCCGAGGGAGGCGGCAATCGAGGCCGCGGCCTGGGGGTCGATGCCGGAGTTGGAGTCGCCGTCCGTGAAAAGCACGACGATCTTCGCGCGGTCCGGCTGCAGGATTTTCTGCATCAGATCCGGATACGGTTTGGCGTAGGCGAGCGCCGCGGACAGGCCTTGGTCTCGCAGCAGACGCTGAACCTCGGCCGCGCGCGGGTCGGCCTGGGCGTCAAGATCGAGAGCGTTAAGCTCAAGGAAGTGGGCGATCGAGGTCAGCATCGCCTTGCCGACTGCCGTATTTCCCGAAGTCCCGAGCTCCTTAAGATGAGAGATCAAAGCATCGTAGTCGGTCGTCAGCTTGACGTCGAGGTAGGGGTCATCGGAGAAGGTGACCATGCCGACACGATTCTCGGTGCCGCGGCGCTGCTCCTCGATGTAGCCGCGCACGGCGTCGCGTACGCCCTGGAGTTTGTCGCCGCTCATCGAACTCGACAAGTCGATCGAGACCACCGTGTCCGTCGAGGGGATGAAGGTCTCGCTGCGCTGGGTGCCGATCATCGGCCGCGCGAGCGCCAGGATGATCAGACCCAAGGCGGCCAAGCGCAGGACGCGCGGCAGGCCCGCGAGACGCTCGCGCACGGTGCGGCGCGCGGGCGTCTGCGCGGATGAGGAAACGGTAAAACGCCCGCCTTTGGCCCGATTGCGCCACGACCAGAGGGCATAGGCTGCGAACGGGGCCAGAAGAAGAAGGACCCAGGGACTGCCGAAAGCCAGGCCGGCGGCGCCGGGCAAAAGTGCCAGCAGCGCGAACACGCCCGTGTTGTCCGCCTGCGGCTGGCCGGCCTTGCCGGCCACGCTCTCGATGAGGGCCGCGAGGCGGTCGAGCATGCGCCCGCGCTCGGAAGCATCTTTCTCAAGGCCCGCGAAGCGCGCGGCCTCGGCCGCGGCGGCCAGACGCGCCGCAACGGAAATCTGCCCCGCGTCATAGGAGGACTTGCGCAGGTCGCGCTCCAGCGCGCGCGCATCGCGCGCCGCCTTGGGCAGGCCCGCAAAATCGACCATAAAGCCGGTCAAAAGGTCTTGGTAGCGGGCATAAAAAGAGGCCGCGTCGCGGTCGTCGGACGCGGCCTTCAGTCGCGCCAACTCCGCCTCGGCGACCGTGACGAGTGAGAGGCGCTGGGTGTTGAGCTTCGGATACAGGCGGCGCGCCGCGACCAGGCGGTGCACGCCAACCAGCAGCAGAATCCCAAGAGGAATCGCCGCGAGCCACATCCAATCTGGACCATCGGCGCGCTTGACGCCGACGATGTCGCGCAGGCCCTTCTCCTTCCAGTCGGGCGTGAGAACGGACGCGACGGTGATCTCGGTCGCGGGCAGGACGATCTCGATGCCCTGGGGATAGGCGGCGGTCTCGCCGACCGCGACGACCGCGATGCCGCCGTCCAAAGTGAGCGTCCCCGAGCCGAACGGAATCGCCTCGTAGACGATAGTCTGACTCTCGCCCGGAGCGAGGGCGAGCGGCGCCTCGGCGTCCTTACCCTCGAGCTCGAGATCCTCGGGCAGAGCCTCCTGCAGAGAGGAACGCAGACCCTCCAGCGTGACCGGCTTGTCCGAGGTATTGCGCAAAGTGATCGTCAGGTGGATGCGCTCGCCGACGGTCACGCCCTGGCGGTCCACAACGACGCCGGCCTCGATGGGCCGGGGCAGAACGACGGGCGCGGGGGCCTGCGCCGCCGGCGTCGCGGCCTTCTTCAAGGCCCCGGCGATGCTCCGATTGATCAAGTCAATGACATCCTGGACGGTCCGGACCTTGGTCTGCAGGAGCTTGTCTGCGGGGTCGCTCGGCGAGACGATGGGCGGCGGCATCAACGGCAGGAGCTGAGCGTGGGCGTCCTGCGAGACTCCCAGCACGCCAAGGGACAGGGCGAGGATCGCAAGACCCTTGGTGATCGAGCGGCCAAACGCACCTCGGCGGACCGAAGCGACGACGGGCGTCTCGACGGCGTGTTTGGCGGCCGAACCGTCGAACAGAGTTCCGACGGCACTGCTCGTCTCGGCGACGGCCGCGGCGGGCAGCGCGGAGACATGCGCCGATCGCGTTGGGACGGCGGCAACCCCGGCGGCAGCAGCCCGCGCGGGGACGGCCAACGCGGCGGCCGGAACGGCACGGACTTCCGGTGCAGCGACGGGAGCGGACAGAACGGCGGGGGAAAGGGAAAACGCCGCGGCAGACAGTGAGGAGACCTCAGAGGAGGGTCCGGATAGACCCAGGATGGGAATCGCCCGCGAGGCGGAGCCCGGCTCAGAGGCGCGCCCGCCGATGGTCTGGGCAGCGGCGTAATAGGCCTCGGAACCGGGAGCGCCCACGACGAGGACAAGGGCGAGAAAGGCTCCCAGGACGCGGCGCAGGGGAAAGCGCCTCATTGATTGATCCAAATCAATAAACTCACGTTCTCATTATGACAGACGCGATTTCCAGGCACCTGGGTCCATCGGTAAGGGCGAAAGTGGCAGGTGGCCTAGGCCGTCATGGGCCCGAAGTCCGGGGTCAGACTTTGAGCTTTGCGGTCAGGAAAACCCATGCAAACAACGCTCGGGAGGGCCAATCGATCGCAGCGGAAAAGAGGCCGGCGGCGCGGGCCTCATTGAGGTCGGCGCCCAAAGAAACCGCGAGGATCAATGCCCCCGCCGCGCGCCACAGCGCCGCGGCCAGCGCTGCGCGTGACCGAGCCCTCGGCGAGGGAATGCCGCTTCCAAAATCCGTTGGTAAAGCGGCCCGTAACCGCCAGACTATCCCGACAACCCCAAACGTCCAGGCGCCGACACAGAAATAGAGAAGCGCGCCGGAAAGCTCCATGGCCACGCACGCGCGGGCAATGAGGCGCGCCCCCGGGAGCCAGACGGCGAACGCGGCGAGACTCCAGACCCAGGATTCGCGGCCCGTCTCGGCCTCCTCCTCGGAGCGCGTCCACGCGCGCCGCGCCAAGGTCCATGCGGCATAAGCGAAGAGAATGTCGGCGACGAGCCAGGTCGGCCCGAGCAGGCGCTCGGCCCGGTAGAAATTGAAGGCGGTCTTCACGCCATAAACGGCTGCGGCCGCGGCGAGGCCGAAGACGAGGAAAACAATGACGAGCAGGCCCATCTCCCGAGGTTCTTCCTCGCCCCGGGGCCGGAGGCGGTCGGCGACGTGGAGGGCCAGGACAGTCGTCATGCCCCCGTCGAAGGCCGCGCAAAGCGCACCCAGCCAGTCGATGCCGAATGGATGAAGGCCGTGCTGGAGGTCCTTCGCGTAGATCCCGCCGTACAGCATCGCCATCGCCGCGCCCGCGAGAAAAATCTCGCCGTCCTCGATGCGCCGACGCGCGCGGCCCACCTCGAGCAGGACGAACAGCCAGAGGTATGGAAACATGAAGCGCCACAACCCGATCGCGTCCCAGCCGAGCCGAGCAGCGTCGCCGCTGATGAGCAATGCCAGCGCCGCCGCGGCGAGCGCGCGCATGAACATCCCCGCCTAGGACCTCACCGCGACGGCATCGATCTCGATGGCCGCACCCTTGGGCAACGCCGAGACCTGCACGGTCGCGCGCGCCGGAAACGGCGCCTGGAAGCGTTGGGCGTAGACCTCGTTCATCTCCGCGAACTTGCCTAAGTCCGTCATATAAACGGTCGTCTTGACGACCGCGCCCATGGTCAGCCCCGCGGCGAGCAGGACCTCGCGGATGTTCGTCAGGCACTGCGCGGTCTGCTCGGCCACGCTCCCAGCAACCAAGGTTCCGTCCTCCCGGAGCGGAACCTGCCCGGAGACGAAGATCAGCTCGCCGGCGGCAATGCCCTGCGAGTAAGGGCCGATCGCCGCCGGAGCCTTCGGTGTGACGACCGGTTGAATTTTCATTTCAGCGACTCAAGCAGCGCTTTATTGGTTTTGTGCACGCGCATCATCTCGGTCAGCGCCTTGATCGCCTCAATGTCGCCCATGCCCGCCACGAGGCGGCGGAGCTTGTAGACGCCCTCGAGGTATTCCGGCGTGAACAGCTTCTCCTCCTTGCGGGTGCCGGAATCGCGGACTTTCAGCGCCGGGAAGATGCGCATCTCGGCCGCCTGCCGATAGAGAACGAGTTCCATGTTCCCGGTCCCTTTAAACTCCTGGAAGATGATGTCGTCCATCTTCGAGCCCGTATCGACGAGGATGGTCGCCAAGATCGTGAGCGAGCCCGCGCCCTCGAGCTTGCGCGCCGCGCCGAAAAAGCGCCGCGGAATTTCCATCGCCCGCGAATCGAGGCCGCCCGACATCGTGCGGTTGCCCGTCGCGAACTGATTGTACACGCGCGCCAGGCGCGTGAGCGAGTCGAGCAGGATGAAGACGTCCTCGCCCGCCACGACCTTTTCGAGCGCCGTGCGGAACAGATCCTCGGCAAGCCGCTTGTGCTTGTCATAGGATTGATCGGACGAGGAGGCCCACACCTCGGCGGGCACGGAACGTTTGAAGTCCGTGACCTCCTCGGGGCGCTCATCGATGAGCAGGCAGTACTGGCGGATCTTCGGATCAACCTCATGCACCGCGTTCGAGATCTGCTTCAGGAACGTGGTCTTGCCAGCCTTCGGAGGAGCGACGATGAGGCCGCGCGTGCCCTTGCCGATGGGTGCGAGCAAATCGAGCGCGCGCATCGAGGGATCGGTCGAGCCCTTCTCGAGCTGAAGCCACTCGAAGGGGTCCACCGGCGTTTTCGCCGCGAACAGCTGCTCAACGTCGGAGCGCACGGGCGCCTGGGGCAGATGCGGGGGGCGTGATCCACCTCCGTTCTGACCGCGGTGGCCATGCTGGCCGCCTTGGTTCTGGCCGCCGCCCTGGCCGCTGCGGCCGCGGCCGCCACGGCGGCGGCGACGCCGTCGTCCCTGACCCTCGCCGCCGGGCTGGCCGCCGCCCGAGAACTGCTGTCGGGGCGGCTGATCTCCGCTTCCTCCGCCCGGAGGGTTCGGACCCGCCGCGCCGCCTTGTCCCGTCGTCTCTTCGTTCATCATCTCTTTATCCTCTCGAAATTGGGGAAATCATGTCCGTCTTCAGTCGAACGGGTGCGCGTGAACTCTCGTGACGCCGGGGCCGAGCATGCGGCGCGCGAGGCGCTTGAAGCGTTCCGGGGCGTCGGACGCGTAAAACTCGCGGCGGCCCCGGCGGCCGCGGGGCGCGCGCAGGCCGAGTTCGCTCAGGACGCCGTACGTCTTGCGCGCGATCTCCTCCGCCGAGTCGATCAGCCTCACGCGCGGGCCCATCACGCGGGCCAGCACCGGCTTCAGGTAAGGATAGTGCGTGCAGCCCAGGATCAAGGTGTCCACGCGCGCCCGCTTGAGCGGCGCCAGGTATTTTCGCGTCACCGCATCGACGATACCGCCGTTCCACCAGCCTTCCTCCACAAGTGGAACGAACAGCGGGCAGGCCGCGGACTCCGTGCGCGCCCCCTTCTTGATGGTTTTGATCGCCTTCACGTAGGCCCCCGATTTGACCGTCGCCTCGGTGCCGATGATGCCGATACGCCCGCCGCGCGAGACCCGAACGGCGGCCCGCGCTCCGGGCTCGATGACGCCGATGACCGGAATCTTCACGGCCTTGCGGATCGCCGGCAGGGCCCAGGCCGAGGACGTGTTGCAGGCGACAACGAGGAGCTTGATTCCTCGCTTCGCGAGGAAGATCGCTATCGTACTCGAGAAACGCGCGATCGCCCCCGGTGACTTCGAGCCGTAGGGAACGTGCGCGGTATCGCCGAAGTAGATCAGGGACTCCTCAGGCATGAGCCGCGCGAGCGCCTTGAACACGGTCAGGCCGCCGAGACCCGAGTCGAAGACGCCGACCGCCTGTCTATTCACTCGAGCCATCCCTGCCTCCGCGCATACTCCACCGCGCCCGCCGCCACGCCCTCGGCCATCCTGCGCCGGAAGCCGCGCGAGGCGAGCTTCGCCTCGTCCTTCGCGTGGCTCACGAACGCCATCTCAACGAGGATCGCGGGCGCGTGCGTGCCGCGCAAGACGTAGAAGGCGGCCTGCTTCGCGCCGCGCGCGGCGACGTCGACGCGCTTGGCGATGGACTGCGCCGACAGCGCCGAGAAGGTCGCCGACTCGTTGATCATCTCGGTTTTCGTCATCGCAAGCAGGATCATCTTCGCCGTCTCATCCTGCGGGTCCTTGCCCTCGAACTCAAGGGCCGCGTTCTCGGCCGCGGCCAGCTGCTCGGCCTCGGGGTCGGAAGCCGTCTCGGACACCGAGTAGACCTCAAACCCATTCTCGCGCTTGTTGCGGGCCGCGTTGCAGTGCAGCGAGATGAAAAGATCGGCCTTCTTGCCGTTGGCGAACTCGGAACGCTCCGACAGAGGAAGGAAGGTGTCGTCCTCGCGCGTCAACAGCACTTCAAAATCGCCGCGCTCGCGCAATACGCGCGCCAGCTCAAGAGCCGCAGCGAGATTCACATCCTTCTCGTGCGTGCCCCGCCCGCCGGTAGCGCCCGGATCCTTGCCGCCATGGCCGGGGTCGATGACGATCAAACGGCGGCGCTTGACAGGCTCGGAAACGGGCGCCTCGGCGCCCGGAGCATAGACGTCGAGCGCGACGCGACGCGGCCCGGCAAGCTCAAGGACGCGCCAACGCTGACCCTTGTCGGTGAACCGGACGGTCAAGCGCACGAGCTTGGCCTCCTGCTTGAGCGCGTAAGAGTCCACGACCCCGTCTTCGAGCGAAATACTCTCGTCGCCCTCAGCCACGCCGTAGTCGACGATGAGATCGAGTCCGCCGGTGCCGCGCGCGACGGCGCGATAAGAGGCGCCCGACGCAAGCTCAAGAGATATGCGCGTGCGCCCCCTGTACGAGAACGCGCGCGGCGCGCCGACGGTGCCCGTCTTCTCCACGATCAAAGTGCGCGTGCGCTCATCGTAGCGCGTCTGATGTCCGCTCCAAGCCGCGAACTCCGGCCCGGTTAGAAAAGACATGGGCACGAAGGCGCGCGAAACCCTCACGATCATCGGATCGCCCAGACTCAGCTCCTCGGCGCCGGCGGCCGCCTTATTCGCGCCGACGACGAGCTGCAGCGATCGTCCGCGCAGGCTCAGCTGCACGCGCCCGGAGACCGGATACCAGTAGACCTGCCCGCCATAGAGCGCGCCGACCCGCTTCGCGTCGAGATAGAGCTTGCCGCCGGCCTTGTAGGCGTCGGCGGCTGACTGCGGCGTTCCGGAAACGACGACGGAGACCTCCTCGGCGCGCGCCCGAGAAAGCGCGGCCGCGAGGGTCATCGACAGAGTCACCAGCAGGAGGACGATCTTCTTCATTTATTCCAGGACGATGTGGTAGTCCTCCCACATCAGGTTCGGATCGGATTGGATGCGCACGGAGCGCTGAATATTCTTCTCAATGATCGGCTGCTGGCAGCGGAACCCCTCCGCGACCGACGGATGCAGCGAGACGCGGATCGAGCCGCCGGGACGGCCCCCCGTCATCTCAAAGATCTCGCGCTGAATCTTGATGCGCAGGGTCTCCACGGAGAGCACGCGTCCCGACGCCCGGCACTGCGGGCACTCGGCCGTGAGCAGGGCCGCGGTGGACATGCGCTTGCGCTCGCGCGTGAGCTCGATCAAGCCAAGCCGCGTGATCGGCAGGATGCGGATCTTCGCCCGATCCGCTTTGCACGCGTCTGCGAAGACCTCCATCACCTTCGCGCGGTTGGACGCCTTGCGCATGTCGATGAAGTCGACGACGATGATGCCTCCAATGTTGCGCAAGCGGATCTGCTGGGCCACGAGCATCGCGGCCTCGATGTTCGTCTGCGTCACCGTCTCTTCCTGGGACTTCGAGCCCGTGAAGCGGCCGGTGTTGACGTCGATCGCGCACAGGGATTCAGCCTCCTGGATCACGATCGATCCGCCGTTGGGCAGGGAGACCTTCGTCTCACGGATCGTCTCGATCTGCTTTTCGATGTTGAACGCCTTGAAGATCGGAGTCTTGGCCTCGTGCAGCTTGATCCGATCCTTCAACTCGGGCGCGAAGCCATCGACGAAATCGATGACCTGCTTTTGCGATTCCTTGCTGTCGAGCAGGTATACGTAGACCTGCTCGGAGAGAAGGTCGCGCGCGATTTGCATCGCAAGCCCGAGATCCTGATGCAGGATCGCGGGAGACGGCGGCTCCGCGTACTTCTTCTGGACCGCGGCCCAAAGATTCTGAAGATACTTCACCTCGCGCTCCAGCTCCTCTTCGGAAGCGCCCTCCGCCTCGGTGCGGACGACCACACCCTTGCCCCCGAGATGCGCTTTGACGAGCTTGTCGACGATGCGCTCAAGACGCTGGCGCTCCTCGGGCTCGGCGATGTGCTTGGAGATGCCGACATACTCCTGATAGGGAGTAAACACGAGATAGCGTCCGGGCAGAGACACGTCCATCGTGACCTTCGGACCCTTCGTGCTGATCGCTTCCTTGGCGACCTGCACCATGACGGTTTGGCCCTTCTTCAGCGTCTGGTCGATCGGCGCATTCTTGTCGCCGAGGACATCGGAGATGTAGAGGTAGGCGTTCTTTTCAAAGCCGATGTTGACAAACGCCGACGAAATGCCGGGAAGAACGTTCTCGACCGTGCCCTTGTAGACGTTGCCGACGATATTCTGCGAGCTCTTGCGCTCCCAATGGAGCTCGGCCAGGCGGCCGTTCTCCAGAATTGCGATGCGCGTCTCCTCAAAGCTGGTGTTGGCGAGGACCTCGCGCTTGACGGGCGCGCGAGAGCTTTTGCCGGTGTTGGTCCGCTCCTGGCTGCGGCCGCGGTCGTCACGGCGCTCATCGCGACGATCGTCCCGCGGACGGTCGCCTCCGCGGGTTTCTCCTCGCCCGCGCCCGCCGTCACGGCGCTCGTCGCGCCGCCCCGGCTGATCACGGCGCCCAGGATCGCGGCGCTCCTGCATGGGGCGCTCCGGCGCCGGCGCCTGGCCCTCGGCCGGCGGTTGAGCTTGTCCCTGCTTGCGGTCCTGTCCCGGGACTTGGCTGTTCTGGCCGCGCTCTCCACCCCGGCCTCCGCGACGACGGCGACGACGTCGTCGTCCGCCTTCACGCGACTCGGAACCTGGCTGTCCAGGGACGCCGGGGGCTGCGAGTCCTGCACTGTCGAGAGCTGGAGCCCGAGGTGCAGACGACGCCGGATCCGCAAGAGGGGTGTCGATGGGCGCCTGAGGGCCCTCATCATCGTCTGCAGCGTCATCGTTCGCCTCGTCGACCATCTGCGGAATGTCTCGATCGGCCTCGACAGGCCCATCGGCGCGGGGATAAAGGTCCTCCCGCGCAGGCGGAATTGACACCGGCCCGGGCGTCGAATTGTCATGCACGCGCACGGGCTCCGGACGGGCTGGGGCTTCAGCAGGCGTCTGAATCTGTTCGTTTTCGTTGGACATAAGTCCTCCGGGAATTAAAGCAGCGCGTATCTCCGCGCATAGATGTTGGCGACGATGCCGAGCGTCCATAAAGTGACGAGGAGGCTTGAGCCGCCATAAGAAACGAGGGGCAACGGCACGCCGGCGACAGGCATGAGTCCCAAGCACATGCCGACGTTGAGAACGAGCTGGAAGGCCAACGTCGAGGCCAGACCCGCGCAGACCAGATAGCCGTAGCGATCTCGCGCCTGGCGCGCGGCCGCCACGATCCGCCACAACAAGATCATGTACAAACCAAGAATCAACGACGTTCCCCAGAAGCCCATCTCCTCGCCGACGTTGGCGAAGACAAAATCGGTGTGCCGCTCGGGCAGGAAGCCGAGCTGGGACTGGGTGCCCGAGAAAAGCCCCTTGCCCCACATCCCCCCCGACCCGACCGCGATCTGGGATTGGATAACGTTGTACGACGCGCCCTGAACGTCGCTCTGTGGCGCGATCCAAGCAACGAAGCGGTTGCGCTGATAACCTTTCAAGCCGCGCTGCATGACGATGCCCGACAGCAGCGAGGCTGACAGGAGTATCGGGATCGCCGCGAACGCCGCGGGCTTGATCTGCACGCGCATCCAGCTCGCGAGACGCCAGACCACAAATCCGATTGTGCAGAACAGAAGAATTGCGGCCGCCGTCGCCCAGCCCATGCGCGAGGTCGCGAGAATCATGCCCGGTAGGCTGTGCGCCGGCGCGAGCGGATAGCGCACCTGGCAGATCGTGTAGATCAACGGCACCAAAACCGCCGCGCCCCCGAAACCGAAGATCGCGGCGAGCTGGAACAGGTCAGCGCCCGCGCAGAACAGCATCCCAAAGATCGCGGGCACGAAGGTCAGAGTCGTCGAAAAATCGGGCTGCTTGAGCACGAGGATCATCACAGGCGCGCAGAGAAGTAGGCCGAGCAGGACGGTGGAAAGATCTCCGATCCGACGCGCGCGCCGGTCGAGGAAATCCGCGAGTGCGAGCACGACAAGCGTACGCGCCATCTCCGCGGGCTGAAAGCTGAAGCCGAACAAGTGCACCCACGAGCGCTGTCCGCGAGAGATTTTCCCGAGAATCAAGGTCGCCGCGACGATCAAGATCGCCAGTCCGTACACGAACCTCGACTGGTCTTGGAACACCTGGTAATTGAAGGCGAGAGCCAACGCAAACAGGGTCATCCCAAACGTCAGCGCGATGAAGTGCTTCTGCAGGATCGAGGAATAGAAGGTCGTCGTGCTCGCGGCCGAAAGCATGGCGAGTGAGCCGGCAACGATAAGGCCCGCCACAGCCGCGATATAGGTCCAATCGACGCGGCCTGACAGGCCAGACTGGACGCGCACGGCGCGGGCCATCGTCAAGGTCATCTCATCACCCCGTGCGGCACGAAAATAGGGGGAACGACCGGGACGGCCGCCGCAACAGGAGCCGGCCGCGAAGCGCCTGGATCCTTCATGCCGAAATAGGCGAGGATCATCTTGCGCGCCACGGGGCCGGCCATCGTGCCGCCGTGGCCGCCGTTTTCGACGAGGACGGCGATCGCGATCGATGCAGGTTCACCGGGCTTGGCCGCGTAGACGACGAACCAGGCGTGGTCTTCGCCGTGCGGGTTTTGCGCGGTGCCGGTCTTGCCCGCCGTGACCAGGCCAGGAATGCGCACGCTGCCGCCCGTACCCGAGGAGACCACGGTCTCAAGGCCGCGCTGCACCTCGTCCCAGGCTTCATCCCTCGCCGGCACGAGTCCTCGGCGCTCCGGCTTCGGGACGTAGTCCGGACGGCCGTCGGAATAGACGATCTTCTGGATGTAGCGCGGGCGCCAAACGCTGCCGCGATTGGCCAGAGCTGCGGTCGCAATCGCCATCTGCAGCGGCGTGACGGTCAACTCGCCCTGACCGATCGCGAGGTTGAGAGTGTCTCCGTCGTACCAGCCCTTGCCCGTCTTCTCGCGCGCTTCGGGCCCAAACAGATGGCCGCTTTTCTCGCCCTTAAGCGGAATACTCGTCTTCTGGCCGAGGCCGAAGGCGCGTGCGTAGCGCTCGATCGCCACGCCCCCCGTTCTGAGACCAAGAGTGTAGAAATAGACGTCGCAGGACAGGGCCAATCCCATGAGCCAGGACACCCGCTTGTGGCCCTTGTGCTCCCAACAGAGGAAGGTCCGTCCGCCGAGCTCAAAATGGCCGGGGCAGAACACCGTGTCCTCGGGCCTCATGCGCCCCTCGCTGAGCGCCGCGAGGCCCGCGATCGGCTTGAACGTCGAGCCCGGGGGATAGGCGCCCGAGATCGCGTTGTTGAACTCGGACAACTCGAGTACGGTGCTCTTGACTTCGTTCGGGTCGGTGGAGAGGAAGGCGTTCGGGTCGAAGTCCGGCTGGGAGCTCATCGCGAGTAGATCTCCGTTGCGCGGATCGATCGCCACTGCCGCGCCGCGTCCCGTCGGCGTAGCGCGCAAGCCCTCGTCGGCCGCCCGCTGAACCGCCGCGTCGATCGTCAAATGAATGTTGCTGCCCGCCTCCCACGGAATCTTGTCGAGCACGCGCTTCAAGCGCCCCTGCGCATCGACTTCCATGCGCAGGCCCCCGTCGCGCCCGCGCAGCTCATCCTCAAAAATCTTCTCAAGACCAAGACGGCCGGTGCGAGAGTCAACGCGGTAGCCTTTCGGTTTGCGCTCGCGCCACTCGCGCTGGCCCATCTTGCCCATGTAGCCGAGGAGGTGGCTGGCGAAGCGGCCGAAGGGATAGTAACGGCGCGCCTCGACGATCAAGTCGACGCCGGGATAGAGCGTCTTGAGCTCGGACAGCCGAAACATCGTCTGTGTGGGCAAGTTCTCGGCGAGACGCACAGCGCTTTCCTCGCGTACGGCCTGCTCAAGCGCCTCAAGCAGATCGTCTGGATCGCGGCCGAGCTGGCGCGCAAGCTCCCGCGCAAGCGGCTTGAGGTCCTGGCGCCGTCGGTCCTTGCCGGGCAGGAAGATGAGAGAGAAAGCGGGTGCGTTGGCGGCCACAGCCACGCCATGGCGGTCGTAAATCCGGCCGCGCGGGGCGTTTTGGTGGATCATCTGAGAGCGATTGCGCTCGGCGGCCTGCCGCCACTCCGCGGCCTGGACGAGCTGCATCTGCGTCAAGCGCAAGCCGAGGACAAGGCCGGCAGCCGCGATCACAGACCAGAGGATCTCCAGGCGCTCTTGAGGCACGGCGCCGCCGCGGCTCATGGTCGACTATCCCCCCGCGCGTCCCACAGCAACGCCGCGACGGTCACCACCGCGGCATTGAGGAACGGAGTCACCAGAATCGAGATCCAGCCGCTCCACTCGAAGCTTTTCGTGAATATCAATCCAAGAAAGCCGTGCCCGATGAAGACGACCCAGGTGAGAAGGAAGGTCGTCGCCGCAAGCGATCCGGCCGCGCGCAGGTCGATCTGGCGGCGCGCGACGCCAGCAGAGTAGGCGGCCAAGGTCAAAGTGAGCGCGCTCGCGCCGAAAAGCTCCGCGCGCGCGACGTCGAGGTAGAGCCCCCAGCCGAAACCCGCCAGCATGCCCAGGACCGGCCCGCGCCGCGCCGCGATGAAGATCGTCAGAACGAGCAGGAGTTGAGGCGCCGCGCCCCAATAGGCGAAATGCGTGTTCCACCACCACTGCAGAAACATGGCTCCGATGAACAACGCGACAGCGCGCAAAAAGCCGATCATCGGGATTCCTCGCCCGCGAGCGGCCGAGACCGCAGGATCATCAGTTCTTGAAGCGAGGAGGCGTCGGCGGCAGGCGCCACCTCAACGGACTGGAAGGTGAGAAACGGATCGCGCGCATTGACGCGCGCAACGCGACCAATGAGCACATTGGGCGGGAACGTTGCGCTCGTCGGCGACGTGTACACCGCGTCACCCTCGGACAACAGAGCTTCGGCGTTGAGATAGTTCATGCGCAAGCGCGGGCCATCTTGGCCCTGAATGAGGCCCTCAAGCGTCCCAGAGGAAAGATAAGCGGCGGCGGCGGACAACTCATCGGTGAGCAGCAAAACGGTCGAGGTATTCGGTCGGACGTCGACCACTCGTCCGACGGCCACGAGCTGGCCCTCGTGGGGCCCGAGAACGGGATCGTTGAGCTCGACGCCCCGATCAGAGCCGACATCGACGACGAGACTGCGGTACCAATGGATCGGGTCGCGCTCCATGACATGCGCCCATGCGGGCGATCGGCCCGCGGGGGCCTTCAGCGCAAGCTCCCGACGCAAACGCTCGTTCTCAAGAGAGAGCGCGGAAACCGTTGTCGCGAGCCATTGCCCCCGCCGCAGTTCAGCCTGCAGACTCTCATTCTCGATGTCCGCCTCGAGCAAGCGCCGAATCCGGTCGGGCGCGCCGGCCAAACGCCGGTACCCCGCCTCGCCGTGATAGGCGAGGGGGTCAAGCAAATACCCCGCCCCTGCCTTGAAGGACCGCACCGGCGTCGACAAGGGCAGGGACAGAAGCAGAAGCGAGAGCGCCGCTAAGGCGCCCAGAACGAAGTTGGCTATCCGTGTTTCGCGTTGCATGTGACCGAGCCCTCAGACGCCAGCGACGCCTAGGCCCGGAATTTAAACGACGACACGAACGACGGTCCCTCGGCTGAAGGACGTCTTACGAGCGGTCGCGATAAGACGTGACGAAGTCCGGGCGCCGATCGTCGATATGATCGAGCTCCTCCAAGAACTTCCCCGTCCCAAGCGCGACGCAGCTCAAGGGGTCCGCGGCACGATGCACTGGGAGTTCGGTTTCCTGCCGGATGAGGTCCGGCAGACCTCTCAGCAGCGACCCGCCCCCCGCGAGCATGATTCCGCGATCCACCAAATCCGCAGCCAGTTCCGCCGGAGTCTCCTCCAGCGTGTTCTTGATCACGTCGAGGATAAGCTGCACCGGTTCCATCAGCGACTGGCGCACCTCTTCCGACGTGATCAGGACCGTCTTCGGCAGGCCGGTGGCTTGATCCCGGCCTTTGACCTCCATCGTCTTCTCCTCTTTCAAGGGGAACACGGAGCCGATCTGGATTTTGACCTCTTCCGAGGTTGTCTCTCCGATCAGGAGGTTGTACTTGCGTCTAAAATGCATGATGACGGCTTCGTCCATCTCGTCGCCCGCGATGTCGAGAGACTTGGAGACGACGAGGCCGCCAAGAGAGATGACGGCGGCTTCCGTCGTGCCGCCGCCGATGTCGACGATGAAGCTTCCGTGCGGCTCCGAAATCGGCAGGTCCGCGCCAATAGCCGCGGCCATCGGCTCTTCGATGAGATACACGCGGCGAGCGCCCGCCTGCTCGGCCGACTCCTGGACGGCGCGACGCTCGACTTCCGTGATCCCCGAGGGGATGCCGATCACGACCCGCGGGTGCAGAAGCGAACGGCGGTTGTGCACCTTGCGGATGAAGTACTTGATCATCTCCTGCGTCACTTCGAAATCGGCGATGACGCCGTTGCGAAGTGGCCGCACCGCGATGATCGACGCGGGCGTGCGGCCAAGCATTCGCTTGGCCTCCGCGCCGATGGCGAGCACGCGACGAGTCTCGCGATCGATGGCGACCACCGACGGCTCCCGCAGCACGATTCCCTGGCCTTTCACATAAACCAGGGTATTCGCCGTACCTAGGTCGATGCCCATGTCGTTCGAGAATAGGCTGAAGAGGAAATCGAGCATTCCAGTTCCTGTTTTACCTTATTTTAGGCAACGAGCATGATCAATCCGAGCTTGGCGCTGTCGCCGATGCGCGGAGCGATCTTGAGGATGCGAGTATAGCCGCCGGGACGCTGCGCGTACCGGGGAGCCAGGACTTCGAACAGTTTTTTGTAGACCACCTTGTCCTGGATCTGGCGACGCACCATGAAGTGCTCGCCTTTCTTCGCGTTGGTGATGAGCTTCTCAGCGTACGGGCGGAGCTCCTTCGCCTTCGCGATGGTGGTTTCGATGCGCTCGTGCTTGAACAGGCTCGTGGCCATGTTCCGCAGCAGCGCGCGGCGGTGCGCGCTGGTGATTCCGAGCTGTCGATGACCGAGTGCTTTAGACGCCATAATTGACTCCTCTTCAGCCGAGCTGGCCCACCTGCATGCCGAGCGACAGCCCCATGTCCTTCAGGCGGTCCTTGATCTCATCGAGGGACTTTTTCCCGAAATTTTTGACGGCGAGCAGCTCCTCATCGCGCTTGCCGACGAGTTCGCCGATTGTCCGGATGCGGGCAACCTTCAGGCAGTTCGACGCGCGCGAAGACAGCTCGATCATCTCGATCGGCTGGTTGAGTATCTCGCGCAGCTTCGGATCGAGACCCGCAAGGGAAACGGCCCCCTCGGACCCCGCCCCCCCCTCAAGGCCGCCGGCCGCCTCGGCCGCCTGCTCTTCCTCGGGGATGAAGATGTTGAGAGACTCGCGCAAAAGCTTGGACGACTGGATCAGCGCCTCAGCCGGGTTCAGCGATCCATCGGTCCAAATTTCAAGAATCAGGCGGTCGTAATCGGTCACCTGACCGACGCGCGCATTTTCGACGTCATAGTGAACCTTGACGACGGGCGAGAACAGCGCGTCGACGGGCAAGAAACCCGCGGCCCACTGGTTTTGCGCTCGGAGCTCCTCGGCCGGAACGTAGCCCCGGCCCTTGGACACTTCGATCTCCATGCCGATCTTGCCGCCGGCCTCGAGGTGCGCGATCACGAGGTCCTTGTTGACGACTTCGACATTCGCATTCCCTTGAATGTCTTTCGCTGTGACGGTCCCCTCCTTGCCGACGGACAAGTAAATGGTCTCGGGGCCGTTTGAAAACAGCTTAACCCGCAATTTTTTGAGGTTGAGGAGGATGTTCATGACATCTTCCTTCACTCCGGGCAGCGCCTGGTACTCATGCGTCGCCTTCTCGATGCGGACCGCGGTGACCGCAGCGCCTTCCAGGGACGAGAGCAGCACGCGGCGAAGCGCGTTGCCGACCGTGTGTCCATAGCCGCGCTCATACGGCTCGGCCACGAATTTCGCGTAGCTGTCCGACATCGACTTCTCATCGACTGATAGCTTCTGCGGCAGGATCAGTTCTTTGTAAGCCATATTCTTTATCTCTCCAGAGGGTGTTTATTCAATGTGTCCATTCACGATTTATCGTGAATAGTATTCGATGATCAGCTGATCGTTGATGGGGAAGGACGTCTCGCCGCGCTCCGGAATGCGGAGCACTTTCGCGGCAAGGGCGGCTTCGTCGAACTCAAGGAAGGCGGGACGGTTGTTCAACTTCTTAGCCGTCTCAAGGCTCAGCTTGACGCCGACATTCTCCCTCATCTTGACATCGACGGACACCACGCTGCCGGCCTTGACGGGGTAGGAGGGGATATCCACCACCTTGCCGCCGATCTTAACGTGCCCGTGCAGGACGAGCTGGCGCGCCGTCTTGATCGAGGTCGCCACGCCCATGCGGCGCACGATATTGTCCAGGCGCAGTTCAAGACCGCGCAGCAGCGCGGCGCCCGACTCCTCGCGAGCCGCAGCCGCGTTGGTGACCGCGCGCTCGAACGGACGCTCGTTCATCTGGATCATGCGGCGAAGCTTCTGCTTCTCGCGCAGGCGGATCGAGAAGGCGGACGGTTTGCCGCGCTGAGGCTTCGCCATGCCGGGAATGCCGGGGCGCTTCTCGAGCACGCACTTCGTGTAGCACTTGTCGCCCTTAAGAAACAGCTTCTGCTGCTCTCGGCGGCACAACTTGCAGACGGCGTCGGTATAACGGGCCATAAAACTTAGACTCTCCTCGCTTTGGGCGGGCGACAGCCGTTGTGCGGCATCGGCGTGACATCCTTAAGGCTGATGACCATCAGGCCGGCGGAACCGAGCGACCGCACAGCGGTCTCTCGACCGGGTCCGGGGCCCTTGATAAACACGGCGACCTGCTTGACGCCGAGCTGGACGGCTCGGTCGGCGACTTTCTTCGCCGTCACCCCAGCCGCGAAGGGGGTACCCTTCTTCGTGCCGCGGAAGCCCGAGCCGCCGGCAGTGGCCCAGATAAGCACGTCGCCGCGATCGTCGGTCAAAGTCACGATGGTGTTGTTGAAGGAACACTGGATATGGACCTTTGCGAAAGTCAGGGACTTCCAGGCTTTCTTGCGGGGGGCCGCCGAAGGGGCTGCCTTCGTCGCGGCGGGGGTCTGTTTTTCGTCAGCCATGATTCATTCTCCTAAAAACGTCCTCAGGCCTTACCCGTGGGCGAAGCGGCCTTGCCCACGCCGACCGTCTTGCGGCGGCCGCGGCGAGTGCGCGCGTTCGTCTTCGTGCGTTGTCCGCGGCACGGCAGGTTGCGGCGATGGCGGTGGCCGCGGAACGAGCCGATCTCGGTCAGGCGGGACATGTTCGCAAGCGTCTCGCGGCGGAGTTCGCCTTCAATTTTAAAATCTTTAAGCAGGAGGTTGTTGATAAGCACCACCTGCTCCTCCGTGAGATCCTTGACCCGGGTCTCGGGCTTGACCATCCCGTTGAGCTTGGCGATCACCACTCTGGAACGGGTCTCGCCCACGCCGTAAAGGTACTGAAGCGCCACATCGATACGCTTGTTCTTGGGAAGATCGACTCCTGCCACACGCGCCATACTTTATTCTCCTGTTCTCCGATGCCAGATCTTTAAATTCGCTATTTCTAGCCCTGCCGCTGCTTGTGCTTCGGGTTCGAGCACAGAACGCGGATGACTCCGTTGCGCTTCACAATCTTGCACTTCTGGCAAATGGGTTTGACGCTCGCTCGCACTTTCATGTCGTTACTCCCGGTAGGTGATGCGTCCCCGAGTCAGGTCGTAGGGGGACAGTTCGATGCGGACTTTGTCTCCGGGCAGAATTTTTATGTAGTGCATACGCATCTTGCCGGAAATGTGGGCCAAAACGATCTTGCTCGGCGCGATCTCGACGCGGAACATCGCGTTCGGAAGCGCTTCTAAAATTCGGCCTTCGACTTCAATCTTCTCTTCTTTCGTCATCAAATCGCTCGAGGCTGTCGATGTGTCATTGCCGAAGGCAATGTCAAGATTTCAAATCCCGCATCCGTCACGGCAACGGTATGCTCGAAGTGCGCGGACAGCTTGCCGTCCTTGGTCACCGCGGTCCAGCCATCGCCGAGCGTGGCGACCTCTGGCCCACCCATATTCACCATCGGCTCGATGGCGATCGTCATGCCGGTTCTTAAACGGGCGCCCGTGCCCGGTTTTCCATAGTTCGGAATCGGCGGCTCCTCGTGCAGGGCGCGGCCGATGCCGTGGCCGACGAATTCGCGGACCACCGTGTAGCCGGCGGCCTCAGCGTGAGACTGCACCGCGAAACCGATATCTCCAACGCGGCCGCCGCCCTTGACGGCCGCGAGGCCCTTCTCAAGCGACTCCCGCGTCACGCGTATTAGACGCTCGGCTTCTGGGCTGATGGTGCCGATAGGCACCGTGATCGCCGAGTCTCCGTACCAGCCTTCGACGATCGAGCCGAAATCAAGCCCGACGATGTCGCCGTCCTTCAGCGAACGCTTGTCCGACGGGATTCCGTGCACGATCTCGGAATTGATCGAAACACAGATCACGCCGGGGAAGCCGTGATAGTTGAGGAACGCGGGCTTGGCATTGCGTTTTTTCAGCTCTTCGCGCGCGACCTGATCGATCTCCCCCGTGGTCATGCCGGGCCTGACCATACCCTTGAGCAGAACGAGGATGTCGGCGACGATGCCGCCGGCGACGCGCATGATCGCCAGCTCTTCGCGGCTCTTGACCTCGATGGTCTTTTGCATGAGCATGGTCACCGCGCCGCCTTGACGGACTCGATGACAGCCGACAACGCGGCCTCCACCTTCTCTGGCGTCGGCGAAGCATCCACTTCGTGGAACGTCGCTTCGGACTTGTAATACGCGACGAGCGGGTGCGTCAGGTCCTCAAACACCATGAGCCGCTTGGCGGAGGTCGCCTCGGAATCGTCCTCCCGCTGAACCACCTGGCCCGAGCACTTGTCGCAAACGCCGGCTGCCTTCGGCGGACGGCTGATGACGTTGTAGACCTCGCCGCAACCGGCGCAGGTGCGGCGCGAGGCCATGCGGCGAATCGCCTCTTCCTTCGGCAAAGTGAGGAAGACAATAAGGTCGATAGAAGAACCGATGCGCTTCAGCATCGAATCAAGGCCCTGGGCCTGCTCGAGCGTACGGGGAAAGCCGTCAAGCAGGTACTTCCCGCCGGTCTCGATCTTGCCGGCGACCATCTCGATAACGATCGAATCAGGAACGAGCTTTCCGCTCTTTAAATAGTCCTGCGCCTTCACGCCGATCGAAGTCTGCGACTTGATCTCGGCGCGAAAGATATCGCCCGTGGCGAGATGCTTGAACCCGTACTTCTGGGCCAGGCTCTGGGACTGGGTGCCTTTGCCTGAACCCGGAGAGCCGAGAAGGATCACGATCATCGAGCGGCTCCGCTGCCCACGTTGAACCAGCGTCCCTGGATGCGGCCTTTCTTCAGGAAGCCCTCGTAATGCCGCATGATCAGATGCGCCTCAAGCTGGCCCATCGTGTCGAGAGCCACGCCGACGGCGATCAACAGCGACGTTCCCCCGAAGAAGAAGGGGACGCTGAACTGGCGCTTCATGATGTCGGGCATGACCGCAATCGCCGCGACGAACAGCGCGCCGCCAAGCGTAATGCGCTCGAGGATCCACTCGATGTGCTTGGCGGTCGGCTCGCCGGGGCGGATTCCAGGGATGAAACCGCCGGACTTCTTCATGTTTTCGGCGAGGTCCACGGGGTTGATTGAGACCGAGTTGTAGAAGTAGCAGAAGAAAATGATGAGGCCGGCGTACACCGCGTCATAGACCCAATTGCCCCCGCCGAAGAACCTCATCGCGCCCTCGGCCCACGGCTGGTTCGGAGCGAAGGTCATGATCGTGACCGGCACCGACAGCAAAGACAGCGCGAAGATGACGGCGATCACGCCGCTCTGGTCGACCTTGAGCGGCAGGTAGCTCTGCGAGCCTCCGTACATCTTGCGGCCGACCATGCGCTTGGCGTACTGGACGGGGATCTTACGCTGGGCCGTCTCGACCCAAACGACTGAAATGATGACCGCCGCGAGCGCTGCGACAATCGCGATCGCGGCGAACAGGTTGATCTCTTCAAGACGCACCAGCTCGAAAAGGCTCCAAGATGCGGCTGGGATGCGCTCGACGATGCCGGTGAAAATAAGCAAAGACACGCCGTTGCCGATTCCCTGCTCGGTCATCTGCTCGCCGAGCCACATGACGAAGATCGTACCGGCCGTCATCGTCAGCACGGTCACGCAGTAGAACGTCCAGGTCGGGTCGATGACGGTCGGCAGGCCGCCCGGAGCCTGCATCTTGCTGATCGCGATGGTCAGGCCGAAGGACTGGAACACCGCGAGGAAAAGCGTCAGGTAGCGCGTGTAGCTGTTGAGCTTGCGCCGACCGAGTTCTCCATCCTTGGCCAAACGGTCAAGGAACGGCAGGACGTGCGCGCCCTGCAGCAGGCTCATGATGATCGAGGCGTTGATATAAGGCACCACGCCCATCGAGAAGATCGAGAAACGTCCGAGAGCGCCGCCCGAGAAGGTGTTCAGAAAGCCGAGAAGACTGCTCTGCTGGGCGTTAAAAATCGCGCGGATAGCGTCGCCGTTGACGCCCGGGATCGGGATCGCCGCGCCGACGCGGAAGACGGCGATCGCGCCCAGCGTGAACAGCACGCGCTTGCGCAGTTCCGGAATGTCGAAGATGTCGCCGAGCCCACGCATCTTTAGGCCTTCGCCGCCTTCACGATCTCGACCTTCCCGCCGGCCTTTTCGATTTTTTCCTTGGCGCTCGCGGAGAATCCGTGAGCGCTGACCTTGATGGCGCGCTTGAGCTCGCCGTCGGCAAGGATCTTGACGGGCTTGCGGCCCTTGATGAGGTTGTGGATGCGCAGGTCTTCGATCGTAATCTCGGCCTTATTCTTGAATACCCGGTCGAGCGTGCCGAGGTCGATCACCTGGTAGACGGTCTTAAACAAACCGTTGGTGAAGCCGCGCTTCGGAATGCGGCGGATGAGCGGCGTCTGGCCTCCCTCGAACCCGACGAGCTTGCCGTCGCCCGAGCGGGAACGCTGGCCCTTCTGACCGCGCGTCGCGGTCTGACCGGTGCCGGAACCTTCGCCCATGCCGAGACGAACCGGGCGACGGCGCGAGCCGGGGACGGGCTCGAGGTTGGAGAGAGAAATTGTTTGGACAGGCGCTTGGATTTTGGCCACTTTATTTTCCGCGGAGCTTGATGATGTCTTCCTTCGTGCGAAGGAGCTTAAGAGCCTCGAATGTCGCGCCGACCATGTTGAAGGCGTTCGATGAGCCGAGGCTCTTGGTGAGGATATTCTTGACGCCGGCGGCCTCGAGGACCGCACGCACGCCGCCGCCGGCGATGACGCCGGTCCCGGGAGTCGCCGGCTTCATCCAGACCTTGGCGGAGCCAAACTTCGCGACGATTTCATGAGGGATAGTGCCTTCGGGCACGATCGGGAATTTGACAAGGGCCTTGCGCGCGTGCGCGTTGCCCTTCAGGATGGCGGCCTGCACGTCCTTGGCCTTGCCCATGCCGTAGCCGACCTGGCCGGCCGAGTCGCCGACGACAACGAGCGCGGAGAAAGAGAAGCGCTTGCCTCCTTTGACGACCTTGGCCACTCGGTTGATCGTAACGACGGTTTCCTTGAATCCCCCCTCTTCACGGGGGTTGTCGCGCCGGCGCGGGCCCCGGGGACCGCCGCGTCCGCGCTCGCCGCCGCGCTCGGGCCGTTCAACGGCCGCTGGCACGAGGGGCTGTGTGGGGACGACCGTCGTTTCAGTGCTCATGAGAAAATCTCCATATTAAAACTCGAGTCCGCCGGCGCGCGCGGCGTCGGCCAAGGCCTTGACGCGGCCGTGATAGATGTATGCGCCCCGGTCGAACATGACCTTCTTGATGCCGGCCTTCACCGCCTTCACGGCGATGCTCTCGCCCACCTTCTTCGCCGCTTCAAGACTCTGATGCGACTTCATCGCCTTGCGCAGGTCTTTGTCGAGCGAGGACGCCGCGGCCAAGGTGACGCCCTTGTTGTCGTCAATGACCTGGGCGTAGATGTACTTGAGGCTGCGGTGCACCGTCAGGCGCGGCCGCTCGCCGCGGTGCTCGAACAGGCGTTTGCGTGTTGCCGTTTTTCTAAATTCGGCCCGAACCCATTTGTTCTTCATTTACTTCTTGCCTCCCGCTCCGGCGCTGGCGCCGGCCGCGGTCTTGCCCGCCTTCTTGCGGACGTATTCGCCCTGATAACGGATGCCCGTACCTTTGTAGGGCTCGGGTTTGCGCAACTCGCGGATATCCGCGGCGGCAGCGCCGACCGCGTCCTTACTGATCCCGGACACGGTGAGCAGAGTCTTCTTCGCGTCGACCACGATCGTCACTCCCTTAGGCGCTTCGAACACGACCGGATGCGACTTGCCCAGCGCGAGGGTGAGCTTCTGGCCCGCGATTTCAGCGCGGAAACCGAGGCCGTGGATCTCGAGAATCTTTGAATAGCCGACGGCCACCCCCTGGACGAGATTGTTCAGGCGGGCACGGGTCATGCCCCAGATCGCGGAAGCGTCGCGGGCGACCGAGATGTCGGCGGACAGGACGACGGCTCCGCCCTTGATCTCGGCCTTGACGTAGGGATGCAGGGCCTCTTTGAGCTCCCCCTTGGGCCCCTTGGCGGTGACAAGATTTCCTTCCAGCTTGAGCTGGACGCCGTTGGGAATGACGACGGGCTGCTTTCCAATTCGGGACATGTTAGATCACCACACCTGGCAGAGAACTTCGCCGCCGACCTTCTTTTCCTTCGCCGCGGCGTCGGTCATGACGCCTTGAGACGTGGACATGATCGTGACCGAAAATCCGCCGCGCGAACGCGGGATATCATCGTGCGGACGATAAATGCGCAGACCGGGCTTCGACACGCGCTTGATCCCGCGAATGACGGCTTCCTTGGTCGGAGAGTATTTCAAAAACACACGGATCGTACCGCGCTTATTGGTGCCGTTGTACAGCGTCTTGAAGTTGGCAATAAAACCCTCCTCCTTCAGGACGCGAACGACTTCCATCTTCATCTTCGACAAGGGGACATCGACGCGGTCCTTCTGTCGGATATTGGAATTGCGAATGCGGGTGAGCAGGTCGGCGATGGGGTCCATGATTACCTTACCATGAGGATTTCTTGATGCCCGGAAGCAGTCCCTGATGGGCCATCTTCCGAAAGCACATGCGGCACAGGCCGAAGTCGCGGTAGAATGCACGAGGACGGCCGCAGATTTGGCAGCGGTTGCGATGCCGCGTGGAGAATTTGGGCGTCTTGGTCATCTTGGCGCGCCATGCGGTGGTGGCCATAAGTTAGTTTCTCCCCGGGTTCGCAGCTTGATCCGGCGTCTTAAACGGCATCCCGAGCTCTTTAAGGAGCTCGAGACTGAGATCGTCCTTCCCGCCGCCGATGACGAACGAAATGTTCATGCCGCGCTGCGCAGGAACACGTTCGGCCTTGATCTCGGGAAAAATCAACTGTTCTTTTAAGCCGAGGTTGAAGTTGCCGGAACCATCGAAGCCTCTGGGTTCGAGGCCGCGAAAGTCTCGAATGCGGGGAATGGAGACCGCGATAAGCCTGTCTAGGAACTCCCACATCCGGTCGCCGCGCAGAGTGACGCGCACGCCGATCGGCATGCCCTGGCGCAGCTTAAAGTTGGAGATCGACTTCGTGGCTTTGCGGACCTGCGGCCACTGACCAGTGATCAACGCGAGTTCTTCGCGGGCCGAGTCCAGCATTTGGACGTTGTCGCGAGCCTCGGAAACGCCGATGTTGAGCACGATTTTGCGCAGGATCGGGACCTCATGGGGATTCGTCATGCCATGCTTGCCCATGAACGCCGGAATCACGTTCTCGCGATAATGGGTCTTGAGGCGAGGCGTCGGATGCGCGGTCTCGCGGCCGTCCTGGTTTAGCTCGAACGCCGGACCGGCCTTGGAGGCAGCCTGCTTCTCGAGGCCCGCCTTCTTGGCGGCCTGAGCGGCCTTGTGCGCGGTCGCTTTCGCTTTTTCGTCTTGTTGAGTTTTTTCAGCCATGATTCCTTACCTAAACTAGGCGATGATCTCGCCGGACTTGATCGCCACGCGGGACTTATCGCCGTTGGCGGCGGTCTTGATGCGCACGCGCGTGGGTTTGTTGGTCTTCGGATCGACGAGCATGACGTTGCTCAAAGACAGCGGCGCTTCGATCTTCGTGATGCCGCCGGGGTCGGTCTGCGTGGGCTTCTTATGCTTGGTCACCATGTTGACTTTGGCGATCAGCACGCGGGTTGGCGTGAATGCGTCGCCGGCAATGAGTTCGATCACCTCTCCGGTCTTGCCCTTTTCCTTACCGGAGATCACGACGACTTTGTCCTTCTTCTTGATCTTAAACTTCATGTCAAACGACCTCCGGGGCGAGCGACACGATCTTCAGGAACTCCTTGTCGCGCAATTCGCGCGCCACAGGTCCAAAGACTCGGGTGCCCTTCGGCTCGTTCTTATCGTCGATCAAGCACGCGGCGTTGTCGTCAAAAGAGACATGGGAGCCGTCGGCGCGGCGCAGGTTGCGCTTGACGCGCACCACGACCGCCTTGACGACCGTCCCTTTTTTGATCGCGCCGTTCGGAAGAGCGTCCACAACGGAGCAAACGATGATGTCTCCCAGCGACGCGTAACGGCGGTACGAGCCGCCCATCACGTGGAAGCACTGCAGACGGCGAGCGCCGGAATTGTCGGCGACGTTGACCATCGTGCGAAGCTGGATCATTTAACGGCCTCCGCCGAAATCTTCGGAGCGGCCTTGACCACGCGAACGATGCGCCAGCGCTTCAGTTTGGACAGCGGCCGGGTGCTGGCAATCTCCACGACGTCGCCCTCGCGAGCCTCGTTGTTCTCATCGTGGGCGTGGAACTTCTTGGACTTCTTCATGATCTTCTCGTAAAAGGGGTGTCGGACGGAACGGGACACGCGGACAACGCGGGTCTTGTTCATCCTGTCGGACACGACGACTCCTTCGAGGGACTTCCGGCCACCACGGTCGAGCGTCTCGGCGGAAGCACTTGGAGCGGCGGCGGTTTTCATCACTTCACGGCCTCCTGACTCGACATCAGAGTCTTGAAGCGCGCGATCTCGCGGCGGAGATGGCGCAGTTCCATCGGATTCTTGAGCGGGGCGACGTTGTGCTGAAACGTGAGCTTCGCGCGCTTTTCGAGCGCGGCCCGTAGTCCGCTCATCAGCTCCGTCGGGCTTAAGACGGTCTTGTCTTGCGTCGCAGTCTTCGTCTTCTTGTCGGCCATATATTTTTTAGATGTGCTCGCGAACGACGAACTTGGTGAGGATCGGAAGCTTGTAGGAGGCCATCTTGAGTGCCTTCTTAGCCTCATCGAGAGTCAAGCCGCCGACCTCGAAAAGCATGCGGCCCGGCCGCACGACGGCGGCCCAATGATCCGGAGCGCCTTTGCCCTTGCCCATGCGTGTTTCGGCCGGGTGCTTGGTGATGGCCTTATCGGGGAAAATGCGGACCCAAAGCTTGCCGCCTTTCTTGAGGTGGCGGCCGATAGTCACGCGACTCGCCTCGATCTGGCGAGCGGTCACCCACTTAGGCTCGAGCGCCTTGAGACCGAACTCGCCGAACGCAAGGCTGACGCCCCGCTTCGCCGGTCCCTTGATGCGGGGATGAGAGTGGGGCTTGCGATACTTAACGCGCTTGGGCATCAGCATTTTATCTCCCCCCCTCGGGCGCCGGCGCGGGCGCGGACGGCGTCTCGCCGCTTTCGATGGACATCGCGGCCGCAACGAGCGCCGCCTCTTTCTTGGCCATCATCTGCAGCTCCTTAAGTGACTTTACAAAGTGCTGCTTCTTGAAAATCCAAACCTTGACGCCAATCAGGCCGGCGTGCGTCATGGCTTCGGCCGTGCCGTAGTCGACGTCGGCGGCGAAAGTGTGCAGAGGAACGCGGCCTTCACGCTGCCACTCGCGGCGCGAAATCTCGGCGCCATTGACGCGGCCCGAGATCATGACCTTAATACCAAGAGCGCCGGACTGAATCGTGCGTTCCATCGCGCGGCGCATGGCGCGCCGGTGGGCGATGCGCTTCTCGAGCTGGACCGCGATCGAGTCCGCGACGAGGCGGCTGTCGAGCTCCGGGTCCTTGATTTCCATGACGTTGACATACGTCTTGCGGGAGGTCATGGCCTCGACGTTTTTCCTCAGAGCTTCGATGTCGGCTCCTTTTTTCCCGATCACAACGCCCGGGCGGGCCGTGTGGATGTTGACGCGCAGGTAGGAGCCGGCGCGCTCGATGCCGACCCAACTGACCGCGGCGGCGGGGAAAGCCTTGCGGACGAGGTTTCGGATCTTGAAGTCCTCGCCGATAAGAGCGGGGGCGTCCTTCGTGGAGAACCACTTGGACTGCCAGTCGTGGATGTAGCCGAGGCGGAGCGCGTTCGGATGGATCTTATTGCCCATGGTAAATTACTTTCCTTTTGCGACGCGCTCATCGCTGACGATGACGGTCAAGTGGCAGACTTTTCTTTTGAAAGTGTAGGAGCGGCCCTGCGGAGCGGGCAGCATGCGCTTCATATTGCCCATCGGGCCCATCGTGGACCAGCAGGACTTGATATAGACGCTATCGGGGTTGACCGAGTGGCCACTCTTGGCCGCGAGATGAACCAAGTTCGCCGCAGCGGAACGGACGGCCTTGCCGACCATTGTCGAGCAGATGCGGGGCATCATCGGAAGAATCCGCTCGGCCTCGAGAACGGACTTGCCGCGAATTTCCTTAAGGACCTGGCCGACCTTGCGCGTTCCGTATCGCTGAAACCGAGAGTGAGCTGTTGCTTCCATGTTATTTCTCTTTACCGTTAGGTTTTCGCGTCCGCGTCCTTGTGCGTCCCGCCGTGATTCTTAAAGAAGCGGGTGAATGAGAATTCACCGAGCTTGTGGCCGACCATTTGCTCATTGATGTAAACAGGTAAAAATTTCCGTCCGTTGTGGACTGAAAAAGTGTGCCCGACGAACTCGGGGGTAATCGTGCAGCGGCGCGCCCAAGTCTTGATCGGCTTTTTTTCACCAGCCGTATTCTGCTTCTGAACCTTCTTGAGAAGGCTCGCTTCGACGTAAGGCCCTTTTTTGGTGGATCGGCTCATGGTTCCTCTTTACCCCGCGTGCTGCGCCGAGCGGCGCCGGTCGGAGACAATCATCCAGCCCCAGACCTTCTTTTTGTTCCGGGTCTTGAAGCCCTTTGAAAGCTGGTTCCAGGGAGAACGCGGGTGGTTGTTCCCTTTAGACTTGCCACGGCCGCCGCCGAGCGGATGATCGGTCGCGTTCATGGCGCCGCCGCGGACGGTCGGGCGGATGCCGAGGTGGCGGTTGCGGCCGGCCTTGCCGAGCGTGATCGTGTTGTGCTCGAAGTTGCCGACCTGACCGATGGTCGCGTAGCAGGTGTCGGGCACCATGCGGACTTCGCCCGACGGCATCTTAATCTGTGCGTAGCCGCCGTCCTTTGCCATCAGCTGGGCCTGAGTCCCGGCCGAGCGCATCATCTGCGCGCCCTTGCCGGGGTTCAACTCCACACAATGGATGAAGGTACCTTCGGGAATCTTAATGAGAGGCAGCGCGTTGCCCAACTTGATCTCCGCTTCGGGGCCGCTCATCACGGCGTCGCCAACCTTCATGCCGGCGGGCTGCACGATGTAGCGCTTCTCACCGTCCGCGTAGTTCACGAGGCAGATGCGAGCCGAGCGGTTCGGATCGTACTCGATTGAAACGACCTTGCCCGGGATGCCGGCCTTATCGAAACGTTTGAAGTCGATCGCTCGGAACGCGCGCTTATGGCCGCCGCCTTGATGGCGGACCATGATCATGCCCGTATTGTTGCGGCCGCCCTTGCGGGTCAATGGAGAAACAAGACTCTTCTCAGGAACGTTCGTGGTAATGTCTGAATAATCCTGAGACGTCATTCCGCGGCGGGACGGGGTATAAGGCTTGTAGGATTTAATAGCCATGGTGTCCTCTAGGCGGCCGGTGTGGAGAAATCTATTTTCTGGCCTTTCGTCACGGTCACGATCGCTTTCTTCCAATCAGGGCGCATGCCGCCGCCGCGGCCGAACCGGCGGAACTTGCCCGGAACGACCATCGTGCGGATCTTTTCAACTTCAACTTTGAACATCGTCTCGACGGCGCGCTTAATATCGGTCTTCGTCGCGTCGGGAGCGGCCTCGAAGAGATACTGGTTGAACTTCTCTTGAATGCCCGTGCCGCGCTCGGTGAGGAGGGGCCGGACCAGGATTTCGTGAAGAGCTCTATCGGACATCGTCGTACTCCCTAATTCCAGCGCGCGCCAAGCTTCTCGAGCGCGGGCTGCGTGATCACAAGCTTCTTGCAGTAAAGAACCTCGTAGGCATTAATATCCGCCGCAAGGCGGACTGCCACGGTCGGGATATTCCTGCTGGCGCGAGCTAGGGCCTCGTTCGGGGCGTCCAAAACAATCAACGTCTTTCCTTCGCAACCCAGCTTGCTGAGGGTCGCGGCGAACAGCTTCGTCTTCGGCTCCTTCAACGTAAAATCCTTGACGCAAATGAGTCCGCCGTCCTGCGCGCGGGCCGAAAGAGCCTGCGCAAGAGCGAGTCGGGCCTTCTGACGCGGGTAGTCGAGGCGTGAGCCACGGCCCATGCGCGGGCCATGGATGATCGCGCCGTGGCGCCACAAACCGGAGCGGATCGAGCCCGAACGGGCGCGGCCGGTGCCCTTCTGCTTCCACGGCTTGCGTCCGCCGCCGGACACCGTGGTTCGGCTCTTGGTGTTCGAGGTCCACGCGCGCTGGTTGGCGAGATAGATGGTGACGAACTCATGCAAAAACCGCCGTTCGGGCTTGTGACCGAAAATGTTTTCGGCCAGGGTCACGGAACCGGCTTCTTTGCCGTTGACGTCGATGATTTTAGCGTCCATTATGATTCCTTATTTCTTCGCGGCGCCGGGCTTGGCGGCGGCCTTGATGATGTTGCCCATCTTGTCCTTCTTGATCGTGGACTTGACGGTGTCGACGCGAACCTTCTTGTTCTTGACGGTCTCGAAAATCGTGACGAGTCCGCCCCGGGGGCCAGGGACCGCGCCCGCGAGATAGATCAAGTTATTCTCCGCGTCAACGGCGACAACTTCAATTTTTATGGTCGAGGTCGTGACGTTGCCCATATGACCCGCCATGCGCTGGCCCGGCATGACGCGGCCAAGGGAACGGCGCGATGCAAGCGAGCCCGGCGAACGCTGCTTGTCCGACGCGCCGTGCGAGGCGGGCAGGCCTTTAAAATTGTGGCGCTTCATGACGCCGGCGAAGCCCTTGCCTTTACAAATTCCCTGGACATCAACGTAGTCGCCGGTCTTGAACACGGTATCGACGGTGACGGTCTGGCCGACCTCGAGGCCGGCCAGGTTCGCTGCGCGGATCTCGCGCACATGCTTGGCGGGCGCCGCTCCGGCGGCTTTGAACTGACCGATCTCGGACCTATCGCAGGACTTGTCCTTGCGCGTGCCGAAGCCGAGCTGCACCGCGTTGTAGCCATCCCGGGACTCGGCGGTCTTCACCCGAAGAACGGGGCACGGACCGGCCTTCACCACAGTGACGCCATAAAGGTTCTGATCTTTGGGATGGAATATCTGCGTCATGCCGATCTTCTCGCCCAAAATGGCGCGGAACGTCGCGGGAGCCTTTTTGACTCCGTCGTTCGCGGCCGTCGCTTCAATCGTCTGCTGCTCGCTCATAATTTCTTCCTAAATACTCTCCGGAAAGCCTAAACGGCCCCCCGCCAAGCTCGGCTAGAGCTTGATTTCGACATCGACGCCGGCCGGCAGATCGAGCTTCATCAGCTCCTCGACCGTCTTAGAAGTCG
>JAHFCE010000004.1:0-664 GCA_023249675.1 Elusimicrobiota bacterium | reverse complement strand
CTCCGTCGTTCCCGGCCGTCGCTTCCGTTGTCTGCTGCTCGCTCATAATTTCTTCCTAAACGACAATAACCCGCCTAGAGCTTGATTTCAACGTCGACGCCGGCCGGCAGGTCAAGCTTCATCAGCTCGTCCACCGTTTTCGAAGTCGTCGAGTTTAGCTCGATGAGGCGCTTGTGGATGCGCATCTCAAACTGCTCCCGCGACTTTTTGTCGACGTGCGGAGACCGCAGCACAGTATATTTCTTGATGTGCGTCGGCAACAAAATGGGGCCGGAAACGACAGCTCCTGTTCGCTGGGCCGTCTCGACTATCTTCCCGACGCTGGCGTCGAGGACGCGGTGGTCGTAAGCGCGAAGGCGGATGCGGATTCTTTGCTGCGGATTGTTGGTCTCGGCCATATTATACCTTATTCCTGGATCGATTTGACGTTTTTTACGCCACGATGTCGGCGACAACGCCCGCGCCGACGGTGTGGCCGCCTTCGCGAACGGCGAAGCGCAGGCCCTTCTCCATCGCGATCGGAGCGATCAGCTCGCACTCGATATCGATGTTGTCTCCCGGCATGACCATCTCCACGCCCGCAGGCAACGTCACCGCCCCGGTCACGTCGGTCGTGCGGAAGTAGAACTGCGGACGGTACCCCTTAAAGAACGGCGTGTGCCGC
>JAHFCE010000009.1 GCA_023249675.1 Elusimicrobiota bacterium | reverse complement strand
AAGATGACGACATTGCTGAAATCGACGAGGCGGTCAAAATCGACGGCAAGAGCCGCCGCCAGAGTCAGTCCCGTCGTCAACGCGACGCAGCGAAACGGCGTTTGGTAGCGCGGATGCAGGGCCGCCAGCCAAGTTGGGAAATGGCGGTCTTGAGCCAGGGCCACGAGATAACGCGGCCCGCCCAAGGCCGAACCGGCGTTGTAGCCGACCATGGAGACCGCGGCGCCCACGACGATGAAGGCAGCGCCCGCCGGGCCGAGGATCAGCGCGGCCGAAGCCGCCAGTGGGCGCTCGGCTCCCGCCAAGCCCGGATTGACGCCCACCGCCACCGCCTGGACGAGCATATAAAGGATGGAGGAGAGCGCGAGCGCGAAGAAGACCGCCAAAGGGACGTTTTTCTGCGGCTGGGCCACTTCTCCTGCCGGCACGGGCACCGTCTCAAATCCCTGGAAGGCGAAGTACGCCAAGAAGCAGGCCTTGCCCAGGGGCGCCCAGCCATGCGGCGCGAAGGGCGTGAAACGGGCCGGGTCCACGTGCGGCAGTCCGACCAGCACGAAGACGGCAAGGGGGATGAGTTTCGCCGCCGTGAAGAAGTTGGACGTCCAGGCGCCCAGCTTGACGCCGCGGTAGTTGATGGCGCCCATGGCCACGATGACGACTGCCGCCGTCGCTTTCACCGCGGAGGGGGTCGTGAAAGCCGGGCCGAAGTGCCCAAGATAGACCGCCACGGCATTGGCGACCGCGGCCCAAGAGACGATCATCGTGACCCAACACATCCAGCCGACTGCGAAGCCCGCCGTCGAGCCGAAGCACTCCGTGGCGTAGAGATAGGGTCCCCCGGGTCTGTCATAGTGGGTGGACGCTTCCGCGAAGCAGAGTCCGACCGCCAAGAGCAGCAGGCCGGTCAAGGCGAAAGAGAGCACCGAGGCCGGTCCCATAAACGCGGCCAGCCGTCCGGGAAAGAGGAAGATACTCGATCCCACGATGGCATTGACGCCGATGCACGTCAAGTCCAGCAAGTTGAGGGCGCGGGGCGTTTTCATCGGCGGGTGATGATACAAAATCCTCCCCCTAGCGTTTGAACAGCACCAGGCGGCGGTCGCGCGTTTCATTCGGACGGCGATAAGGGCAGGACTTGAGCATCGCGGCTTGCGCCGCGGCCAGGGACTTGGCGAGCGCGGGGTCGGCGAGGTCGGGTTCGTCGGACTGGAAGACGGCGCAAAGGCCGTTGGGGGCGAGCATCGGCCAGGAGAGGCGCAGCGCCTCGGGGAGTTCCGCCAAGGCCCGCGACACCACGACGTCGTGGCCGCGTTCATAGGAGGTGAGCGCCGCGCCCGATCCGGCGCGGCGACTGAGAACGCGCAGGCCCTTGAGGCCGGTGTTTGTTGCGGCGGCGTTGAGAAAGCGGTACTTGCGCTCGACGGATTCCATCAAGGTCACCTCGGCCTCGGGCCAGGCGAGTTTGAGCGCGATTCCGATGAAGCCAGCACCCGAGCCGAGATCGAGGATGCGCGGCGAGCTCGTCAGGAGCGGGCGCAGGACCGAGGCGGCGAAGACGCCGTCCGCCGCGTGCTTGAGGACCAGGTCGTCCCAGCCGGCGTCCGCGGTCAGGTTCACTCTCGTATTCTTCGCGCGCACGAAGGCGAGGTAGGAGGAGATCTGTTCGAGCGCTGCGCGCTTGAGCGGCGCGCCCCAGGACTCGGCAGCTTTAGCCAGGAGTTCGAGCGGATCCGCGCTCATTTCGCCCGGTCGGAGTGAACCCAGAGAATCTGCAGGTCGGCGGGGGTCACCCCGGGCACGCGCCCGGCCTGGCCGAGCGTGCGCGGGCGCAGGCGCGAGAGTTTTTCGCGGGACTCGTTGGTCAGCGCGCCGATCGCCGCGTAGTCAAGGCGGGGCGGAATTTCGACGAGTTCCGCGGCCTTGAGGCGCTCGGCTTCGCGGCGTTCGCGGCTGATGTACGGTTCGTACGATGAACGAATCGCGCGCTGCTCGAGGACCTTGGCCATGGACCAGGGCGAGAGATCGGCGTCCGGCGCTTCCCCCGCGCCGAGGACGAGGTCGCGGTAGCGCAGGAAACGCTCGCGCGCTTCGGGAGCGATGAGGCCGAGCGCGAATCCCTTTTCCATGAGGCGCAGATCGGCGTCGTCGGCGCGCAGGCTCAGGCGGTTTTCGGCGCGGGCGGTGAACATGCGGTAAGGCTCGTCCACGCCGCGCACGGCGAGATCGTCGATCATGACGCCGAGGTAGGCTTCGTCGCGGCCGAGGCGAAACGGTCCCTCATCGGCGACGCGCAGGGCCGCGTTGACGCCCGCGAGAAGTCCCTGCCCGGCGGCTTCCTCGTAGCCGGTCGTGCCGTTGATCTGGCCGGCGAGGAACAGGCCGGGGACCGCGCGGCTTTCGAGCGTGTCGGTGAGTTGGGTCGGCTGGCAGAAGTCGTACTCGATCGCGTAGCCGCAGCGCGTGAGCAAAGCATTCTCAAGGCCGGGGATCGAGGAGACAAGCGCGCGCTGGGCGTCTTCGGGAAGGCTGGTCGACATTCCGTTGAGATAAACCTCGCTCGTGTTCCAGCCTTCGGGCTCGAGAAAGAGCTGGTGCCGCTCCTTACTTGGGAATTTAACGACTTTATCCTCGATCGAAGGGCAGTAGCGGGGACCGACGCCCTCGATCTTTCCGGAATACAAAGGAGAGTTCTTCAGATTGTCGCGGATCGTCCGGTGCGTGAGCGCGTTGGTGTAGGCGATCCAGCTGGGAAGCTGGGGATTGGAGATTTTGACGTTGAAATGAGAGAACGGCTTGGGAATTAAATCGCCATCTTGGCGCTCAAGTTTGGAGTAATCGATCGAGCGGGAGTGAAGGCGCGGCGGCGTGCCGGTCTTCATGCGCCCCACGGCGAAGCCGAGCGCGCGCAGCGACGCGCTGATGCCGAGCGCGGGCGCCTCGCCGCCGCGCCCGGCTGCGTGCGTCTTCAGACCGACGTGGGCGAGGCCGTTCAGGAAGGTCCCGGTCGTGAGCACGACGGTTTTTCCTTCATAGCGCGTGCCGCGGCGTGAGAGGACCCCCCGGAGGGCGGAGCCCTCGACCCATAATTCCCAGGCCTCATCTTGGATCGGGTCAAGGTTCGCGCAGGACTCGACGACGGCCTTTTGCCCCGCTCGGTACGCGGCCTTGTCGCACTGAGCGCGCGGCGAACGGACGGCTTGGCCCTTGCTGAGGTTCAAGGTCTGCGAGAAGAACGAAGAGCGGTCCGCGGCCTTGGCCATCTCTCCGCCGAGCGCGTCCACCTCGCGCACCATCTGCCCCTTGCCGACGCCGCCGATGGAGGGATTGCAGGACATCGCCGCGATCGTGTCGAGGTTTTGCGTGAGCAGCAAGGTGGCGCGGCCCATGCGCGCGGCGGCGAGTGCCGCCTCGACGCCGGCGTGGCCGCCGCCGACGACGATGACATCGTAGCGCCGGGGAAAGAACGCGTCAGCCATACAAGAGAGCTTTGAGCGTCTCGACCGGCAGCCAGCCGAGCATGAAGGCGGCGACTACGACCTCGATCTGCAGGACAAGCGCGAACAGCAGCGGCAGCAGCGCGCGCGGCAGCGGGCGCTGAGGCGGCAGGGCCTTGAGACCCAACGCGCCGCCCAGGAGCATCCAGAGGCCGGCGAGACCGACGACGCCCTTGTAGCCGGCCTCCCAGCGCAGGGCGGTCACGACGGCCTCGGGGAGCAGGACCACGAGCTGGAGAACGTTGAGGGCGAGCAGGAACGTCGCGAGGAGCCGCCACTCCCGGAAGGGCACGCCGCGGCCGACGCAAACTCCGGGAACGCCCCAGAGGATCATCAGAACGGCGAAGACGGATTTGGGAATGGCGTTCTTGACGTAAAAGATCGTCAGGATGAGCGGGATCGCGCACCAGAAAAAGGAGGAGGCGACCTTGAGCGGCAGCCAGCCGTCTCTCAGCCAGCGCAGAAGGACGGCGCAAAACGCGATCAGGGCGGCCATGAGCAGCGGCTGCCACAGCATGACGCCCAGCCAGAACAGGATTCCTTGCGGACCCATCGGAACGGAGGCGTTGGCGTCGGGGAAGTCGTATGGCTTGAATCGGTAGAAAATCGCCGCGGCCAAGAGCGTCAAACCGTAGAGTTTGAGCGCGTCAGACAGCGCGCGATCTTCGGCGCAAGCCGCGGCGGCTTTCGCCGGCGAAAACAGAAAGAGACGTCCGAAGCGCAGCGCTCGGATCATGTGGCCGCCTCCATGGTCGCGGCGTCGGCGTCGCGTCCGAAGCCCGACCGAGCGGACAGGCAGATCCAGCCGCCAACGCCGAGCGCGAGACAGGCGGCCAGAAGCGCGCGGGTCAAGCCGAAATGGTCCGAGCCCCAGCCGATCAAGGCGGGCGAGGCGGCGTCGCCGAGCAGGTGGATGGCGAAGATGTTGGCCGCGAAGGCCATCGAGTGTTTCTCGACACGAGTGACGGAGACGATGGCCGCGTTGAGCGGGCCCATATTGAGGAACAGCATCATTTCGGCGAGAAACAGGCAGATGATGGACGCATCGAGAGAGGGTGCGCCGATTGCGGCTGCGGCGAGCGGCATGCCGAGCAGCAGGCCCCAGCCGGAAACCAGGAGATCCGCGGTGCGATCGGACGGGCGCAGCCTGTCCGAGAGCCAGCCGCCGAGGAGGCTGCCGGCGAGGCCCGCGAGGACGGTGACCGCGCCGAAGAGGAGACCGGCCCGGCCGACCGTGAGCCCCCAATGGCGGTGGAAAAAAGTCGGCATCCAGACGGCGAAGCCGCCGAGCGCGAAGGTCATGCCGGCACCCGCGTACGTGATGAGGCGCAGCGTGCGCACGCCCCACACTTCGCGGTAGCCCGCATAGGGAGATGTCGGCGCGGAGCGCCGGGGGTCGCTGGGCAGGAGCAGGCAAAGCGCTGCAAGCAGGAGTCCGGGCAGGCCGACGACCCAGAACGCGTGGCGCCAGCCGAGGATTTCGCCGAGCTTTCCTCCTCCGGCGTAGCCGAGCGCGGAGCCCACGGGAATGGCGAGGCTGAAGATCGAGAGCGCCAAGCCGCGTTTTTCGAATGAGAAGCGTTCGGCGACGAAGGCCGGGGAGATCGCGCCGTAGCACGCCTCGCCGATGCCCACCGCCGCGCGAGAGAAGAACAGAGCGCCAAATCCAGACGCGAGCCCGGCCATGCCGGTCGCCAGGCTCCAGACGGCGACCCCGCCCGCGATCCACGGTTTGCGCCCGCGCGAGTCCGCGAACCAGGCGATGGGCGGCGCTGCCACCATGTAGACGACCATGAAGGCCGACGCGAGGCTGCCGGCCTGCGCGTCGCTCAGGCGCAGGTCGCTTGAGATCAGGGGAAGGAGCGCGTACACGATCTGCCGATCAACGTAGTTGAGGATGTTCACCGAAAGGAGCAGGGCCAGCACTCCGTTCGGCGTCGAGATCATAAGGTGGCGCAGCCGCGAACCTTGTACACGGCGTCGCCTGCGTGCACGCGGTCGGCGACGGAGCACACGACGGTCTCGCCGGGCAGCGCGCTCTGCACGTGGAGCTTGCCGATGGAGAGGCGTTCGACACGCTGGGAGAGGTCGGTTCTGCGGCCTTTGACGCGCACGGCGTCGCCTGTCGAGACGGAGTCTTCAAGCAGGATTGTCATCTCCCCCCTCTTGGCGTTGTAAGAGCGGACCTTCCCAAGGAAGGGCGCGCCGACGATCTGCTCCTCGGGAGAGATTCCGGTGATCGGCGTGCGATGAAGCGGTTTCGTCATCTTTTTATTCATCACTTTCCCACGCAGAACTTGGAGAAGATTTCATCGAGGACGGCCTCTGGAGTGCCGTCGCCGCGGGCTTCGTTGAGGAGAGCGAGCACGCGTCGCAGGCGGTCGGCGCCGCGGTCTTCCCAGGAGGCGGGGCGCGCGGCGAGCTCGGCGCGCGCGGAGTCGAGCTCGGCGCGCGCGAGCTTGAGCGCGTCGAGTTGGCGGGCGTCATCGAGAAGCGCCTCGCCCTCATCGGCCGCGGCGGCGCCGGCGGCCGCGGCGATCGCGGCTTCGAGCTCGGCGAGCCCCTGACCTGTGAGTGCTGAGCAAGGCAGGCCTTCGGCCGCGCCGTGCCCTCCAACAAGATCCATCTTATTGAGCGCGACGATCAGGTGTGCGCCGCGCCGCGCGGCCGCGGTGGCGACGCTCGAATGCGCTTTCGCGTCGTGCTCGTCCGCGGCGCGCGCGGCGTCCACAACGAGGACGGCGACCTCGCAGGACTCGAGAGCGAGTTCGGCGCGCGCCACGCCTTGGCGCTCCGCGGGACCTGCGGCGTCCGCGCGCAGGCCGGCGGTGTCGATCAAAACGACGCAGGCGCCGCCGAGCTCGGCCTGCTCTTCGAGCAGGTCGCGCGTGGTCCCGGGTTCGGGCGCTGTGATCGCGCGGTCGCGGCCGAGCAGGGCGTTGAGCAGGCTTGACTTGCCGGCGTTCGGGCGGCCGAACAGGCCGACGCGGGCACCTTCTCGGCGGGAGCGTCCGCGCGTGCAGCCGGAGGCCAAGCGCTCAAGACGCGCGGCGGCGTCTTTGAGCGAGGCGTCGGCCGCGTCGCCCGAGAGGGACGCGATGTCCTCTTCGGGATGATCGAGACGGACCTCGAGGGCGGCGAGCAGTTCGAGAACCGGGGCGCGGACTTCGTCGAGCGCCTTCGACAGGCCGCCCTCAAGCCGGCGCAGCGCCGCCGAGCGGGCCGACGCGCCGCGCGCGGAAATGAGATCGCCGACCGCACGCGCCTGTGCTAAGTCGAGGCGTCCATTGATGTAGGCGCGGCGCGTAAATTCTCCGGGCGCTGCGGCGCGCGCGCCGGCTTCGAGCGCGGCCGAGACGATCTCGCGCAGAAGCTCCGGCGAGCCGTGCCCGACCAATTCGAGAAGGTCTTCGCCTGTCGGTGTCGAGGGGCCGGCCCAGTAGGTCGCAACCACGCGGTCGACCACCGCGCCGCCTCGGCGCAGCGGCCGAGCGGTCGCGCGGCGCGGTTCGAGCTCGGTTCCGAGCAGTACGCGCGCGAACTCGCGGCATCGCGGGCCGGAGAGCCTCACGATTCCGAGGGCCGAGCGCCCGGGCGGGGTGGCGAGCGCCACGATCGTTTCTTCCGCGGTCAACTTTTTCTCGAGCGGATCACGAGCTTGCGCCATGACCCCTCGCCCTCCGAGGATGTCGCAACGTCGGGGCTCGAGCCCAAGGTGCGGTGGACGAGGCGGCGCATCGAGGAATCCATCGGCTCCATGCGGACCGGCTTGCCGGTCGCTTTGACGGTTTCAACGGCGCGGCGGGCCTCGTCGAGGACGGCCTGTTCCTTCTTTTCCCAGTACGACAGCGCGTCCACCTGCACCGCGATCGGAGCGCCGCTGCCGCGCGACAGCATCAAGGTCGTGAGGAACTGCAGAGATTCGAGGACATGGCCGTCGCGGCCGACGAGCAACGTGGCGTCCTGCGATTCAACCGAGATCTTCACGCGCTCGAGATCCGCGTCCCAGGTCGTGGTCGCCGTCGGGGCGGCGATTGACATCAGGCGCAGCAGCTCGAGGACGAGACCCTGCGCGCTCGCGCAGGCCTCAGCGCTCGAGGCGGCTGAGAGGGTGCTTGCCGCCCGTCTAGGCGAGTCGGGACCCCAGCGTTTCTCCGTCAGTCGGACACGGGCTGGCTTGGTGCCGAGTCCCATGAATCCCACGGAGCCTTCCTCCGTTACGGTGACCTCGACTTGATCGCGGCGCAGTCCGCTCTTGCGCAGAGCGGCCTCGACGGCTTCGGCGACGGTACGGCCTTCGGTTTCGATCGGTTCCATTATTTTCCTCTCAGGAGATCAGGCCTCGAGGCGGTCTTTCAGCGCGACTTGAAGGACCGTGCTGACCAGGCTGTTCGTCAGCCAGTAGAGCACGAGGCCGGACGGGAAGTTCATGAACATGAACGTGAAGATCAACGGCATGAACATCATGACTTTCTGCTGGGCCGGGTCGCCGGCGGGCGGATTCATCTTGCTCTGCAGAAGCATCAGGCCGCCCATCACGATCGGCAGGACGTAATACGGATCTTTCGCCGAGAGATCTCGGATCCAGAAGATCCAAGACGCGCCGTGCAGCTCCCACGAGTTGCGCAGGGCGTTGAAGAGCGCGATGAAGATCGGCATCTGCAGGACCATCGGCAGGCAGCCCCCGAGGGGGTTGGCGCCCTTCGTCTTGTACAGCTCCATCGTCGCCGCGCTGAGTTTTTGCGAGTCGTCGGCGTATTTTTGCTGGAGCTTTGCGACCTCGGGCTGCAGCTTCTTCATTTGGGCCGCGGCGCGCAGGCTCTTCCATGTCAGTGGAAAGAGCAGCGCTTGAAGGCATAAGGTCAGGATCAAAATGGACCAGCCCCAGTTGCCGGTCATGCCGTGGAGATGTTCGAGCGCGGTCAGCATCTTCCTTCCGATCCACGCGAAGAAGCCGAAATCGATGGAGCGCTCGAGGCCGACGCCGTAGCGCGAGAGCCAAGTGTGGCCTTTCGCGCCCAGGTAGAAGGGAACCTCCCAGGTGAAGGAGCCGTGCGGCGGAATGTTTACAGGTTGGGCGGTCAGGATCACCTTGGGCGGCAGCTCGGTCCGCGCCGGCCCGAACAGTTCGGGCGAGGGCAGCAGTGCTGCGAGGAAGTAGCGGTTATCGATGCCGATCCAGCGGTACGGCCCGGGATGCACGCCGGGCGCGAGCTTTTCAACGTGGCCGTTGAGGCCGGCCGCCTCGGGCGTCAGCGCGATCGCGCGCTGCAGCTTCTGGTTTTCCTTCTGCTCGGCGGCGATGGTGCCAAGGCCGGGACCGACGGTCAGGGTCCAAGCGCCCGCGCTGACGGCGCGCTGCGTCGGATTGAAGGCGACCACGCGTACGCGCGGCAGAACCGTGCCGGCGCCGGGAAGAAATTCCTTGGAGAGCTTCAGGCCGTCGGGCCGCGTCGCCGTGTAGACGATGCCGTTCTTGACCGCGGGATCGCGCTTGAACTCGATTTCAGGGAAGGTCGCGAATAGACCCTCATCGGGATTGTGCACGAGCTCGACGCGGCCGAGCGGTTCGGGGGACTGGAAGCTCACGATCGCAGCGCCCCGCGGATGGATCTTCGCTAAGGCGTCGCCGATCTCGACAGTCTCGGCTTGGGCGAGTTCGATTTTCACCGTTGGAACGGCCGCCGAGGGGGCGGGCGATGAAGCGGCCGCGGAGGACGCGCGGTCGGCGGACGCAGACGCGTCAGGACGCGTCGAAGGCGGGTTGACGCGCTTGTCGATGAAGCCGAACCAGGCGGCGTAGACCGCGACGGAGAGCGCGACGGCGAGCAAAAGGTTTCGGTCCATGGGTTTATCGGGGGAGCGGCACGGGATCGTGGCCGCCGGGATGGAATGGATGGCATCGTGATATTCGTCGCACGGCGAGGGCCAGCCCTCGCCAGGCTCCGTGGGATGAGACGGCGTTTCGTGCGTAGTCCCCGCAGCTGGGGTGGAAGCGGCACGCGGCGGGAAGCCACGGCCGCAGTCCGACGCGGTAGAGATCGAGCAAGGCGATGAGGATCGGCTTCAAGGTTTCATGTCCATGCGCAGAAGTCCCGCTTTTCGTCCAAGGTCGAGAAGGTCATGTTCCGCGTCAGCCCGTCTCTTCCAGGGACAGCCCGATCGCGGGTAAGCGACCATCTCGACTCCGGGGAGGAGTTCCGAGCGGCGCAAACGAAAGGTCTCGCGCAGCAGGCGCTTGAGGCGGTTGCGCCGGACAGCGCCGCCGACTCTCGCGCTCACGGAAAGCCCCAGACGGGGCTTCCGCCCGGAGGCGTCGACGCGATGCCAGAGGATCAACGCGCGTCCGACGATCTTCTTGCCGGATGAGAAGACCTGCCGGAACTCGCGGCGCTCCTTGAGGCGCGCGTCTTCGCCGAAACCGAATGGCGGCGTCAAGCCTTCTTCTTGATTAAAGTGGCGCGGCCTTTGGCGCGGCGGCGGTTGAGCGTCTTGCGGCCGCCGGGCGTGGACATGCGCGCGCGGAAACCGATCTTCTTTATGCGTTTACGATTATGCGGTCGATATGTGGGAAGCATTGAAGGGCCATTATAGGAAAAATGCTAGGATCAATTCCATGGAAAACGCGCAAAAAGAGCGCTCCATATCGGTTCTGAGCGGGGAAAAACGATCGTATCCCCCCTCCGCCGCCTTCGCCCAGACGGCTCTGGTTTCCGACAAAGCTGCCCGTGCGCAGCGGACCGCCGCCGCGAAGTCTCCTGAGCGCTTTTGGGACGCCGCCGCGCGCGAACTGCATTGGTTTAAGCCATGGCGCAAGACGCTCCAGTGGAAGGTCCCCGATGCGAAGTGGTTCGTCGGAGGTGCCACCAATCTCTCCTACAACTGCCTGGACCGGCATCTCGACGGCCCGCGCCGGAACAAGGCCGCGCTGATCTGGGAGGGCGAGCCCGGCGAAGTCCGCACGTACACCTATCTACAGCTGCACCGGGAAGTCGGACTGTTCGCCAACGCCCTGAAAGGCCTCGGCGTCGGCAGCGGCGACCGCGTCGTCATCTACATGCCGCTCGTGCCTGAGGCCGTCATTGCGATGCTCGCCTGCGCGCGCATCGGCGCCGTGCACGGAGTCGTGTTCGGCGGTTTCTCGGCCGAATCCCTGCGTGACCGCATCAACGATGCGGGCGCTAAGGTCGTGGTGACCGCCGATGGAGGCTGGCGCAAGGGTGCGATCCTCCGCCTCAAGGACGCAGTCGATGTAGCGGTCAGGGGCGCGCCCTCGGTCAAAGCCGTCGTCGTGCTCAAGCACGCCGGCAACGACATCTCGATCAACGAGGGGCTCGACCATTGGTGGCATCGCCTGACGGCGAAGGCGCCTGCGGCTTGCCCGGCCGCAGAGCTTGAGAGCGAGCACCCGCTCTTCATCCTTTATACGTCGGGCAGCACGGGCAAGCCGAAGGGGATTCTGCACACGACCGGCGGCTACATGGTGCAGACCGCCTGGACGATGAAGCGAGTCTTCGATTTAAAGGAGACCGACGTGTATTGGTGCACGGCCGATGTCGGCTGGGTCACCGGCCACTCGTATCTCGCGTACGGGCCCCTGCTCAACGGCGCGACCGCTTTCATGTACGAGGGCGCGCCTCTGACGCCGGGGCCGGACCGCTTCTGGTCTCTGATCGCGCGCCATCGCGTGTCCGTGTTCTACACAGCACCCACCGCGATCCGCACCTTCATGCGCCTGGGCGAAGAGTTCCCGAGGAAGCACGACCTGTCCTCGCTGCGCTTGCTCGGCACCGTTGGCGAGCCGATTAATCCCGCGGCCTGGCGATGGTATTCGAAGACGATCGGCGGCGGCCGCTGTCCGATCGTCGACACCTGGTGGCAGACGGAGACGGGCGCGATTATGATCTCCCCTCTTCCCGGCGCCACCGCGACCAAACCCGGCTCGGCGACGCTTCCGCTTCCCGGCATCGACGCCGACGTGGTGGACAGGACCGGCCAGTCGGTGCCCCCCGGCTCCGGCGGTTATTTGGTCGTCCGCAAGCCGTGGCCGTCCATGCTGCGCACGATCTGGGGCGATCATGCGCGCTATCATGCGCAGTACTGGTCGCAGGTTCCCGGTTTCTACTTCACGGGCGACGGCGCCCGCAAGGATAAAGACGGATATCTCTGGATCCTCGGCCGCATCGACGACGTACTGAACGTTTCCGGGCATCGGCTGTCGACCACAGAGATTGAATCGGCTCTGGTCGGTCACGCGCGCGTCGCCGAGGCGGCCGTTGTCGGCCGTCCAGATGAGGTGCACGGCCAGGCTGTTTGCGCCTTCGTGACGCTGAGGGGTGGCCAGACGCCGAGTCCTGAGCTGAAGGAGGAGCTGCGCGATTTCGTGACGAAGGCGATCGGCGCGATCGCGCGCCCCGCGGAGATCCGCTTCACCGATTCCCTACCCAAAACTCGCTCCGGCAAGATCATGCGCCGCCTCCTGCGCGAGATCGCGGCGGGCGGCGCGATCAAGGGTGACGTGACCACGCTCGAGGACTTCGGCATCCTCGCCAAGCTCCAACAGGACGAGGATTGACCGAACGGATCGTCGTCGCAGCGGCGCTCACGGCGGCGTTGTTTTCGGTTTGCGACTCGAAGAACTCCTGGAAGGCGCCCTTCGTCGTGCGTTTCATCTTGTTCGGGCTTCTGTCCTGGGTCGCGCTCGGCTGGACGCGCAGCGTGCGCTTGTTTCCCGACGCGTTTCCCCTCGAGCTTTCGGCCGCGGACGCCTTGGCGCTGCAATTGGGATCGCTCGTACTCGGCGCGGCGGCTTTTAGCGCGGCGCTCGGCCGTCGGGGTCTTGTCGCGGGCGTCGTCTTCGGCCTGCTCTCTTCGACCGCGGGCTGGTGCGCCTCTCGATGGCCGCAGCTCGCTCGCGCCATCGAGCTGTGCGGCGGAGTTTTCCTCGGCCTCGTCCTGAGGACTTTTCTAACAACGGCGCTTGCGGCGACGCAGGCGGCATTCGCCGCGGCCTTGGTCTTCGAGGACTGGAGGCCGTTGTCCCGGCGGCTCGTATTTTTCCTGGTCGCCGCCTGGGCGTTCCTCACCTTTGGCGCGACCGCCGTATTGTCGCGCGCGTGGGGCTTCGGCCCGCGCTCTCTGGCCGAAGCGGCGGGCGTGCCGAGCAATGCGGCCTCGCGGACTCTTGCCGTTGCCTGGCTGTACCCGACGCGCGGTCGTTCCTATCATGTGGACGCGAGGCGGATGTCCTCGGAAACGACGGACCTGAGCCCCGACAGCATCGGCCGCATCGAGGCCTTTCTTGAGCGGACCCATTTTCGGGGAGTGTTCAGCGCGGAGGCGGTGGCGGCCGTGCGCCTGGGCCGCCTGCAGTGGTGGGATGAGGAACGCGCGCTCGATGCGCTGATGCTGTCCGTTCCCGGCCGCGTTCATCCCGATTACCTGCGTGCGCTCGAGCTTCTGCGCGCGGGTCCGGTGAGCGCCAAGCGTTACGACAAGCTCGAGCGGCTTTCGGCCGCGACCGGCCGCCGCGTTGAGGGCTTCGAGAAGGCCTCGGACGCTCAGCGCATCTTCGAGGGCTTCTCCGCGGCGTACGCGCGCTTTGGCGATGAGGCGAAGGCGCGTCAGTGGCTGTCCCGCATCGACGGGCTGTGGGCCGTCAGCGAGAAGCGCATCGAGGCCGGCTCGATTGAGGAATTGCGCGCGGGCCGAGTCGCGGGCGAGGTTTTGCTTGCCGATCGCGGCGCGAGCGGTGTGCGCGTGGGCCTGTTCATGGTTTGGCGGAGCTCGGCCACGCAAACAACTCATTACTGGTTGTCGGGCTCGCGCGTCCCCGATCGGGAGGGCAAGTATTCTTTCGGCGAGCTGGGGCCCGGCCGCTACGCGCTTGCCTTGCTCGGGCGTCCCGAGGACTTGCGCGGCGCGTTCTCCGGAGCGCCGGGATTTTTCGATGTGACCTACGAGCGTCCTGACGTCCGCCTCAATCCGATCCGCATCCGGCGCCGGCTCGAGCCGTCCACCGAGGTGTTCGGTTCCGGCGGCGTGCCTGAGCCACGTGTCCCGCTGGCGCCGGAATTCCCGCTCGGGCTCAGGCGTTAAAACGGCTCACGCTGGGAAACTATCCTTGAGGAGAGTTATACTCTCGGTGATGACCGCGCCCGCAGCTTTGACCCCGACCTTTATCCGCGCTGCCCTATCGCGCCGCGCGTTCGCGGAGCTCAGGGAGGCGCTAGCCGTCTCGCCGGCGGCTCTGGCTCGCTCGTGGCCCGCGCTGACGCCTCTTGAACGCGCCGCGTGCTGGCGCCTTCTGCCGCCGATTGCCGTCGCCGCCGCGGTCAAGGCTCTGCCTGCCGCCGCGCGCTGGGAGGCTTATCTTGCCTCGTCCGTGGACTGCGCGGCTCCCCTGCTCGAGGACGCGCCGCTCGGCGCCCGAAAATATTTTCGCGCGCCGACGCGCCGCGAAGCGGCCCTGCTCCGTGCCGGGATTTCTGGATGATCGTCAACGAGGGCGGCGTCGTCCTGTCCCGGCGGGCATTCGGCGAGCACGATCGCCTGTGCTCCGTGTTCACCGAGCGCCTGGGCAAGATCCCGACGCGCTTTGTCGGCGTCAACCGCGCCAAGGGCAAGATGAAGGCGCTGAGCGAGCCCGGCGTTTGGGGCGAGTACCGCCTGCATCTCTCCGCGCGCTCCGAATTCGCGAAGGCCGTCGGCGGCCGCTTGACCTGCAGCTTTCCGGGCTGGCGCGCGGAGCTGGGCCGAACCTTCGACGCGCTTGCCTGTCTCGAGATGCTTGACCGTTTGACGCCCGACCATCAGCCGAGCCCCGAGAAGTACCGTCTCATTTGCGCCGTGCTCGCCGCGCTCGACGGCAGTCCCAGCGGGTGGCTTGTCCCCTCTTTCGGCCTGCGCTTGGCTGGAATGCTCGGCATCGGCCTACGCGAGCGCATTCCCGCGCCGTGCCGCTCGATCTGGACGGCGCTGCATGACGAAGAGCCCGCCGCGCTTGCGGCGATTGCGTTCGATGCGGGCGCCGCCGAGGCCGCGCGCCTCCTGCTCGATGAGCATTTCGCCGCGCACGCGGGCCGCCGCCTGCGCGCCTTTGAATTCCGCGAGGCTGTGATGACCGCCAACGACGTCCAGGGAGTCCCCGCTTGATGACTTTTCAAGAGATCATGCTCGAACTGCAGAATTTTTGGTCGCGGCAGGGCTGCGCTGTCGTTTCGCCCTACGACCTCGAGAAAGGCGCGGGCACCTTCAACCCCGCGACCTTCTTCGGCGCGCTGACCGCGGCGCCCGCGCGCTTTGCCTACATCGAGCCCTCGCGCCGCCCCGCCGACGGCCGCTACGGCGACAATCCAAACCGTCTCGGCAAGTACTATCAGTTCCAGGTCATCCTCAAGCCTGTCCCCGCCGGTATCACCGACACCTACCAGAAGTCGCTCAAGGCGATCGGCCTTGACCCGAAGAAGCATGACCTGCGCTGGATCGAGGACGACTGGGAGTCGCCCACACTTGGCGCCTCCGGCGTGGGCTGGGAGGTTTGGCTCGACGGCATGGAGATCACGCAGTTCACTTACTTCCAACAGATGGGCGGCTTGCCTTTGGCCCCCATCTCGGTCGAGATCACGTACGGCCTAGAGCGCATCGCGATGTACCTGCAAAAAAAGGACTCGGTGTACGACCTCGACTACGGCGGTGGGCTGACCTACGGCGATATCCATAAGGCGCAGGAAAAGCAGTTCTCGCGCTACAACTTCGAGACCGCGGACGTCGCCTTGCTCTCCCGCCATTTCAACGAGTGGGAGGTCGAGGGCATGCGCCTGTGCGGACTCGGCGATCCGCTGCCTGCCTACGACTGCGTCGTGCGCGCCTCGCACCTGTTCAACACTCTAGAAGCTCGCGGCGCTATCTCGGTGACCGAGCGCGCCCGCTATATCGGGCGCATCCGCGGCCTCGCCCGCAAGGTGATGGAGCTTTACATCGAGAAGAACACCCCGAAGACGGAGGCTGCGTGACGGTTCAGAAGAACAAGTCCGTCGATTTTCTCCTCGATATTCACACCGAACCTTTCCCCGCGCGCTTCGTGGCGCCCGCGCTTGCGCAGCTCAAGAATAACGCGGCGAAGTGGCTCGATGGGCGCTTGGAGCATGGCGAGATCGCCGTCTCCGGCACGCTCCGTCACCTGATCCTGACCATCAAAGACGTCGCCTCCAAGGGCCTCGATAAGACCGAACGGTTCAGGGGCCCCAAGGAGCAGGCCTGGCGGACGCCGGATGGGACGTTCACCCCTGCCGCCGAGGGCTTTGCGCGCAAGCATGGAATCGAGCCCGGCGACCTCAAACCCATGGACGGCATACTCTACGCCGAGGTCTCCTCGAAGGGCGAGGCCGCCTCCGTCCTATTCCAAACGATGATCCCCGATCTGATGAAGTCCCTCCAGTTTCCCAAGTTCATGACGTGGGAGGCGACAGGTTTCAAGTTCGGCCGTCCGCTGCGCGCGATCACAGCGCTTCTGGGCGATAAGGTTGTCGGTGTCTGCGTGGCGGGCGTGAAGTCTGGCCGTTCGGTGTACGGACATCCCGCCCTCGCCAAGGCGCCCGCGACGTTGAAGGAGCCCTCCAAGCATGAGGCCCTGCTGCGCCAAAATCTTGTGATCGCCGATCCGGCGGAGCGCCGCGACTATCTGCTCAGGGTGCTCGACCAGGCGACGAAGCCGACCGGCGGCAAGGCCGAGCCCGATGAAGAGCTTATCGATGAGACCGTGTTCATGGTTGAGCATCCCGTTCCGGTGCTGGGCCGGCTGCGCGACGCGCACATGCTTCTGCCTGCCGCCCTGCTCAAGATGGTGATGAAGAAGCAGCTCAAGTTCTTTCCCGTCGTGACCCGCGCGGGCCTGCTACATCCGTACTTCATCGGAGTGCGCGACGGCCTCTCCTCCGGCAACGAGCTCGTGCGCGAGGGGTATCAGCGCGTGCTCGAGGCGCGCTTCAATGACGCCTCTTTCTTCGTGGGCCGGGACGGCGCGTCCACTTTGGAGAGCAAGCTGCCGCTGCTTGAGCGCGTGACCTACCAGAAGGCGCTGGGCTCGATGGGTGCGAAGGCCGCTCGCGTGTCGGAGCTGGCGTCGTGGATTGCCTCGAGCCTGAGGCCGACGGCCCCGGTGGACGAGCGCGTGGTGTCTCGCGCCGCGAAGCTCGCGTACGCCGATCTCGTCACCGAAGTCGTCAAGGAGTTCCCCGAGCTGCAGGGCCACATGGGCGGGGTGTACGCGCGCAAGGACGGCGAGGATGAAAAGGTGGCTCTTGCCCTCGAGCAGTTTTATTATCCGATCGCCGCGAAGTCTCCGGCGCCAACGACCGCCGAAGCGGCGGTCGTCGCACTTGCCGGAAAATTGGACAGCCTCGCGGGCTGCTTCGCCGCCGGGCTGATCCCGACCGGTTCGGCCGACCCCTACGCCTTGCGCCGCCAGGCCTTGGGCCTCATTCGCATCGTTCTCGAGAAGCAGCTGCCGCTCGATCTTGATGAGGCGCTGGCGCGCGCGATTTCTCTACAGCCGATCGCCGTTGCCGAGCCCGCGCCGCTCGCCGCTCAGCTGTCCGACTTCGTCTGGGGCCGCGCGCAGTCGTTGTTCGAGGAGATGAAGTATGCCGTCGATGAGATCCGCTCCGTGCGCGCCGGCGCGCTGAAAAATCTCCCGAACGCTTTCCTGCGCCTTTCCGCCCTCCGGGCCGTGAGGCGCGATCCGGCCTTCGAGTCCTTGGCCGCCGCCTTCAAGCGCGCGTCCAACATCCTGAAGCAGGCCAAGAGCGAGGACGGCGTCGCGCTCGAACGCTCGCTGCTCCGCGACCCGGCCGACTTCGACCTTTACGACGCGCTTGTCGTCGCCGAGGGCGCGGCCAACGACCGCATCGTGCGCGGCGACTTTGAGGGCGGGCTTAAGACCCTTGTCTCGGTGAAGCCGCACCTCGACACATTCTTCGAGAAGGTCATGGTGATGGTTGAGGACGAGGGGCTCAAGAAGCAGCGCTTAGCGCTCCTGAGCAAGCTCGTGCGCGCTTTCCGCCTCGTCGCTGACCTCTCCGAAATTCAGGTCTCGGCGTCCTGAACTAGAGCCCGGCGCGCGCGCGCCAGCCGGCCTTGGCGATCGGCATGCGGCGGCCGACACCGAAGGCCTTCGATGAGATTTTAAGCGACGGCGGCGCTTGGCGGCGCTTGAACTCGCTTCTGTCCATGCGGTCGAGCAAGGTTTCCGCGACGGCGCGGTCGCCCACGGCGCGGGCGACGCGGCCGGGCTTCAGACGCGACTGCACCCAGGCCTCGAGCGCGTCGTCGACCTGATCGTACGGCGGCAGGTCGTCTTGGTCTTTCTGGTCCGGCTTCAGTTCCGCCGAGGGCGCTTTGAGGATCGAATGTCTCGGGATGATCTCGCGGCCCTCGTTGAGCCAGTCCGCGAGCTCGTAAATGAGGCGCTTGGGCGCGTCGGCCAGGGGTGCGAGCGCGCCGCACATGTCGCCGTACAAGGTGCAGTAGCCGACCGCGAGCTCGGACTTGTTGCCGGTCGTGAGCACGAAGCCGCGGGAGGATTTGTTGGCGAGGCCCATCAGAATGACGCCGCGCGCGCGCGCCTGCAGATTCTGTTCCGCCACATCGGGCGTTCCCTTTCCCCACTTCTCACCGAGGGTCTCAAGAAGAGCGTCGTAGACCCCGGCGATGGGGGCCGTGCGCAATTCGATGCCGAGATTTTGGGCGAGCGCGTTTGCGTCATCGAGGCTTCCCGGCGAGGAGTAGGAGGAGGGCATGGTCACGCCGACCACGCGGCGCGCGCCAAGGGCGCGGACCGCGAGCGCTGCGGCGACGGCGGAGTCGATGCCGCCGGACAGGCCGATGAAGGCGGTCTCGAGGCCGCATTTTGCGGCGAAGTCCTTGATGCCGAGCGTTAAAATCTCGCCGACCTGGCCGATGGCGGAGGGTTCGGGCGCGATCGTCGCCCCCTCCCAGGTCATCGTGTCGATGACGAGGAGATCGTGGGCGGCGAAGGCGGCGCGCGCGCGAAGCCTGCCCTTCGCGTCGTAGGCGAGGCTGCCGCCGTCGAAGACGATCTCGTCGTTGCCGCCGACCGCGTTGCAGTAGAACAGGGGCTTTTTCAGGCGCTGGGCGTGTTCGGCGAGCAGTTTCCGGCGGATCGCGGTCTTTCCGCGCAGAAACGGCGAGGCTGATAGGTTTAAGAGGATGTCGGCGCCGGACTTGGCTAGGGCGGTGACGGGATCGGCGCAGTAGAGGCGGCGCGCGGCGGACGGGTCGTTGGCCCACGCGTCCTCGCAGATCGTGACGCCGAGCTTGAGGCCGCCCCAGGCGATCGGCTTGTTCTCGGCGGCGGGCTCGAAGTAGCGCGCTTCATCGAAGACGTCGTAGGTCGGCAGAAGCGTCTTGTGCCGGACCGCGACGACCCTGCCCTTGTGCAGGAGAGCTGCGGAGTTGCGTACGGGCTTGCCGACCGCGCTCTTGCTGCGCGAGACGAAGCCGACGAGCGCGGCGGCGCCGCGGACCTTTTTGGCGAGTGCCACGAGCGCTCTTTCGTTGGCCTCGGCGAAGCCGGGCTCCTCCCAGAGATCGAGGGCCGGGTAGCCGCCCAACGTCTGTTCGGGAAAGACGGCGAGGCCGGCCCCTCGGCGGCCGGCCTCATCGAGGGCGGAGAGGATCTTTTCGGAATTGCCGCGCAGGTCGCCGACGATCGTGTCGATCTGGGCGAGTGCGACCTTCATGCTAGAAGCCTTCTCGGCAGCGCGGGTCCATCGCGTCGCGCAGGAACAGGCGCGCGCCGCTCTCACGCAGGATGAAGCCCCAGCGTTCGTGCCCCCACAGCGGCTCGCCGCGCGTGTAGGCGAGCAGGAAGGGGTTGCCCTTGCCGCCGGGATCGTAGGCGACGAAACGGAGTTGGGCGGTCTCGCTCATCAGCTCGTGCGGCATTTCCACACAGCGCCCGATGACGCGGCCGCCATCGGCCAGACGCAGGCAGCGGCGGTGGGAGTAGGAGATTTGGGCGTCGGTGACGAGGGCGGTCGGCGCCGCAAGGCCGGCGACGGGCGGGTGCGCGGCGAAGTCGATCTTCATCGCGATCTTCTCAGCTTTGGGATCGGCGAGGAAGGCGGCGGCGCCCGCATCGTCCGGACGAAAGCGGTAGGCTCCGGCTTTTCCCTCTTCCAAGACGAGGGACGTCAGCGTCGGCCCGAGGAGCGCGTACAGGGGCTCATCCACCGCGTTATCGAGCGCGTCGTAGCGCGCGCGCGAACCTTTCAACTGGAAATGATCGGGAACCTTGATCGCGATGACGGGGTCGCCGACGGCGGAGCGCGGGCCTTTGAGCAGAGCGGCGTGCAGTTTCACCGGCTTCTTGTTCCGGCATAGGCCGCCGTAGGTCGCGGACGCGCGGCCGACGACGAAGAGGTCGGCGCCGACGCTGCCGACGATGAGAAACTTCGAGCCCGGCAGGAGGTCTTTGGCGCCGCCTGATGTGTGGGACTTATCGAAGATCAGCCACTGGTTGCCGGACTGGTAGACCGGGAACAGGCCGCGCGAGCCGTACTCGTCCTGCGCGGCGGACGGCGACGCGAGGGCGGCGGCGAGCAGGAGGAGGACAAGTCGATGCATCGTGGAGAGAATATCAAATCCCGCTGGGCAGACGCAGTTCGGCGGGCGCGCGCGGCCGGCGGCGCGGAAGTTCCGATTCGAGCCACTCCCCGAGTTCGGCGCCGGTGGCCGCGTCGTAGAGCACGGCGCCCGCTCCCGGCGTGATCACGGCGACCTTCGTGAAATCCGCGCTGTACACGAGCTCCACGCCGTCCCCGAGGCGCAGCAGTCCCTCCGCGTTCCAGTCCGAGAAGCGCCGCCAGCTCCAGAGTTCGCCGTCGTGCAGCGCGAACCAGACCCCGCGCTGCTTGCTCCACCAGAGCTCTTTGTGACGGAGCAACGGGGATTCTGGAGGCTCGGGGACGGCCCACCAGCGCGTCTTCTCCTTCCATAACCACAGCCAGCGGGCGTCTGTGACCTGGCCGCGCGCCGAGCCATCGTGCCATAGGGGTCCGGCGTCCCAGTGCGGCGCGCGCCGGCGGCATGCGGTTTGCGCACGGCGAGGGTCCCAGTTTTCAAGAAGGTCGAGCCCGCACGCGCGCGCCGGCACGGATGAGCCGTCGGGCAGCAGCAGAGGCTTGCGTCCCGCCAGGCTGGACAGATCAGGCGGGACGATGGATGCGGGCGGCGGATGCAGCGCGCCGCGGCCGAGGAGTTTGGATAGAAGCAGGGGCCGCACGCGCCGCCGTCCGGAGGCGCTCTGCGGCGGGCGTACCGCTTGGCGCGGCGGTCGAAACAGAGGGAATGCGCGCGTCCGCCTCCTTGTCCAGGCGGCGTCGTCGGTGCGGCTGGCGTTTTGTCCGGCCTCAGCCGCGCGGGTGTTCTCGTCTTCGTCGTCTGCCTCGTCGATCGTGGCGGGGCCAGAGGCGAGCGGTGTCCGGCGGCGCTGCGTTCGACTTGAGAGCGGATTGATCGGCCGCGGGGGACCGGGCTCGCGGTTTTTGCGGCGCTTCGTGGCCGGAGAGAGGCTTGAGCCCAGGGCAGGGCTGGGGCTCGTCGCGGCGGAAGGCCGGGACTCGTGCAGAACCTGGTCACTGTGCGAGCCTCCGGTGGAAGGAGCCGGCGAGGCGGATGGGAAATGGCTTCCGCCCGCGAATATCCGATCGGAGGGGGCGTCGTGCAGCGCGTCTTCTTCTTTCCCGCGCGTCAGCTCGGAGTCGTTGGGGCTTGCCGTCGGATCAATAAGCGCGGTGGCGGGCGGCCAGGCGATCGCGGAGGCGAGCGCAGCCGCGGGCGGGGGCGGTACAGCGCGCGAGCCGACGCGCAGCTCGGGCATTCGCCGGGGACAGCACAGGATCAGGCCCGCGCCGAGCAGCGCGGCGGCGACGGCGGCCGCGCGGGTGCGTCGTTGCGTCCACATATGCCGGGAAGGATGCCCCCGGCCTTGCGGAATGCTCAGAGCCTAAAGTCCCATAGTATCAATAGGCCTTACGGCCTATAAAAATTGGCTGCGGCCTCCCGCTCGTAAAGCGCTCATCCGACTTGTCTTTGTAACAATCCCCCCCTATAATACGAGGGACCCATGGATCCGCTCCACGCCTGGAAAGACGACTTCGGCCGCGAGGTCGAAGAGGTTCTCGCTTCGCGCGCGCGTTCGCAAGAACGCGGCGAGAGCGTCCCTTCCGAAGGCTTCGGCGGACATCTCGCGGATCTGGTCATTCCTCCCGCCGGCACTTACGTCGAGCTCCGCGAAGCCCTGAAGAAGCTTGAGCTCGCTCAGGCCGAGCTCCTCGAGCTGCGCGATCGGCTTGAAGCCAGTCAAACGTGTGTTGAGCGCGAGCGCGAAGTCCGCGAGCGCATGAAGGACGGAGTCACGCGGCTCGCCGTTCTTCTGCGCGAGGAGCGCGCGGCGCGCGGCGGCGCGGAAGAGGAGGCCAAAAAGGCTTGGCGGGAAGTCGAAGAGGCGGGCGCTCGGATCGATTCAGCGCGTCTTGACGGCGATCACGTCGCGGCCCGCGCTGAGGACTGGGAGCGCGAGGCGATGGCGCGCCTGCGCGGGGCGCGGGATTTACAGGCGCGGCTCGACCGGATGATGCTCGACTCCGATGCGAAGGATGCCGAAGCGGCCTCTTTGCGCGCCCGCCTCGATGCGACGGTGCGCCGCGCGCAAACGGCTGAGGCCGAGTTCGCGGCCACGCGCGCGGATGAGGCCGGCTGCGTGGTGCGCGCCGAGGCCGCGGAGCGCACGGCGCTTGCGCGCTTGGCGGCGCTCGAAGCAGACGCGCGCTTGGTGAGGGCTTCCTCCGCTTCCCACGAGCGTGAAGCGCAGAGTCTCATCGCGGAAATATCGAAGCTCCATGAGGAAGCGGTCAGCACCCAGGCCCGCGAGGCGCACGCTCGGCTTGAAGCCAAGCAAGCGCAGGATGAGGTTAAGCAGGCGAAGGGGGAAGCCGAAGCGGTGGGAGCTGTTCTCGAGGAAGCTCGTTTCGATGCGGATCACGCGGCGGCTCGCGGCGAGGACTCGGAGCGCGAGGCGCGCGGGCTGCAGACGAAGCTCGATCGCGCGCTGCTTGACTGCGACGCGAAGGAGACCGCCGCGGCCTCTCTGCGCGCCCGCCTTGACGCCGCGCTTCGCCGCGCGCAAGCAAGCGAAGCAGACATGCGCTCGCTGAGCGCTTCCTCCGCCGCCTTCGAGCGTGAAACGCAGGGTCTCGCCGAGCAGATCGCGAAGGCCCGCGAGGAAGTGGCCGATGCCCGGGCCCGCGAGCATGCGTCCGTGCAGGCGCTTGCGGCCGAACGCGCTCGCCTTCAGGCCGAGGCCGCCGCGATGCTTGAGCGCTCGGAGGTCCTGCGCGCCGAGGGCGCGCGTTCTCTTGAGGAGGTCGGACACGAGCTTCAGCTTGCCCGCGAGGAAGCGGCTGGGGCCCAGGCCCGCGAGCACGCGTCGGTTCAGGCGCTCGTGGCTGAACGCGCGCGCATCCAGGCCGAGGCCGCCGCGGCGCTGGAGCGCTCCGAGGCTCTGCGCGCCGAAGGCGCGCGCGCGCTTGATCGCGCCCACCATCTCGAGGCTGAGCTTCCGGCCCGCCTGGAGGCGGCGCTGCGCGAAGATCACGAGCGCCTCAACGTTGAGCGCGAGGCGATTGGACGCGAGTTCCAGCTCGCCCGCGAGGAAGCGGCCGGCGCCCAGGCCCGCGAGCTCGCGTCCGCGCGGGCGCTCGCGGCCGAGCGTGCGCGCGTTCAGGCCGAGGCCGCCGTGGCGATGGAGCGCGCGGAGGCTTTGCGCGCCGAGGGCGAACGCTCTCTCGATCGCGCCCGCCGCCTCAACGCGGAGCGCGAGAAGGCCCAGGCCGCTGACGCCGAGGAGGGCGTGAACGTCGCCCAAGCGCGCGCCGAACAGGGGCAGCGCGCGCTGGAGGCATCCCGACGTGCTGAAGCCGCGGTCTCGGAGAAGGTGCGCCTGGCGATCACAGCGCTGAGCGAGTATCGCGGCCGGATGCGCGAGGAGGTACAGCGCCTGGTCGGGACGACGCAGGAGGAGCGCGACGAAGCCGTCCGCGCCCTGCGCGAGGGTTGGAAGGAGCAGACCGAGGCGCTCCAGCGCCTGCGCAAGGATTTGGAACGTGGACAACCTGGAGTCTAACCCCGTCGTGGACGTTCCCCAGGTGGCACGCCCTCCTTCGGCGCAGGCGGACGCCCTGGATGCGGTCCTCCTTGACGTTCGCCTTGAGGAGCTCGAGCGCCGTCTGCGCGCCCGCTCGAGCGAGCTCGAGACCGAGCTCAAGGCCAAAGAGCGCCTGCGCGAGCGCGTGCGGGAGTTGACCTCCCGCGTCGAGGAGCTGCAGGAAACCGCCTCCGTGCTGCATCGCGAGGCCGCGTCCTCAACGTCGCTTGCCCGCGAATTCGATGAGACCTTAAAAGTCGCCGCCGAGGCTCGCGCTCAGCTCGGCGCCGCCCTCGGGGCCGAGCGCAACCGCCGCTTCGAGGTCGAGGCCGATTTGGAGCGCCTGACCGAGGAGCGCTCAGCGCTGCTCTTGCGCGTTGAGTCGCTTGACCGCGATGGCCAGGCCGCGCTCGAGGCCGCAGAACAGGTTCGTCGCGAGGGAGTCGAGGCTTTCGAGAAGGCGCACGAGGCTCAAATCCGCCAGGAGATGGAAGGCGAGCGCGTCCAGAAAGAACTCGTCGCAGGCATGCAGCGCGTCGCCGTCGAGTCGGAGCAGCTGAGGGCCAAGGCCGAGCAGCTCAAGCAGGAACTGCGCGCCCGCTCCGACCGTGAGGTGGCCGAGATGCGCCGGGTCCTCGATGAAGAGCGCGCCCGCCTTTATGCGGACATCGAAGCTGAGCGCGAGGCCCGCGGCAAGCGCGCCACCCCCGTCCCGGCGGAAGATCCAGCGAAGTCCAGTCATGAGGCTGGGGAAGCGCGTCGCCGCGAGATCGTCAAGGAGGTCGAGAGCTACCTCGCCGCCCTACCGCAGACGCCCCTGGTCGTGCCGGCACCCGCCCCTGCCGTTTCCGTCGTCGAGCCTGCGTCAAAAATCGAGCCGCCGGCGCCTGTGCCCCAGCCTTCTCTATTCCGTTGGGACGAGGAGATGCGTCTCCTTCTTTACGTGGCGATCAGCGTGTCTCTCGTGGCGGCGGTCGTTGCGGGTGCGGTCCTCTACCAGGGTTAGTCGGGAGCGCGGCGCGGGCTGGTGTAGCCGGCCTTCTTGACGAGAGCCTCGCGCTTGGCCATGGCCAGATCCTCGCGCGCCATTTCGCGGACAAGCTCGTCAAAGCTGACGCGCGGCTTCCAACCAAGCTCTTTGCGCGCCTTCGCGGCGTCGCCGAGCAAGGTGTCCACCTCGCTCGGGCGCAGGTAGCGGGGATCGAGCGCGACCACCGTCTTGCCCGTTCGGCGGTCCACGCCGCGTTCCGAGCCGCCCCGGCCCTTCCACACGAGGTCGAAGCCGAGCTCGGAGGCGGCGGCCTCCACGAACTGGCGCACGGAATTTTGCCGGCCCGTCGCGGCGACGTAGTCGCGCGGCGCCGGCTGCTGGAGCATGAGCCAGATCATCTCGACAAAATCGCGTGAGTGGCCCCAGTCGCGCTTGGCGTCGAGATTTCCCAGCCAGAGCATCTTGTCGAGGCCGAGCTTGATGCGCGCCAGGCCGCGCGTGATCTTGCGCGTCACGAAGGTCTCGCCGCGGCGCGGGGACTCGTGGTTGAAGAGAATGCCGTTGCACGCGTAGAGGCCGTACGCCTCGCGGTAGTTGACCGTGATCCAGTGGGCGTACAGCTTGGCCACGCCGTAGGGCGAGCGCGGATGAAAACGCGTCGTCTCGCGCTGGGGCGTTTCCGTCACCTGGCCGAACAGCTCCGAGGTCGACGCCTGATAAAACTTGGTCTTTTTCGACCAGCCGAGCGTGCGGATCGCCTCGAGCAGGCGCAGGGTCCCGAGCGCGTCCACATTGGCGGTGTACTCGGGCTCCTGAAAGCTGACGGCCACGTGGCTTTGCGCGGCGAGGTTGTAGACCTCGTCAGGCTTGACCAGCTGCAGCACGCGCTGGAGGCTTGAGGAATCGGTCATGTCCCCGTAGTGCAGGATGAGGCGCAGCTTTTTTTCGTGCGGGTCCTGGAACAGGTGATCGATGCGGTCCGTGTTGAAGAGCGAGGCGCGGCGCTTGACGCCGTGGACCTCGTAGCCCTTTTTGAGCAGGAGCTCGGCGAGGTAGGAACCGTCCTGTCCGGTGATGCCGGTGACAAGAGCTTTTTTCATTTGGATTGAGGCAGGGAGTAGGGCGTGCCGACGCTCAGCGCCAGGGGCGCTCCGGTCGAAAGCGTGACCGTGACCGAACCGGAGGAGACCTCGATTGACGCGACCGCGCGCGTGGAGACCGAGAACTTAAAGGAGGAGCCCGCGGTGGCCGAAACGCGGGTCTTGCCGTTGATGAATTCGGCCGTGCCCTCGACAATCGTCACCGCGGTATCAGAAACGACGGGCGGCTTCGGGGAGTCGGCGGTCGCGCGCACGCTCGCGTTCCAGCCCGTCAACTCCAAAGTGCCGTCGAGTTTGGTCACGCACAAGGTGCGCGTGCAGGGCTTGGGCCCGGCGCAGGCGGCGAGGAGAACGAGGCCGGCGAGAAGAAGGCGGCGCATCCCGCCTATCCTAGTACATTGAGCCGCTCGAGGTCACGGCCTCGCTGTATGACGGAAAGTTTGCCGCGGCAGCGGCAGGCCGGCGCAGGTCGGTGACCTTCGAGTGGTAGAAGAGGACGACCTTGCGGACGTAGGCGCGGGTCGAGGGGTAGAGCCTGAGCTTGGTCAGGAACTTGGGGCCCGCGTGGTAGGCGGCGATGACGCGTTGGACCACCCACATCGGCGCGTCGGTGTAGCGCACGCCCTTGAGGTTGAATATCCTCCAGGCGGCCTTGAAGAGGACCTGGATGTAGGCGGCGCCGGCCTTGACGCCGGAGCGCGGGTCGTGGAGCGTGGCGGCGGAGACGCCCACGCCCTCGGAGGTCGCCGGCATGACCTGCATGAGGCCGCGAGCGCCGGACGGGGACAGGGCTTTCGGGTCGAACTCGGACTCGGCGGCCATGATGGACTTCAGCAGGCGGGAATCGAGCTTGTAGATTCGGGAGTAGCGCAGAATCAGCTCGTCCCAGCGGTCGGTTTTGGCGGGGTTGGCCAGCATGATGCGGAAAGTGCGGCGATAGGCCGGGGTTTCCTTGGGAACGGGGACCACGAGCTGCTGATGGAGGGCGCTGAGGGCGGGGCGGCGATAAAGGGTTTCGAGCTTCTTGTTCGGAGATCCTACCGGCTCGAAGGTCTTGGGAGCGAGCGCCGCGATCCCGGCCGGGCGATTTGTGGCGGCGTCGAACATCCTGTTGAGCTGGCCGGGAGCGATGGGGCCGCTGAGGTAGGCGATGTTCGGATCCTGGGCTCGGGTGGGCGAAACGGTCCCACAGAGGGTCCAGGCGGTTATGGTCAGGCGAAGCATTGTGTGGTTGATGCTTCAGTATAGGAGCCGGCGAGGTCGGGCGCCTGGGCCTTTTGGCCCCTCCCTGGGGGACCTTGAGGGGCTAAAGACGCGATATAGAGGGATTTAGTAGACTTTCTTCATGAATGGTATGGTGATGGTCATCGGAGGCACCGGTTTGGTGGGCAACGCCCTGCTGAGGGCCTGGAGCGCACAGGGCGCTCAGGTTGCGGCCGCCACCTATCATAGTCATGCTTCCGGGGGCTTTTTACAGCTGGATATGCGAGACCTCGGCAAAGTCAGGGCCCTTCTGAGCGCTCATCGGCCCACCGTGGTCGCCGTCCCCGCCGCCAACCCCTACGTGGACTATTGCGAGCTGCACCCGGAGGAGACCCGCCGAGTGAACGTGGAGGGGACCCTTCATGTGGCCCAGGTCTGCCGGGAGCTTGGCGCCCGCATGATTTTTTACTCGTCCGACTATGTGTTCGATGGCGTCAAAGGCCACTATACAGAGGAAGACGTCCCGTGTCCCATCAACGAGTACGGGCGGCAGAAGTCGGAAACCGAGCGTGGGGTGTTGGCGGCTGACCCCCGGAACCTGGTGATCCGCACCGCCGGCGCGTACGGGTGGCAGTGGGAGTTGAAGAACTTCGTCCTGCAGGTGAGGAAGAATCTTTCGGAAGGCAAGCCGATGCGCGTGGCCGGCGATGTCCGCTATAACCCGACGTACGTTGAGAATTTGGCGGAGATCACCGTCGCACTCATCGAGGCCGGAGCGAGCGGGATTTTCCACGTGGTCGGAGCAACGGAGATCGCACGGGCCGAGTTCGCCCAGCGCGCGGCCCGGGCGTTCGGTCTCGACGCCGCCCTGATTCAGACGGTGCCGGTCGGCGAGTTCAAGTCCCCGACCGCGCGCCCGAAGCAAAGCAGTCTGCGCACGGACAAAGTGCGTCAGGTGGTGCCCATTGCCCCTATCGGCGTGGACGAGGGCTTGAAGCGGATGCTCGCGATGGAGCCGCAGTGGCGCGCGTACGCCCGCACGCTTCCCGACCCTGCCGCGAAAGTCGCGCCGTAAAAGTCTGGTGCTTATTCGTCGGAGATTTGCTAGAATCCCCCATCGCGCCATTCTCGGAGGATTAAAACCCGCTCATGATCAACGTTTCAATGAAAGCCATGTTGGAAGCCGGCGTGCACTTCGGTCACCAGACCCGCCGCTGGAATCCTAAGATGTCCCGCTTTATTTTCGGCGAGCGCAACGCCATCCACATCATCGATCTCCAAAAGACTGCCAAGGAGATCAAGAAGGTCTCGCAGTGGGTCTCCGACCAGGCCGCCGCGGGCAAAAAATTCCTTTTTGTCGGCACCAAGAAGCAGGCCCAGGACATTCTCCGCGCCGAAGCCGAGCGGGCGGGCGCGTCCTATGTTTGCGAGAAGTGGCTCGGCGGGACGTTGACCAACTTCGCGACTTTGCGCAAGTCCGTCAAGCGCCTTGAGGAAATCGAGAAGTGGCAGGCCGAAGGCATCTTCGCGGTGCTCCCAAAGAAGGAAGTCTCCCGCCTGAACAAGGAGATGTCGAAGCTCCAGCGCAACCTCTCCGGTTTGCGCGGCTTGAACACGCTTCCCGATGTCGTGTTCGTCGTCGACCCGGTGGAAGAAGATCTCTCGGTGCAGGAAGCCCGCAAGTTGGGCATTCCGATCGTCGCCGTCTGCGACACCGACTGCGATCCGGACCTGATCGATCACCCGATCCCGGGTAATGACGACGCCGCGCGTTCCATCAAGCTTTTCTGCGCGCTTGCCGCCGACGCCATCCTTGAGGGCAAGGGTATCCTCGAGGCGGCGCGCAACGCCGAGTCCGTCGCGGCCGCCGAGCAGCAGATGCTCGCCGCCGCCGCCGCCGAGACCGCCGCGGGCGTTCAGACCGCGGACGTCGTGTACGCCGCCGAAGAGCCGACCACTCAGGAGGTTTAGCCTCATGCCGACCGTGGACTCCACCCAGCTGATCAAGGATCTGCGCGAGAAGACAGGTGCTGGCATGATGGACTGCAAGCGCGCCTTGGACGAGGCGGCGGGCGACTTCAACGGAGCCCTCGTGGTCTTGCGTAAAAAGGGCATGGCCGACGCGGCCAAAAAATCCGCCCGCACGACCAAGGAAGGCGCGGTGGCGTTCAAGGTTGACGGGAAGTCCGGCGCGATCATCGAGATCAACTCCGAGACCGACTTCGTCGCGAAGGGCGCGGATTTTCAGGCGCTGGTGAAGACCGTCGCGGCCCAGGCCGCGGCCGGACAGCTCAAGAGCCTTGAAGCCGCCAACGAAGAGCTCGTGAAGCCTCTTGTGGGCAAGCTCGGCGAAAATATGAATCTGCGCCGTTTCGACCGCTTCGAGCTCAAGGGCCATGGCCTGATCGCCGGCTACGCGCACCAGACCGACATGTCCGTGCCCGCGAAGAAGGGCGCGCTTGTCGAGATTCAGACCGCCAGCGAGGCGGCTGCGAAGTCTCCGGAAGTGGCCGAACTCGCCAAAGAACTGCTTCTTCAGATCGTCGGCTTCTCCCCCAAGTACCTGAACCGCTCCGAGGTTCCCGCCGCGGACATCGAGAAGGAGAAGGAGATTCACACCGAGATCTTGCGCAAAGAGGGCAAGCCCGAGGCGTCGATCCCCAAGATCATCGAGGGCAAGATCAACAAGCTCTTCTACCAGCAGTGGTGCCTGCTCGACCAGATCTCGGTGCGCGACAACAAAACACCCGTGTCCGAGTTTGTGAAGGCCGCCGGCGTCAAGCTCGGCGGTCCGGTCACGGTGACGCGTTTCGTTCGTTATCAGCTGGGTGCGTAACCCTTCGAGGATGCCCTCGATCAAAAAATACAGGCGGGTCCTTCTCAAGCTCTCCGGCGAGTCGCTGTGCGGCGAGAGCGCGCACGGCATCCGGCCGGAGGCCCTGCTGTCGATCAGCGCTGAGATCAAGCTTGCGCATGCGCAGGGACTGCAGATCGGCGTCGTCGTCGGCGGCGGCAACATCTGGCGCGGCGAGCAGGACCGCGGCGAGGCGATCAGTCGCGTCACGGCCGACTACATGGGCATGCTAGCCACGCTCATGAACGCGTTGGCCCTCCAGGACGCTCTCGAGAATCTCGGCGTCGCCACCCGTGTGCAAAGCGCTGTCGAGATCAACAAGTTGTCCGAGCCCTATATCCGCCGCAAGGCGATTCGCCATCTCGAGAAGGGGCGCGTCGTGATCTTCGCGGGCGGCACGGGCAATCCGTATTTCACGACGGACACGGCGGCGGCGTTGCGCGCCGTTGAGATCGAGGCCGAGGTCGTGCTCAAGGCCACGAAGGTCGACGGTGTCTACAGCGCCGACCCCAAGAAAGACAAAACGGCCAAGAGATTTGAGAAACTGACCTTCATGGACAGCATCAAGCAGCGCTTGAAGGTCATGGACACGACCGCCCTGACGCTGTGCATGGAGAATCGCATGCCCGTCGTCGTTTTCGACCTGGCGGTGCAGGGCAACATCGCCCGCGCCGTCGCCGGCCAGAAGGTCGGCACCTTGATCACCACGGAGTAATCCCCCATGGCCATCGTCGCCGCCGACGCCGTGATGTCGCAGATGGAAGCCGCGATGAAGGAGCGCATGGCGCGCATGCAGAAGGAGATGTCCGTCATGCGCACCGGCCGCGCCAACCCGATGATGCTCGAGTCGGTGAAGGTTGAGGCCTACGGGTCGCTCGTGCCCCTCAAGCAGGTCGCCGCCGTTTCCGTGCCCGAAGCCCGCACGCTTGAGATTCGTCCCTGGGACCCTTCGACGTTGCAGGATATCGAGAAGGCGCTGCAGAAAGCCGAAGTCGGCGCAATGCCGCAGAACGACGGCAAGATGCTCCGCATCAGCCTTCCGATGATGACCGAGGATCGCCGCCGGGACCTGGTCAAGCTCGTCAAGAAGCTTGGCGAGGAATTCCGGGTCGCCGTGCGCAACGACCGTCAGGACGGCCTCAACAAGCTCAAGAAGTCCTTCCAGGCCAAGGAGATCACCGAAGACGCTCTCCGCGGACTCGAGCAGCGCGTCCAGAAGCTCACCGACTCCTTCACGAAGCAGATCGACGACGCGATCGCCGTGAAAGAGAAGGAAATCACCACGATTTAAAGTGGCGCTGGACCTCGCTCAGATTCCCCGCCACGTCGCCGTCATCATGGACGGCAACGGCCGTTGGGCGGCGGCCCGAGGCCTTCCTCGCGTGGCCGGACACAAAGCGGGCGTGGATTCCGTCCGCGCCATCGTGCGCGCCGCGGGCGAACTCGGCATCAAGACGCTGACCTTGTACTCCTTCTCCACGGAGAATTGGCTGCGCCCCGCCGAGGAAGTCGGCGAGCTCATGAAGCTGCTGTCATGGGCGCTGCGCAAGGAGACGCTTGAGCTCGACAAGAGCGGCGTGCGCCTGAGCGCGATCGGCCGCCTCGAGGCGCTGCCCGCCGCGGTGCGACAGGAGCTCGAGAGCGCGACTCTGCGCCTCAAGGACAACACGGGGCTCCACCTCGTCCTTGCCCTCAACTACGGCGGACGTCAGGAGATTCTGGATGCCGCGAACAAGGCTCTCGCCGCGGGCGCTCAATCGCTCGATGAGCGGGCAATCGCGGACAATCTTTATACCGCGCAACTGCCCGAACTTGATTTGATGATCCGGACTTCTGGCGAAGTGCGCATTTCCAACTTCCTGCTTTGGCAGGTGGCCTACGCCGAGCTGTTCGTGACCCCCGTGCTATGGCCGGACTTTCGCAAGGAGCACCTCGTCGCAGCGCTCGAGGACTTCTCGAAGCGCGACCGCCGCTTCGGCGGGCTCTCCGCCAAGTCCTGATTTTGTAGAATCGAGCTATGCTTCTTCCGCGCGTTCTGACTGCGCTCGCCGGAATTCCACTCCTGCTGTGCCTCGTCCACGCCGGTGGTGTGGCTTATAGTCTGTTCGTGACCGGCATTTCCACGCTGTGCTGTTACGAGTACGCGCTCATGTTGCGTCTCGGCGGCCGTCCGGTGCAGTTGATCCCGACGGTGGCGTTGGGCGCTGCGCTCGCCGCATGCGCAGCACTGGGCGGTCCGCTGGCGGCCGTGCTCGCCGGGGGCGCGGCGCTGGTCGTGTTCGTCGAGATGTTCGCCTCCGTCCACTCGCTTGACCGCGTGGCCCTGACCTTGTTCGGCGCGTTGTTTGCGGGCTGGATGCCCGCGCACCTCGCCTTGATCCGGGAGCTGCGCCCGCATGGCGAGGCCTTCGCATTTCTGACGTTCATCGCGGTCTGGGCCACGGACACGGCCGCCTACGCCGCGGGCCGCGGTTTCGGCCGCCGCGCGCTGGCGCCCACGCTCTCGCCCAAGAAGACCTGGGAAGGAGCGGCCGCCGGCTTCCTCGCCGCGATCGCTGTTTGCCTCGTCTTCCAGAAGTTCATTCTCCAGGAGGCGCTCACGCCGCTGCAGGCCGTTGTGATCGGCGTGATCATTGGTATGATGGGCCAGCTCTCGGACCTCGCCGAGTCCATGGTCAAGCGCGACGCGGGCGTCAAGGATTCCGGCGCCCTGCTGCCGGGGCACGGCGGCGTTTTCGATCGCTTCGATTCTTATATTCTGTGCGCCCCCGCCGTTTACTACGCGTTGACCTTCAAATGAAGAGAGTCGCCATCCTCGGTTCGACGGGCTCGATCGGAGTCAACGCGCTCAACGTGATCCGGGAGATGCCCGACATGCTGTCCGTTTTTGGCCTGGCCGCGCATAGCAATGCCGCGCTTGTCGCCGCGCAGGCGAAGGAATTCGGCGCCGCGGCCGTCGCGATGTTCGATTCCTCGGCCGGGGCGGACCTCAGGACCCGCCTCAACGGCAAGGCGAAGCACCTGGCCCCGGGTGTTGAGGGTTTGTGCGACCTTGCCTCGCATCCCGACGTCGACGTGGTTCTCACCTCACTGGTCGGCGGCGTCGGCTTTGCCCCCCTCCTCGCTGCGATCCGGGCCGGAAAAATAATCGCCCTCGCGAATAAAGAGCCCATGGTCATGGCCGGCGCGCAGTTCATGCGCGAGGCCGAACGTTGGAATGCCAAGATCGTGCCCGTGGACTCGGAGCCCTCGGCGATCTTTCAGTGCGTCCAGGGCCTCAATCCCGATCCGCGCGCGGCCGCCCCGCTCAAGACGATCCGTCGCGTGATCCTGACCGCGTCCGGCGGGGCCTTTGCCAAATATAAAGGCGACCTCGCTGAGGTCACGCCGGACATGGCGCTCAAGCACCCGACCTGGAAGATGGGCAAGAAGATCACGATCGACTGCGCGACCTTGATGAACAAGGGCTTTGAACTCATCGAGATCATGAATCTTTTCGGCCTGCGCCGCGAGCAGGTGGACATCGTGATCCATCCGCAGTCGATCTTCCACTCCGGCGTCGAGTTCTCCGACGGCTCGGTGCTCGCCCAGATGGGGGTGCCCGACATGAAGCTTCCGATTCAGTACGGGATGACCTATCCCGAGCGCGGCGGCCGCGTCATCGAGCCCCTCGATCTGATCAAGGCCGGAAGGCTCGACTTCTCCGTCCCCGATTTCTCGCGCTTCCCGTGCCTGGCGCTCGCGCGTGAGGCCGCACAGAAGGGCGGCGGCATGCCGGCGGTGCTCAACGCTGCCGATGAGATTGCCGTGTCGGCGTTCTTGAAGCAACGGATTCGATTCACCGACATCCCCCGCGTGGTCGAGAAGACCATGGCGGCGTACTCCCCCAGCGGGGGGCTGCCGAGTTTCCAAGAAGTCGTTGAAGTCGATGCCTGGGCGCGAGCCAAGGCCGAGGAGTCCTGCCCATGAACGCCGCCCTGTCCCTCCTGCACACCATTGGAGCCAACGCTTTCGCACTCGGCCTCGTGATCGTCCTGCACGAGTCCGGCCACTTTTTCGCCTGCCGCCGCCTCGGCGTGCGGGTCGAGAAATTCGCCTTCGGCTTCGGCCCCGAACTGCTCGGCTTCACGGATCGGGTCGGCACGCGTTTTTCGCTGTGCGCGATTCCTTTTGGCGGTTTCGTGAAGCCTGCGGGCGAGGATCCGATGAACGGGGGCGAGCAAGCCAAGCCGGATGAGTATTTTGGCCAGAGCTGGAACCGGCGCCTGCTCATCGTCTACGCGGGTCCGGCGATGAACTACCTGCTGGCGTTCACTCTCTACACCGGCCTGATTTGGGGGAGGGGCATGCCCGTCGCCTCGAAGGAGCCCATCATCGGCAACATGATGATGGGCTTTCCGGCGGACAAGGCCGGCATCGCGGTCGGCGACAAGATCGTTGCGTTCGGCGGCCGCGCGCTGACCGGCTGGGAGGATCTCGCCAGCTCGATCCACCGTTCAGCGGAGAAGGAGATATCTCTATCGGTCGTGCGCGGCGAGAGGAAGCTTGAGATTAAGGTCACTCCCAAGAAGGACGAGACCGGCGAGCGCGGCGTGATCGGCATCATGCCGAAGGCCGACTATAAGGCCGTTGGCCCGCTGGCCGCCGGCGGCGAGGCTCTCAGATTGTGCTGGACGCAGAGCAAGCAGACGGTGACGACCATCTCGGGCAAGCTTTGGAAGCGCGAACGCCCCGACCTGGCCGGCCCCGTCGGCATTTTCCAGATGGTCGCGCGCGCCTCTCGCGCGGGCTGGGAGGAATTCATATTTCTGATCGGATTCATTTCGGTGGCGATCGGCTTCTTCAACCTTCTGCCCCTTCCGCTGCTCGATGGCGGCCACGCCGCGTTCTATTGGTGGGAGGGCCTGCGCGGCCGGCGCGCCTCGAACGAGGCCATGGAGAGGGCCAACACGCTCGGCATCGCCTTCCTGATGTCTTTGCTCATCTTCGCAACCTACAACGATGTCCTGCGCATCCGCACCGAGCGCGCCACGAAGGCTAACAGAAAGTAGGTGTCAGGCCTATAGTTACTTGAATTACTTCAAACTGGACGCTCAAGAGTAATTCAAGTAACTATAGGCCTGACACCGTTTCCTCCAAAAACATGAAACTATCAAAATATCTTCTTCCGACACTTCGTGAGGCGCCATCGGACGCGGACAACGTGTCGGCGCAGCTGATGCAGCGTGCGGGCATGATCCGCAAGGTGGCTTCGGGCATCTACGACTGGCTGCCGCTCGGGCTGCGGGTCCTGCGCAAGGTGGAGCGCGTCGTGCGTTCGGAGATGGACGGCATCGGCGGGCAGGAAGTCTCGCTGCCGGTGATCCAGCCGAAGGGGTTATGGGAAGAAACCGGTCGTTGGCCGGTCTACGGCAAGGAGTTGCTGCGTCTTAAGGACCGCAAGGAGGCGGAGTTCTGCTTCGCGCCCACGGCGGAAGAGGTCGTCACCGACCTCGTGCGTCGCGAGATCCGCTCCTGGCGCCAGCTGCCGACCATGCTCTATCAGATCGGACTCAAGTTTCGCGATGAGATTCGCCCCCGTTTCGGCGTGATGCGAGCGCGCGAGTTTCTGATGAAGGACGCGTACTCGTTTCATGCCGATGAGGCGGACGCGACCGCGTACTACAAGAGGATTTACGAGGCGTACAAGCGAGTTTTCTCGCGCTGCGGCCTGAAGTTTAAGCCGGTCGAGGCCCAATCGGGAGCGATCGGCGGCTCGTACTCCCATGAGTTCATGGTGCTGGCCGAGACCGGAGAGGAAACAATTGTCTCGTGTACGAAGTGCGACTATGCCGCCAACATCGAACGGGCCGAGGTGAAGGACCAATACGCTGCGCCGGATGCGGCGAAGTTTAAATCCCTCGTTGAGTTCGATACCCAAGGCAAGACCTCGTGCGCGGACGTGGCCGCGCTCGTTAAGCGTCCGCTCGCGGATTTCTTCAAGACGCAGCTCTATATGCTCGACGGCAAGATCCCGTTGCTCGCGCTGATGCGCGGCGACCATCAACTCCATGAGGCCAAGCTGGCTGCTGCCGTCGGCTCTCCGACGCTCTACCGCGCAAGCGAGGCGCAGTACCAGCAGATCCTGGGCTGCGCAGTGGGCTATGCCGGGCCGCATGGTCATCCTGGCGTCGCCGTCTACTGCGACTTTGCGACACGGACAATTCTCAACGGCGTTAACGGCGCCAACAAGGATAATTTTCACGTTGATCATTTCAACATTGCGCGCGACCTCCCGGAACATAAGGGATTTTTCGACCTGCGTACGGTCGGGGAAGATGATCCGTGTCCGCGTTGCGGCGGCGCGACCGAGTTCTTCAAGGGCATCGAGGTCGGCCACACCTTCAAGCTTGGGACCAAGTATTCGAAGTCCATGAAGGCCGAATATTTAGATAAGACGCAGAAGCCCCAGGTCATGGTCATGGGCTGCTACGGCATCGGCGTGTCCCGCGTCGTCGCCGCCGCCATCGAGCAGGGCCACGATAAGGATGGCATCGTGTGGCCCGCCGAGATCGCCCCCTTCCACTGCGCTATCGTCGTGCTCGACGAGGCGGATGATGAGCGCGTGCGTCCCGGCGCCGATGCGCTCGTGCGGGCGCTTGAGGCCAAGGGTGTCGAGGTCCTTGAGGACGACCGCGACGGCAAGCCGGGCGTGAAGTTCAAGGACATGGACCTCATCGGCATTCCACACCGTCTGGTGATCTCAAAGCGCACCCTCGAGGCGGGCGAGGTCGAGTACAAGAGGCGCGGATGCGCCGATGCGCAGCGCTGGAAGCTCGATGAAGCCGCGGGCCGCATGGCCGCGGAACTCGCCGCGCGCTGACGCGGGCCCTTAACGCGCAGGGACGCGGCGCAAGACCATAGTCAGCAGGGTCTTGAGGAAGCGTACGCGGTCAAACGGCGCCGGCGTTTCGATGAACGGGGCCAAGTGGTCCACTCCCGGGACGGCGACATAGGGCAGGCCGGGCAGGACGGCGCTCTCGACCGGAATGAGGATGTCGTTGCGGCCGCCGCGCCGAGAGACGGCCTCCCAGGCCCACTGGAGCAGGGGATTGGCGAACGCCAGCCAGCGCGGCGCGGCGGGGTTCACCCAGCTCGCGAACGCGACGGCGGGCACGACGCGAAGGATCTCGGCGATGTCCTCGCGGTGGCGCTCGCAGTATTCGCGCGAGCGGGCCGTGCTCATGGCGAGGACGGTTTCTTTGCTTCCGCCGAATAGTCGCAGGAGATTTGACACCGCGCCGATCGCCGGGAAGTCGGCGATGTGGGAGCCGCTAAACGGCACCTGCACGGGGATCCAGCCGCGCACGCGCGCGCGCAGGTCGGGGCGCGAAATCAGCGCATGGAGCAGAATGCGTCCACCCCAGCTATGGGTGACGGCTAAGACGGGCTTCACGGATGTCGCGATGGCGCGCGCGACGATGGGGGCGTTGTGCTCAAAGCTTCGCATGGTCTGCACATCGACCACCTCATAGTCCAAGCCCATCTGCTCGAGCCAATCGATCTGGTCGCCGAAATAGCGCCGGCCCGGCCATGCGGGGTGATTGCCCAGGCGGATGAACGCGCCGGACAATATGCCTGGCACCAGCAGAATCTTATACTTGCGGAGCTCGCGAAGCTCCGGAGGGTCGGCCGCGCGCAGCGAGGCATCCGAGTTGCCTTTCCACAGGGACTGGTATTCTTCGGTGACATTCTCCGAGGCGGCTAGGCTCGAGCCGTCGAACGCGGCGCCCAGGCTTGATTGAGGCGTCTTTCCCAGGCGCTGAAGCTCGGAGGCGGCGCGGGTTGAGCCGCTTTTCTCTGGGCGTGCCGCTTTTTTGCGCCTCCTTGGCCGGGCGGGATTAACCGAAGCGGCCGCCAGTGTGCGCGGCAGTGCGGCGGGCGGCGGGAGCGAGTCGGGAAGCGGTTGTGCGGCGAGGGCCGCAGCCAAGCTGGGGGCTGCGATCGACACAGCGGGGTTGACTGGCCCGTCCGGGGAGAAGACGGCGACCCCGTCCAGAGGCGCGTCGCAGGCGGCGAGGCCGCGCGGCGCGATCCGCGCCGCGCCGGCGAGCGCAGGGAGCGTGATTGCGATCAGCACGATGAAGCGGCAATCGGTGCGGCGGGCGAGGCAAAACTTTTTCACCTTCCTAAATGATAGCCGAGGTGCGAGACGGGGGCATGGGCCGATGGTCCCAGGTCGGAGCATCTTTCGGCCCAGTTCGTTGTCATTGACGCGCACCCCCGGTTCTTGATAGACTGTCCCTGTTCACCTCCCACCGTTTTGGGAGGCGGGCTTTCTTCAGGAGTGGCTGCCGTTTGAGCCACTTTTTTTATTGAGTGAAACCATGGACGCCCAAGAGATCGAAGCGCTTCTGAACCCCCTGATCGAGCAGGAGGGCGGCGAATTGGTGGACTTGCAGTGGCGCCGCGAGGGTCACCAGTGGGTCCTGCGCCTATTCCTGGATAAGCAGGGTGGCATCACGCTCGACGACTGCGCGTATTTCTCGGATCGCGTGGGCGCCACGCTCGACGAGGGCGACAAGATTTCGCAGTCGTACGTGCTCGAGGTCAGTTCGCCGGGGCTTGATCGTGTGATCAAGAAGGACAAGGATTTTGCGCGCTTTGCGGGTAAGTCCGTGAAGCTGCGCCTCAAGCTGCCCGAGAACGGCCAGCGCCGCTTCTCGGGAGTGCTGCAGGGTTTACATGAGGGCACAGTGTCGCTCCAAGTCGACAAGGACCTCAAGACGTTCGCGCGCGAGGCGATCGACGAGCTGAGGCTCGACGATGCGGCCGCGGCTGATTTCTAGGGAGGGCTGATTGTATGAGCAAATCCGAAATGATGACGGCGTTGGAGCAGATCGCGCGGGAGAAGAATATCCCCGTCGATGAGATTTTGTCCATGATCGAGGGCGCGGTCGTGTCCTCGTTGCGCAAGCACGTCGGCAAGAACGCGGACATCCGGGCCTCCATCGACCGTGAGAGCGGCGTTTTCTCGGCCGTCGTGGCAAAGAAGGTTGTTGAGACCGTGATCGATCCCGAGCTTGAGCTCACCGAGGCCGATGCGCAGAAGATCAAGAAGGGTGCGAAGATCGGCGATGAGCTGATCTACCCCGCGCCCGCGGCCGACTTCGCTCGCATCGCCGCGCAGACCGCCAAGCAGGTGCTGACCCAGCGCGTGCGCGAGGTCGAGCGCGACAAGCTCTACGAGGAGTTCAAGCCGAAGGAGGGCGAGGTCGTTTCCGGCGCCGTGCACCGCTTCGTGGAGCGCAGCATCATCGTCGACCTCGGCAAGACCGAGGGCGTGCTCCCCCCCCGCGAGCAGATTCGCCGCGAGCGCTATAACATCGGCTCAAATGTGCGGGCGGTCATTCTGCGCGTGGACAAGTCCCAGCGCGGGCCTGCCGTCGTGCTCTCTCGCGCGGCCGACCTGTTCCTGCAGCGCCTGATGGAGCAGGAGGTCCCGGAGATCGCGGACAAGACCGTCGAGATCGTGCGCATCGTGCGCGATCCCGGCTTTCGCGCCAAGGTGATCGTGAAGTCCAATGACCCGCGCGTCGACGCGATCGGCTCGTGCGTCGGGCTTCGCGGCTCGCGCATCCGCTCGATCATGAACGAGGTCGCGGGCGAGCGCATCGACCTCATTGCCTACGCCGAGGGCGTCGAGGAGGCCCTCGCCGCAGCACTCGCGCCCGCGAAGGTCGCGTCGGTGCAGGTCATGGACCCGGAGAACCGGATCGCGGAGGTGCTCGTCGCAGAGGAGCAGCTGGCTTTGGCGATCGGCAAGGACGGGCAGAACGTGCGCTTGGCCCAGAAGCTCACCGGCTGGACCCTCGAGGTCAAGGCGGAGCCCTCGAGGGCGTCTGCGGCCGTGGCCGCAGATCCATCTTTGGCCGCGCTTGAGGGCGTGGGGCCAAAGACGCTCGAGACGCTCGCGAAGGCCGGCATTACCGACGCCGCGAAGCTCGCGGCGTCCACGGTCGAAGAGCTCAAGGCGGCCGGGATCGGAGAGAAGACCGCCGCCAAAATCGTCGCGAACGCGAAGGCCGCGGCGCAAGCGGGAGCCTAGGTCCCCACCCAACATGCTATAATGCCCCTGTAATGGCCAAGAAGACCACGAAAAAGACCCCGGCAAAGAAGCCCGCGGCGCCGAAAGCCGCCGCGTCCAAGCCCGTCAAGGCTTCTTCGAAGAAGGCCAAAAAAGGTGCTGTCTCCGATGTCGAGGGCGTCTCCAAGACCGCCGCCGAGGTCCGCACCAAGCAGGAAGAGGGCTCGATCGCGCCCCCCTCGTCGAGCCTGGTGTCCGCGTTCGCGATGTTCAAGAAGCGCAACGTCTCGACCGCCGGCCCGACCGTGACGCGCCTGGCCGCCGGCGCAGCGCTCCCCAAGCCTCCAGTCCCGAAGTCCGCCATTCCACCCGCCGCCGCCGCGCCTGCTCCCGCCGCGGCCGCCCCAGCTCCTGTCGCGAAGCCGGCCGTCGCGTCCGCGCCCATCGTTCCCGCCGTACCCGCCGCAAAGCCGCCCGTGACCGGCGCTCTGCCGCCCATGCCGCCCAAGCCCGGCACGTCCGGTCCGCAGAAGCCCGTCATTCTGCGCCCGGGCGCGATCACGACGCGCCCGCAGATGACGTCGCGCCCCGGCTCCTCTCGGCCATCGATGCCCGGCCAGCGCCCTGGTCACGGCCACCGTTCCGGCGGCCAGCGTCCGCAACAGCCGAATCGTCCGGTAGCGCCCGCGGCCAAACCGCTCGATCCGAGCGCTAAACCCGCGCTTAAGAAGATCAAGGTTTCATCGATGATCACCGTCCGCGAGCTTTCCGAGAAGATGGAGCTCAAGACGAACGACGTCATCAAGAAGCTGATGGGCTTGGGCATCTTCGCCACGATCAACCAGCGTCTGGAGACCGAGGCGGCGCAGGTCGTCGCCTCAGACTTCGGCTTTGAGCTTGAGGTCGTCGCGATGTACAAAGAAGAGGAGCTTGCGGTCACTAAGGCCGAGAAGGAAGACCCGGCCAAGCTCAAGCCGCGCCCCCCCGTCATCACGATCATGGGCCATGTCGACCACGGCAAGACCTCTTTGCTTGACGCCATCCGCTCCGCGCGTGTCGCCGAGGGCGAGTCCGGCGGGATCACTCAACACATCGGCGCGTACAAGGTTAAGATCGACAAGGGCGAGATCGTTTTTCTCGACACGCCCGGCCACGAGGCTTTCACCGCCATGCGCGCGCGGGGCGCCAAAGTCACCGACATCGTCATTCTCGTGGTGTCCGCCACCGACGGCATTATGCCCCAGACCATCGAGGCCATCGATCACGCTAAGGCCGCCGCCGTGCCGATCGTGGTTGCGGTCAACAAGATCGACCTTCCCGGCGCCAACCCGCAAAAAATCCGCCAGGACCTGGCGAACCACGGCCTCCAGGCCGAGGAGTGGGGCGGCAAGACCATTTTCGTCGACGTGTCCGCGAAGAAGCGCCTGAACCTCGACAAGCTGCTGGAGAGTTTGGCTCTTCAGGCCGAGATGCTCGAACTCAAAGCCAACCCGGACCGCCCGGCGTACGGCACGGTTCTCGAGGCCAAGATGGACCCCAAGCGCGGGGCCGTCTCCACCGTGCTCGTCCAGGCTGGGACGCTGCGCCTGGGCGACGCCTTCGTCGCGGGCCTAGCGCACGGCAAGATCAAGGCCCTTGTCGACGACGCCGGCAAGCGCATTGAAGTCGCCGGTCCCGCCACGCCTGTTGAGATCCTCGGCATCATGGGCACGCCCCAGGCCGGCGACGCCTTCACTGTCGTTGAGGACGAGAAGGCCGCGCGCGACATCGCGGAGAAGCGCCGGCTCATCCACCGCGAGCAGACGATGGCCCACCAGAAGCACATGACGCTGGTGGGCCTGCGCACGGCGCTTAACTCCGGGCAATCCAAGGCTAAGGATCTGCACATCCTGCTCAAGGCGGACATGCAGGGCTCGCTCCAGGCTTTGCGCGACTCGCTTGAGGGCCTCTCCACGACGGAGTGCCGCGTGCGTATCATCCATGGCGCGATCGGCAACGCGAACGAGTCCGACATCCTGCTCGCGTCGGCCTCCGACGCGGTCACCTTGCTCTTTAACGCCGAGATCGAGCCGCGCGCCACCGAGCTCGCTGATCGCGAGGGCGTCGAAGTCCGCAAGTACCAGATCATCTACGATCTTATTGAGGACGTCAAGGCGGCCCTTGAAGGCCTGCTCGCCCCCGAGATCGTCGACGTCGTCGTCGGCAAGGGCGAGGTGAAGGCGTTGTTTAAGGTAAAGTCTGGCGTGATTGCCGGCTCGGCGATCCGCGACGGCAAGATCAGCCGCGGCGGCCACATCCGCGTGCTCCGCGACGGCGCTGTCGTCCACACCAGCAAGGTCACCACGCTTCGCCACTTCAAGGATGACGTCAAGGAAGTGGAGAAGGGCATGGAGTGCGGTATCGGCATCGAGGGCTTCAGCGACGTCGCGGTCGGCGACCTGCTCGAGTTCTTCGTCAAGGAATCGCGCGTTCGACGCCTGTCTCAATCGCCGCGCTAAGCCGGTGTACGAGCGAAACGATCGGCTGAGGCAACTCTACAAGGAGCTGGTCTCGACGCATTTGCGCGAGGTCAAGGACCCCGGCTTGGTCGGATTTATCACGGTCACGGACGTCGACCTTTCCCAAGACCGCAAGACGCTCAAGGTCTTCTATTCGATTCTGGGCACGGACGCGGAACGCGAGCGCGCCGCCGCCGCCCTTGAGCGCGCCGCTCCGTACCTGCGCGAGCTCATCAAGAGGAAGGTGTCGGTGAAGACCATCCCGAATCTGATCTTCACCTACGACAACACGCCCAAGAAGGCGTCGCGCATCGACGAGCTTCTCAATAAGCTCGAAAAGGAAACGGGACGGTGATTCCAGCCGGGATGCTCCTGATCGACAAACCCGCGGGCTGGACCTCGCACGACTGCGTCGCCGTTCTGCGCCAGCGTTTTCCCCGCGGCACCAAGGTCGGCCATTCCGGCACGCTCGATCCTCTCGCCACGGGCTTGCTCGTCGTACTCATCGGCCCCTGCACGAAGCTCCAGGCGCGTCTGCAGGGCATGGACAAGATCTATTCGGGCACGATCCGCCTTGGCGTCAAGACCGACACCGGCGACATCACGGGCAAGACGATCGATGCGCGTCCGTTGCCCGCGCTCGACTTGGCGCGGCTTTCGGCCGAGCTTGCCGCGCTCGTCGGGATCGTCTCGGCGCCGGCCCCCGCCTATTCCGCGGTCAAGCACCAGGGCCGCCCGCTCTACGAGTACGCCCGCCAAGGTCTTGAGGTTCCGGTCAAGGCTCGATCGGCCGTGGTGCATTCCTGGGAGGCGCTGTCCTGGGCCGCGCCGGAGTTGTCTCATCGCCTGCATTGCGCGAGCGGGACCTACGTGCGGACCTTGGCCGAGGTACTGGGCGACAAGATTGGCTGCGGCGCGACGGTGTCCGCCCTGCGCCGCGAGTCCGTGGGCCCTTGGCGCATCGAGGAGGCCGCTCCTCTCGACGTTGTGCGCGCCCTGTCTGCCTCCGAGCTCTTCCGGCGCCTGGCGGAGTCCTTGCCGGCTCTCGAGGGCGCTCTTAACGGAAGGCCTTGAAGACTGTTCGCGGTCGCGTCGTGCGCGGCGACGGTCTAGGGCGCAGGCTCGGCTTTCCGACGGCCAACCTCAAGATCCCGCCCTCCGCCCGTCCTCCGCGCGGGGTCTGGAAGGTCCAAGTCAAGGGCACGACGCTTGGCAAGCGCGTCGGCGCCTGCAACGTGGGGGTGCGTCCGACCGTCGGCGGCGTGCGGCTTGTCGTTGAGGTCCATATTCCCGCTTTTCGCGGGGATCTCTATGGACGGACCTTGACGTTGAGCTTCCTCTCGAAGATGCGCGCAGAGCGGCGGTTTGCAACGCTTGGCGCGCTGAAGGCTCAGATCCGCAAGGATGTGGCGTCCTTGACCCGCAAGTCCGCGCGGGCTACAATGAGCGCATGAGCGAGCTCAATGAAGACGGGAATATTTTGGGCCGCGTTGGAGCTGTCGCCCTACTTGTCGCCGCCGGCTTCGGCCTTCACCGTCTGACCTGCGGGTCTGGCGAGATGTGCCCGGTCATGAAGACTGATTCCTGCTGCGCGGGCGCCGACGGTCCCGCGAAGGCCGAGACACCCAAGGCCGCGCCCGCGGTAGTTTCCGGCGCCTCAGCCCAATAACCGGCTCACCGACTTTTCTGATCCTGCTCCAGGAGCCCTTCCGTGAAGAATCGTTTTGTCCACACCTGGAAATGAAACCAATAGAGAGCGGCGGTGTAGTGCCCCGTCGGTAGATAGTAGACTTCAGGGCGGCCTGCCAGCTCCCAAAGAGCCAATTGATTTTTTGTCGGGACAACCTGATCGAGGAGGCTGATGATCATCAAGGTTCTTCTCGCATCGAGGGAAGGAGCCAAGCTGCCCGGATCGATGCTCAAATCCCCGCTGCCTTCAACGCGCATTGCTTGTCTCATCTTATCGCTGAGATCATCCAAGCTCCAGCCCAAAGTCTCCAAGGTCGCCCGGCGATAGCGGGCGACGCTCCCCTCATGGCTCCGAGCAATGATATCCGGCAAATCCGCTCCGGCCAAAGCGATCATCTGGCGCTGAATGCGGGAGTCGATCGCGGCCAAGAGAACGGTCTGCATTCCTCCCATGCTGATCCCCAAAGCCCCGAATTTCTTGGGATTGACTTCCGGTCGCGCCTGGAGCCAATCCAAGGTCAGTCGGGCATTGATGACATGCTGGCGGAGCACTTTATCTTGAAGCGCGACCAGGTCCATCGGCCGAAGAAGCTTGCCGTCCGGTCCCTTCTCAAAATCGCTGGGTTGAATAATTTCCCCTGAGCGCCGCATCAGGGCAGCGTTAATGCCTTCTTTGGCCAATAGCTTCGCAAGAGTGCGGGCGATCGGGTAATTTTCCCCTCCCAAAATGGGAGAGACGATGACCGTCGGTCGAGGGCCTGGAGTGAGGGCCGTGTAGTACTCAATGGAGAACTTCCTTTGCTGGAGCCCTTCCCCAACGGTCAATTCAATGATCTCACCACGAAAACGGCTGTTCACTTCGGTCTCAAGGACCCGAGAAGAAATCAGGCCGCCCGGCTCCTCAAAAGCTCTGGCGATGGCCGCTGGCAGCGGCCGCGGGCCGGCGTAGCCGTCCATCATTGGTTGATGAAAAGCGCACCCGGCCAAGGTCATGGCCAACAAGAAAATGGCCGCAATCCTGGAGGCGAAGCTCCAGGGCCTTGACTTCGATTGGACGCGAGGAGAAGGGAGGGCGGGCGGAGAGGATGCGAGACGTTCGGCGCTTCTCCCCAAGGGGAGCAGCGCTTGCGCAGCGCCGACGGCGCGGCTTGGCGGTTGTCCGGGGAGAACGAACTCCCTTGACGGCCGCTTCGCGCTTCCAGAAAAAAAGCGGTCCCAAGCGACGGCAAGCGTTTCCGTCCTCGAAAGAGTTTGCGGCGCAATCAGCGGCTGGAAGTCAGCAAGTCCACCTCCCGTGATCGGCGCCAGCGCCGGCTGAGGGGCAATGGCTTGAACAGGGACCGCCGCCACGCCGACGCAGGCTATGGGCACGGGCACGGCCGAGAGCCGGATCATCGGGGCCGCGGCCAGGGCCGGCTGGGCAGTTCCAAGAAACAAAGAGGCGATTATCCCAAGCGAAATCAATCGACGCGTGAACATGGTTCTCCTAATCCGCCGGCCCGACATAGCCGTAATAACGCCCCATCCAGTAAGCGACCAAATACCCAGCGCCCGATCCTTGCGTGGGATCGGCAGGCGCGTCCATCTCATAAGGATTGTGCTGCCAGGGGAAAGCCGCATGCAGCACCCGCTTGTCAAAAGGGAGAGGCGTCTTGGCAAGCCACCCATAAGGAGCTTGACCCGGTTTATAGAGGGTGGCTTGCACAGCCTTGTCTTTGGGTAAAGAGGGATCCGAACTGTTGGTCATGGCTCCCGTGAAACGAGCCGTGGGGAAACGTTTCAAGGAATCCACGCCGGCTTCTATTTCCCGAGGACTCGCTCCCAGCGATGCGGCATAGAGGAAATTCCAAAACGTATTCCCCTCTCCCTCGACCACTTGGTGCACCTTATGGAAAGCGCCGGCGTAATTGTCGCGGAGCATGGGGTCGGTTTCCAGGGCCAATAAATCGTGAAAGGCCATATGGGACAAATTGGCGGAAATATCGCTGCGCAAGGCCTCCGGCCGGACCTGGACGTCGTCTCCCCACTCAAAACGCGCGATCTTCTCCGCCCAACGTTGATGTTCCTTAAGCCATTCGGGGAAATATTGGGGACCGGCATTTAAAACCTGGACATCCATCTCGCGCTTCAAGACCATCTCATTCTCGTAATAGGCTTGGAGTGCGGGATCCTCGGTCAAAGAAGCGCAGACTCGCAGGTAGTGCAGGCCGTCCAAGGCATTGCCGGCGCGGAGCGGCGGCAGGGGAATCGACTTGATAAAACCAGGTCCCCGATCCTGATAAAAATAGTTGGCACGGAAATCCAGGAAAGTTCCGGCCCCCTCGATCCTCATGTCATGTTCCATGATGTGATGGCCGATCGCTCGGAGAACCTCTTTCAACGCTGCGCGCAGGGCGGGATCATGGATGAACGGCCAGGCCTTGCAAATTCCAAAGAGATAGCCGGTGTATTGGTCATAAGAGAGTTCCCCTTTCCAATACCAGCCCTCATATTTGCCGTGGCCGGCGTGCCAATCGGGATTATTGGTCAGGCTGTTCGCCTCGGCATAATCGCGCGGCACCAAAACCCGGGCGATCAAGCCGGGGATTTCTGTTATCTCGTGGAGGGCAGAGAATCCCCACAAGGACTCTTCCATGCCCTGCAAGGCCGCGGGTTCGCGTGTGACCGCGTAGCGCATGGCCTGAGAGGCGATATAGGTTCCGGTCCATATAGCGGCATCGCCGAGGCTTGAATACCGCATCAAATTGCCCGATTCATCCAGATCGCGGCTGACGATCAAACCGAACCAGGGCCGGTGCTCTTGACGCGTCCGCTCCTCAAAAAAGATTGCCTTGTTTGCGAGGCTCATTCCCGGGCCAGTCTCAGGGTTTTGGGCGCTGCCGGCCGCAACCGGGGCGGGGCCTTCGGCGACCGAATCAAATCGAGCTTTTTCAGCCTGCTCTTCTAAAGAGCCGGTCGCTTGGCCTCTCTTCAAAAGACCGTCGACCTGTTCCAAACCTGGAACTTGCGACCAGGCGCAAGCGGGCAACAAAGACACCAAGAGCAGTCCTTGGGCAAGTTTGCAACGTCTAATCATAAGGTTGGGCCTTAGAAAAAAATCGGGCGAGGATGGAAGGCAAAATAATTTGTCCGACAACCGCTCCGATGACGATGGCGGGCACTAACAGAGCCCACTTCCAGCAGCGTAATTTGGGATTGGAGGACTTCACGACCAAAGCTCCCGCCGCGACACCTCCAAGGACCGTCCCCAGCAAAGCCCCGGTCAGAAATCCCGCAAATCCATAACCCAGGGAACGCAGCCCTTCTCGAAATTTTCTTTTCTCACGGATCTCAGCGCGTCTTTGGGAGAGCGAGGGCCTCGGAACGGCTTGCTGAGTCGAAGCGGACGCCAGGGTTCGATTGGCTTTTTGGAGAGGCTTGTTCGCTCGACCGCGAGAAGCCAAGGTGAGACAAGGGCTCGAAAAGCCCTCAAAGACCGAGGCAGCCAGCTCCTTGGCATTGACCAAAGAAGGATCGAGGACTCCTTGGTTCGACAGGGAGGCTCTCTCCGGCAGCTCGTCCAAGCCCTCGGCCCTCAAGCGGAAGGAAGACAGAAAAAGAAGACCCAACGACAAAAAGAGGGCAACTCTCATGAAGAGACACTATTCTAATGAGATTGGGCTCAGACGTCCTAGGTCCTACGGGGAGTTTAAAGACGGCTAAAAGGCCTAGGGGTATTGCAGCCTAATGGCGAGAGGCTTCATCAGGGCGCACGGCGAAGGCGGCGTTGAGGCCGATGAGCAGGAAGGTGGCCAGAAGCAGGCACACCGAGAGCGCGTTGATCTCGGGCGTGACGCCGAACTTCATCATCGAGTAGATTTTGATGGGCATGGTCACGATGCCGATGCCCGCGACGAAGAAGGACGTCACGAAGTCCTGGAAACTGACGGTGAAGGACAGCAGGGCGCCCGAGATGATCGCGGGCATCGCGAGAGGCAAAGTGACCTTCACGAAGGCCTGCCACTCGGTGGCGCCCAGGTCCATCGCGGCGTCCTCGAGGGAAGACTCCTGCAGAGAGATCAGGCGCGCCCGGACCGCCGCAACCGTATAGGGTAGGCAGATCAAAGCGTGGGAGCAGGCGAGTGCTGTGAAGTCGAGCTCGTAGCCCGCGCGCACGAGGAAGGTCAAGATGCCCACGCCGAGGGCCACCTCGGGCATCATCAGCGGCACGTTGAGAAGAGCGTCATAGGCTCCCCGAGCGCGGAAGGGCTTGTGCTTGACCATCGCGTAGGAGGCAAGCATGCCCAGGATCGCGGCGATGACCGCGGCGGTCGCGGCCAGCTCGAGGGAGGTGAGCATAGCGCTCATGAGCTCCGCGTCGTGGAACAGGGCTTTGTACCACTTGAGGGTGAATCCGCGCCAAACCACGTTGCGCCGCGCGTCGTTGAAGGAGAAGACGCACATCACACCGAGCGGAAGGTATAAGAAGCCGAACAAAGCGGCGCAGTAGACGGCCATGCCCCGCTTCCTCGTTGTCACGCTTTTTCCCAGCGCTGATACAGCCACAGGCCGCCGACGAGCCCCGCGAGAAGCAAGGAGGTGAGCGCTGAGCCGAACGGCCAGTCCTGGGCCATCATGAACTGGTTTGAGATCAAGTTGCCGAGCAGATAGTAGCGCGGGCCGCCGAGGATCTCGACGGTCAGGAAGTCGCCGAGGCAGGGGATGAAGGTCAGCACGCAGCCGGCCACCACGCCCGGCAGGGAGAGGGGCAAGGTAATCTTCAGGAACGCGGTCCAGCGTCCGGCGCCCAGGTCGTAGGCCGCTTCCACGACCGAGCGCGGCATTTTCTCCAGGGACGCGTACAGCGGCAGCACGGTGAAGGGCAGGTAGAAGTAGACGAGGCCGAGCAGGATCGCGAACGGCGTGTATAAGAATCCGATGGGCGCGGACAGGAAGCCGGCGCGGAGCAGGGCCGTGTTGATCAGGCCCTCCTTGCCCAGTACAATCATCCACGAATAATAGGCCACCAAACATGAACTCCAAAATGGAACCATCAGTCCGACGAGCAGGGCGTTGCGCCAGCGGCCGGCGCGGAAGGTCAGGAAGTAGGCCAGCGGGTAGCCGAGGACGAGGCACAGGACGGTGGTCGCGCCCGCGAAGCCCAAGGTCCGCAGGAGCACGGGCAGGTACTTGGGGTCGAAGGCGCGGGCGTAGTTATGAAGTCCGAATTCCCAGACGATCGCGCCGTATGGGCCGTTCTTCGCGAAGGAAAGGATGATCAGGCCCCCGGCGGGAATGACGAGCAGAAAAATGAGCCACAGCGAGGCCGGGGCCAGCAACAGATGGCTCGCGGCGGGCTTGCGGCCGCCGAGCAGCCACGAGAGCGCGCGATCGATCTGGGTCATGCGACTTTCACATCCGCCCAGGTCTGGCTCCACAACTCGCTTTGCTCGCTGTCGAGCACGTGGTGAAGCTGGAGCTGCTTCATCAACGCGCGCGTGGGGTACACGCGCGGGTCGTCGCGCAGGGCCTTGTCCACTTCGGGGCTGGCCGCCAGGTTCGGCGTGGCGTAGCGCACGGAGTTGGCGATGCCCGCGGCGACCGACGGTTCGAGGAGGTAGTCGATCAAGCGCAAGGTGTCGGCGCGGTGTCGCGCGCCGCGCATGATCGCGAGGCAGTCCACCCACATATAGGTCCCTTCCTTGGGAATCACGTAATCGAGGTCGGGATTCTCGCGCGCAGTCTGGAACAGGTCGCCCGACCAGGTCATGGCGAGGTCGATCTCGCCCGCGACGAGGCTATTGAGGTAGGAGGCGCTCGAGTACTGTTTGACGAGCGGCTTCTGCTTCACGAGCAGCTCGCGGATTTTGCGGAAATCCTCGGGATCCCTGGTTGTTTGAGGGATCCCGAGAAGCTGCATCGCCACCGAGATGCAGTCGCGCACGTTGTCGAGCATGGAGATGCGGTCTTTGTATTTTTCGTCCCAGAGATCACGCCATGACGTCGGAGGATTTTTTATCTTCTTCTTGTTGTAGGCGATGCCGGTCGTGCCCCACAGGTAGGGCACGGTCGTTTCCTCGGGATCGTAGATCGGTCGGCGAAAGCGGGGCGCTAAATTAGCGAGGTTCTTGAGCGTGCCGGCGGGGATCGCCTCGATGAGATTCAGCGAGCGGAAGCGCGGGATCAAGTAGTCGCCAACGACGATCAGATCGTAGCCGCGCGCGCCGGCGCGGATTTTGGTGAACATCTCGTCTTCGTCGGCAAAGAGGTCGTAGCGGACCGCAACACCGGTCCGTTTCGTGAACTCGGGCAAGGTGTCCTTGCCGATGTAGTTCGACCAGTTGAAGAAGTTGACGACGCGCGCATCCTCGGCGCGGCGGCAGGCGGCGAGCAACGCGGGCATCAAGGGCGCTAGGATCGCGGCCTTGAGGAAGCCGCGGCGGGACAGCGGCTCAGTCATTGTCTTTTTCGAGGATGTATACGTCCTCGGGCTGGACCGCCGCGATCACGGGCACGTTCATGTCGTCGTGAACGGCGTAGCGGTCGCCGCCGGCCCAGGCGAGGGTGAGGCGCTCGGGGTTCTTCTTGAACATCTGCAGATAGATCTGGCAGGCGTCGCCGAGGAACACGGTGTCTTTGAGGACCGCATCAAAGCGGATGAGGCCGAACGGCAGCTCGTCTTTGTAGAACACCTTCACGCGTTCGGGGCGGATGGCAATTTTGACACGCGCGCCGACTTCCGGCAAGGTCTCGTAGGGATCAAGGGGCACGTCGAGCTCGTGCTCGTCTTCAAGCATCAGGTGCGCGCGCCCCTCGGCGCCGGGCAGGACTCGAGCTGAGAAGATGTTCGCGCCGCCGATGAAGTCGGCGACGAAGGATGTTTTCGGCATCTCGTAGATCTCGCCGGGGGTGCCGACCTGTTCGATGCGGCCGTGGTTGAAGACGGCGATGCGGTCGGACATGGTCATCGCCTCCTCCTGGTCGTGGGTCACGTAGATGAAGGCGAGGCCGAGGCGGCGCTGGAGGTTTTTGAGCTCGAGCTGCATTTCCTTCCGGAGCTTGAGGTCGAGCGCGCCGAGGGGCTCGTCGAGCAGGAGCACGGCGGGGCGGCCTGCGATCGCGCGGGCCAGGGCCACGCGCTGCATCTGGCCGCCGGACAACGACTGGATTCGGCGCTGCTCGAAGCCCGCGAGCTTGACCATGGAGAGCGCCTCGGGCACGCGCCGACGGATCTCGTTCTCGGGCACCTTGTCCATGCGCATGCCGAAAGCGATGTTGTCGGCCACGCTCAGATGCGGGAACAGGGCGTAATGCTGGAAGACGGTATGCACGTCGCGCTCGTAGGCCGGGGTGTCGGTGACGTCGACGCCGCTCAGGCGCACGCGGCCGCCGTCGGGCGTTTCAAAGCCGGCGATGATGCGCAAGGTCGTGGTCTTGCCGCAGCCCGAGGGGCCGAGCAAGGTCATGAACTCCCCTTTGCGGACGGTTAGGGAGACGTCGCGCAGGACCGTGGAGGTCCCGAAGGTTTTATTGAGAGGGCCAACTTCGAGCAGAGCGGCGTCATCGGACACGGTCGCCATTATTATACTACGCGGGCAAGGCCGCGACGGCCTTCGCAATGAGCGCGAACGCGTCCTTGGCCTGGGCCTGGGTGAGCGTGAGCGGCGGAGCCAGGCGGATCGTGTTTTCGTGGGTGTCCTTGGCGAGCAGGCCGAGTGCGAGGAGATTCTCGACAAGCGGGCGCACGCGCGTCTTGAATTCGAGGGCAAACATTAATCCTCTTCCCCGAACGTCCTTCAGAAGCGGGTGTTCCAGTGTTTCGAGAAGTTCCTTCAAATAGGCTCCAGTTTTGGCCGCCCTTTGCGGGAGGCGCTCATCAAGTATCACCTGTAACGCGGCCATGGCGATCGCGCAGGCGAGAGGACTGCCGCCGAAGGTGGAGCCGTGCGTTCCCGGAGTGAAGAGCCCCAAGATCTCATCGTCGGCGCAGACGGCGGAGACCGGATAAAGGCCTCCAGACAGCGCCTTGCCGAGCACGTACAGATCAGGCGCGACCGATTCATGATCACAGGCGAACATCTTTCCGGTGCGCCCAAGGCCGGTTTGGATTTCATCGGCGCACATCAGCACGCGATTTTCGGAGCAGATCGCGCGCACGGCGGCGAGCCAGCCTTCGGGCGGGATGATCACGCCGGCCTCGCCCTGGATGGGTTCAAACAGAAAACCGACCGTATTTGGCCGGATGGCGCGTTCGAGTGCGCCCGCGTTGCCGTAGGCAATACTCCGGAAGCCCGGCGTCGCCGGGCCGAAGCCCGCGGAGGAATCGTGATCGCTCGAGAAACCGACGAGAGTCGTCGTGCGTCCGTGGAAGTTCTCAGAACAGACGATGATCTCTGCCTTATTCTCGGGCACGCCCTTGCGGCGATAGCCCCACAGGCGCATGGCCTTGATCGCGGTCTCAACGGCCTCCGCGCCCGAGTTCATCGGCAGGGCGCGCTCCTTGCCGGTGATCCGGCACAGAAGCTCGAGGAATGGGCCAAGGAGCTCGTTGTGGAAGGCGCGCGAGGTCAAAGCGACTTTCCCCAGTTGCTTCTTGGCGGCGGCGACGATTTTCGGGTGGTTGTGGCCTTGATTGAGAGCCGAGTAGGCGGACAGGAAGTCGAAGTACTTCTTGCCCTGCACGTCCCAGACGAACGGACCCCGGGCGCGCGCGATCACCACCGGCAAAGGATGGTAGTTATGCGCGCCGTGCTTGTCGACGAGCGCGATCAGGCGGTCGGTTTTCGTGCTCATGCGAGAAGGGGCCGGCCGGTGGATAGGCGCAGGCCGAAGGCGATGAGAACCGCGCCGTAAATCCAGGCGCGGCCGAGGCTTGAGGCGATCACGAGCAGGCCGAGGCCGATTGTGAAATCGAGCATGGGGCCGCCGTGAAAGACATGTTTTTTTGCCGCCACGGCCATGATGTAGCCGTAGCCCAAGGCGACGAGCGCGACGAACTGGCCGAAGTAGAGACGGCTCCATGTTCTCGCGGAGAACGTGATGCCCGCAGGTCCGTAGGCCGACAGCCATGAGAGTGCCAAGGGGGCCAAGGAGAGCGCTCCAAAGGCCGCGCACAAGAGACCGAGGCGCGAGCGCTGCTCCGCGGGATTCACAGTTCCCCTTCTCCGCGCGCGGGCGGCTCGTTGCGAATACCCGAGGCGTAGATGAGGTAGACGATCCCCAAAATCATCAGGGCGAGCGCTGCGCCGACGCTGAACTGGCGGTCTTTCGTCCAGAAGATCCGCTCGGGCGGCGTGATCTGAGCGATCAGAGCGGCCTGGAGGTTTTCCGGCAGCGCGGCGTCCTTCTCGATCGGCTTGATCTCCGAGGCGCTGGGAAGAGGCTTTGGCGCCGACGCGGCGGAGAGAGGCGCTGCTGGAGCGGCACGACGCTTGATCGCCGAAAAGCGGCCCGCGTTTCGCACGGCGCTCGAGGCGAAGCTCGAGGACATCGAACGATCCTGCAGGTGGGGCATTTCCTTTTTTGGCGCCGCCGACACCTCCTCCTCCTGGCGCAGTGGAGCTTCCTCGCCGGAGACGCCGACGACGGCCGCCGCGGCTCGAAGCCCCGGCTCGGGTTTGAGCAGGATGCTCGAGGACGCGGATGCACTCGGGCGCCGGACGGCCTCGGGAGCGGGCAAGGCGCGTTCGGGCTCCGCCGCCGCGGGCGGCGCGGGGACCGACGTCACGGGAAGGGCCGCCTCGCGGCGGAACTCGATCACGTTCTGCAGGCAGAACATCGCGGCCATGCCCGCCAGAACGGCGGCGGCGACCTGGGCGAAGCGCCCCTTCGCGGAGTTGACCCGGCGCGGGTTGAGCTCAGGCATCTTTGAGAGCCTGTTCGAGCGCGGCGACGGTGCGGTCTGCGTCCGCGGCGGTCCAGCACAGCGGCGGCTGGATGCGCACCGTGTTGCCTTCGAGGCCGCCCTTGCCGACGAGCACGCCTTGGTCCTTCATGGATTCAACGACCCGGACCGTGAGTTCGGGCGAGAACTCCCTCGACTTCCTGTCCTTGACGAGCTCGACGCCGACCATGAGGCCCATGCCGCGCACATCGCCCACGCGCTCGTTTTTCTGCTGAAGCTTGCGCAGGCCGGCTAGGAGTCGGTCCCCCACCTTTTTTGAATTGTCCGCGAGGTCGTCCTTCTCGACGACGTCCATCACCGCGTTCGCCGCGGCCATCGCCATAGGGCCGCCGCCGAAGGTGTTGTAGTGGAGCAGGCCCGCCATCGCTTGCGCGATGGCCTTAGTCGTGATGATCGCGCCGATCGGGTAGCCGTTGCCAAGGCCCTTGGCCATGACCAGGATGTCCGGTCGAGCGTTCCAGTGCTTGATCCCGAAGTAGTGCTCACCGGTGCGGCCAACGCCGGCCTGGACCTCGTCGCAGATGAAAAGGCCGCCGTGAGCGCGGATCATGTCCGCAGCGGTGGCGAAGTAGGAGTGGCCCGGTGTGATCAGGCCGCCCACGCCCATGATCGTCTCGGCGTAGAAGCCAGCGATCTTGCCCGAGGTCGATGTGTTCAGAACCGCCTCGAGGCCCCTGAGCGCGGCCGCAGTGCTTTGCTCGGGCGTACCCTCGAAGCGGTAGGCGTAGTCGGTGGGCGCAAACGAGATCCCCACAGGATATGGCTGCTGGTTGCGCCAGTTGTGCTGGCCCGTCAGTGCTGTCGTCAGCAAGGTCCGGCCGTGGTAGGAGCGCTGGACGGCGATAAAGTCATGGCGGCCGGTGTAGGTTTTCGCCACGAAGGCGGCCATCTCGTTGGCCTCGGAGCCGGAGTTCGTGAAAAAGCAGACTTCCATGTCGGGGTTGACGGTCTTGGCCTTGTCCGCGAGGCGCTTGGCGAACGCGCCGACAGCGGGGTGGAGGTACAAAGGCGGATTGTGCTGGAGCTGATCAATCTGATTCTTCATCATCCGCACGAAGTGAGGATGCGAGTGGCCGATCGAGACGGTCGCCACGCCGGCGAAGCCGTCCAAATATTCCTTGCCGTTCTCATCATAGAGGAACTGCATTTGACCGGAGACGATCTGAATAGGCTTGGCGTACATCGGGCCGGGAAGCGGCATGAGGTGCGCGGCGCGTAAGGATGCCACCTCGGGCGTGGACGCGGGCTGAGGCGTTTTCGGGGCGGCGGCGATTTTGGAGCTCATGCATTCCTCCGAAGTTTGGCGTCGAGAGAGAGGGCGAGGCAAAGGCCGGTCCCGGAGAGGAGGCCGTCCATCAAGTTGACCGGAGACGGCAGAGCGGCGAACGGACTCACATTAATAAAGATTCGAGGCGCGGCGCCGACCCGTGTAATCGAGAAACACGGTCTTCTGCTCGGTGAAGAAGTGCATGCCTTCTTTGGCCATCTCGCGCTCGCCGACGCCGGAGCCCTTCACGCCGCCGAAGGGCACCTGGGCCTCTCCGCCGATCGTCGGGCTGTTGAGGTGCACCATGCCGGCCTCGACTTCCTCGGTGAAGCGCATCGCCAGAGTCAGGTCCTGGGAGTAGAACGCGCACGTCAGGCCGAAGGGACTGTCGTTGGCGAGCGCGACGGCCTTCTCGAAATGGGAGACCCGCGCGACGGCCAGGACCGGCCCGAAGACCTCTTCCTGCCACAGGCGCGACTTGGGATCGACGCTGTCGAAGATCGTCGGCTCGACGAACCAGCCGTGCGCGAAGCCGCCGGCCGTCAGGCGCTTGCCGCCGCACAGGAGCTTGGCGCCTTCTTTTTTGCCGATCTCGATGTATTCCAGATCGGTCTTGAGCTGGCTTTCATCGACGGCGGGGCCCATCGTGACCGTCTTGTCGAGGCCGTCGCCGACCTTGATCTTGGCGGTTTCGACGAGAAGCATCTTAAGGAATTTTTCGGCGATCGCTTCGTGGAGAATCAGGCGGGAGGTCGCGGTGCAGCGCTGGCCGGTGGAGCCGAAGGCGCCTTTCATCACGCCGCCGAGTGCTAACTCGAGGTCGGCGTCGTCCCAGACCACCGCCGGATTCTTGCCGCCCATCTCGCAGGTGACCTTGATGCCGCGCGCGCCGCCGATCGTGTGCACGCGCTTGCCGATTTCATTCGAGCCCGTGAAGGACACGGCTTTGATGCGCGGCTCCTCAACGAGGATGTCGCCCATGGCCGAACCCGCGCCGAGCACGAGGTTGAGCACGCCCGCCGGCAGGCCGGCCTCCTCGAAGATTCTGACGAGCTCGACGGCCATCGCGGGCACGAGCGAGGCGGGCTTGAAGATCACGCAGTTGCCCGAGATCAGCGCCGGAGCGATCTTCCACGCGGGGATCGCGAATGGGAAGTTCCAGGGCGTGATGATGGAGACGACGCCTAAAGGCTGCCGGAGGGTGTAGAGCAGGTTCTTGGAGAGCTCCGACGGTTGGGTGATGCCGCCCAGGCGCAGGCCCTCTCCCGCGAACCACTCAATCAACGTGATGCCCTTTTCCATCTCGCCCAGGGCCTCGGGCAGGATCTTGCCCTGCTCGCGCGTCATGAGGCGGGCCAACTCCTCCTTGCGCTCGCGCAGAAGGAGCGCGGCCTTCATCAAAATGCGGCCGCGGGCGGGCGGTGTGGTCGCCTTCCAGGCCGGAAACGCCTTCTGGGCGGCGTCGATGGCTTTGAGCACGTCATTTTTGTCCGCGCCCTTGAGCTTGGCCAGGATCTGGCGCGAATCCGCAGGATTTGTGGAGATGATCTCGCGGGAGGAGGAGCCGTCCACCCATTTGCCCCCGATGTACTGCTTCAACATGGAGACGGCAGGCGTCGACTTGGTCGCGGTGGTCATGTGGTCCTCGGGGTCAGCGATGGCGGCCCGGACAGGGGTGGCCGGGCACGATGATAATCGGGCCGTAAGGGTATCCGTAGCGGTAGCGGAGGCGGCGCAACTGCTGGAGTCGCTGCAGCTCGCGCAGGCGCTCCAGCTTCCGCTCGTGCTCGCGGACGAGGCGCTCTTCCTCCTCGGTTTGGCGGCGGCGCTCTTCCTCGATGCGCGCTCGACGGCGAGCCTCGAGCTCCTGGCGGCGAGCCGCCCGTTTCTGGAGGATCTCTGCGTATTCGGCCTGCGCAATCCAGCGGTCCTCGAAGAGGACGAAGCCCTTGGCGATCATCGCCTTGTCGTGAGTCAGCCAGCGGCCTTCGATTTTCTCGTAGCGCAGCAGGGCGCGGGCCCCGGCGTGATCGGTCTCGAGATCGATCACGCGCAGCGCGGTCATCCGCGCGTAGGAGGACAGTTCCTGCGACCGGGCCCACTGTGCGAGCGCCCAAAGCGCCGGGACATCGGCGTCGCCGAGGGCGGCCTCGCGGTCGCGGAATTCTTGGTACTTGTTCGGCGCGACCTCGACGGAGGAGACGGAGTCGAATTCGAGGCCAATCCGACCGTCCCCGATCTCGATCCAGATCCTGTCGGTGTCGTCATGCAGGATGCCCACGATGCGGCCGCCGTTTTTGAGATGGACCGTCACGCCCTTGCCGATGAAGTCGGAGAGGACCGCTCCGTCTTGGACGGGCTGGATCTCCACGGAGATGGGGTCCGAGATCTTGGTCTCGGCGGCGGCGCGGACGGCTTCGGCGTCGATGCCTCGGGCGAGCTCGGCGGGGATTTCGAGGGTTCCGGCGAAGGCCGTCGCGGACAGAAGGGCGCTCGCGAGCAGGGCGCAAAGGCGTGAGAGGATCATATCGAGATTATATCAGTTCCTCTAGAATGACGCGTCGGCCCCGTCTCCGGCCAAGGTCGGCGACTGCTCCCGGTTCTGGCGACGGGCGTCGTCTTGGACATGAGGCTTGAGGTAGTCGTACAGGGTGCGCGGCGTCTTCGCTCCGCCGGAAAGCCCTTTGAGGAAGTAGTAGGTGAAAATCCCGTGCGCCTGCTCGTCGAGCGTTCCGGTGATCTCGCTGCCGGAGGCGGCCGCGAGGACTGTGAGGTTGGCGGCGGTCGGCACGCTCTCATCCACCTTGGCGACAAGCGGCCGAGCGCCCTTGGCGAGAACCGAGCGGCCCCCGGAGCCCGAGAAGCAGGCGTCGAGTGCGACAAGGACGCGCTTGGCTTTGAGCGCTGTCAGCTCCGCATAGAATTGCTTCAGCGGATAGGCGGACGTCGTCAGGAACATCGGGTCCGCGTCCCAGGGCACGAGATAGGCTTCGCCGTTCGCAGGGTCGGGAGCCCCGTGGCCTGAGTAATAAATGAACAGAGTCGACTCCGACTTGATGTTGCGCGGCAGCCACTGCTGCAGGTAGCTGCGGAGTTTGCTGCCGGTGGCTTGGGGCCCTTCGAGGCTGATGATGTTGCGCGCGGGAACACCCAAGGCCTCGAAATGACGGCGGACCGTCTGGGCGTCGCGCACGCCGTAGTCGGCTTTCGGCAGGGATTGGTAACTTTCAATACCGATGACCAGCGCGTAGTCATTCGGTCGTTCCGCGTCGCGCCGGGCGGGCGTGTCCACGTCGGAGGTCACGGTGGGCGCAGGAGCCGCCGCGGGGGCCGCCGTCAGCGGCGCGCCGCGCAGCGCTGCTCTGCGTGCCGCGATGAAATCGTCCATCATGACCGAGGCCTTCGGGCCGGGAGGGCCCAACTGGCGCGTGAGCGCAAGCGCGACCTTGCGCGCGGCCTTCGTCATGGGCAATCGCATCGAGGAATCCGCGGGCGAGCCGGGCATGCCCCCCCAAGAGTTGGTCCATGCCAGCGAGGCCAGGAGCTCGCCGCCTCCGGTCCCGGTCACGCTCACGCGGACCTTGTCGAGCAGATCCGCCCTCGCGGCGGTCATTTCGACGACGATCTTCATGATCGCGTCGATGCGGCGGCCTTTCAGCTCGGCGAGGGAGGCCTCATCGACCAGGTCGCTGTTCTCAATATCAAGCTTCCTCAGGAGGGATTGTGTTCTTGCCTGGTCGAGTATTCCATAGCCTTGCTGGGACAGCTCCTCTGTCAATTTCTGGCTAAATTCGTTGGCCTCGGAGAGCGTCGCAATGAGGCGCACCGGTTCCTTCGGCCGGACGGGTGAGCCTGTCACCACGAGCTTAGAGCCTCCGCAGCCTGCGGCGAGCGGGATGGCCAAGAGGAGGAAGCGGATCGTGCGGTTCATTGGGGGTCTCCTAGTTGAACGAGCGCGGCGTGCGTTTGAGGAACTTGCCGTGGCTGGTCTTTCCCGCCCACTTCCCATCGAGAACCATCGCCTCGCCGCGCGAGAACACGTCGCGAATCGAGCCCTTGACCGTCACGCCCTCGTAGGGGTTGTAATCGGCCGCCGAGTGGTGGTTCTTCAGCGAGAAGGTAAATGGCTTGTTGGGGTCGAGAATGACGATGTCCGCGTCGGCTCCGGGGTTTAGGTGGCCCTTGCGCGGGTACAGGCCGAAGAGCTTCGCGGGGTTGGCGGAGGTGATCTCGACGAAGCGGTTCTCCGTGATCTTTCCTTTCTGAACGGCGTCCCAGAGCAGGAGCATGCGGTACTCGACGCCGGGCGCGCCGTTGGGGATTTTTGAAAAATCCTTCTTTCCCAACTCCTTGCCGGGTTGATTCGTTCCGGCCTTCATGCAAAAAGAACAATGATCGGTGGAGACGACTTGGAGATCATTGCGGACGAGCCCGCTCCACAAGCGTTCCGAATTACCGGCGGGCCGAAGAGGCGGGGACATCACAAACTTCGCGCCCTCGAACCCGGGACGGCGGTAGTCATCCTCGGATAAATACAAATATTGAGGGCATGTTTCCGCGAACACCGGCAATCCGCGCGCGCGGGCGGCGCGCACCTCCTCCATCGCGTCGCCGGCGGAGAGGTGGACGAAATAGATCGGCACACCGGCCATCTCGGCCAGAGCGATCGCGCGATGCGTGGCCTCCGCCTCGGCGGTCATCGGGCGGGTCAGCGCGTGCCACTCGGGCGCGGTCTTGCCTTCGGCGATGGCCTTTTGAATCAGCACGTCGATGACGGAGCCGTTTTCGGCGTGCATGCAGATGATGCCGCCGTTGTCGCGCGTGCGCAGGAGCGCGCGGAAGATCGTCGTGTCATCCGACATGAAGATGCCGGGGTAGGCCATGAACAGCTTGAAGGAGGAGACGCCTTCGTCGACGAGCCTGTCCATTTCTTTCTGCTGTTTTTCCGGAAAATCAGTCACGATCATGTGAAATCCGTAATCGACGGCGCATTTCCCATCGGCGCGCCTGTGCCAGTCATCGAGCGCGTGGCGGAACGTCTCGCCTTTCTTTTGGATCGCGAAGTCCACGATGGAGGTCGTGCCTCCGAAGATGGCCGCCGTCGAGCCGGTGGTGAAGTCGTCGATCGTGGTCGCGCCCATGAAGGGCATGTCGAAGTGCGTGTGCGCGTCGATGCCGCCCGGGAGCACGACCTTGCCCCGCGCATCAACGACCTTCTTGCCGGACTCCGCGATCTTGCCGATGGCGGCGACCTTGCCGTTGACGACGGCAAGATCACCGATGAAGGTGTCCGACGCGGAGACGATCGTGCCGCCTTTGATCAGCAGGTCATAGGGCATAGGGTTCCTCTTTCTCCCAGCGCATCAGGAGCCAGTACAGCCCAAACGAGAGGCCGAAGCTGATGAACCAGGCGTAGTGGTACAGCGAGATCCAGAAGGGCGCGACCGTCGCGAGCTTGACCGTGCCGAGAAAGCCGGGAAGCACGGGCAGGCAGGACAGGACGAGGGCCATGAGCGCGCGGCCGTTTACGCCGCCCGCGTACCAATACGCGCCGTTTTTCTCGTAGAGCTCGCGCACATCGAGCTTGGCGCCGCGCAGGACGTAGTAGTCGCAGATGAGGATGCCGCCAATCGAACCCAGCAGCGCGGAGTAGGCGACGAGCCAGGTAAAGATATACCCCGAGGGATCCGCGATCAGTTTCCACGGTTGGATCAGGATCCCGAGGACGCCGGTCATATAGCCGCCCATTCTAAAGTCTATTTTTTCCGGCCAGAGATGTGAAAAGTCGTTCGCCGGTCCTACCACGTTGGCCGCAATATTCGTCGCGAGCGTGGCCACGCACAGTGAAACCAAGGCCACGGCGAGAACGGCGGGATTCTTGAACTTGGCGATGAGGTCCACCGGATCCCAGATGGACTGGCCGTAGATCACGATGGTGGCCGAGGTTACGGCCACGCCGATAAAAGAGTAGAGGCCCATCGTCGTGGGCAGGCCCAGGGCCTGTCCCAGCATCTGATCTTTCTGGGTCTTCGCGTAGCGCGAGAAGTCGGGGATGTTGAGCGAGAGCGTCGCCCAGAAGCCGATCATCGCGGTCAAGGCCGGAAAGAAGAACGGCCAGAACTGGCCGGCCTTGGACTGTCCCGGCGCGAAGGCCGACGGGGTGGACAGCATCGGACCGAACCCCCCCGCCTGGACGTACGCCCAGCCGAGCAAAGCCAGGCCAAGCAGAATCAGCAGGGGCGCTTTGATGTTCAGCAGGACGCGGATGGACTCGACACCCTTGTAGATCACGAACATGTTGATCGCCCAGAAGAAGAGGAAGCAGCCCCATTGGCCCGCGTTGAGGCCCTGAAGGATTGGGGCTCCGGCCATGATGGCCGGACACCAGAGGCCGACGAGCTTGTAGATCGCAGCGCCTCCGATCCATGTCTGGATGCCGAACCAGCCGCAGGCGACGAGCGCTCGAAGAACCGCCGGGACGTTGGCCCCGAGAATCCCGAACGCCGGCCGGCAGTAGACGGGGTACGGGATGCCGTACTTGGTGCCCGCGTGCGCGTTGAGGATCATGGGCAGCAGGACGATGCAGTTGCCCAGAAAAATGGTCAGCACGGCCTGCCACCAGTTCATGCCCTCGGCAATCAAAGAAGAAGCCAGCATGTACGTGGGGATGCACGCGCTCATGCTGATCCAGAGGACGGCGATGTCCTTCGTGCCCCAGGTGCGCTGCGACTTGCGCGTGGGCGCGATGTCCTTATTCCAGTAGGGGGATTTCGTGATGGGCTCGGAGTGGTCGTGAATCTCCGCGTCCATCAGCGCGTCGAAGATGTTCTTTCTCACGGCAGCTGCTGAGTGAGCGCGCCGTAGGTTTCCGGCCGGCGGTCGCGGAAGAACTGCCACACCTTGCGGACCTCCAGAATCTGGTCGAAGTCGAGGTCGGCGACGACGATCGCGTCCTTATCATGCGGGCCGATCTTGAGCATCTGGCCTCTCGGGTCGCAGAAGTAGGACTGGCCGTAGAACTCGCCGATATTCCAGGGACCTTCTTTGCCCACCCGGTTGCTGGCGCCGACGAAGTATTGGTTGGCCACGGCGTGCGCCGGTTGCTCGAGCTTCCAGAGATATTCCGACAGCCCCTTCACCGTGGCCGACGGATTAAAAACAATTTCAGCTCCGTTTAAGCCCAGGATGCGGGCGCCGTCGGGAAAATGCCGATCGTAACAGATGTACACGCCGACCTTGGCGTAGCGCGTCTGGAACACCGGGTAGCCGAGGTTGCCCGGTTTGAAGTAGAACTTTTCCCAGAAGCCGGGAGCGCAGTGCGGGATATGATTTTTTCTGTAAATGCCCGCGATCTGACCATCCGCGTCGATGACCGCCGCGGTGTTGTAGTAGGTGCCGGTCGAGGGCGTCTCATAGATCGGGGAGACGATGACCATCTGGTGCTTCTTCGCGAGCTTCTGCATCAAAGAAGTGGTCGGCCCGGGAATTGTCTCGGCGGTGTCGTACCATTTCGCGTCTTGCTCCGCGCAAAAGTAGGGTCCGTAAAAAATTTCCTGAAGACTCAGCATCTGCACGCCCTGCTTGGCCGCCTTCTCAATGAGCGCGACGTGCTTGTCGATCATCTTCGTCTTGATCTGCTGCAGGGTGTACTTCGGCGTCTGCCAATCGCACGACGCTTGAATGAGGCCGCACTTCACGATTCGGGGCATATTATTTCCTCCTCTCTAAAATGAAGGTTATTGCTTCGAGCGTTTTTTGCCGGGGGCGTCTTTGATGAGACTGGCAGAATGGTCTGGTATTGCTCGGCTATTTCCAAGCCGCTTTTTATCAGCTTTTTGTGCCAACATTCTCCTGTATTCAAATACGCGCTGCAAGAGTGTCTGATCGTGCGGAAAGACATTCTTGAGCGTGATGAAGTTGTGAGCGTTCGGTACGAGCGGACGCATGAAATGTTCAACGATGGCTTCGTCCAAGAATGACTCGGAAGCGATTTCTTTGCCGGAAAAATCGATGGTTACGGATTTGCCGCCGCTCAGGGCATCCGCAATTTTCCCATAGAGGGGCTTGCCGTCATCGCGGGTATAGGTTTTCTCTCCGCAAACAGCGCTGACTGAAATATAAATATTTTCAAGCATAATTATTCAAAGTGAAAAGGCGCGTCGGAGCTCTCCTTGGATTCAAGGCGCGCCAATGCGCGCGCATCAAATGTTGCGTTCACAATCGTGCCTTGGTAATGGGGGCAGGTGGCCGTGACAGTGCTCTTTTTTCGGCGGACACTTATACGGGCGTCCCCAGAGATTATGGTCAGTGCGCCTCCGCAGGATTTCACGTAAGCGGCTATTCGTTTCAGGCCTAACCCTCCGGTGACGCCAAGGCGGGCCGTAACGCCTTCGCGCAATGCGAGTCCAACAGCTTCGGCGTGAGTCATGTCCGCATTATATTTGCGGGAATCAACGAGTGATTCCCGAATGCCAATGCCTGAATCGGCCACACAGATTCTGATATCTCTTCCGCGGGGGTTATAGCGGGCACATATCCAAAATCCGCGTGCTGATTTCGCATGGTCGTTTGCGTTGGCAAGCAGTTCCGTAATCCACATGCGGAGCAGACTGCGTTCCTCTTCGTTTACGTTTGGCGCCTGTGTGGCGGCGAAATTTGCAACGAGTTCGGGGACATCGCCCTGCATCTGAGTTAGACGGCGAAGTTGGAGGTTGTCGGGGCGTATTGCGGCTGTGATATCGCTTGATTCGACAAGCCTGAGTAGATCGGATTCACGAATGTAGGCGGCTTCGGTTGCGCGTGTGGGCATCAGGATCCTCACCTTATGCCCAACCTCAAGTTGCTTGGAAGCGAAAGCGGCGATAAGTACCGTACCAAAAGGCGATATCCACTTTACGTCCGTCGCATCCAGGACCACCTCTCGATTCGCGCGTTCAGCCTCTAACAGGCGTTGAGAGAGCGTGTCGTACCAGCGCTCGGTGACTAAGCGTGGCAACTTGGCAGTGTGCGGGGCGGGAGGGGGTGCTTCCGTCATTGCTTAGCCGGCAATCCTACGGTTGAGTTGGGCGAGCCGTTCGACGACCGGCGGCACACCGAAGAAGCGCTTCTCGAAGTGGAGCACGGTCGCGTCGTCGATCGGCAAGCGGAGCTGGTAGCGGTTGTCTTCTCCGTTGTGCTCGAACTGGGTGCCGTAGGTCTGCGGCAGGCCGATGGACATCAGGAAGCGGTCGAGGGTCGCGGCGGCCAGCCAGCGCGAGGGGCGGTGGCCGTTGATCGACGCCATCACAGCTAAACGGTGCGCGGCGAGAAACTCCTTAGGCTCGGCGCCGTGCAGGAAGAGGACCGCAGCGTGGTAGAGGTCGTTAGGCGTGTTGACCCCGCCCTGCCCGATCATCTCAAGGAGTTCCCGGCGGCGCTCGGCGTCGCGGAGTTTGAGGGCTTCGACGTCCGCGGCGGAACCGTAGACCTGCTCGCGGTCCTTTTGATCGGCCGCGTGGAGCTCGTCGAGGCGGAGGTTGTCGGTTTCCGGAGGCATTGGTTAGTGGCGGCGGTAGATCTCGCCGTAGCCCTTCATCCCATTTTTCGCGTAGTCTTCCCAGGTGAGCGGCTTGAGGCCGGTGTCGACGGGCTTCATCGTGATGCAGCCGTCGACAGGGCAGACGAGCGAACACAAGTTGCAGCCGACACAGTCGTCCGAGAGGACATGCGGCTTGCGGTTGCCCTTCTTGCGGTCGATGTCGATGCACTGGTGCGTGGTGTCGTTGCAGGAAACGTAGCACACGTCGCAGCTGATGCATTTCGCGGGATCGATGGCGGCGACGCTCTTGTAGTGGAGGTTGAGCTTCTTCCAGTCCACGATGCGCGGCGCGGTCTTGCCGATGAAGTCGGTCGTTTGGGCGAAGCCCTGGCGTCTCATCCAACCCGCGAGGCCGGCGTTTAAGTCCTCGATGATGCGAAAGCCATGGTGCATCACCGCGGTGCACAGTTGCACGGACGATGATCCCAGCAGCATGAACTCAACCGCGTCGGACCAGACCGAGATGCCGCCGATGCCGGAGATGGGCAGGCCGGCGGTCTCGGGGTCGGTCGCGATCTGGCTGACCATATTCAGCGCGATCGGTTTGACCGCGGGGCCGCAGTAGCCGCCATGGGAGATTTGGCCCTCGACGGCGAACTTCGGAATCATGGTCTCGACGTTAATGCCCATGATCGAGTTGATGGTGTTGATGAGAGACACCCCGTCGGCCCCCCCCTGCTTGGCCGCGCGCGCGGCGAAGCGCACGTCGGCGACGTTGGGAGTCAGCTTGACGAGCACGGGAATGGAGCTGACCTCTTTAACGAATTCCGTCACCATCTTCACGTATTCGGGCACTTGGCCGACGGCGGCGCCCATGCCGCGCTCAGACATCCCATGCGGACAGCCGAAGTTGAGTTCGACGCCGTCGCAGCCGGCGGCGATCACCTTTTTTGTGATCTCGTGCCAGGCTTTTTTTTCGCACGGCACCATCAAAGACGCGACGACGGCGTTGTTTGGAAATCGTTTCTTGACCGCGTAGATTTCCTTAAGATTCGTCTCGAGCGGGCGGTCGGTGATCAGCTCGATGTTGTTGAAGCCGGCGATCTTCTGGCCGCCGAGGTCGATGGCGCCGTAGCGCGAGGAGACGTTGACGACCGGCGGATCGGAGCCGAGCGTCTTCCAGACCGCGCCCCCCCAGCCGTACTCGAAGGCGCGCATGACCTGCGCTCCGGAGTTCGTGGGCGGCGCCGAAGCGAGCCAGAACGGGTTTGGGGACTTGATCCCGGCGCAGTTCGCGGAGAGATCGGGCGCAAGGCGCGGCTTCATGCGTGGCTCCGGGGCGTGATGGGCGCCACCGTGCGTCCGTCGATCGTGGATATCCAATAGGCGTTATCGAGGGGTGCTGGTCGGCCGGGGAAAAGTGCTTGGAAGATGCCCCAGGCGGCGCGCTTGCCGTCGGCCGCGGCGTTGACGACCTCCTTGCCGCCGTTGACCGCGTCGCCACCGGCGAACACATTCGGCTTCGAGGTCTGGAGCGTGCCGGCGTCGACTGCGAGGCGGCCGTCCTCGCGCTGGGCGAGGCCCAAGGCCTTGGCGAGCGCGAAGTGCTTGGTCTGGCCGATCGCCTTGATGACGCGGTCGCAGGAGATCTTCGTCTTGTCCGCGAACTCGACGCCCGACACGGTCTTCTTGCCGAGGATGCGCTTGGGCACGGCGCGCGTGATGATCGCAGCGCCGTCGGCCTTGGCGAGCGCGATCTCGAAATCATAGGCGGACATGTCCTCGGGGCCGCGCCGGTAGGCGAGCGTCACCTTGGCCGCGCCCGAGCGCGCGGACTGGGTCGTCGCGTCGATGGCCGTGTTGCCACCGCCAATGACGACGGTGTGCGCGCTCCGGGGCACGCCTTTGCCGCCCTTGGCCTTGACGCGCTCGATGAAAGACAGGGCGTCGACGACGCCGGCCAGGTCCTCGCCGGGGATATTGAGCGAGCGGGTTTCCGCGAGCCCGATTCCGACGAAGACCGCGTCGAAGTCGCTCAGCAGGTCGGCGGCCGGCACGTCCTTTCCGATCTCCTTGCCGGTGACGACGTCGCAGCCGAGCTGGAAGAGGAATTTCATCTCTTCGATCGCCGTGGGCTGCGACATCTTGTACTCGGCCACGCCGTAGGTGTTGAGCCCGCCGGGCAGCTTGCGCTTCTCGAAAATTGCGACCGCGAAGCCGAGGCGGCGCAGATAGGCCGCACAGGAGGCCCCGGCGGGACCGGCACCGATAATGGCGACTCTCTTGCCGTTGTCCTTGCCCGGGCTGAAGGGCAACTCGCCTGTGGCGTAGACGGCGTCGGTCGCGTGGCGCTGGAGGCGCGCGATCTGAATCGGCTTCTCCTGCCAGTCGTGGTAGACGCAGGCGCCCTCGCAGAGCACTTCGACCGGGCAGACGCGCGCGCAGGAGTGGCCGAGCGCGTTGGCCTCAAGAATGGTTTCTGCCGACCCGAGGGGATCGGCCGCCGCGATCTGGCGTATGAACCGGGGCACGTCGATGTGCGTGGGGCACGCCGTGACGCAGGGGGCGTCGTAGCAGTACAGGCAGCGCGACGACTCGACGCGCGCTTCCTCGCGCGTCATCGGTCCCTTCAGCTCGGCGAACGCTTCGGCCGATGGGCTCTTTTTAGGAGAGAGGGCCATGCCGCTATTGTACTACTTGAGGATCGGACGACGCGGGAGCGATTACTGCGCCCAGTTCGAGACGGTTTCCTTGATCGTGTTCTCGACCTTGCCCATCTTGGCCTTGAGCTTCTCTTCTTTCTGAGCGGAGACCTTGTCTAAAACCTCGGCGTTTGTCGCCGATGAAGATGTGGACTGCCCGCCGAGCCTGACAAAGACGTAATTGTCGTTATCGTCGACGCGGACCTCGTAGCCGGCCTGGCGCAGTTCCCCCACCGTAGCCGAGGGATCGGATTCCAAGTAGCCGATGCGAACCTGATAGGCATCGCCCTGCGAAGCCATATCCGCGCGATGCGCCTGGGCTCTTTGCGCTATTCTGACCTCGCGTATAATCCGCGTTAGCTCAGAGAAAACGGATGTGACGGAGTTTTCCTTTGTGAAGAGATAATTGTCGTCATTATCAACGCGGACCTCATAACCAGCCTGGCGCAGTTCGCCGACCGTTACCGTAGCCTCGGGATTGGAGGTCATGCGGCCCAGGTAAACTTGATAGGCATCGCCCTGTGCAAGCATCTGCTGGCGGTGAGTCTGGACTCTTTGCGCCATTTTGATCTGCCTTATGATCTCGACTTGCGAAGATGGAACGCCTGTGGTGAAGATTCCCTTCACAAAGTCATAATTGTCGTCATTATCGATGAGGACCTTGTAGCCGGCCTGGCGCAGTTCCCCCACCGTGATTGCGGATATCGGGTAACCGACGGTCAGCCGATAGGCATCGCCCTCTGAAGCCATCTGCCGACGATGCGCCTGGACCTGCTGCGCCATTTTGATCTGCCTTATAATCTCGACTTGCGAAGATGGAACGCCTGTGGTGAAGATGCCCTTTACAAAGTCATAATTGTCGTCATTATCGACGAGGACCTCGTAGCCGGCCTGGCGCAGTTCGCCGACTGTGATCACGTCAACAAGTCTCTCGCCAAAGGTGTAGACGCGAACCTGATAGGCATCGCCTTTCGCAGCCATCTGTTGGCGGTGTTCCCGTGCCCTCTGCGCCGTCCGCGCGCTTTGGATGATACGTTCCTGCTCGCTGGGGTCGGTCACCTGCGACCAACCGGTCGCGCTGCCCGCAACCAGGACAAGAACAGCCGCCATCAAGGTTTTCATCATTTTCTCCTTTCCGACACATTCAGTATAAACGACATCCGGCGATTTCCTCAGGAGCCAAAGACCCATCGAGACGAGGAAAAAGACCCACGTTGTTTTTGGGCCAAAAGCCCCATCACTTAACTGCTCTTTTTAGATCGTTTAAATACTATTGACACAGACTGAATTGACTGTTATTATTACTCTATATAAGACATTTATATGCCGATACTTAATTTAAGTGTCTTATCTGGATACTTTATGAATGGAATATCAAACTCGGAAGAGCTCGTGCTCGCCATCGGTGAAAACATACGGACTTTGCGGCTGCAAAAGAACCTCTCTCAACAGTCCCTCGCCGCTCAGGCCGGCGTGAGCATGAACGCGTTGCGTCACCTGGAGTCAGGCCAAGGGGCAAACCTCACGACGCTTATCCGCGTCGTCCGCGCCCTGGACAAGCAGGACTGGCTGCAAAGCCTCGCGCCGAGGATCACGATCAATCCCCTGCATATGACGCCATCGCACGCGGCGCGGCAGCGGGCGCGGAGAAAGAAGAGGGATCATGGCGAAGAGAAGTAAGCGGGCGGCCGCCGCGCGCTATCGGCCCGTTCAACGCATAGAGGTCTACCTCTGGAGTCAGTTCGTGGGAGCCCTTGCCCTCGATCCCGCCCTAGGCTATTACGTCTTCGCCTATGACAAGGATTTCGGAAGGAGCGGGCTGCAGCTGGCGCCGCTTCACATGCCCGCGGATGAATCGGAAAAAACATACGTCTTCACGGACCTCCCGGAAGAAACCTACCGGCGATTGCCCGCGATGTTCGCGGACGCGCTGCCGGATGGATTTGGAAACGCGCTCATCGACAAGTACATGGCAGAAAAAGGCCTTCCCAAATCAAGCATCACCCCGCTTGACCGGCTCGCTTACATGGGGCGACGCGCCATGGGCGCGCTCGAATTCAAGCCGACCCGGGGCCCCAAAACCACCAAGCCCACCGCTTTAAAAATGAATCAGCTTGTGGACGTGGCCAGAAAAGCCGTCCGCGGCGTCCTGGAAGGCGACTCATCGACGGAGGCCGCCCTGAGGAGCATCATCGAAGTCGGAACCTCCGCCAATGGCGCTCGCGCGAAAGCCGTGATCGGGTGGAACAAAACGACCTCCGAAATCCGCTCCGGCCAGTTCGAGCTGTTGCCGGGCTTCGAGCACTGGCTTCTCAAGTTCGACGGGATGGGCAAGGATCTCGAGCTGGGATCCTCCCAGGACTATGGGCGCATCGAGTACGCCTATTGCCTGTTGGCTCGGCAGGCCGGGATCGACATGCCCGAATCACGGCTGCTCGAAGAAAATGGTCGGGCGCATTTCATGACGAGGCGATTTGATCGCGAAGATGACGGCGCCAAGCATCACCTCCAAAGCCTCTGCGCGATGGATCATCTCGATTTTAAGAAGAAATCCGCCAACAGCTATGAACAGCTTTTCATGACGATGCGGCAATTAAAGCTGGGGCACTCGGCGGAAGTCGAGGCGTTTCGCCGAATGGCGCTCAATGTCATGGGGCGCAACTGCGACGACCATACCAAGAATTTCTCCTTTCTCCTTCGCCAAGGCGGCTCTTGGACGCTGTCTCCCGCTTACGACATCACCTTCGCCCACAATCCCCAGGGAGAATGGACCAGGCAGCATCTGATGTCGGTCAATGGGAAGTTCGGCGATATTCGAAGGGAAGACTGCCTCGTACTGGCGGATCGTTTTGGAATCGGCGAAGCCCCGTCCATCCTCAGAGAGGTCCGCGAGGCGATCGGGCAATGGCCGATGTTCGCGAAGAAAGCCGGTCTTCCATCGACTGAAGCGAAGCGAATCCAAGGACAACTCCTGCTTTTGTAGGAGTACAAGACGAGCACCTTGCGGGGGGCCGCAGAGCCTGTTATCCTTCGAGCGGACATGCCCGAGGCGGACCCCCTCATCGGACAGACGCTCGGACCCTGCCGTCTTGACGCGCTCATCGGCCGGGGAGGCATGGGCCGGGTGTACAAGGCCCGCCACCTCGCCCTTGATCGCCTCGTGGCGGTCAAGCTCGTTGATGACGGCGAGGCGGGCGGCGCCGCCGTGCGCGAGCAGATCCTGGCCGAGGCGCGCAGCGCTGCCAAGCTCGAGGATCCCCGCATCGTCGCGATCTACGATGTCGGCGAGGAACGCGGCGTTCCCTACATCGTGATGCAATGGGTGGACGGGGAATCCCTCGAGGCGCGGGTCAAGCGCTTGGGCCCCCTGTCTCCCGCGGAGGCGCTTGAGATCATCCGGGAGACGGCGACGGCCTTGAGCGCTGCGCACAAGGCCGGGCTCGTGCACCGGGACATCAAGCCCGCTAACATCCTCGTGGACGTGCGCGGCGCGGTCAAGCTTGCCGACTTCGGCATCGCGCGCCCCGCCGGTGTCGCCGCGGCCGTGGGAGAGGATGTCGCCGGGTCCTTTCACTTCATGGCGCCGGAGCAGGGTTTCGGAGGTCCTCCCGATCCGCGCTCGGACCTTTACGCGCTCGGCGCGACGTGGTACTACGCCCTGGCAGGACGGCCGCCCTACCCCGGCTCGGCGACGGACGCGCTCGTGCGCCACCGCGATGAGGCGCCGCCCGAGGTGCGCCTCCTGCGTCCCGAGGTGACGGAACGCGCGGCGGGGCTCCTGCGCCGCCTGATGGCCAAGACAGTCGAGGACCGGCCGTCCGACGCGCAGGAGCTTCTGAAGGAGATGCGTTCGGTCGGCATGCTGCTCGACACGGACGCGAGTGGCTCGCCGTTTAGGATTCTTCCCGCGCCTCCGCGCGTGGAAACAAGTGTGTTTCCGCCGGTCGCGGCGCCCGTTGCTGCGCTCACATCGCCTCACCGCAATATTCCGCTTCCCCCTCCGCCGCCTGCGCCGGAGCCCGCGGCGGCGCTCGGCTCGAAGGGCTCCTTCATCGGGCTGCTGGCTGCGTTTGGCGTCGTTGCTTTCGGCTGGCAGTGGCGCCGGGCCGGTCCCGAGGACTGGGCGGCGGGCGCGGCTTTTCTCGCTTTGCTGCCCGCGGCTCTGACCTACGGCGACCGCAGGAACGTCTGGCGCAAGGGACTGAGTGCGGCCGGCTGCGTGGGAGCCCTGGCGTGTTGGACGAAGTACGTGTTCATCGGCGGCGTGTTTCTGCCCCCCCTCGAGGCCGCGATCGTCGCGGGTGTGGGCCTATGCGCGCTGCTGGGTTCTTCGTTTCTTGGGCAATGGGGCCAGGATCGTTCCGAGGCATTTTGGTCGCGCGTTCTCGGCCCGGCGGCGGGGCTGTGTCTTCTCCTGTCGGCGCTGAGCTGGAACGTGGCGGAGACGCAGGCCTGGACTTTGGGAGTCTCCGAACGCGCGGCCGCGTGGTGGACGGCGTTCACCCATTCAGGCGGTGGCTGGCGCTGGCTCGGAACGGCGGGCGTGCTTGCGGCGTTGGGTGCCGCGGTGCATCTGAAGGTTCCGGAGGCGGATGCGCCGAAAGATCGGAAGCTCAACTGGAATAAATGATCACGATCCTTCTTCTCGCGGCCGCCGTCGCCGGGGCCGAGCCGGCGCTCGAGTTCCGCGTGGCGGATTCTTCGGCTGTGGTCGTGTCTCTAGCGACTCTGCGAGGGAAGGTCAAGCCTCACCGCGTCTCGTTTGCCTCCGAGTTTGCGAATCCGCCGGGCAAGATCAAGAATTATGAGGCCTTCACTCTGCGCGACCTGCTGGATTTCGCGTACGGCAAGCGCTGGCTCTCGCCCGAATACTCTCACATCGCTTTCACAGCGCTCGATGGCTACAACGCGGTCGGAGCGTTGACGAAGGCCGCGGAGGAGGGCGGCTTCATGGCTTTCCGCGACCTCGATGTGCCGAGCGGCTGGGAGCCGGTCGGCGGGCACAAGGCCGACCCGGGGCCGTTTTTTGTCTTATGGACCGGGATCACGCAGACGACCGCAAACCAGTATCCGTGGCCGTGGCAGGTGACGGCCATCAGCCTGATTCGTTTCGAGGACCAATATCCGAGAACGGTGCCGCGCGGCGCCCAGGCGGGCTCGCCGGAGCGTCGGGGCTACGCCCTGTTCCAGGGCCGCTGCGTGCGCTGCCACGCGCTCAACGGGGAGGGCGGAAAGGTCGGCCCGGACCTCAACGAGCCGATGAGCGTGACTGCCTACCGGCCGAAGGCGATGGTCAAAGAGTTCATCCGCAACCCTTCGAAGTACCGGCACACCTACATGCCCGACCATCTCGACCTGAGCGAGCGCGACCTCGAGGACTTATGGCGCTACTTCCATTATCTCGATGCTCATCGGCCGAAAGGCGAGGGTTGGTAGGGGAACGCGTTCCAGGACCATCAAGCCAATTTTCTCGCGGCAAGCGCGAAATTAAAAAAATAGCGATCGAGGCCTTCCAGCTCCGAGTGGTACTCCTTGCCCCCGAGCCAAGCGTCGCACAGCATCTCGCGCGCCCGCACAAGCTCCTTCAGGCGGTGCCGCCAACGCGGATCCCGGATCGAAAGGTCCAGAAGCTCGAGCGCCCTGATTATTGCACCTTCAAATAACAAGGGATCCTTGTTTTGCCAGCGGCGTGCCCGGCTCACCTCGCTGCCCACGTTCCCCAACTGCTGCAGGAGAGACAACCGGCCCCATCCACCTGCCGCCAAACCGGAATGCTGAGTTCCCATGGGCCTCTTTTAGGGACGGATCAGTTTCGACACGATCTGTAAGATGCGTTCCTGGGTTTCAGGATTCTCGACGCCCCGCGAACGATTGTTCTGTGAAGGCCGGACGTTGATCATCGAATCAAACTCGATGCGATCCGCCTCGGATTTTTCCGGGTAGATGTTGATGCCCCACAGATGTCCTTGTTCGGAACCATCTTCCAACAACAAGGCTTCTTCATCGCAATGGAGCTCGCCGCCCAAGGCCAACACTTCCCGCTCGACGTCCACCGTGGCCTTGACCATGACGCCGAACTGATCCTTGGCCAACGCCATGACGTCCGAGAGTGAAATAGGCTCTTTAAGAATTCTTATTTCCATTTCAAATCGCTATTTCCGGAAACAGTTGACTTACGGGAGAATCTGAGTCGAGGCGTGCACGGCGGCGATCAGCGGCTCCGGGTGGATGCCGAAGAGGAGCACTCCCACGACCGCCACCGCCACGCCGCCGCACACGTACGCCCCGACGGGGATGGCGACCTCGTCGGTAGGTTCGCGGAAGAACATGCGGTGGGCGATGGCGAAATAGTAGTAGACGGACACAACGCTGTTGAGCACGCCGATGACGGCGAGCCACCACTGCCCCGCCTCAACGGCCGAGGAGAAAATGTACAGCTTGCCGATGAAGCCCGCGAGCGGCGGAATGCCGGCCAAGGAGAGCAGGCAGAACAGGAGCGACAGAGCCAGGCCGAGACGGTGCTTGGCGAGGCCGTCGAAGGAAGAGAGGTCGTAGCTCCCCTTGGCCGAACCGACCGCCTGGATGACGGCGAACGCGCCGATGTTCATCGCGACGTAGACGAACGAGTACAGCATCACGCCCTCGCGGCCGAGCGGCGTGCCCACGGCAAGCCCGATCAGCAGGTAGCCCGCCTGGGCGATCGAGGAGTAGGCGAGCAGACGCTTGGCGTCGGTTTGGAACATGGCGGTGAAGTTCCCGATCGTCATCGTCAGCGCGGCTATCAACGAAAACAGCAATGTCAGATCGTAGGCCTGCAGCGGGAAGATCGCGCCGAACACGCGGGCCAACGCCGCGAAGGTCGCGAGCTTAGGGGCGACCGACAGGAAGGTCGTCACGGGCGTGGGCGCTCCTTCATAGGCATCCGGCACCCAGAAGTGCATGGGGGCCAGCGACGCCTTGAAGCCGAAGCCGAGTAGTATGAGGACCAAAGACAGAATCAGCATCGGGCCGGGACTATTGACGGCAGCGGGCGCAAGCCCGGTGCCGCCGGTCGCGCCGTAGTACAGCGAGATGCCGTAGATCATGATGGCCGAGGAGAACGCGCCGAAGAGGAAATATTTTATCGAGCCCTCGTTCGACTTCGGGTTCGTGCGCTCAAAGCCCGACAGGATGAACGAGGAGATCGAGACGAGTTCGAGTGCTACGAAGATCATGAGCAGATTCGTTGAGGAGACGAGGTACATGAGCCCCGCCGTCGACAGCAGCATCAGCGCTGAGAACGTGCCGGCGTGGCGCTCCGGCAAGGCCTTATAGTCGAGGCCGAGCAGGAGGCAGAGCACGCAGGTGAGCAAGGTCGTGAGCTTGAAGAACTGGCTGAACGGATCGACGGCCCACAGCGAACCGACGCCGTACGTCGCCGTGTCGCCAAGGGAGAGCGCGATCCAAGCGAGCACGCCCGCGGCCGAGAGCCAGGCGAGATGATACAGCGCCCGCGCCCGCCGAGCCGGCAGGATCAGGTCGGCCAGCGCTACGCCGAGCGCCAAAGTGGCGAGGATCGACTCCGGGAGGAGCAGGCGCAGATTGTTCATTTCACTTCCCCAGCATGTGCTCGAGCGTTTTGTTCATCAGGTCAAGCGGCCACTTCGGATACACGCCGAAAAGCACCGTGAGGACCGCGAGCGGGGCGATCGAGACGAGCTCGCGTGGCGTCATGTCCGACAGACCGCTCCACTTCTCGTTGAACTTGCCCAGGAAGACCTTCTGCATCATGCGCAGGAAGAAAGCGGCTGTTGCGATGATGCCGAGCACGGAAATCGCCGCGGCGAGCTTCCAGGTTTGGAACGCGCCGAGGAAGCATAGGAACTCGCCGATGAAGCCGGCCAGGCCGGGCAGGCCGAGCGAGGCGAAGCAGGTCAGCGACATGAGGGCCGCGTAGACGGGAAGCTTAACCGCCAACCCGCCGAACGCCGAGATGTCGCGGGTGTGCGCGCGGTCGTAGATCACGCCGACGAGCAAGAACAAAGCGCCCGTGATGATGCCGTGCGTCAGCATCTGAAACACCGCGCCGGTCAAGCCCGCCGTGGTCATGCCGGCGATGCCGAGCAGGCAGTAGCCCATGTGGTTGACCGAGGAGTAGGCGACCATCTTCTTCATGTCGGTCTGCGCCATCGCGCACAAAGCGCCGTAGACGATGTTGATGACGGCGATCACGATGAGGGCCGGCAGGAACCACTGGAAGCCCAAGGGTGCGAGCGTGAAGGAGATGCGCAGAAGGCCGTACACTCCCATTTTAAGCAGAACGGCGGCCAGGATGACCGAGATCGCCGTCGGAGCCTCGACGTGGGCCAGCGGAAGCCAGGTGTGGAACGGGAAGGCGGGAATCTTGATCGCCATACCGAAGTACATGCCGAGGAAGACGAGAATCTGGAAGGTCCGGGGCCAGTCTCCCGTCATCTTCGCGAGTTCGAGCATGTCGAACGTGTGGGGCGCGGGGCTTGCGAAATACACCGCGAGGAAGGCCAGCAGCATGAACACCGAGCCGGTCAAGGTGTACAGGAAGAACTTGATCGCCGCGAATTCCTTGCGCGGGCCGCCCCAGACGCCGATGAGGAAGTACATCGGGACAAGAGTGAGCTCCCAGAACACGTAGAAGAGGATGAGGTCGAGCGCGCAGAACACGCCGAGCATGCCGACCTCAAGGACGAGGAACCAGAAGAAATACTCTTTGACCCGGTTCTCGATGCCGAGAGAGCCGACGAGAGCGATCACGCTCATGAAGGTGGTCAAGAGCACGAGCGGATAGGAGAGCCCGTCCACGCCGAGGAAGTACTGCACTCCGAACGAGGGGATCCAGGCGAAGCGCTCGACGAACTGCATCTCGTGCGTTGCGCGGCTGAAGCCGGGGAGCAGAGCCAGAGAGGCGAGAAGCGAGAGGCCCGCGAAGACGAAGGCGACGGTCTGGATCGCTTTTGTCTTCTCTTTCGGGAGGCACAGGATGATCAGCGCTCCGACGAGGGGCGCGAAGGTGATCACAGTCAGCATGTTCATGTTGGGGAGTCTCCTAATTAGCGCGTCAGAATCAAGGTCGCCGCGAGGCTGAAGGCGATCGCGACGTACATCAGATATTCCTGCACCTGGCCGTCCTTGACGAGGCCGCGCAGGCCCACGCCGAGGTCGAGGCTCAGGCCGCCGAAGCCGTCCACGGTCCGGTCCACGAACAGCGCGTCGAGGAGGTTGCTGATCTCGGCGACGATGCGCATGAGCAGGCCCCAGCCGTCCACGAACACGCGGTCGACGATGTGCGTGTCGATCCAATAGGCGAGCGTTGCGACTTGGTCGCAGAGGACGACGAGTGCGTCGAAGGCGTCGTCGAGGTACCAGCGGCGGTCGAGAACGCGGAAGATCGGCGCGAACTTCGTCTTGAGCCTGTCGGCGACCGCATACTTCGGACCTTTATAGAGAGCGAAAGCGAGGCCAATGGAGCCCAGCACCAGCAACGGTAAGGCGAGGTGTAGTCCGTGCGGAAGATGCCCCTCGTGGTGTTCCGCGGATCCGCCTTCTTCCCCGTGCGCCTCGGTGGAAGCCGTTGCTGTGATCGTGGGCTTCTCGAGCAAGCGGTAGACGAGTTCGTTGCGGTTGAGCATGTAGCCGGACACGAGTGCCAGAAAGGCGAGCAGGACCAGCGGGCCGGTGATCAGAAACGGCGACTCGTGGGCGTGATGGTACTTTTCATGGTCGCGGTCGTCGCCCCAGAAGGTCAGGATGAACAGGCGCGACATGTAGAACGCGGTCATGAGCGCCGTGAGCAGCATGATCCAGAAGATCGGGCGGTTCGCGTGGTAGATGTTGGCCAGGATCATGTCCTTCGAGAAATAGCCGGACGTTCCCGGGATGCCGGCGATCGCGAGGATCGCCGCGCCCATCGTCAGGAAGGTCACCGGCATCTTCTTCGACAGGCCGCCCATCTGGCGCATGTCATTGGTGTGCACCGAGTGGATCACCGAGCCCGCGCCGAGAAACAGCAGGGCCTTGAAGAACGCGTGGGTCGTCAGGTGAAAGAGCGCGGCGGTGTAGCCGCCGACGCCGAGCGCGCACATCATGAAGCCCAGCTGGGAAACGGTCGAGAAGGCCAGCACGCGCTTGATGTCGTAGCTGACCAGAGCCATCGCGGCGGCGAGGAAGGCCGTCGCGCAGCCGATCCAGGCCGCGGCGAGCATCGCGTCGGGCGCGGCCAGGAAGACGAAGTAGAGCCGCGCGACGACGAAGATGCCGGCCGCGACCATGGTCGCGGCATGGATCAGCGCCGAGCCGGGCGTGGGGCCTTCCATCGCGTCGGGCAGCCAGATGAACAACGGAAACTGGGCGGACTTCCCCATCGCCCCAAAAAGGATGCCGATCGCGATCACGGTGGCGACCGCCGGCGTCATATAGCCCTGGTGGATGAACTGCTGAATCTGCGTGATCTGAAAGGAGCCCACCTTCGCGAAGATGAACAGCAGCGCGAGATACAGGCCGGAGTCTCCCAGCTTGGTCGTCATGAAGGCTTTCTTCTGCGCCTCGGTCGGTCCGTCCTTTTCGAACCAGAAGCCGATCAGAAGGTAGGAGGAAAGGCCCATGAGCTCCCAGCTCAAGAAGCCGACGAGGATGTTGCTCGAGACCACGAGGCCGAGCATCGCGGCCGTGAAGAACGAGACGAAGGCGAAGAAGCGCTTGTAGCGCGTGTCCTCATGCATGTAGGCGATCGAGTAGATCTGCACCATGAGGCTCACGAGAGTGACGACGACAAGCAGGAGCGCGGCGGGACCGTCGATGAGCACGCCGATCGGCATGTCATAGAGGAACGGCTTGCCGGCAATCGAGGCCGCGAACGAGAACCAGTGCCAGTTGTGCTCGTACGGAACCGAGACGCTTCCCGTCATGACCGCACCGAGGATGGATAAAGACAGCCCAAGGCATATGGCCATCGCCCCGATGCCGATCCAGGGCGCGGGCGAATGTGGATCTTCCTTCGCGCCGAACAGCATGATCAACGACGCGGCGAGCGGAATGAGCGGGATCAAGTAGGCGTGTTCGATCATGGGATCAGCCCTTGAGGAGGTTGAAGTCTTCGGCGTAGACGGTGTCTGTTCCACGGTAGATCGCGAGCAGCAAAGCGAGGCCGACAACGATCTCGGCGGCCGCGACGGTCATCACAAACAGCGCCAGCGCCTGGCCGGTCACGCCGTCCGGGTGGAGGAAGCGATCGAAGGCGGCGAGATTGATATTGGCCGCGTTGAACATGAGCTCGATCGACATGAGTATCCCGATAATGTTTCGGCGCGTGAGCGCGCCGAAAATTCCGATCAAAAACAGGAGCCCGGCCACGGTCATGTAGTGCGCAAGCGTCAGGGGAGCGTTCACTGGGCGTTCTCCGTGCGGGTGAAGAAAACGGCGCCGAGCAGGGCGGCGAGCAGAATGAGGGAGGTCAGCTCGAAGGGCAGCAGCCACTCGCCCAGGAACAGACGGCCGATGTCGTGCGTGCCGGGATGCGCGGCGCCCGTCGCGACAATATTGGATTGGAGGCGGGCGACCTTGAAGAGGCCCACGGCGGCAACAAAGCAGACGAGAAGTGCCGCCATCCAGCGCTCGTTGACCTGGCGCAGGTGGAGGTCCGACGCGCGGCCGAGCAGCATGACGACGAATATCACGAGGACCGCGATGCCGCTGACGTACACCATGATCTGGGCGCCGAAGAGAAAATCCGCGCCAAGCGAGGCGTAGAGCCCCGCGACTCCGGCCAGCGAGAGGCCGAGAAACAAAGAGGAGTGCACCGTGTTCCGGTGCAGGACCACGGCCAGGGCGGAGGCTAAGGTCAAGATCGTGAGCGAGTAAAACACGGCTTGGTCGAGCATCCTAGCTTCTCCTGGGCTGGACGTCGTGGAGGACGACCTGGCCTTCGGGGTCCTTGAAGTCCTTCGTCTTTCGGTCGAAGTATTTGCCGATGAACGGGAAGTCCTTCTTCCAGCAGCGCACCATCTCGTCGCGCTTGACGAAAATCACCTCGTAGTCGAGGGAATGCCAGACGGACTTGGGCTTCGTCGGGCAGGCTTCCTCGCACAAGCGGCAGAAGTTGCACTTGCCGAAGTCGATCGAGTACCAGTCCACCTTCGCGATTTTCTTGCCGGTCTCGTTCTTGGCGTTCTCAAGAGCGATGCAGTTCGACGGACACGCCTTCACGCACAGGTTGCACGAGATGCAGACCTGGGAGTCGAAGAGAAGCGCGCCCCGATACGCCGCGAAGGGCACGAGCTTTTCATCCGGATAGTGGACCGTGACGGCCGGCTTGAACATGTACTTGAGCGTGATCCAGTGGCCCTGGATGATCGCCTTGCTGTTGTTGAAAATACTCGAGAAATACCTGATCATGAGGCCCTCATTTGAGCCAATACGCGAGATAGAGGCCGGCGACCGCGATGTTGACGAAGCTCCAGGGGAGCAGGAACTTCCAGGTGAAGTCCATGAGCTGATCGACCCGGAAGCGCGGCAAAGTCCACCGGATCCATAAGAACACGAACATCATCAGCATCGCCTTGCCCAGCATCCAGAGCCAGCTGGGAATCCAGGTGAACGGCAGGGCGTTGATCGGGGAGGCGCCGCCGCCGAGGAAAAACGTCGCCAGCAGAAATGAGCCGAGCAGGACGTAGGCGTACTCGGCGAGGAAGAAGATGGACCACTTCATGCCCGAGTACTCGGTGTGAAAGCCGCTGACCAGCTCGGACTCCGCCTCTGGGATGTCAAAGGGCGTGCGGTTCGTCTCGGCCACCGATGAGATCAAGAAGATCACGAAGGCGAGCTGGCCGACGACCGGATAGAAGATGAACCAGCGCGGGATGATCCCGTGCCAGTAGCCGGCCTGGGCGTTTGAGATCACTTGCAGGTCGAGCGAGCCCGCGAACATCAGGATGGGCACCACGGAAAAGCCGCGCGGCAGTTCGTAGCTGACGATTTGCGCGGCACCCCGCAATCCTCCCAATAAGGAGTACTTGTTGCCCGAAGCCCAGCCCGCCATCACGATGCCGATCACCGAGATGCCGGCGAAGGCGAAGATGTACAGGGTGCCGATATCGAGGCTCGCGGCCGCTAGGCCGTCCCCGAAGAGGACGGGCGCGAACGCGATGATGCACGGTGCGATCACGAGGCCGGGGGCCAGCGCGTGGACCCACTTGTCCGCGGCGGCCGGTGTCACGTCCTCCTTAAGAAGCAGCTTGATCCCGTCGATCGCGGTCTGGGCCCAGCCGTGGAAATTGAAGCCCTTCGGGCTTCCCGCGTAGGTCGGTCCCACGCGCGACTGGATGTGAGCCGAGATTTTGCGCTCCCACCAGATCGACCAGAGGCCGTTGATCAAGACGATGTGCAAAACGATGAGGACCTTGATCGCGATCCAGCCGGCGTCGAGGGCCAGGGGCGGCAGGCCCTGCGCCGCGGCGAAAGATCCCAGCAGCGCGTAGAAACCGTCCGCTCGCTTCGCGAGTTCGCCGATCAATCCGCCGGTGAGGCCGAGCCCGACGAAGATGGCGACGAGCATCCCCGCACCCCGCTGATAGCCGGGGCGCGACCAGCGCTTCTTGAACACCTCGGTGGGCCAGGTGGAAAAGCGGTCTTCGATGAGGCGGCCATTCTGTCTGTTGAGAACCGGCTCTGGAGGCACGTACTTCGGCGCGACGGGCTTGGGCGCCGCCGCCGCGGGTTCGGGAGTTGTCATCGGTCCACCTCGCCGAGCACGATGTCAATCGAGCCCAGCAGCGCGATCACGTCGGAGACTTTCATCCCGACGAGTTTTTCCTGCAGCATCGCGAGATTAATGAAAGACGGCGCGTGCACGTGGAGGCGGAACGGGGAGATGCCGCCGTCGGAGGCGAGATAGATGCCCAGGTCTCCGCGCGAGCCCTCGACGTGCGCGTACGCCTCGCCGGGCGCCGGCTTCGGGATCTTCGCCACGCCGGACGCCATGAACGGTCCGTCCGGGAGTTTTTCGATCGCCTGTTCGATGATGCGGATCGACTGGCGCATCTCCTGCACGCGGCAGAAGTAGCGGTCCCAGCATGAGCCGGTTTTGCCGAGGGGCACGTCAAACTCGTAGTTTTCGTAGCCGCAGTACGGATCGGCGCGCCGCACGTCGTGATCGACGCCGGAGCCGCGGAGGTTGGGGCCGGACAGCGCCCAGTCGACCGCTTCCCTCGCGGTCACGACCCCCACGCCTTGAGTACGGGCCATGAAGATCGGGTTGTAGGTCAGCAGCGTGTCGTACTCGTCGAGGCGGGGCTTGAAGTATTCCACGAACTCCATCGTGCGCTTGAGCCATTCCGACGAGGCGTCCACCATCACGCCGCCGAGGCGGATGTAATTGTAGGTCAAGCGCGCGCCGCAGAGCATCTCGAAAAGGTCGAGCACCATCTCGCGCTCGCGGAAGGCGTAGAGGAACGGAGTATAGGCTCCGAGGTCGATGCCGTACGTTCCGAAGAAAAGAAGGTGCGAGGCGACGCGGTTCATCTCGCACATGATCACGCGCAGGGCATTGGCGCGCGGAGTGGCCGCAACGCCCATGAGCTTCTCGGCGGCGAGGCAGAACACGAGGTTGTTGGGCATCGCCGAGACGTAGTCCCACCGGTCGGTGAGCACCACGCAATGGTGGTAGTTGCGGACCTCGGCGAGCTTTTCGGTGCCGCGGTGCAGGTAGCCGATGTCGGGCACCGCTTTGACGATGACTTCGCCGTTGATCGTGAGGCCGATGCGCAGAACGCCGTGCGTGGACGGGTGCTGGGGGCCGAGATTGATGAAGAGCTGATCGCTCTTGAGCGTTGCGTTACTCATCGAAGCGGTCCTTGATGTGAGCGTAGTCTTTGCGCAGGGGGTGTCCTTGGGTGAAATCGGGGGTCAGTATCTTGACGAGGTTCGGGTGCCCCTCGTAGCGCACGCCCAAGAGGTCGAAGGTCTCGCGCTCCTGCCAATCGGCGCTCTTGAACAAGGGCGTGAGGCTTGGCACGCTGACGTTCTCGCGCGGCACCTCGAGGCGCACGAACACACGCGCGCGCTCCTTGATGGAAAAGAACACCCAGAGCAGGTCCATGACTGGGCGGTATGGGTAGCCGGGCGTGGCGGCGGCTTCGATCTGCGGTGTGGCGCCTTCGGGAAGTAACGGATTGAAATTCTGCTGGCGGATGTAGCCCTTCATGTCCACGGGGCCGAGAAGGTCGGTTGCCGTGACCGTTTCGAGCATGTCGAAGGAGGAATCCTTGAGACATTGGGCGAACGCCATGAGATCGTCTTTGGAGGCAAGACGCACGGTCAGGTAGTTCTTGACCTGCACCGCGGCCTTCTCGATTTTTGGGAACTTCTCCTGAATCTTCGCGAAAATCTCGTCGTTGGTCATAAATTAAGCATTGATGTCGCGGCTGCCTTTTTCCTGCTGGGAAGTCGCGAGCCCCTTCTTCAGCGACATTTTGGCGATCTTTTCTTGGAGCTTGACGACTGCGTACTGCAGGGCTTCAGGGCGCGGTGGGCAGCCGGCGATGTAGACGTCGACGGGCACGATGCGGTCCACGCCTTTCAAGACGGAGTAGGAGTCGTAGTACGGGCCGCCGCAGTTGGCGCAGGAGCCCATCGAGATCACGAAGCGCGGCTCCGGCATCTGGTGGTAGATCTCAAGGATCGGTTCGGCCATTTTCTTGCAGACGGTGCCGGCGACGATCATGACGTCGGCCTGGCGCGGGCTCGCGCGGGGGATCACGCCCATGCGGTCGAAGTCCAGGCGCGAGGCGTAGGAGGCCATCATCTCGATCGCGCAGCAGGCGAGTCCGAAGGTCATCGGCCACAACGACTGCTTGCGGCCGAGGTCGATGAAGTAATCCGAGGTCGTCAGCAGGAGCTCTCCCCCCGGCAGTCCCTTGGTCAGTCCCGGCAGTTTTTCAAGAATCATATTATTCCCAGCTCAGCGCGCCCTTGCGCCAGGCGAATGCGAGGCCCAGGAGCAGGACCCCGAGGAAGACGCCCATTTCCACGAGTGCCAGACGGCCGAGCTCGCGCGCGGTGACGGCCCACGGATAGACGTAAAGGATTTCAACGTCGAACAGCACGAACAGCAGGGCGAACACGTGGAAGCGGATGTTCAGCTTGACCTCGGTCGAGCCGACGGCGGGAATGCCGCACTCGTAAGTGCTTTCCTTTCGGGCGTATGGGACGCTCGCGCGCAGGAGTTTCGCGGCACCCAGAGTCACAGCGGCGAAGCCGACGGCGACGATGACGAAGGCGTAGACGACGGCATAGGCGCTCATCATGTCGCTTTCCTCTGGATGAGAACTTTAAAGACCTCTCCCATCCCTTCCGGGTGGATGAGGGTTTTGAGCTTGGCGCGCTCGCGGTAGGAGGCGCTGTCATCGCCGGCCGCGGCCTCGATCCAGGCGAGCAGGCCGCCCTCGATCAGGAATTTGGAGAGGCTTTCATAGGTCTCAAGGCCAAGGCCCGCGGCCGCGCCGGCGCCGATCAGCGCCTCGAAGTCCACGGAGGCGGTGAGATCTCGGGCCCCGGGTTCGCGGGTGAGCTCGGTTTCAACGGCGTGGCGGCGGAACGCGCGCGGCGGATTGGCGGTGCCGGGCGCGAAGCGCTTTCCGTAGTCGATGGACAGGATGAAGCCTTCTTCGACGCGGCTTGCGGCGTCCGCAAGCCAGGCCTGAGCCTCGAGACCGACGGCGTGCCGCTCGCCGTCTTGCAGCGAGGCAGCCATCGCCGCGGCGGGTGCCGCGAGCTCCGGGCGGGACAGAGGGGCGCATATTTCACGTCCGGTGTCATCGACGAATACTTCCAGGACCCGGCCGTCGCGCGCCGAGAGCAGGTGCACGGGCAGCGCGTCGAGAAGCTCGTTGGAGTAGAGGATGCCGGCAAACGGCGGGACTTGCGCGACCCCGGTCTGCGCGGTCACGGGCAGGCCGAAGGCGGTGAGGCGGCGCACGGCGGTCGTCAGGTCCTTGCGGACCCTTTCGATGAGCACGAAGGAAACGCGAGACGCCAGGCCGGGGTGCTTTTCGCGCAGGCGGCGCGCGATCTGGCAGGCCAAGGTCCCGTCGCCGCAGCCGGCTTCGACGAGGGACAAGGTTCCGGTGGGACGGGTTTTCGCGATGCGCTCCAGCAGGAGGGCCAGCCTGTCGGCCAGCACGGCCCCAAAGGCGGCGTGCAGCTCGGGAGCGGTGTAGAAGTCCGCGGCCTTCTCGCGGACGCAGTAATACCCCCGTTCAGGGTCGTAGAGAGCGGACTCCATGAAGTCCCTGAACGAGCGCATCGTCGAATCCTTAGGCGAGGTCTTCGACGCCGAGCGTCTTCTTCTTGCCTTCGGACTGGACCTTCTGGATCGAAGACTTGACCGTCGCTTCGATCTTCGCGGATAGGGCGTCGATGTAATCGCCGCCGGTGCGGAGTCCGGCTTCCTTGACGAGCTTCTTGACCTTGCTGGCAACGACGAGGGCTTCGGCCATGTTCGAGTCTCCTTTTAAACAGAATTCTTGGCGCCGGGAAGGATCGAACTTCCGACATGACGCTTATGAAACGTCCGCTCTACCACTGAGCTACGGCGCCGCAAGGCGGGCATTCTACCACAATCCGCCCTTTTGCGACAATGAAAGTGGTGTCAGGCTTATACTTAATTGAATTGTTTGTTGAAGGAGTCGACCGCTCAAACAACTCAATTAAGTATAAGCCTGACACCACCTCATTGGCAAAATTGTGTAATATGAACGCATGGCCAAGAAGACCCCTTCTCCGAAGAAGATCACCGTCGTGATCGCCGACGATCAGACTTTGTTTCGCGAGGGCATCAAGGACCTTCTCGAGAACGAGAAAAAAATCACCGTCATCGGCGAGGCCGCCGATGGGCGCGAGGCGTTGCGCCTCGTCAAGAAACTGAAGCCGAATGTGATCCTCCTCGACATCAAGCTTCCCCATATGGACGGCATCGAGGCGACGCGACAGATTCACAAGGACTGCCCGACGACGAACGTGTTGATCCTTTCCTCCTATGAGGATGAGGCGCATGTGATGGAGGCTATCCAGGCGGGCGCCAACGGCTACCTGTCGAAGATGCTTCCCGCCTCCGAGCTCGTCAACGCGCTGAAGACTTTCGCCAATCAGGGCGTGATGATCCCCCAGCCGGTGATGAGCAAGCTCATCGAAGGCCTGCGGCAGATGGGCTCGGCCAATTCAGAGGCCTCGCTCGTCGCGCTGACCAAGACCGAGATCAAGGTTCTCTCGAACCTGGGCCAGGGCCAGTCGAACAAGGAAATCGCCGGCTCTCTCGCGTGCAGCGTCAAGACGATCAAAAATCATCTCAACAGCATGTTCCAGAAGCTGAGCGTGTCGAACCGGACCGAAGCCGTGGTCAAGGGCATCGACATGGGCCTGATCTCCCCCGACAAAGCCGACTAAGACATTGAGCCTCGAAAAAGGCCCTCTGGTTCGCCCAACAGGGGGGCCTTTCGCGTCGATAAAAAATCAGTAAAAAATGTTGCTGTCATTGACAGAAATAACCCGCGGGGCTACACTGGCCGAATGGGGTCTTGGCGTTGGTCGCCATTTTTCCACTTTGCCTTGTCTTTCGGGCTATTGATTCCTTCTGTTCAGGCGGCTCCTGAGAAACAGCCGGATTCTTCAGCCCTCAAGGAAGCCGCGGCGGCGGCGGTGCAGTCCAAAGCCGCCGCTCGTCTTAGCGATGTAGAGCGGAGCGCGGGCCTCTCCGGCGCCTGGGCCGGGGGTGGCGCCCAGCGCGCAAGTCTCACCGCGGGTCCGAATGCGGCTTTGAACGGCGTGGTGTCCGGCGTGCAGACTATGACGCAGACGCCGCCTGCTTCCCTTCCATCGGAACTGGAAGCGGCTTCGGCGGACCTGCAAAGCCAATTGGCCGACGTCAATCAGCAACAGATTCACGCGGTCGAAATTAAAACCTCCAAGAAAAAACAAAGCTTTTGGCGAAGAGTCGTGGATTTTATTCCCAATATTTTTAATGCGGTTTTTCAGACCGCCAAAGCGTTGGTCGGTACGATCGTTTCCACGCTTTGGAACTTTCTCAAAGATGGCATCGGGGGGCTCATCAGTAATCTGGCTAAAGGTAATATTGGGGGCGCTTGTGCCGCCGTGGGAAAGGCGGTGATGAACGGAATCTGGAATGTTGTGACCGGCGCGCTCACCTCCGTCATGGTTTTGGCCGACCCCATCTATCAATTGGCCGGCGGGAGTCAACCTCCGGTCAAGGTCCAATGGCATCGGGACAAAGATGGAAATTTACACACCATTACACGTGGTGGGATACCGGGGGAAATGACGGAAAATGAGGGGGCCGGCGCTCTAACCAAATCACAGTTGGACATCTGGGTTAATGAAACTGACTATCGCAAGAGGGATCCAATTGAAAAAAAGGCCTTACTTGAGCATGAGCTGACCCATACGCGACAGTTGCAAGACAGTTACGTAGTGGATAATTTGTTGCGGTACGACCGTGAAGAGAAGAAAAAGGGTTATTGCGGCGTCAAAGATGAGCAGGAAGCTTATAAAGTTGAGGATCAATATCTCCGAGATCACGGTCATGAGGGGGGAGTGACTTGTGCTCCTCTCGCATAAGAATTGGTGTATAGGAAAATCATTTTTTCTAGCGGGGAGGCTTCTTGTCTGGATGATGTGTCCTCTGGCCGTGGCGGGCGCCGCGGATGCGCCGTTTGCCTACCAAATCCCCGATGGCTTCGCGCCGGTTTCCGATCCTGCGCCCCGCTTCGTCGTCGGCTTGAAAAATCCGGAGGGCGAGGCGCTTTTCGTTTACCTGCTTCCTCCCAGCGTCGATCGGCATTCTGTCTCCGAGATCATCGAGCGCCAAGCCAAGGGTTTGGGAGTGGGACTGCATCTCGGGCCCTTACAGACGACTTCCCCCTCCTCCTCATTGACCTTGGACTATCGGTCGACTGAAACCCCGGAGGATGCGGATCGGGAGCATGCTTTGTACGGAGTTTTCAACGTGGCCGGCCAGCGCTACCTCATTGGAGCGATCTCAATGAAGCCGTATGAATTAGCCGTTTCCTTTTTGGCCGGCGTGGGCGCGGCGGGCGGCGCTGTTCCCATCGCGAATCATCCGAAATTGCCGGCGAAAGAGCGGAGGGGATGCATTCCAACTCCGAAAGAAGCTTTGGTCACGGGTTTACTTGGACTGATATGCCTTGTGTGGATGGGCTTGGTTTTCCCCCCCATTTTTCGAATAGGAAAAAATTTCCTTCGCTCATGCGGAGCGCGACGCCCTACTTGACCAACTTGCTCTTGGTCTTGGCGCCGGCCTTGATGCGCGCGATGGACTCGGTCGCGTAGACGCGGATGCGCGGATTTCCGGCGGATTTCGCGGCCTTCTCAAGCCGCGGCAGCGCCCGCTCATCGTTCGTGCGGCCAAGCGCCGCGCAGGCGATGAGGCTGATGCGCTCATCGGGCTCCGACAGCAGGCCGAGCAACGCGGGCACGGCGTCGGGGGTCACCGACGCGTACTCCGCGAGCGCGCGGATCGCGGCGATGCGCGCGCCGAAGGGGTAGGGCGCTTGGGCGATTGCGAGCAGCTTTTTCGCGGCGCCCGGATCCCGGGACGCGGCGAGCGCTGCTACGGCCGCGGCGGCGACGCCGTCCCGGTAGGTCTGCGTCTTCAGATTGGCCGCGATGAGTCCGCGGTACTTCTTGTGGTCGAGCCGGCCTAGGGCGCGGGTGGCTTCGGCGCGGACAAGAAGGCTTTGCGCGGAGCGCGCGAGCGGTGCTAGGAGGCGGGCGTCGGCGGGAGCGCCGCGGCGGCCGAGCTGTTCGACGACCGCGCGGCGGACCTTCGAGTTTCGGATCGCGCCAAGCAGGCGCCGGAGCGCCGCGACGGCGCCGTGGCCGTGGACGGAGCCGAGGGCGGAGACGATCTCGGCGGAGGCTCCCCAGAAGGTCTCGCGCTTTGCGGCCGCTTCGAGTTCGGCGACGGCCTGTTCCCCGCCCCATGCGGCGACGGCGGACGCAGCCGATGCGCGGGAAACGGAGGTCTTTCCGGCGCGCAGCTGTCGCCGCCAGAAGGCCTGAGGCTTGTGGAATGTGATGGAGGCTAGGAGCTCGAGGTCCGGATCAAACTCGACATCGAGCGGCTCGCCGGGCAAGGTCCAGATGAAGCGGTGCTCCTTGGCGCTGATCGACTCGGAGAAGTCGCGCGTCCATCCCCGGCCGGTGACCCGAATATTCACCCTGAACTTGTAGGCGGGGAGAGCGTCGGAGACATCCTGGGTCTGGGTCAGATGGAGCTCTCCCTTCCGCTTCTTTCCATCCCACGACCAGCGCAGGCGCAGGACGGGATGGCCGCCGCGGTACACCCACTGGTCGAAAAAGCCCTGGAGGTTGCGGCCAGTCGCGTCCTCGAAGGCGGCGACGAGGTCCTGCGTCTCGGCGATGCCGTTTTGATGTTTGTTGAGCCAAAGCCCGACGCCCTTCCAGAATAATTCGTCTCCGAGCTCGAGGTGGAGCATGCGCAGAACCCAGCAGCCCTTTTCGTAGAGGTGTCGGTCAAAAATCGTCCACGGATCGGTGTAGGTGCGGCATACGATCGCCCGGCGGTAGCGGCCTGAATCCTCATCGAGGTACACGCGGCGGTTCTGCAGGAGCTCATAGAGGGCTTCATCGTGACCGCGGTCGGCTTCGAGGAACACCACTTCGGAGTAGGTCGCGAAGCCCTCATTGAGCCAGGCGTGCGGCCACTCAGCGCAGGTGACGAGGTCGCCGAACCATTGATGGGCCAGTTCGTGCGCGACCAAGGTGTCGAGATCATGGTCGAGGAAGGCCTGCTTGTCGATCAGGCACGCGTCGGTCTGCGTTGTGGCAGTCGTGTGCTCCATCCCGCCCGGGTACTCGGCGACGGCGACCTGGGCGTAGCGGGCGTAGGGGTAGCGCACGCCGGTCTTCTCGGAGAAAATCCTCATCGCGGCGGCGGTCTTGCCGAGGCCGCGCCGTGCGTCCGCCTCGCGTCCCTTCTCGCAGTAGTAGACGATGGGGATGCCGTCCCAATCCGAGACGACCTCGGCGAAGCGGCCCACGGCGAGCGTGATCAGGTAGATCGAATGCGGCCGGTCCATCTTCCAGTGCCAGACATGCTTCAGGCCCTTTTCAGCTTGTTCGACGAGCACTCCGTTGGAGACGGCGCGAAAGCCCTTGGGAACGGTGGCGCGGACTTCCGAGGTGGCCTTTTCTCCAGGGGTGTCGTGGCATGGGAACCAGCGGCGCGCGTCTTCCGGCTGACTTTGGCTCCACATCTGGACGGGATTCTTGACGAAATGAAGGCCGGCCTCCGGGTTCTCGACGCGATAGCGGACTTCGACCTCGTGCTCCTCGCCTTCAACGAGCGTCTTGGGAGCAGTGACGAGGAGTTTGCGCCCCTCATTCTTGAAGCGGACAGGCTTCTTGTCGAAGAGGACCTTGGAGATATTCAGGCCGACGGCGTCGAACGAGAGGGACCGCAGCCCGGCGCGGCGCGCCTTGATGGTCGTGCGGCTTAAACCGGCCAGGCGGCGTCGAGCCAGATCGACGTTTAAATCAAGATAAACGTGGCATGTATCAAAAGGCCGATCCGGCGTGTACACCGGCGGCACGCCGAGGAGAGCGGCTTGCACTCCGGGGCTCGGAGCGGAGCCCTCGGCCGCGATTTTGCGCCCGCAGCCAAGGAACTCCCGATCCGAGTGGTCCACTTAGGCGACGACCGCTTCGACTTTCGCGGCCGAGGCCAGCTCTTTGATCATCATCGCCGCGATCTCGTTGCGCTGGATTTGGTTGGTGCCTTCATAGATCTGCGTGATCTTCGCGTCGCGCATGTACTTTTCGACGGGGAAGTCGCGCATGTAGCCGATGCCGCCGCACATCTGCACGCACTCGTTGGTGACGAACATCGCGGTATCGGAGCAGGAGAGCTTGCACATCGCCGATTCCTTGGTCCAGCGCTTGCCGTCGCCGGCCTGCAGGACGTCGTAGACGATGGCGTTGTCGTCGATCGCCTTCTTATAGACGGGCAGCATGTACTTGTCCATCGCCTTCGCGGTGGTGTACAGGAGCGCGCGGCTCATTTCGATTTGCGTCGCGCAGTTGGCCATCATGTGCTGGATCGCCTGGAAGCTCGAGATCGGCTGGCCGAACTGGCGGCGCTGGCGGATGTAGGCGAGCGTCTCATCGAGCGCGCCTTGCGCGATGCCCAGGGCCTGCGACGCCACGCCGGGACGCGAGCAGTCGAAGGTCGTCTGTGCTGTGAACAAGCCGTAGCCTTCCCTGTAGAGCAGGTTTTTCTTGGGGACGCGGCAGTTCTGGAAGTCGAGCTGGTAGGTCGGGTTGGCGCGGATGCCCATCTTGTGCTCTTTCTTGCCGAAGCCGAAGCCTGGGGTTCCCTTCTCCACGACGAAGGCGGAGACGCCGCGCGCGCCGCGGGCGCGGTTGGTGGTCGCGAACACGACGTAGGTCTCGGCGACCTCGCCATTGGAGACAAAAATCTTGGAGCCATTCAAGACGTAGTGGTCGCCGTCGAGCTTGGCGGTGCACTCCGTGGCGGTCGCGTCGGAGCCGGCGTTGGCCTCGGTGATCGAGAAGGCCGCGAGCTTCTTGCCGGAGGCGAGATCGGGAATAAAGCGCTGACGCTGTTCGGGGGTACCGAGGAGCAGGATCGGGAGCACGCCGAGGCCCGAAGCCGCGAACGCGAGCGCGATGCCGCCGCAGGCGCGGGAGAGCTGTTCGATAACGAGCACCTGCTCGAGCAAGCCTCCGCCCATGCCGCCGTACGCCTCGGGGAGGTAGACGGAGTAGAGGTCGGCGGCGGCCATCTTCTTGACGACTTCCCAGGGAAACTTCTCCTGCTCATCGAGGGCCTCGCGGACCGGCTTGATGTCGCGGACGGCGATCTGCCACGCGAGGTTCTTGATCTCTTCCTGCTGTTCCGTCAGCTCGTAAATCATTTTATTCCTCCTTCCCACCCATCTTGGCTAGGGCATCGCAGGCCGCCGCTTGCTCGGCTTCCTTCTTGCTCTTGCCGACGCCGCGGCCGAGCTCGCGCTCTCCGAGGCGGACTAAGACCACAAAGACCTTGTCGTGCTCCGGTCCCGTTGAGGACGTCGTCTCGTACGTCGGCGGCGATTTGTGCCGCTTCTGCAGTATTTCCTGCAGCCTGCTTTTGTGGTCCGTTTCCAGCAGGCTTCCATGTCGTTCGGCGTACCATGCGCGGATGAACCTGGCCGCCGCCTCGTAGCCGCCATCGAGATAGATCGCCCCGATCAGGGCCTCCACCGCGTTGGCGAGCAGACTTTGCCTTGTCCGGCCACCCGTGGATTCTTCGCCGACGCCGAGGTGCAGATAGGCTCCGATGCCCAGAGCCTCGCCCCAGGCGGCGAGGCTTGATCGCGAAACGAGCAGGGACTTCTTCTTGGAGAGGTTCCCCTCGGCCTCGTCCGGATAGCCCGCGTAGACCGCGTGAGCGACGACAGACGCCAGCACGCTGTCGCCGAGGAACTCCAAGCGCTCGTTATAGACGCTGGATCCGCTTTCGCTGGCGAACGACTTGTGCGACATCGCCTGCTTGAGCAGACCGGCGTCCTTGAACCGGTACCCGACGACCTCTTCGAGAGGTCGAGGCATCGGAGTGTTTCCCTTACTTCTTGGCGTGGGCCGAGATGTAGTCGATCGCCTGGCCGACGGTCTGGATCTTCTCGGCCTGCTCGTCGGGAATCTCGGTGTCGAACTCTTCCTCGAGCGCCATGACGAGCTCGACGGTGTCGAGCGAGTCCGCGCCGAGGTCGTTGACGAAATGAGCCGTCGGGGTGACTTCAGCGGCGTCCACGCCGAGCTGCTCAACGATGATCTGCTTCACGCGGTCCGCGATGTTGGCATCAGCCATGATGTCTGTCTCCTTACGTCTTTTTTACATGTACCCGCCACCGTTCACGTTCAGCACGTGGCCGGTGATGTACGAGGATTCGTCCGACGACAAAAACAGAACCGCCCGGGCGACGTCCGCCGGGTCGCCCATCCGTCCGAGAAGAATCTTCTCGATCAGCTTCGCTTTGATCTCCTCAGGGATGACTTCCGTCATTCGCGTCTTGATGAAGCCGGGTGCGACCGCATTCGCCGTGATGCTGCGGGAGGCGAACTCCCGTGCGACGGACTTTGTCAAAGCAATCAGACCGCCCTTCGAGGCCGCGTAGTTGGCCTGTCCCGCGTTGCCCTCTTGGCCGATGACAGATGCGATGTTCACGATGCGCCCGTAGTGGGCCTTCATCATCGGCCGTATGCTGGCCTTGATAAAGTTGAAAGCCCCCTTCAAGTTTACGTTCAACACGAGGTCCCAATCCACTTCGGACATCCGCATCAGCAGATTGTCCTTGGTGATCCCCGCGTTGTTGACCAATATATCAATTTTGCCGAATTTGTCCAACGCGGCTTTCACGACGGCCTCGCATTGGTCGAACTTGGTCACGTCGCAAGCCAAGCCCAGCGTCTTGGCGACGTCGCCGGCGGCGAGCGCTGCGGCTGACTTGGCGGCAAGTTCGGCGTTGACATCGACGATGACGACCCGAGCTCCCTCGGCGGCGAAGAGTTCGGCGGTGGTCAGGCCGATGCCCTGCGCGGAGCCGGTGATGATCGCGACCTTGTCTTTGAGCCGAATGCTCATATCGGGACTCTCTCCTCGGGCGCGGCCGTCCGGGCCACGACCTCTTTGAATGCTTTCGGCAAGCCCGCCTCGGCGGTCTTGGCCGCGACGCGGATCGCGTTGGCGATTGCGCGCGCGTTGGACGAACCGTGGCTGACGATGGCCACACCGTTGACTCCGACCAAGGGCGCGCCACCGTACTCATCGTAGCTCATTTTACGCTTCAGACGCGAAAACGGCCCGCGCAAAAAAAGCAAGGGCAGGCGGTATCGCCAGGACGACATCAGTTCGGTCTTGAGCTGCGCGACCATGATCATCGCGGTGCCTTCCATCGTCTTGATCAGCACGTTGCCGACGAACCCGTCGCAGACAACGACGTCGGTTTTTCCTGCGGGCACGTCGCGCCCTTCGACACAGCCAAAGAAGTTCACTCCCGCGCTCCTAAGCAACGGAAAGGCCTCCTTGGACAGGTCATTGCCCTTGCCCTCTTCCTCTCCGATGGAAAGAAGGCCGACGGTCGGTTCCGGGACGCCGTACACGTGGCGTGCGAGTAAAGTACCCATCATCGCGAACTGCACGAGATGCCACGGTTTGCAGTCCACGTTCGCGCCGGCATCGAGCAGCAGGGTCACGCCTTTGGGGGTCGGAACAGGGCAGGCGATCGCGGGTCGCAGTACGCCAGGCAGGCGTTTAAAATGAAAGAGAGCCGCGACCATGGTCGCACCCGAGTTTCCCGCCGACACGAATCCCGCCGCTCTGCCTTCGGCGGCCGCCTTCGCCGCGATCATGATGGACGCGTTGGGCTTGGCTCGGCAGGCCGATGCGGGCTCCTCCTCCATACCCACGCAGTCCGGGGCGTCGAGAACCTCGTAGCGAGGATCTTTATCGGAGACGCCGCGCGCGGAGAGTTCCGCTCGGATTTTGTCTGCGGGCCCCACGAGAAGCAGCTCGACGCCGAAGGCGTTGGCAGCTTGGATCGCCCCCTCGATGTTGGGGGACAGTCCGAAGTCGCCGCCGACGGCGTCGAGCGCGACCCTCACGCGAGGCCGGCCAAAAGTCTTGCTACGTCCCCGCCTCGCCGCCTTCGGGCTGGGAGCCCTTTTTCTTCGTCTTCGGCGGGCGCACGAGTACGCCATTGTAATAGCCATCGGCGCTGATCGTGTGCGGGCGGTGCCAGCGGCCGTCTTTATCCTTGCTCAGGGGCACGGACTCAAGCTTCCAGTTGGCGGAGCGGCGGCTGTCGCGGCGGGAACGAGTGTGTTTACGTTTCGGATTGGGCATGATGCTCCTCTTATTTGTGGAGAAGGCTCATTTTAGCCTTTCTGCGGGCGCGGGGTCAATCGGGGATGCCGCGTCTCGGCGAATCCTCCGCCCGGGACGCCGTCTCCAGCGCCTATCTCGGGGTGGCCGCAATTGACCTCATTGCGATTCTTCTTGCAGACCGCGCAGAGGCCTCTGCAGTCGGGTTTGCAAATAATTTTCATCGGCTGGGCCAGCGCGATGGACTGGCGGACCTCATCGGTGAGGTCCATCGGTCCGCCGTCGATCGGCACCATCACTTCGATCGGAGCGCTCCACGTCTGTTCCAGGGGCTTGAGGCAGCGCGTGCACTCAAACCTCCACTTGCCCTTGGCCGTGCCCGTGAACGCGGCCTCGTCGTCCACCGCGAGGATCGTCCCCTCGAGCGCGACGGGCCCCACCAAGGCCCCTTCGCTGAGGGCGTCGGGAAAGGTTTCTGGAGCGGTCTTGGCGTTTACATCCAAGCGGCCGTTTTCCTTCACGTCCGTCAGCGGGAAGCGAAACTCGGAGCTCATGCTCTAAAACCCCGCGGTTTCGCGGACAAAGTACGGCCGCATATCCTTGAGGTCGTAGTAGATGCGCACGAGGATCTCGGCCAGGAGGCCGATGAGCACCATCTGGAAGCCGATGAGCAGGCAGAAAATGGCGACTTGAAAAAGGGGCTGATCCTTGACGAAGATGCCGAGGTAGAGCTTCTTGTACAGCGTGTCGAGCATGAAGGCCATCCCGAGCAGGCCCATGGCGACGCCCCCTCCGCCGAACAGGTAGATGGGTTTGCCGAGGTAGGAGTCCATGAACTTCACGGTCATCAGGTCGAGCAGAACTTTGAAGGTGCGCGAGATGCCGTACTTCGAGACGCCGCGCGTGCGGGCGCGGTGGTTGACGGGCACCTCGGCGACCCTCGCGCCGAGGAAGCCGGCGAGCGCCGGCACGAAGCGGTGCATCTCGCCGTAGAGGCGCAGGGGCTTTAAGTACTGCGCCTTGTAGAGCTTGAGCGTGCAGCCGTAGTCGTGGAGCTTGACGCCGGTCACAGTCGAGATGAACCCGTTGGCGATCATGGATGGGAGCTTGCGGTCGAGGAAGCGGTCCTGGCGCTCCTTGCGCCAGCCGCTGACGCAGTCGTAGCCTTCGTCGAGCTTGGCGAGGAGTTGGGGAACATCGCGCGCGTCGTTCTGCATGTCGGCGTCGAGGCAGACGATCAGCTCGCCCGAGGCGTGCTGGATGCCGGCCAGCATCGCGGCGGTCTGGCCCGCGTTGCGGCCGAGGCGGACGGCCTTGAAGCCGGGGTATGTCTTGACGAGCTTGAGGATTTCGTCGAAAGAGCGGTCCTTCGAGCCGTCGTCCACGAGGATGACCTCGTAGGGCTTGCCGATTCCATTGAGCGCCGCGGAGACTTCCTCCCCCAACGCGGGCAAGTTCTCCTCTTCGTTGTAGACGGGGATCAGGGCCGACAGGTAGGGTTTGGCGCTCACAGCCTCATTCTAGCCTTTCGGGCAGGGGATTAGGAAGCGCTGACGGCGATGCCCCCCATATTCTTGACGATCTCACGGCCGAACTCGGAGCACTTGATTTTTTTAGCACCCTGCATCTGGCGTTCGAAGTCGTAGGTCACGGTCTTGGCCGAGATGGTGGCTTCAAGGCCCTTGATGACCAGGTCCGCGGCCTCCTGCCAGCCCATGTGCTCGAGCATCATCACGCCGGAGAGGATGAGCGAGCCTGGGTTGACCATGTCCTTGTTCGTGTACTTCGGGGCGGTGCCGTGCGTCGCCTCGAAAATCGCCACGCCGTCGCCGATGTTGGCGCCGGGCCCGATGCCGAGTCCGCCGACCTGGGCCACGGCCGCATCGGAGAGGAAGTCGCCGTTGAGGTTGGGCGTGGCGAGGACCGAGTACTCGTCCGGGCGCAGCAATAGCTGCTGGAAGGTCTGGTCGGCGATGCGGTCCTTGATGAGGATCTTGCTGGCCGGCATCTTGCCGTCGAAGTCGTCCCACAGTTCGGCTTCGGTCACGATCTGATCGCGGAATTCCTGCTTGGCGACTTCATAGCCCCAATCGCGGAAGGCTCCTTCGGTGAACTTCTGGATATTACCCTTGTGGACGAGTGTCACCGACGTCCTCTTGTGGGCGATCGCGTAGTGGATGGCCATGCGCACCAGGCGCTTGGTGCCGGTGATCGAGATCGGCTTGATGCCGATGCCCGAGTCGGGGAACGGGATCTTCGCGCCCATCTCCTTGGTGAGGAAGTCGTAGACCTTCTTGCACTCGGGCGAGCCCTGCTGATACTCGATGCCGGCGTAGATGTCCTCGGTGTTCTCGCGGAAGATCACGATGTCGAGCTTCTGAGGCTCCTTGACGGGGCAAGGAACGCCCTTGAACCAGCGCACGGGCCGCACGCAAGAATACAAGTCCAGCTTTTGCCGCAGCGCCACGTTGACGGACCGGAAACGCGGCGTGATCCACTCGCTCTTGCACTTCGGGCAGTTCGCGGGGCGGTCCATGAGTTCGGCCGCGCAGTCGAGACAAACGAATTTAAAGGAACCGGCGGGCGTGGTCAAAGGACCCTTGAGGCCGACGCGGTACTCGCGGAAGGCGGCGACCGTCTCCTCGGGGAGGACGGTGTCCTTGTCGTAGTTTTTCAGCGCGGTGAGACCGGCGTAGACTTCCATCCACGCGATTTTCTTCTTGCCATTGTAGGCCTTCTCGACCGCGCCATCGAGGACGATCTTCGTGGCCTTCCAGAGGTCGAGGCCGGTGCCGTCGCCGGGGAAGTAGGGGATGATCGGATGATCGGGCACCTCGAGCTTGCCGTTCTTGTAGCCGATCTTGACGCCATTGGCGGGGACGGTGTACTTGGGCATGAGTTCCTCTCTGAGGGGCGGACTATCAGTCTAAACGTGTCGCAACGCTTTGGCCGCCGCCTTGATCGCGCCGAGGGCGGCCTCGTACATGTCGGAGACGGCACCAGAATTGTCTGTGTGCGAGAAGTAGATGGGCGGCAGGTCCCGCTGCGTGACGGGCTGCAGGCGCGTGAAGGAGCCGGGAGCCGACATCGGCATCGGATGGCCGCGGCGGTAGACGCGGACCTCGCTGAGGTGGTCCGTCCAGCTCGGGAAGAATTCCCCGCACAGCTCGTTGGCGGTCGCGTGGGCCTCGCCGAGCACTTCCTCGTCATCGAGCAGATCGGCGCGCGCGGCTTCGGGTTTCGGGGCGTACACGGTGATGATTTGCTTGCGGCCCAAGTCCCCCCCGTCGCCGTGTGTGACCCAGTCGGCGGGAATGAAATCGGTGAAGTGTTTGGCGCCGATCGCCCAATTGTCGTAGTTGAGGTTCCAGACGACCTTGTCGAAGCAGAAGTTGTAGACGAGATAGGGAGCGTAGCGCATCTTGGCCATCGCGGCGGCTTGGTTCTCGGGGATGTCGGTGAGGAGGTGGCGCGCGATGAACTTCGGAACGCAGAAGACGACGGCTTTTGCGGAGACGGTTTCGGGGCGGCCGTCTTTCATGAAGGAGACGTTCACGCGCTTGCCGTCGCGGCGGACGCCGAAGGCGGCGGCGCCCGTGATGAAGCGCTTTTTCTGCGACTCGGGGAAGCCCGCGAAGAGCCGGCGCGCGACCATGCCGAGGCCGCCTTCGAATGTGCGGCGCTCGCAGGGGGCCCACTCGTGGACGGCGCGCAGGCCGACCAGCGCGGAGGTGTCGTGCGTCTTCGCGCCCCAGTTTGAGGGGCCGAAGTAGTCCCAGTACTGCTTGACGCGCGGGTCGTAGCCCGCGAAGAGCTCGGAGAACGCGACGTTGTCGAGCGTGTTAGCGTCTTTGACGCGGTCGAGTTTCGCGGTCTCGCGGATGAAGCGGCGGAAATCGTCCGAGACGGATTTGGGATATGGAAGCTGAGCGTAGCTGGGATAATCCGGATCGCTGTTCCAGAAATCTTTGATCCACTTTCCATCCCAATGGGCGGAATCATTCCCTTTGATCACGGGCGGCTCGAGGTTCCAGCGCTTGAAGAGCGCTTTGACCTCGTCATTTTCAAGGGACAGCCAGGCGGAGCCTGTGCAGTAGTCGAGGCCGTTCCAGGACTCGGACCAGGCGTTGCCGCCCATGTGGGGTTCCTTTTCAAGAAGCAGGAAGTCGGTTCCGAAGCATCGCTCGGCCGCGGCGAGGCCGGAGGGGCCGCCGCCGAGAATGACGACATCGACGGATTGAGAAGGCGGCGGGAAGGCCTTCATCAGGCCGTCGCGAACGTCATGGCAGACCTGCTTGGTCTCGGAGGCGAGGCCGGCCGCGGGCGGGCCTGCCGGCTTACCCTTGCCCGCCGGCGCGCAGCCGAACGGCGAGGCCGACGCGGCTCCGGCGATCACCCACTTGATGAAAGAACGGCGCGAGATGTCCACGCGCGCCCATTAGAGCAATTTTGAGCGGCGCTGGGCGAGCAGGCGTTCGTACAGGGTTTCCTGCGCGCGCACCATGCCGTCGATGTCGAACTCAGGGCCGAGGGCGGCTGCGGCGGCGCCGATCGCCTTGCGCCCGGGCTTGTCTTTGAGCAGAGCGCTCACGCGCTCCGCCAAGGCGCGGTGGTCGCCGGGCTCGATCAGATAGCCGTTGACGCCGTCTTGGATCAGGTCCGTGACGCCGTCAGTCGCGTAGCAGACCGGGGGCAGGCCGCTTTTCATCGCCTCC
>JAHFCE010000033.1 GCA_023249675.1 Elusimicrobiota bacterium | reverse complement strand
TGCTGGCCTCCGTGAAGGAGACCGAGGCGATGGCACGGGCCGGCGAACACAACGGCATCAGCCACAGCGGCGGCATCGGCTGGGACATCGTACTCGGCTATCGGCACGCGGTCGCCTATTACCCGAAGGACGCGCGCCAACCTTTCAGGCCGGAGAGCGAGCACCACAACGCCTGGACCTTGCTCGGCATGTCAGACGCCGCCGTTCAGGCGTGGACAGGGCGCTTTCTCAATATGTTGCCGATCGTCGATGCGGCCGTCTCCGTGATTGAGGCCGCCGATCATCGATGCCAAATGGAGAAGGCCTCGCGAGATTTCGACGCGATGGCGGGCCGGTTTGCCTCGGACCCGACGTGGACGGAGCAGCTCGCGGAGGAGAAACGCCAGCACCTGGCGAAAGAGGAAGAACAGTACCAAAAGTACCACCGCATCGATGGCATCGAGCCCATCGACCGCGCCCTCGCCTTTATCGACTTCGGGCCTTACGACCACTTGAAGCCCGGCTTCAGCGAGGACCGCTTCCTCTCCGCCGCCGCCGGCGTCCTGCACGCGGCGTTGGAGGGCGTGGAGGGAGCGGCGACGTTGAAGGTCGTCATCGACGCGTCCCTCCACTTGACGGCCATGGGCCGACAGTGGGCGCAGCCCCGCCTCGCCGCGTCCACGCTCGAAGCGCTCGACACGTTGGAGCGCCTGGCGCGCGACACCGCCGCCCGGCTCGGCCTCGCGCTGCGCCCCAACGGCACAAGCTAGTCGGCGCCCGACCCAAACGCCGCTACAATCACCGCTCCAGAATAACGGCTCTAATGGCCGCGACCCTCGCTGCGACGCTGTGCTCCGCCCTGGCGGTGCTCCCCGCCCCGGCCTCGCCCGTCGCGCCCTTCACCCCGACCGTGGTCTCTGACGCCGTTGTCGTGGTGCTCATGATGCTTGCCTTGCGACGCCTGGCCCTCGCCCCGGTGCTCCCGGCGCTCTTCGCGGCGCTCACTCGCGCGTTCCCTGTGATGCTCTCGCCGTTCACCTTGGCGCTCCATTCGCGCGCCCTTGTGCTCCTGAGCGCCAGGCTTGGTTCCGGAAGGCGTCTCCTCCGGCGGACCTCCCTGGGCTTTGTCCTGAGCCCGCAGCGAAGCCGAGCCGACCAGCGACAGGGCGAGGATAAGTAAACTGAGTTTCATACATGACCTCCTGAACCACCCAAAGTGTAACGGGAACGCCGGAAGAATTCAAGGGCGCGGACATAGGACCTTAGGTCCTAATTTTTAGGGCCGAATGCTCCTTCCCGCCCAGCGGCGCTTCGTCTATCCTATCGGCATGCTTTCTCGATGTTCCCTTTTAGCCACCCTCGTTCTTGTCGCGGTCGCGTTGAACGCCGCGGCGGGCGTCATCGGCGCGCCCCCCATCACCCGCGTCGCCTTCCAGGCCATCCTCGCCGGCCAACTCCGGGAGTACATGTCCCTAGCGCCGACCGCGGGCTTAGGCCGACTGGAGACTTTAACCGCGCTTCCATCCGAGCAGTTCCCCGCGCTGGCCGCGGACCGCGCCGCCGCCTCGGCCGCCCTGGCGCTGATCGTATCGCCGCAAGCCGTGCAGCTGCGCGAGGACCGCGAGACGCGAGTGCCGCTCTCCCGCGCCCTGGGCAAGGAAAACCTCGCCCTGATCGCGACCGCGGCAGACGAACTTCAAGCGCGCGCGGCCGGCGACCGAGCCCTGTCCGTCGCCGTGGAACGCGCCCGAGGCCTGTCCGCGTCTCCTGAAGGTGGCAACATCGCACAGGTTCGAGCCGATCTCAAACGCTTCTTCGACGGCGCTTCCTCCATCCCCGGCTCGCTCTGGATTCCCGCACGCCGCTCCGGCCTGCAGCTGCCCGCCGCGCGCCCCCCGGAGGGCGGCTTGACCGTGAATGTCGTTGAGGAGGCCGGAGGCTTCATCTACGAGTCCCGAGACGCCGCCGGACGGACCCGAAAGTACAAGATCTATCCCCAAGACGCGCTGACCTTTGAACGTCGGGAAATCCCGACCGCCCTGGCCGACGTCTATGAGGAACTGCCCGGCGGAGCGGTGCGTCAGAAAGCACCCGACCCGCTCGTCGCAGCCTTGAACGCCGCCAGGATCGAGCTCTGGACCGTGCGACACGGCGAAACCGACACCAATCGCGCCCGCCTGCTGGCTGGAAGCGGCACCGACTCAGAACTCACCAAGACGCCCAACGAACAGGGCGCTTCCGGCGAGACCCAGGCGCGCGCCGCGGCGCTCAAGATGTACGAGAACCTGGGCGGCGACGGCTGGGCCCGCGGAGTCCTGGTGGGAATCTCGCAGCCGCTGGTGATCCTGATCAGCCCGCTGAAGCGGGCGCGGCAGACCGCCGCAGCGCTTCAGGGGCTTCTCGACCAAAGAAGCCGGTCTCTCGTGACAGGCCCGCCCCGTCGACTCTACGAGGCGCATGTCGAGCGCGGCCTGGCGGAGCTCGCCTTGGGCGAGATCGAGGGCTGGCCCCTGGATCAGGCGAAGACTCTCGCGAGTTGGCCCGCCTACAGCAGCTTCTCCGGCACGGGCCGGACCTTCCTGGACCGCTTCCCAAAAGGCGAGAGCCGCTTCGACGTGATGATCCGCCAGCACGGTCTCCTGCGCCGCATGGTCAAGGACTACCCGGGCCGCCAGATCGTCACCTTCGCCCACTTCGAGACGATCGTTGCGCAAAAAGCAGTCCTGGGCCTCATCGACCGCGACCCTGCCGACCGAGCTCTGCGCGTCACGCCCATCGAAAACGCCCAGCCGATCCGCCTCACCTTCTAAATTTGGTTGAATAGCTCCGTCGCTTCAGGAGACTTATGGGCTTTCTACTCGGCGCAATGTTCGGCTTCGTGGCGTGGTTTCTGCTCAACTACCTCGTGGCCGGGCTCTACACGGTCGACCAGAACGAGCGGGCGGTCAAGACGAGCTTCGGGCGCGCCCAGCGCCTCGAAGGCGCGAAGACTTTAGACGATCCCGAGCTCAAGGCGACGTTGAACGCCGATGAGCAGCAGCGCTACAACTACCCCCAATTGCGCGTGATCCCGCCCGGAGGCCCGTACTTCAAATGGCCCTGGGAGAAGGTCTACAAGGTCTCGATCGCGACCGAGAGCATCAACATCGCGATGGACCCCGAGACGCCGAGCGCCAACAAAGGCGGCACCGTGCTCGAGGCGATCACGATGGACCAGCTCAACACCGGCCTCACCGGCCAGATTCGCTTTCGCGTCTCCGAGAGGAATCTCTACGCCTACCTCTTCGGCATCAAGACCCCGATCGTCCATGTGATGGGCTACTTCGTCTCGGTCCTGCGCGAAAAGATCGCGACGTTCGAGGCGCCCAAAGTCGCGGCCGTCCCGAGCGCCCAGGCCACGGGCCTTTCCGACGTCAGCGGCGTCTCGATCAACGACATCCGCAAAAACCTGCGCGCGCTCAACGACCAGATGGACCAGGACTGCAAGTCCTCGACCTCGCGCTACGGCATCACGCTCGACGCCTCGCTGATCACCGGCATCGACCCGCCCAGCGAGGTCGAGTCAGCGCTCGCGGCCATCAACACCGCCCATAACCACGTCTCCTCCGAGATCAGCCTGGCCCAGGCGTCCGCCGACCAGAAAATCGTGCAGTCCAAGCGCGCCGTCGAGATCGAGACATTGAAGGCGCAGGCCGAGGTCGAGCCGCTCGTGGCGCTCGCCAAACAGCTCACCGACCTCAAGACCATCGGGGGTGCCAGCTCTTTGATCGCCTACCTGCGCAACGTGCGCCTGGGCATCTTCGCCCGGGCCAAGCAATACGTCCTCGAAACGCGCTCGTGGGAGGGACGCTGAGATGACCGCCAGCCCTTTTTTCATGGCCTTCGCCGCGACGTTCTTCGGGCTCTGGATCGCCATGCCGATCGTCTTCGGCTTCCTGCGCCTGTTCGGCTTCTACACGATCGTCCACGAGGGCACGTCGAAAGTCTTCGTGTTGTTCGGCAACGTCCTCGAGACGATCACCGAGCCCGGAATCCACTTCCTCTGGTTGAGGATGGGCCCGGCCGCCCTGATCGTCAACTGGATCGGCTCGTGCTACACCCTCGACATGCGCATGGACCAGGTCTATCGCCGCAGCGAGCCCGTCAACTCCGAGGAAGGCGCGCCGATGGGCATCGGCATCTGGTACGAGATGTATGTCTCCGACCCCGTCGCCTTCCTGTTCAAGAACGCCGACCCGAGAGGCTCGCTCGCGGCCAACGTCAGCAACGCGACCGTGCGCTCGCTGTCCAACATGAAGCTCGCGGCCATGCTCGGCTCGCGGCATCAGATGAGCCAGGTCGTGCGCGAGGAGGTCTCTCCCAAGAGCCACGAATGGGGCTACAAGCTCGGCTCGGTGTACATCCGCAAGGTCCATTTAAGAGACCCGCGCATGATCAAGCAGATCGAGGAAAAAGTCGTCAACCGCCTGCGCCAGGTCACCGCGGCGATCAAGCAGGACGGCGAGAACCAGGTCAACATCATCGCCAGCACCGCCCAGCGCCAGGCATCCATCGCCTTCGGCGAGGCCGCGGCCCTGCGTCCCAAGATCGTCGGACAGGCCCTCAAAATCATCTCGTCGGCGCCCGACATCCTCGAGGCGATGTTCGAGATCCTCGAGATTCAGAAGGCCCTCGACAGCGCGGCGGACATAACACTCGTGCCCGCGGGCTCCGACCTGCTCAAGCAGCTCATCGCCTTCCGCGGCGCGCCGCCTTCGGCCTCCAACTCCTGACGCTTTCCATCGACGAGCGCGCCCGCACCGCCGTCCTACCCCTCCCAGGGGCCGAGCGGCTGCCGGAGCTTCTCGAGTTCCGAGGCGAGCGCTACGTCCGCAAAAGCGAGCTGCACATCACGATCGTGGGCTCCCCCTCTCGATACGACGGCGCGGCTCTGCGCGACGCCGCCCGAGACCTCGAGTTCACAGTCAAGCCCGCCGGAGGCTATCGCCTTGTTCAAAAAGGCGCGCGGCGCGGACTCATCGAACTTGTCGAGGTTGCGGGGCTGGAGGAATACCGCGCCCGCCTCGAGAAGGCACTGGGCCTTACCGTGCCCAGGCTCCCGAGCCACGTCACTTTATTTACCGAACCCGGAGGGCGCGGCATCGGGCTCTACACCTCGGCGGAGATGACCTCACTTTCCTCAGAGATCACGAATCCCGCCGAGCTCGACGCGCTCACCTGCGCCCGCTCAATCTGGGCTAAGCCCTAAACAGGGCGGTCTCGGGGCGCCGAGGGTCGAACTCGGAACCTCCTGGTCCCAAACCAGGCGCTCTGCCAATTGAGCTACGCCCCGTCCACCGTTGGGAACTTTCCCCCACGGGATTATAACACTTGGGAGGTTGACCAAACTGGAACAAGGCTGATATGATCCGGAGACACCGATGAAATCCCTTGTTCCCGCAGAACATATCGAACGCCGCATCTATCTGATTCGCAACCACCGGGTTATGCTGGATTCCGACCTGGCAACGTTATACGAGGTCGGCACCGGGGCGTTGAACCGTGCGGTAAAGAGAAACGCTATCCGTTTTCCACCAGACTTCATGTTTCGATTGACACTCGATGAGGCCGCTGCTTCAAGATGCCAAATTGGCACCTTGAAGCGCGGCCAGAACATCAAATACCTTCCAAATGTCTTCACCGAGCAAGGCGTTGCCATGCTTTCAAGCGTCTTGAAAAGCCACCGTGCGGCCCTGGTGAACATCGCCATCATGCGCGCATTTGTGCACATCCGTCAGCTTCTCGCGTCGAATCAGGACCTGGCCCGCCGCCTGGAAAAACTTGAAGAACGGCATATCGAAAACGACGAGAACTTCAAGTCAGTCTTCGCTGCCATTCGTGAACTTCAGGACCCACCGAAAAAACCACGCCGCCGGATAGGATTCCAACCCTGAAGTCGCTGAGGGGCTCACGCCCCCGTTGAGCCGCGGCTCAATTATAGCAACCCGTCAGCCAACTATGACCGCGCAGAAGCCGACAACGGCCGCGGGTACGACCATGACGATCCCGTACAGGACGCCGGCTAAACGTCCCAGAACATTTTTTGAGGCGCAGGCGACGCTTGCCGGACGCATCACCCAGTTGAAAGCCCGAGCGAAGTTATCATTGACCCAATTCCCATCACTGTTGAGGTAATAGGAACCCAGCGGCGTATGGACAGTGGGGCGAGAGGCGGAAGATGTGATCTTCTCTTTTGCAGGCCGTCTCTTCAGCATTGAGACGGAGCCAGCATGCGCGGTTCCCGAGACGACAGGGCCCGGCCGACCCGCCGCCTGATTGTCGTAGACCTCGCCCGCGGAGCCCGGCGCAGAATCGACGGCCTCGAGCTGCCCCGCGGCCGAAACGGCCGGCGCGGCGAAAGCGGGAGAGCCCGCCATGCTCAGAGAGAAAATTGTCACAACGCATGCTTTCATCATCTTGTCTGCCTCCACTTCTCCTCCTACGACCGACCACAGTCTAACAAGGCGGGGCAATCACCGAATAGAGTCAAAAGTCCCAGAGGAGCGCGGCCAGTCGGCCTATACATGTAGGACCCGCCCTGCGGAAAAGGTTTTGATATGATCCGGGAGCGCCAATGAAATCACTTGTTCCCGTAGAGCACATTGAACAGCGTATTTACCTGATGCACGGGCTCAAGGTTATGCTCGATGCCGACCTGGCCCGAATCTACGGCGTCACGACCAAGCGGCTCAACCAACAAGTCCGTAGAAACTTGAAGCGATTTCCGCAAGACTTCATGTTTCAACTCACCAAGGAAGAGGCGGATTCTCTAAGGTTGCAAAATGCAACCTTAAACAGCATTGGTCGCGGACGACATAGGAAATATCGCCCCTACGTCTTCACGGAATACGGGGCCGTCATGCTGTCGAGTGTCTTGAGTACCCGTATCGCCGTGGAAGCCAGCGTCCAAATCGCGCGAGCCTTCGTTAAGCTCCGCGAACTCCTAAACACTCACCGCGAACTGGCGGCCAAACTGGAAGCCATCGAGCGCCGCCTGTCTTCCCACGATGCCGAGTTGGGTGAGCAGGCGGACCAACTCCGGGCAGTGTTCAAAGCCATCCATCGACTCATGGAACCACCGAAGAAACCTCGCCGCCGAATAGGATTTCAACCTTAAAATCAGACCGCGACCCGACGAGAACGGCCCGTCAGCCGACGATGGCCGCGCAGAGGCCGACAACGGTCGCGGGTATGGCCATGACGACCCCGTACAGGAGGCCGGCTAAAATTCCCAGGCCATTCCTCGAGGCGCAAGCCCTATAGGCCGGACGCATCACTCCGTTGAAACCCTGATTGAAGCGGCTCGGGTCTATCTCGACCCAAAACCCGTCTCTGTGACGAGCATAAGAGTCGCCGGCCTTCGTCTCGACACTGGAGAAAAAGCGCTCATTTCTCCAAACGGCGGACCGGCCCTGCCGAACAGCCGCCTGATTGTCATAGACCTCGCCCGCGGAATCAGGCGCGGTACCGATGGCCTCGAGCTGCGCGGCCGCTTGGATTTGCGCCGCGGCGACCATAGGGGAAACGGCCATGCCGAAAGAAAGAACCGTAACGGCGCAGGCTTTCAGCATCCTATTTGTCTCCAAATATAACGCGGATCAGTTGCCCTTGGCGAGCGCCTTGGCCCCCGCCCGAGCCTTCTCGATCAAAGCCTTGTAGGACACACCCGTCAACAGCTCGGCGGCTTGGCGCACGTTGTCCACCGCGTAGATGTGGAACTTGCCCTCCCGCACGGCCTGCACGATCTCCGGGCTGAGCTGGAGGTCGGCGACGTTGGTCCTGGGAATGATGACGCCCTGGTCTCCGGTCAAGCCGCGATGCTTGCACAAGGCGAAGAAACCCTCGATCTTCTCGTTGGCGCCCCCGATAGCCTGCGTGTTGATCAGCTGATCCAGGGAGCCGGTGATGGCCAGATTCTGCTTGATCGGCACTCCGGAGAGGGCCGACAGCGACGCGATGTACTCCGTCTGCGAGGCCGAGTCGCCGTCGAGACCGCCGTAGGTCTGCTCGAAGGCGATATGAATCTCGACTTTCTGCATCAAGTTGCCGCCGACTTCGGCGGCCAACGCTCCCCCGATGCTCGCCGTCGCCTTGATCGCCGACCGACCAAGCAGGTTGGCGACCTGGTCGATCGCGAGCACGCCCTTCTTGCCGGCAAAGGCGCTGGCCGTCACGCGCGCGAGGATTCCCAAGCGGCCTTGAACGGCCAAGCCGTTGACCTGCCCCACGACCGCGCCCGAGGTCAATACCTTGAAAACGCCCGCCTCGTAATACTCGCGCATCCGTCTGCCGTAAACCTCTTCGCGGTTCTCCTTGGCCTTGAGCGCGGCGTCGACGTCCTCGCGGCCAACCTCGGAATGCCCGGCCCCCTGCGCGGAGAACGTGGCCTCGCGGATCAAGCCGTACAGCGCGCCGAACTGGGCGGTCAGCTTCTTGTTGCTGTCGCAAAAGCGCGCGCCCTGCTCGATCAAGGCGCTCATCGCGCCCGCGGTGAGGTCCTTGCCCTCCTGCTTGAGGTCCGCGGCGATCTTGACGACCGAGTTCTTAAAGAACTGGACGTAGCCGGCGAGAGACTCCTCACTGGCCGGCATCGTCGGCTCGAACTCGGCCAAGGACTGGAAGTTGGTCTCGAAGATCGGATCATGCTGCGCGAGCAGCATGCGCAGGCTCGGCGAGCCGATCAGGACGATCTTGACCTTGGCGGGAACGTGATGGGTCGCGCCCTTGCCCAACATCAAGCCGCGCACGCCGTCCTCAACGATTTCAGCCTCGCCGTTGCGCGCCACGGCCATCAACGCCTGCCAGACGCCCGGCTCGCGCAGGGCGTCCATCGCGTCGATGACGATAAAACCGCCGTTGGCCTTGTGGATGAGGCCGCCCTTGAGAGACGGCCCGCCCGGCGCGCCACCCTTCATCACGCCCAGGCCCGGGATCAGCGTCGTGCGGCGGTTGTCGTCAGCCTCGCCGAACAGAGTGTCGTAGGTCGGGTTCTTGACCCAGACCACGGGAGCGCCCTTGGTCTCGCGGTTGTCGGACAGGGCGGTCGCGACGAAGAAATCCTCGGCGTCCGGCGGCTTCTGGCCGGGAGCCTCCTCCCCATCTTCATCGGACGCGGCAGACTTGCCCATGAAGATATGGTGGTTAGCGATCGCGACCTTCAGCAAGGTCTGCACGTAGGAGGCGGCCTTGAGCTGCTCCTCCGTGAGGACGGCCTTGGGCTGGCTCTGCGCCAAAGTCTTCTCCCGCGCGCCGAACTCCTGATCTTTCGCTTTGAATTCGGTGAGCAGCGGCTTGACTGCCTTCGAGAGAGCAGCCTGTATCTCGGCAAACTTCGCCGTGGTCAGGCCCTTCTTCATCAACTCAGCGACTACGGCCCTGTCAAGCGGCTGGCCGTCCTTCGTGAAGGCGACGGACAGATCGCCGCCGTTTGTCATGAACACGACGCCGAAGCCCTCGACGTCAACGGCGGAGACGCGCGCGTTGAAGTCGGCGGACCACGCCTGGTACTCCTCCTCCAGCGCCGCCATCTCGGGGGAAGCCTTGGGTTCCGGCACGACCGCCGCCAGCAACGGCCGGGCGACCGAAAGGATAATGGACTCAACGGCCCGCTTCTCTAGCTGGGCGATCTGCTCCTGAGCGGCCTCCATCTCCTTGTTGTTCTGCGCCATCATAGCCTTGAACTTCTCCACGACGGCGGGAAATTTCTGGTTGCGCTCCTTTTGCGCCGCCTCGAACTGGTCGCGGGTGAAGGCGCCGGAAGCAATCAGCTCGTCCACCTTCTCCGGATCGACCATCTTTCCACCATGCATGAGCGCAAGACCGATCGTCATGCGGCCCTCGCCGGAGGAGTCGGCGAGGAATTCGACGGTGAAAACGCCGCCGGCAAGCGTGATCGTCTTCACTTCGGCCTGAAAAGACTCTTTGCGCTGGGCGGCGGCCTCTTGGAGCCGGGTGATGATCTGCCTCTTCGCCGCGCCGATCTCGCCGGACTCGAGCTGCTCCGGCAGAATCTGCTCGAGGGCGGCGACGAACTTCTTGATCATCTTGGTGAAAAAGACGCCGCGGCCCGCGGGGACCTCGAGGATCACCGGATTATCCTTGTCCGCGAAATTCGTCGCGGCGACCAGGTCGTTCGGGGTCGGCATCGAGGCCGCGACTCCGGGCAGGATGTGGCGCAGGGCCGTCTCGCGGCCCGAGCCTTCGGGACCGGAGACGAAAAGATTGTAGTGATCGCCCCGCATCTGGAGGCCGAACTGGATGGCCTCGAGGGCGTTGGCCTGGCCGACGATCTGGCTGTCGACGGCGGCGATCTTGGCCGTGCTCTCCGGCAGGCGCGCGGGCGCGGGAACAAAGCGCAGGTCCTGAACCCCCACCTCGAGGTCCGCGGGATTTGCGGGCTTCTCGGCGACCTCGCGGACCGCGGGAGAGGACGGAGAACCGCGCCGGCCCGCGGGGACTGCGGCGGGCTTGGCCGCGCCGCCATCGAACGCCTGGCCGCCCCCCGCGCCGTTCGCGGCGCTGATGGCATTGGCCATCACGATCATGTTCTGCCTGGCCGAGCCCTCGGGCAAAGCCTCCGCCGCGATCCTGAGCTGGGCCGCGTCTTGGCGCGTGGAGAGCGTCTCGGGCAGCACGACGCCCTTGGCCTGCAGAGCGTTGAGAAGGCCGATAACCGGGTGCGCCTCTACGGCGAGGGGCTGCGCGGCGACACGCTCGGCCGCGGGCTGAAGCAGCGACACAGCGTTGGGTACGAACGTCGGAGACTTCAGCGAGAGATTGGGGAGAACGACCGAAGCCGTCACCGCGACCATGCCCGGGGTATAGGCACCGATCGCACCGACGCCGCCGAGAAGGCCGTTGCCGCTTGCCGCGCGAGAAGCGGCAAACTGGGTCTGAGACCACGCGCTCATCGGCGCGGACGCGAAGAGGGCCAGGGCCACGATCACGGCCAGTGACTTTTTCGCGGGGGTTCTCTTGATGATCATGTTCGGCTCCTCTGCAACAGAAGACTGTACGGCGATGCTGAATTGTAGATGATGAGCCGAAACGACGATTGGGGCAGACGGGTAAGCAAGGCCTAGACAAACGGCCTACACGCAATTGGGCCTGTGGGTCCGCGCAGAACGTCCACGCGCGCTGTCATGAGCAGGTTGGGTCCATTGACTGCCACTCGCTGGGCCCTCCGACTCAGGTCGGGCAACGACGTGTTCCTTATAATAGTGAGCGTATGCGACCCGCGCTGCTTCTCGCCCTCGGGCTGTCTTGGACCGCCCCTCTGCGCGCACAGGTTCGCGTCCATGTTGAGTCCGGCGCCGCCCGCTCCGTCGCGGGCGCGGCCGCTTCACCCTCCGCGTCTTCGCCCGCCTCGCCCCCATCTTTGCCGGCTGCAAATCTCTTAACCCCTTCTCTTTCTCCCGACATTCCCATTTCCGCTCCAATACCCGCCGCCTTGCCCGTCACCGCAAGCGTCGGTCGTACCGCGCCCGTCCAAACCGCCGCACCTGCCTCGGCCTCCGCCGTCGGTGCGCCGTTCGCCCAAAGCATTTCCCCCACCGCCCCCAGAGAGTTTTCCACCGCGTCCGGCGCCGCGCTCGAGTCCGCCGTTTTAAGCCACGCCCAGTCGCGCGGATTCTTGTTGAACGCGCCGGAAGTTCCGGGCGCGCTCAACGAAACCGCATTGCGCCTCTCCGCGGCCGCCGCGGACGAGCGCGAACACGCGCCCGCGCCGCCCGCCGCGGACGCGCCCGCGACCGCGTCCCGCCGCTGGCCCGCCGCGATCTGGATTCTCTTCGCCAATCTGACCTTGACCCAGATCGGGGTGGAGGCCTTGGGATTGGCGGTTCCCCAGTACGCGCGCGATCACTTCGGCTATGCAACGTTGGCCGCGCTATCCTCGGCCACCGCGATCGCGCTGGCCGCCGGAAGCCTGCTCGGCGGTCAGGCCTCGGACAAATTGGGGCCCGAACGGACCTACTTCGCCACGTTGGCCGTGCGTGCCGGCCTCATCGGCACCTTGGCGTACCTGCAGGCGCACGACCTGGTGACCGGCCCCCTTCTCGTCGGTCTCTTCGCGGCCGATTACGTTCTCCATTATGTGAGTTACGTGGCCCTCGACGCCCTTGCGCCCGCGCGATTGGGCGACGACCCCGTCCGCCTCAACCGCTTCGGCTTCCGCCGCCAAGGCATCATCGATGTCGTCGGTTTCGGCGGCCCGCTGGCTGCAGGCCTGGTCATCGCGGCAGTGGGCTACGGCGCTGTCTTCTGGGCGTATATGCTCCTCTTTCTCATCTCCGCCGTGGGAGGACTTTTTATCCTCCGCGGCGCGCGCGCGGCACGGGCTCGCAGCGGCGGCGCGGACATTCCCGTCCCAACCTCCGGATGGATCGCGACGATGCGCGAAATCGCCCGGTCGCCGGCGCTGCGCTGGTCCGTCATCGGCTTCGCTTTGCTCAACGTGGTGTCGCTCAACCTCTACTTCATGATCGGACCCATTTTCGGCGCCGCGGCGGCCGCGGCCTCGGGCGGGACGGCCGTTCAAATCACCTCGGTCATGATGGGCCTGTTCGCCGGCGGCGGCATCTTGGGCCTGTCGCTTCAATCGTTCCTGACGTCACGGCTTGAGCGCGCCGCGCAAGCCGTCCCCGCCTCGCAGAGAGACGCTCAAGCCGCGCGCGCCATCCTGCGCCTCATGGGCTGGAGCATGGCGGCCGTCGCAGTCGCCTTGCTTTCTTTTTGGGCGCTGCTGGGCACCGCACCCATCGCGTCCTTCTCTTTGTTCGGCCTGTTGATTCCTCTTTATCTGGGCCAATTGCTCATGCTGCCGGTCGGCGCGGCGTTGAGCATCCCGTGGGTGGGCCTGGGAACCATACTCCAGTCGCGCTCCTCGGCCGGCGCCAAGGCCAAGACCGCCGGCATCAACCGCTTCACCTCCATGTTCGCATCCTTCGGATTCTCCTACGTGCTCGGCGGGATCTTCTCGGGGCTTGCAGGCGCCAGCACTCCCGGCGCCGCGGCGTTTACGGCTTTGGCGAGCGTGCTGAGCGCCCTCGGCGTCGCCGCCGCCTTCATCGGCTGGCGCCTCGTCCGCGCCGCGCGCTGACCTAGTCGAGCTCGACTTGGAAATGCGGGGTGGGCGCTAGAAAAGGCCGCGTCTCCGGCTTGGCGGGCTGGGTTCTCAGTTCCAGCAGGCGTCTCCAGGGGATGCGGTAATCGTCGCGGGAAAAACCCGAGGAGCGCCGTGCGCTCTCGCGCGGCGCGTGGTCGATTCCCTTCTGCGCCGGCAGATACAGCGCCGAGGAGCCCGTGTTTTTCCAGCCGTCCTGCTCGCCCAGCAGCGGCGCGACGAGCACGGCCGCTCCCAGTTCGACGGCGCGGGCCGAGGCCGAACGCAGAACGCGCGCCACGCCGTCCTCATCTGAGGTGGCGGAAGGCCCCAACACGAGCTGAACGCCGCGCTTCTTGAGCGCGAGCGCGATCTCCGGCTTCTCCAACGAGAAGCACACCGCGACCGCGGCCAGGCCGCCGCGGAAGCGGAAAATCGGCAACGCGTAGCCCGGCTTGATCGGCGGATCCTCGCTGAGCTCGGCCGGCGTGGGGTCGAGCTTGTCGATGAAGCGCCACTGACCATTGACGAGCGCGGGCGCGCGGTTTAGCGCCTCCCGCGAACCCGGGACCTGGTGAGGATAGCTGCCGAGCGAGATCAACATGCCGGGATTGGCCGCCGACGCGACGCGCGCAAGCACGTCGGATGCCATGACCGAAGTGATGAACTCGGCGGGCTTGGCATTCTTCGGCGCGTACGGGGCAAGTCCCCAGGCGAACAGCTCGGGAAAAACCACGATGTCGGCCCCGTCCTTGGCCGCGTCGCGGACCTCGCCGACGACGCGATCGGCCCATTCCGTCGCGGTCTTCGGCTTCCAACCGACATCCCAGCCGACGACGCGGGCGAGCAAAGTCTCCGGCGGCGCAGCGGGCGCGGCGGCGAAAACGGGAGCGGCGGCGAGCGCCAGCAGACGGATTAATTTTTCCACGCGCCGATCCTAGCATTCTCTAGACCGAAGGTCCCAGCAAGCCGTAGTGCGTTTGCCTCGCCGCTCGTGGGTCTTCAGTTGGTCCATGTCCGCGCGGCACGCATGCTAACATCAACGCGCGATGAAAACTTCTGTCCGCGCCGCCGCCGTCGCGGCGCTGATCGTCCTCGCCTCCGCGGCGCACGCCCTCGAGGCGCGCGTCGGCGTTCCCCCCGCGACGCACAGCGCCCCGCCCGTCATTGTTCATGCCGACACAACGCTCGCCGCCCTGCCGACGCTTGCCGTCGCAGCGGCGCCGTCTCCCATTTCACCTGTCGCCGGCCTCTCCGCCGCATCGGAGCATCCCGGTCCCTACGGGCTGCCGTCGGCGCAGTCGCCGCAGACGAGCAGGCATGAACCGACCCCGGACGAGACGCGGCGAGCCCTGGCCGAGTACCGGCGCATCAGCGCGGCGGGCGAGGAAATCTTCGACGCGCCGACTTGGGTGGAGAGGATCATCGCGCCGGGGCTCAAGGCGGCCTTCGGCGTGGCTCGCGCCGAGGACACCCTCATCGATTACGCCAACGCGGTGACAGCCGAGGTCCCCAGCTCGATCACAGGCGATCCGGTGGAAGGGCTCAAAGCCATCCGCGCGCACGAATACGCCCTGTGGCGGGAAGCGGTCGCACGCCGCCGGGCGATGACCATGTCCGACGCGCGCACGCTGGCCCTCAAGCGCCTCGAGGCCATGCACCGCATGGGCCTGGCGCCGCCTGGTCTCGAGAAAACCGGGGCGAACGCGTCCGAACTGCGCGCCGCCTTCACCCGCCTGCACGCAATCGCCGTCGACGGCCGCGAAGCGAGCCTCCCCGAGGCGCGCGCGGCCTCCGCCCAAATCGCGCGCCTCATCAGACGGGAAGCGGCGCGAGGGTTAGCGCCCGCTCGTTCGCGCCGCCGCGAACTCGCGCGAGCAGCCGACGCTGCGCTCGCCGGCCGCGTCCCGGCCCTTCCGGCGCAGGCCAAGGTGATCTATGAAACGAGCTTGGCCAGCGCCAAAGACGCCAACGACCCCGACAATCTCCGGCACTTCCTCGCGCGGGCGGCCGGCATGCGCGCGGGCACGGTGCACGCCTCGCCGAACCTGGGCAAGCAGCTGCGTCCGACCTGCACGTTGCACATGCTGCGCGGAATGCTCGCCTCGCTCGGCATCCGCAAGACGCTCGAGCAGCTGGCGATCGAAAGCCGCCGTCTCCTCAATGACCCCTACGCCGGCAGCGTGACCGCGTTCGATGACGCGCTACAGCTGCGGCTCTTCAGCCACTACGGCCGCGTCGACCAGCTGCGCGAACGATTCTTCGAAACTCTCGTTGAGCGGCGCCGCAACCTCAAGGTCCGCATCGAAATCGGCGATCCCGTCTACAAGCACAGCCTGGTCCTTGAGGGCTTCTATGAGCTCGACGGCGAGACCTGGGTTTCCCTGCGGGACTCCACCTCCTACTTCCCAACGCGCCTATCCCTCGCGGACTTCGGGCGCGTGCTCACCGCTGATCCAGCACTTTACTTCACCGAAGCCTGGTCGCGGCCGCGCTGACGTCACATGTGCGGCTCGAGGTAGTCGAGGTCCTTGCCGAAGGTCTCGCGCAGGCCCATAAGCGACACAAGTGCGAGAGCAAAGCACAGCGCGCCGACGATCCCGGCCGCGCCGAGAATGCCCGAGCCCGGCTTGAGCAGCTGAAACAGGGCCGAAACGGCCACGAGCGAGCCGCGCACGAAATTCGGCACCGTCGTCGTGGCCGTCGCGCGGATGTTCGTCCCGAACTGCTCCGAGGCGATGGTCACAAAAATCGCCCAGTAGCCCGAGAAGAAGCCGAGCGCGCCGCACGTCGCGTAGAACGCGCCCAGCGAGGCTCCGTGAAGATTCAAGTAAACCACGCAAGAAAGAGCGGCCGCGACCACGAAGATGAGCGCGGCCTTCTTGCGGCTGCGAAGCAGCTGGCTCAAGCCGCCGCTCGCGAAATCCCCCAGCGCGCAGCCCGCGTACAGCCACATCACCGCGCGCGAGCCGGTCGGCAAGATCGGCATCGCCAGCGCCTTGCCGAACTCGGGCGCGAAGGTGGCTAATATCCCGATCACGAACCAAACCGGAACGCCGAGCGCGATGCAGGACAGGTACCGGCGCACGCGGTCGCGAGTCGAGAACAGCATGAAGAAGTCGCCGCGCTTGACCGTCGAATTCTTGACCTTGTCGAAGAGGCCGGACTCATAAACGCCGACGCGCAGCATCAGCAAGGCGAGGCCCATAGCACCCCCGATGAAGTAAGCGCTGCGCCAGCCGAAGAAGTCGCCGACAAGCCCGGCCACCACGCCGCCCGCGATGCCCACGCCGGCCACGACCATCGTGCCGTAGCCGCGCGTCTCCTTGGGCATCAGCTCGCAGACGAGCGTAATGCCCGCGCCGAGCTCGCCCGCCAGGCCGATGCCCGCGATGAAGCGCAGGACGGCGTACGCCGGCACCGAATGCACAAAGCCGTTGGCGATATTGGCCAGCGAATACATCGCGATCGAGCCGAACAGCACCGAGAGCCGCCCCTTCTTGTCGCCGAGGATGCCCCACAGCAGGCCCCCGAGCAGCATGCCGGTCATCTGCATGTTGATGAGCAGAAGCCCCGTGTCGAGCAGCTTGTCCGCGGCCACCCCGATGTCCTTGAGGCTCGCCACGCGCACGATGCTGAATAGGATCAAGTCGTAGATGTCGACGAAATAGCCGAGCGCCGCGAGCAGGACCGCGGCGATCGCGTTGCGCCGGGAGGCGGCATCGCTCATGGAGGGGATCATAGAAAAGTTCCGGCGGCCCTTTGCTACAATTCCGGCATGACCATTCCCCCCTCCGTGCGCCAACTCGGACGCGTTTGGACCCTTTTCGCGCTGTGCGGCCTGTTCGGCGCGCTCGGCACCGCCGCTTTTTCCTCCTCCGCCGCGAAAGGCCCGAACGCGGCGTCCGCGCCCACGCAAGCCGAGCAGATCCGCGCGCAAATTGACGCGCGCCGCGCCGCCGAGGCCCCCAGCACGCTCCTTGAACGTTCCGTCTCCTTCTTCGGCCTGTTCGCGCTCATCGGCCTGTGCTGGCTGATGTCCACCGACCGCAAGAAGATCAACTGGAAGCTCGTGGCCTGGGGCATGGCGCTGCAGCTCCTCTTCGGCATCATCGTCCTCAAGACCGGCCCCGGCCTCTGGTTCTTCTCGAAGCTCAACGACGGCACGATGGCCCTCATCGGTTTCACCAACGAGGGCGTCAAGTTCCTGTTCGGCTCCTTCGTCACCGGCAACGTCGAGGCGCCGATGATCAACTTCGCCTTCAACGTCCTGCCCACGATCATCTTCGTCTCCGCGCTCATGACCGTCGGCTACCATATCGGCCTCATGCAGTGGGTCGTCGACATCTTCGCGGTCGTCATGTACAAGACGATGAAAACCTCCGGCGCCGAGACGCTCTCGACGGCCGCGAACATCTTCGTCGGCCAGACCGAGGCCCCGCTCGTGGTCAAGCCGTACGTCGCGGAAATGACCAACTCCGAGCTCCTCGCCATCATGGTCGGCGGGTTCGCCAACACCGCGGGCGGCGTGCTCGCGGCCTACGTCGGCATGCTCCACCAATATTTTCCCGACATCGCCGGCCACCTGATCGCCCAGTCCGTCATGTCCGCTCCGGCAGCGCTCGTCTGCGCGAAGATCGCAATGCCCGAGACCGGCACGCCGAAGACCCTCGGCCACGTCAAGATGGGCCGCGAAAAGATCGACGCAAACGTGATCGACGCGGCCGCGCGCGGCGCCTCCGAGGGCCTGGGTCTCGCCTTCAACGTCGCCGCTATGCTCTTGGCGTTCATCGCCTTGATCGCGATGCTCAACGCCCTGCTCAAGGCCGCCGGCGTCTGGGTCGGCTATCCTCAGGTCAGCCTCGAGAATCTGCTGGCCGTCCTGGGCTGGCCGCTCGCCTGGCTCATGGGCGTGCCTTTCCAGGACTGCTGGACCGTGGGCAAGCTCATCGGCGTCAAGACCGTGCTCAACGAGTTCGTCGCGTACCTGCAGCTGACCGACATCCTCAAGACGGGCCAGCCGCTCACGCACCGCTCGGTCGTGATCGTGAGCTACGCGCTTTCGGGATTCGCGAACTTCTCCTCGATCGCGATCCAGATCGGCGGCATCTCCGGCATCGCCCCGACGCGCCGCCACGATCTCGCCCGGCTCGGCCTCAAGGCCATGGTGGTGGGTGCCATCGCCACCTTCATGACCGCGAACATCGCGGGCATCCTGATCCCCTAGCCGAGCTCCTCTTCGAGGCGGTCGGCGACGGCCTTCATCACTTGGAGGCGCGCCCAGCGCTTGTCCTCGGCCGCGATCAAGGTCCACGGCGCCTCCGGCGCGCTTGTCTTCGCGATCATGTCCACGGCGGCGGCCTGGTAGGCGTCCCACTTGGCGCGGTTGCGCCAGTCGTCCTCGGTGATCTTGTACTGCTTGAACGGAGTCTTCACGCGATCCTGAAACCGGCGCAGCTGCTCCTCCGGGGAAATCTGCAGCCAGAACTTGCAGACGATCACGCCCGACTCGGCCAGTTCTTCCTCGAAAGCGGCGATCTCGCCGTAGGCACGCTTCCAATCCTCCGGCGCGCAGAAGCCCTCGACGCGCTCAACGAGCACGCGCCCATACCAAGTGCGGTCATAGATCGTCGTCTTGCCCAGGCGCGGCAGGTGACGCCAGAAGCGCCACAGGTACGGCTGCGCGCGCTCTTCGTCGGTCGGCGCGGCCACGGCGATGACCCGCGCGTTGCGCACGTCGATGGCGCCGAGCAGCCGCCGGATGGCGCCCCCCTTGCCCGCGGCGTCCACGCCCTCGAAGGCGCAAATCAGCGAGCGCCCCTTTTTGCGCAGACGCCGCGATAGGAGCGCGACCCGCGTCTGCTGCCTCTCGAACTTCTTCGCGTGGTCGCCCACAAGCCGCTTGCCGAGGTCAAGACGGCTGAGCACGCTGACCGGCGCAGGCTTGGAACGGTCCGCCCGAGGCTTCGACGCGGGCTTCTTGGCCGCCTCGAGAGCACTCTCGATCGCGGCCGCCACGGCCTCGCCGGCGGCCAGGTCGCGGTGGCGGCGGTCGACGGCCTCGATCACCGTCCACGGCGACTCGGCCGTGCTCGTCTTGGTCAGAGCGCGCTCGCACACCCCACGGAAGCGGTCGTATTTTTTGGAAAAATCCCAGTCCTGCTTGGTCACGCGCCAGGCGGTGTCGCGGTCGGACTCAAGCTCCTTAAAACGCCGCCTCTGCTCTTTCTTAGACAGGTGCAGCCACAGCTTGACCAGCACCGTCTTCTCGCGGACCAGCATGGCCTCGAAAGCCAGCGTGCGATCGAGGGCCTGATCGAAGTCGCCCGACCCGATCTTCTTGAACGTGCGGCTCACGATAGGCCGGGTGTACCAAGAACCGACCAGAACAGCGCCGCGACCCGCCGGCGGCAAGGTGCGCCAATAGCGCCAGTACTCGGGGCGCTCCATCTCTTCGTCCGAAGGCTCGCCGTAGGCCTCGACGCGCAGGCCGCGCGGGTCCATCCAATCGAGAAAACGGCGCGCCACCTCGGTTTTCCCGCCGCCCTCGACGCCGCCAACGAGAACCACAAGCCGCAGGCTGGTGCCGGCCAGGGCGTGCTGGGCCTTGAGAATGCGCGTGCGCAGGACCGCCACGCGCCGTGCGTACTCTTTTTTATCCACCGACCGGCCGACTTCCGCGCTCTCGAACATAGGCGCAGTATAGCCCCGCCGCGTCCGCGCCGTCAACGCCGCTGAGCGAAGTTTAGGCCTTGACGAACACGGTTGTCCGGGCTTACACTTCCATCGACGAGAATCCCGATGAAACCCCTCTTCCGTCTTGCCTTCGCCGGCCTGCTCTTCCTCGGCCCCGCCTCCGCGTTCGCCGGCCCGGCGCCGCGCAGTCGCGCGAAAGAACTCCGCGCGATCGCGCAATACGACTCCCTTTCGGCGGCGCAGGAACTTCTCGCCAACCCGTCCCAACAAGAGGATTGGGAAAGAAATGACCCGACTGGCTTCCGCTCGGCATTCGCCGCCGCCGCCGAACTCAAGGATCTCGCGGATCTGCTGATGGGAAAGCCTGAGCCCCGCGCGATCCGGCTCGGCCTCGACCAACGCCCGCGCTGCAAGTTTTGCAATAATCCCGCGCGCCTCGAGGCCTGGTTCAAGAGAGAAGTGCCCGGAACCGACGAGAGGCGCGTCCACGCCCTGCGCGAGGCCACCTGGGGCTGGGAGTTTGTGCCCGAGACGGCTCGGAAGGCCCTGGTCGAGAACTCGCTTAATGAGGCGGCGTGGGACGCCCTCGACTTTCCGCAGCGTATGGCCCATCTTCAGGAATGGGGCGACGCCGAGCTCGCCGCGATCCTTGCCGCGACGCCGCGGACTCCAAGCGAATACGCGGCGTTGGAAAGGCGGGCGCACGCGATCAGCGGCATCGTTGGCAATTCCGACAGCTCGCGCCTGTGGGAGCATGTCAATCACGCCCGGCAGGCGGTGAATGCGCTCGCGCGCGCGGCCAAGCTCGTCGAAGGCAACCCCGCTCAAAGCAAGGCCTTGGAGGAGACGCGCGCGGCCGATGTCGACGGCATGCTGGCCGGGCTCAACAAGATTTACGATGGGGCCGGAGTCAATGATCCCGCCCTCCGCGCCGCCGCGCCGCCGAAGAAAAGCCAGCTCTTCGATGACTCCTCGCGAGAGATGGTCGCGGGCCTCCTGCGCACGGGACTGATGAATGAAACGAAAGGAACCTTCGCGGGCCAGGAGCTCGAGGAATTCTACAAGACGAATAGACTCGATCTGCGCGTGGCCGCGCCCATGGAGGGACAGGAAAACTGGATCGGCTGGCACCACGAAGGCGTGATCACGTTCAACGAGAAGTACATCGCGGAGTACCTCAAGGTCGCGAACAAGGACATCGCGGATCTGGCCCGAGAACCCGAACTCCTGCGCCGCCTAACCGTCCAGCTGTCTCCCCTCTTCGTCCACGAGGCCACGCATCACCGGCAGAGAGTCTGGGCCCGAGAGCAAGGGCTTGACTGGACGGGCGGCCAGAACCTCGAGCTGGAGTCGATGCAAGCGGATGCGCTGTTCACCCTGGAGAAAAGAGTTCGGGACCCGTCTTTCGACGCTTTGCTCCGGCACGAGCAGGCGACCTCGCTGCTGGCGCGCGAGTCCCTCTCTAAGTCCGAGCGGCTGGCCCACGGAACGCAGGGCTTTCGCGACTCGATCAACGCCTGGCATTACCCCGAGTTGCTCTCTCTCGAGGGTAATGTCTGGTGCAACATCAAATGGCATCGGGAGATGGCCAACGACTTGGCGAAGGAACTCGCGCGCCGCGACGCCCTCGGCCCAATCGATCGGGTCCGACTCCGACTGTGGGCGGACGGTCAGGTCCTGGACCGAATCGACGATCAGGTCAAATGGCGGAGAAGCCTTCAAAAAGTCGGGACCCAACAGCTGCGCGAAGCCCTGGCTCGTCACCGCGGCGAGGTGGCAAGTGTTCCGGCGAGCTACGACGCCTACCGTCAAAGACTCGAGCGCGTCAACGCCCAAACGGCGGAGCGCCTGAACACGGTCTTGTCCGATCCCGACCCAACCCGATCCGCCGCGACGCACGGAACGATTCCTCCCTCGCCCGCCGTCGACAAGGAGTTTTAATGAAACCGCTGCTGATCGCCTTGCTGCTCGCGCCCTCGGCCTGGGCCGCAACCACCAGCGCCGCCAAAAATATGAACACGTTCGAATGCCTCTCGCCCGCGGGTTGGAGCCGCCGTCCCAATGCGGACGGCAGCCTGGTCCTCATCGGGCCCGCCGACATCCACGACGTCTCGGCCTTGATCACCGTACGGTATTATCCTCCCGGCCACCCCGATTTTCCCAGCTTCGAGGCTTTCCTCGCGCGTCAGGCCGCTCCGCCCGTGTTCAAGAGCTCTCCTCCCACCGAGACTTTGCCCGGCGCCGTGGTGGCCGGACGCAAGGCCCGATTCTTCGCCCGGAACGCTTCCGAATTCGTGCCGCCGCGATCGCTCAACACGAAAGAAGTCCTCATGCGCGAGGAGTTCGCCGCCGTGCCGGCCTCGAAGGGCTTTTATCTGCTGACCTACTACGCGCCCAAAAGCCTCCATCAAAAAAATCGGCGCGCCTTCGAAGCGGTCCTCAAGTCCTTCAAGCCCAAGCTATAATGGCTTCATGATCCGCACGCGCGTCCTGCGCCCCAACGCCGCGGCCTTGGCCGCGGCCGCGAAGATTCTGCGCGCCGGCGGCCTGGTCGCCTTCCCCACGGAAACCGTCTACGGACTCGGCGCCCGCGCCTACGACGCATCCGCCGCGCGCCGCGTCTACAAGGCCAAGGGACGCCCCGCGGACAACCCGCTGATTGTGCACATCTCCGACGAAGCCATGCTCGAAGACGTCGTGCGGCAAGTGCCCCCCCTCGCGCGAAAATTGATGGACGCGTTCTGGCCGGGCCCGCTCACGTTAGTGCTTGAAAAGTCGGCCCGCGTCCCCGGCGCGGTGACGGCGGGCGGACTGACCGTCGCCGTGCGCTGCCCCGGCCACCCGGCCGCGCGCGCCTTGATCCGCGCCCTGGGCGAGCCGATCGCCGCGCCCTCGGCCAATCTCTCCGGGCGCCCGAGCCCGACGACCGCGGCGCACGTCCTGCGCGACTTGCGGGGGCGCGTGGCGCTGATCCTTGACGGCGGCTCCTGCCGCAAGGGGCTTGAATCGACGATCGTGGACGCGCGCGGACGCCGGCCCGTCGTGCTGCGCCCGGGAACGCTCACCGGCGAGACCATCGCGCGCGCTGCCGGCGTCCCGCTCGCGGCCCCCGGACGTGCCGCCCCCGCAGCGCCCGGAACCCGGCACCGCCATTACGCGCCCTCGTGCCGGGTGATCCTGGCGCCGCCGGCCTTGGTCCGGCGCGGCGCGCTCGCTGGGCTGGGCGATATCGGAACCGGGCTCGTGCACCGCACGCCCTGGCCGGGACGCCGCCCCGCATACGCCCGGCGCGTGCGCGGCGGAGTCGGCGCCTACGCGGCCGCGCTCTTTTCGGCTTTGCGCGACGCGGAGGCCGCGGGCGTCCAGACCCTTTACGTCGAGACCGTGCCGGACCGGGGAATCGGGCGCGCCGTGATGGACCGTCTGCGCCGCGCCGCGCTCCTGTAGACCGTGCTGATCCTGGCAGTATTCGCCGTCGCCTTCCTCTACTCCTGCGTGGGCCACGCGGGCGCTTCCGGCTACATCGCCGCCATGACCTTGCTGGGCTTGGCACCCGCCGTCATCAAGCCGACGGCCCTGGCGCTCAACATTCTCGTCGCGACGATCGCTTCATGGCAGTTCCGGCGCGCGGGCCACTTCTCCTGGAAGCTGTTCTGGCCGCTCGCGCTGGCCTCCGTGCCGTGCGCGTTTCTCGGCGGCTACCTCAACCTCCCCGTCCACGTCTTCAAGATCGCCGTCGGCCTGGTCCTGTTGTCTTCCGCCGCGCGTTTTCTCATCGACCCGCCGGAAGAAGCGGCGGGCAAGCCTCCCGCACTGCCCGTGTCATTCGGCGTCGGCGCCGGTCTCGGTCTATTGTCGGGCCTGACCGGCACCGGCGGCGGCATCTTTCTGACTCCGCTTGGGATTTTCCTGCGCTGGGAGCGCACAAAAACAATCGCGGCGGTGTCAGCCGCGTTCATCCTCGTCAATTCTGCATCAGGACTGATCGGATATCTCGGCAGGACGAGGAGCTTCCCAGGCGTCGTCTGGAGTCTGGCCCTCGCCGCCGTGGCCGGCGGGACGATGGGCTCCTATCTCGGCAGCACGCGGCTGCCGCACACGGCGATCAAGCGCCTGCTGGCCGTCGTCCTCGCCATCGCCGGCTTTAAGCTGCTGTTCACTTGAGACGACCGCCGCCGCCCAGCCGCCGAGCATCGGTGCGAGCAGATAGAGCCACAGCCCCCCGAGACGGCCTGACACGAGCGCGGGCGCCAGGGAACGCACGGGATTCATCGAGGCCCCGGTGAGAGACCCCGCAAAGATCGCCTCGAGCGCTACGATCATCCCCGCCGCCGCCGGGACATGGCGGCCCGGCAGGCGCAGCACCGCGAGCACGAGCGCGAAGGTCATCGCGAACTCAAGGACAAACGAGACGGAAAGGCCCGCCGCCGGCACCGTCGTCCCGAGAGCGCCCGCACGCTCGCGAAAGAGCACGAGCAACATGATGCTCGCGGCGAACGCGCCGCAGGCCTGAGCGGCGGCGTAAGGCGCCACGTCGCCCGCGGGCAGCCGCCCCGAACGCCACGCCGCGAACGTCACCGCCGGGTTCATGTGCGCGCCGCTGACGGCGGCCAAAGCCCAAACCGCCACGCCCCAAACGAGGCCCACGCCGACGACTCCGAGCCGGCCGCCGGACACGGCATCCACCACGCAGGCTCCAGTGCCGAAAAAAACGAGGCCGAAGGTCGCAGAAGCCTCAATGAGGAGTTTACGCACCGGCGATGTCGGCGAGCAAAGACTTCACGCGGGCTTCGATGTCATCGCGAACCGTACGGAATGCCTCGAGCGGCATCAGTTTGGGATCCGGAAGAGCCCAATCCAGCCGGCGCACGGCCGGCACAGACGGGCAGGCGTCGCCGCAGCCCATCGTCACCACAGCTTCCCATTTCCCGGCGGGCAGGCCGCTCAACCCTTTTGAAGACTGGGCCGTCAAATCGACGCCTTTCTCCTTCATGAGCAGGACGGCGGTTGCGTTGACCTGGCCGGAAGGCCGCGAACCAGCGCTGAACGCCTCCACCTTGCCCTCGGCGTACAGTCGAGCGAAGCCCTCGGCCATCTGGGAACGGCAGGAATTCTCGACGCAGACGAACAATATTTTTGGCCTTGCGTTTGTTTCGATCACGCCTGCCTCCGGCCTTTCCAATTTGCCTCGTTGACGTCCTCGAGCTTCTTGTGCTCGCGGCCCATGCGCCAGGAGGCGTAGAGCCAGAGAAGCGCGAGCGGAATGCCGAGCAGGGCCGCTCCGGTCGCTCCGCCCTTGAGCCACGCGACCCCGAGCAGCAGCAGGCCCGCGAGGCCGCGCGCGAAGCGGTAGACGAACATCTCGACGAAGGCTTTCACGCGGTAGATCGTGTCGTGGTCGGTCGCCGCGTAAGTGGACTCCTTCGCGGTCTTAAACCAGGTGTAGCGCGTCACGCCGTCAAGGCCGTAGAACAGCGCCGCGACCCCAAGAGTCGGCATGAACGGAAAGAGGGCGAACAAGGCCAGGTTGGCCAGGCCGACGGTCATCAGGCTGCCGCCGGTGCCGATCTTGCGCAAGGTGAGGCCGACGAGCAACGTGCTCGCGGCAAACGAGGCCAGACTCGTGTAAAAGTTCACGTTCGCGAACATCTGGGCCATGCCCTTCGAGTCGCCCGCGTAAGACGCGGACACCGCAACGCTGTAGAGATAGTTCGTGATGTCCGGCACGAGGCGCTCGAGGGCGACGACGACGGTCAGGAAAATCAGGAACGGCGAGCCGAGAATCGTCTTGATGATCCCCTTCTCGGGCGCGGCCGTCGTCTGCGCGGGCGCGGGTTTGGCGCCGCGTCCCTTGGAGCGGCGCTCCATGAACAAAAAAATCGGCAGCACCGCGGCAAAGATCCCGGCCGCGACCATCAGCATCGAGATCGGCCCCATCGCGCCGACAAGCACCTTCACGAGCAAAGCTCCCGCGATCGACCCCAGAGGCGCTCCGGCCGCGATAAGACCGAAGACGCGCTTCGACTCATCGCGCGTGAACACATCGTTCGCGTACGTCCAAAATAGGGTCGTCGACATAATGCCGAATACGTCGGTCCACAGAAAATAGCTGAACGCGATGGAGGGAAGAGCCGCGGCCGATACGGCGAGCGCGCCGGCGACCAAGGTGGCCGAGAGCATCATCAGCGAGCCACCGATGAGGAGCTTGCGCGGCGCGCGCGAGAAGCGATTGTACACGAAGACGACGGCCCCGGTGAGCGCGGCGCTGGCCAGGTAGACCCAGGGCAAGGTCTCCGGGCCGAACTTCGTCATCAGAAGAGCGCCCCGCGCGGGACCGATGACCGAGTAGGCGGCGATCGTCAGGAAGTTCCAGGCGAAGGCCGCGATGACGAGAGGGCCGGAACCGTCAGTCACGGCGGACTTCCAACGCGCGATGAGGGGTTCTTTCTTCGCGGGGGACGAGGAGGACGCGGAGAGGGACGGCGGCGGAGAATTGGAAAGCTGGACGGGAACCGGAGTTTCGTCCGAGGCAGCGCGCGGCGCGTCGCCGGAGAAGACTTCGTCTCCCGCCTTCTTGCCCTCCGACGCGGGCTGGTCGGGAGCCGAGGCCGCGGCAAGACGCGACGCGGCTATGGCAAGAACGGTCTGGGGAAGGAGTGGCGAGAGAGCTTTCGTCGTGGCCTGCGCAGCGGCAACGGCCGGCGAAGGAGTCCCGATTGACAGCGCGGATAACGACGGAGACACGGGTGGCCCGGATATATTCGAGAGGGGCAGCGAAGCGTTTAGATCGGAGAGCGACGGGACGGCGGTCGGAACGACGCCGGATCGAGCCGCCGATGAAAAGACGGCGCGCGTCTGGGCGAAGGCCTCCGCGGGCACGGACAGGGACAGGCAGCTCACGGCGAGCGTGACGGCGAGTATTCGGCGCATCCTTAATAGAGTAACCCAAAGACATCGCCGCCTCCCAGGGCCGGAAGGCCCCCTCCGCCGGAACGGAAGACCTAGCAGCCCGTGGCAAAAGTCCCAGCGCCCTCGCGCGCATCAGTGACTTATCCCCAATACTTCCAACGTTGGAAACGCCGGGGATAACGCCAGCCATTCCATCATTCGGGCCCTGGGACTTTTGCCACGGGCTGCTAGCCCTCAAAGCGCGATCCGGATCTCGATCATTTCCACGGCTTGCGCGCGACGGCGTCAAGCACCGCGGGAGCCACGAATAGGCTCTCCGGGCGGCGCGCCGCGGCGCGCCACGCGGCCGAGGTCCGGCGCGCGGCGGCGGGCGTAAACGGGCGCAGTTTGCCCAGGCGCGGCATCGCCCCAAGAAAGTACCACGACGCCCATCTCCACACCGGCGAACCGGGAAAGCCCGTCTTGAGCGTCGCATGCGCCGTCTCGGGGCGTAGCCCCGAGATTTTATAGAGCTCCGGCAGACACCCGCCGATGTTTCCGTTGCCGCCCTGCGTCTTGAAGAAGGCTTGGTCCGCGGCCATAAGCGCCGCCCAGTCGCGCGGCGGCGGATACAGCGCCATCGACTTGCGGTGATAATCCTGGATCGCGAGGATGCCCCCAGGCTTGAGCGCCCGCGCGAGCTTGCGCAGATGCTTCTCGGGCTCGGGCAGGAACAAGAACACCCAGCGCGCGAAGATCAGGTCGTACGTCCCCTGAGGCAGGGGCGCGTCGATCAGGTCGCATTCCCAAATCGTTCCGGCGCCGCGACCATCGCGCGCGCACAGCCTGCGCAGGCGCGCGGCGAACGGCGCCGAGCGCTCAACGGCGTCGACCGGACCTTTGACGCGGCGGCGCAACTCCAGATGCAAAGAGCCCTGGCCGGGTCCGATCTCGAGGACCTTCCAACCGGGCTTGATCGCAAGACGATCGAACAGCGCGAGGGACACCGGGTCCCACAATTTCGCCTGGAAACGCAGGCGCGCGGCCTCGCCGCGCGAGTCGCCGAGAAGGTAGCGGTAGCGTGCCACCCGGCAATGATAGCTGATCGCGACAAGGCGTCCAACTGTTTCCGGAAACAGTTAGAATCATCTCCGATGGGAATTCTCGAGGACTGGGGCTGGGACTCGCGTTGGGCCGAGGCTTTCGGCGATGACGCCGCAAAAGGCCTTTTTCCAGCCCGGCTCATCGAAGAACAGCGCGGCCTTTTTCAGATCATGTCCGCACCGGGCGTGAAGTCCGCGCGCACGACCGGCAACATGCGGCACAAGGCGAACGACCGCGCCGATCTTCCCGCCGTGGGCGACTGGGTGTGCGCCGAGGCGATCGCCCGCGAGAAGGCCGTCCTCATTCGCCGCATCCTCCCCCGCCGCACCAAGCTCTCGCGCAAGGCCGCCGGTGAAACGATGGAAGAGCAGGTCATCGCCGCCAACCTCGACACGGTCCTCGTGATGACAGCCCTCAACGCGGACTTCAACGCGCGCCGCCTCGAGCGCTTCCTGACCGTCAGCCTCGAAAGCGGCGCAGCACCCGTGCTGATCTTAAACAAGCTCGACGCGTGCGACGCGCCGGGCCCCTTTCTCGAGCGGGCGCGCGCCGCCGCGGGCGGCGCGCCGGTCATCGCGATCAGCGCGAAGACCGGGGCCGGCCTTGACGCTCTGTCCGCCTGGATCAAGCCGGGCCGCACGGTCGGCCTCATCGGCTCCTCGGGCGTGGGCAAATCCACGCTCGTCAATCGCCTGGCCGGCAACGAGCGGCTGAAAACCGCCCAAACGCGCGCGCGCGATGAGCGCGGCCGGCACACGACCACCCATCGCCAGCTGTTCATGCTCCCCCAAGGGGGCTTATTGCTCGATACGCCCGGGATGCGCGAGATGCAGTTCTGGGACTCTTCGCTGGGCCTGGCGAAGACCTTCGAGGAAATCGAAGCGCTGGCACCCTCCTGCCGGTTCAAGGACTGCGCTCATGACGCGGAGCCCGGCTGCGCGGTGAAGGCCGCCGTTGAGGCGGGGACCGTAGCCGCCGACCGCCTCGAGGGCTGGTCCAAGCTCAAGCGCGAGGCCGACGAAGCCCTCAAGAAGCGCGTCAAGAAAAAGTGACCTCGATCGGACGTCTCGATGGCGCCGTCCTTTCCCTGTACACGGTCTCCTTGGCGGGCATCGGCTGGTGGGCCGCGCGGCGGCGCTCGAAGACGACCGACGAGTACTTCCTGGCCGGGCGCTCGATCCCGTGGCTCGTAACGACCGCGAGCTTCCTGGCGACCTGTATTTCCGCCTTGACCTTCGTCGGGACGCCCGCCGAAGGTTACGGCGCGGACTTCCGGTATCTTTTTTCGAATCTCGGCGACATCGCGGCGACGATTTTTGTGGCGTCGGTGCTGCTGCCGTTTTATCAAAAGCACCGAGTCACTTCCATCTATGAGGCCGTCGAACGCCGCATGGGCCGCACCGTGCGCACGACATGCTCGGCCTACTTCCTGCTCTCGCGGACTTTGGCCTCGACCGTGCGCATCGTCGCGATCGCGAAAGTGCTCGAGGTCGTGAGCGGCGGCGCGCTGCCGTTCTCCGGCTGCGTCGTGGCGACCGTGGCCATCATCCTGGCCTACACGACGGCGGGCGGCGGGCGCGCGATCGCCTGGACCGACCTGATGCAGTTTTTCCTCCTCGTGGGCGGCGCGGTCGTCGCCCTGTTCTACATCGCGCACCACGTGCCCGGAGGCTTCGGCGCGATCGTCAACGCCGGGAGGCACGCGGTCCGGCCGGATGGGACCGTGTACAACAAGTTTAATTTTCTGGAACTGTTCAAAGCCGAGAATATCGGACTTTTATGTCTGTTGTCGGTGTGGGGATTCTTCAACTCCTCGGCCGCCTACGGAACGGATCAGGACATGGTGCAGAGA
>JAHFCE010000032.1 GCA_023249675.1 Elusimicrobiota bacterium | reverse complement strand
CCGGAGAGAGGGCTAGAACTCGATCGGCGTCTCCCATCGCCTCGCGATGGTTTCCGCAAAGCCGCCATGACTCAGACCGCCAAGTCCTCGCCTCGACATCGTTCGGCATCCGCAACAAGGCCTCATCGAGGGCCTGTCGGGCTTTATCCGGCCGGCCGAGCAGTAGGGCTGCCGCCCCACGCCAGCAAAAGGCCAGATCATAGCCTCCCGCCTGCTCAAGGCACTCCAATGCTTCGGCGTAGCGGCCGAGCCAGAGGAGAATCTCGCCCTTCCAGGCCCACCAGGCCGCCCGCTGCAAAGGCCCGGAAGGCCGGGCGGCCTCCAGAATCCTTAAGGCCTCCTTCGTCCGGCCCAGGCCGATCATCGCTTCCGAGAGAGAACAGATCGCAGTGACCATCTGCGGGAAAACCTTCGCCACCCCAGCCAATTCTCCCGCCGCCTCTTCCCAACGCGCGCGCCGCAGCAGCACGATCCCCGTGAGCCAGCGCATCCACGCGTATCTCCCTCGAGCCGCCGCCGACACAGCGTCGATGGACGCGTCGTCGCAGGCCTCCGGATCAAGAGCCTGTCGCAGGGCCAGACCGTAGAAACGCGCCCAGACGAACCCGTCTGTGGGGTTGGCCCAAGAGTCGAGTTCATCGACGACGGTCTGCCAGCGTGGCCGGTCACCCCTGACCAAGGGATCTCCGAAGGGGAAGGTCAGGCGCCGGATGTCCTCTTCGCTGAAGAGCCCCAGATCCAGCGTGCGTTCGGCGTGAGTGAACGCCTGTTGAAGATCCCCGCCGAGAAGGGCTTGGGCGATAACGTCGACACCGAACCGCCATGGTCTATGGACCAGGCTGAACTCCCTTACCACCACGCCTCCATCAGCGCCAAGGCGAGCGGCTCGGGCATGAAGTCGTGGGCGCGGAGCCAATTCTCGAGTATTTCCAGGCAACCGGTCAAAAACGAGCGCATCTCGCCCGGCGACTTCCCTGATGTGACGCCCACCTTCGCCAGCGCCCGACCCCACCGATGTCTCAGTGCGTCAACGACAGCGTCGTGATCTTTCCTCATTGCATCATATCGCCCCAGATCGGAGTGGACGAGAGCGCGGGTGATGTGCGCGCAGATGTCTCCGGGGAAAATCCGCAGCGCCTGGCCGGTGTCCGAGAGTGCCTGCGCGTAAGAGCCGCGCAAACGCATGTTCTCGGCACGCCAGTTATACGCTTCCACGTCGTCGGCGTTGCGGCGACAACCCTCGTCCAGGTCCCGAAGCGCCTCCTCCAGCCGACCCAGCCTCTGCTTGGCGGCCCCTCTCCAAGTGAAGGCGAGCGAGTCGGTCTCGAGGTTCGCGCAGGCCTGATCGAGGTAGTGCAGAGCTTCCTCGTACCGTCCGAGGCGGAGATGGATCTCCCCCATCCACGCCAACCATCTCCCAATCTGGCCCGGCTCCATAGGCTTGGCACGGAGGAAGAAGGACAGCGCCTGTCGAGGCCGGCCGAGGCCGAGCAAGTCGTCTCCGATAAGGAACTTCGGCCTCATGAAGGCCGGGTAAGCCCGGACCACCTTCGCGAACTGCGTCAGAGCGGGCTCCCACTCCATACGCCTCTGATGGACCGCCCCCATGAGCCAACGCATCCAGACGAAGCGCCCCCTCGCGACGCGGTCGAGGGCCCGCAGGTACGGGGCACCATCAAACTCTCCCTCGAGCATCATGGCAAGCGAGAGGTTCAGGCAATGGCCCCAGGGGCTACGCGGATGGTCGCGCAGGTAGTCCGCCAAACGAGCGCGCACCCGGGTCAAGCGGGCCTTGGTGAACGGCGGCCGAGGCACTTCTCCAAACGGAAACAGGAGCTTGTCGATGAACAATTCGCGCCGGAGTCCGTGGCCGAGAATCTCCTCGCAGTCGCGAAATGCCCTATCAAAACGCCCTTTCGACAGCTCCAGCGGGATGCGCTCAAGCAGCGCCTCCAGGCGGTTGCCGGTAACGTCGACGGCCGCAGCGATACTCTTGTAGGCCTTATCTAGCAAACCACGTTCACGTTGAAGCCGGCCCAGTTCCAAATGCGCCAGACCCAGCTCCGGGTGTCGCCGGGTGAGCGCCCTGTAGAGAGCCGCCGCCTCCTTGGGACGCCACGTCGCCGTAAACACGCGGGCCAAAAGCATGGAGGCTTCCGCGCAGGAGGGCTTGAGTTGCAGCGCACGCGACAGGGCCGTCTCAGCCTCGACCCAGCGGTTCTGGCGAACAAGATTCCTTCCTAGCGCAAGATAAGAACCATAGAAATCGGGGTATTTGCGCGCCAAGAAGCGCAAAATCCTGTTCGCCTCCTCCAGCTTGCCGAGAACATTGAGACGCTCCGCCAGCGCGTACCGTGCGGCGGCCCCGGCCTCTAAACCCCGGCCGTACTCATTGTAGAAGGTGTGGCCCTGGGAAACGGAGGTCAAGGCGACACCCTCGCAAGCCTGCGTGAATCCAGTCCTTTATGTTTCGCCCGGTGCGCGTCGAAAGCCGCGCGGGCTTCGGCAAGAACCGCGGCGGGAAACTTTGCCGCCTCCTTCTTGAGCTCCGTCAAAGCCGCCGTCATGGCCACAAGGAAACGACCGCCGCCGGGCGTGAAGACTCCGTGGCTCGCCAAGGTGCGCAAGGCGGACTCGACCCGCAACAAAGTTTGACAGACGTGGACGGCGAGCTGCCGGCGCGGCGCGGCTGCCAGCTCGAGGCGCTCAAGGCACCATCCTCCAAAACGCGCCGTATTGAGGAAGGCATGGGATCCCAACAACAGCCCCCGCAGAGGCCGGAGGTCCTCGCGCCACGGGGAATAGAACGAAGCTTCCGAAGGGCTGCGGGGATCGAAGAGCGCGGTCATCTCGAGCAGGAGGTTGAGTTTGTTGTGGCTGAACTCATGGATCAAGGTCTCAGCCTGGACGATCGCGTCGGGCGAATGGGACAATCCGATAGCACCCTGGAGGCTGCTGTAAGTGGAGCTCACGCTCGTCAAGCGCGCCCGGTTGCGCAGCGGGACCAGCACCCGGATGTCGGTTAAGAGCTCCTCGCAGAGCACCACATCGAACCGGCCGACGTGGGACACGGCCTCGCGCAACACGCGGATGTACTCGGCGGCGGCCGGGCCCGAGAGCGCTGCGATCTTGTGATCGTAGGCCCCGCGACCCTCGGCGAACACGGCGAGCACCTGCGGATCGAGGACGTTAAGTTCCATGCGCCCCGCAATCAGCGGCAAGGTCCCCACGCCCTCAACGGAGCGGCCGGAGCGCAAAGCGTCCGCTGCCACTGTCAGAGTCTCACCCGAGCTCGCGCGCAGCTTCCAAAGATCGGGCTCCGCACGCAACCACGCCGACGCCCTCGCCGCGCGCGGCCCGAGATCCAGGTAGCGCGCCAACCCATGTAGATGGAAACGACCGCGCTCGTCCAAGCGAACCTCAAGCGTAAGAGACCCCCCACCGGCAAGGGCCGCGGCCGCGGCAAAGCCGGAAAACTCACTCAAGCGATCCGTCAGCCCCCGCTTGCCGCCCGCCCCTTGTTTGAAACGGTGCAGCCACGCGTGAAAAGCAGGATGAAGGACGATCGCGTCCAGCTGCGCGCCGTGGTCGAGAAAATAAGACACCGCCGCCGCGCCGCGGATGGCGCGCAGCGCGCCCAACCTTTGGCCGCGTTTCCAGATGAGGGCCGCAGTCCACGCCTCGGGCGTTCGGCAAGCAAACACCCAGTCGCGCTCATCAATCATGGGCGACCCCCATGGGCGCAAATTCATTCCAGCCGAAGCGCTCCGTGTATGCCGATGGTGGTCCGGCGCAAGAGATGGCCTGCGAGCATCGCCCGCACTCGGGCCCCAGGGGGACGTCAGTCCGCTCGCTCCAGGCACAGGGATAGGGTGGTGCTGGAAACGCGGGATCAACAGAGAAGTCCTCGCGCGGCGTTCTCGCTGCGGCCCGGGCGCTGTGCCGGCCGAGAAGGCAGGCCGGGATGCCGTCTACGGAGGCAGTCTTGCCGGCCTTGACCGTCAGGTCGAGCGCCTTGATCAACCAGGGAGCCGCCATCTCCTGGCGCACAACCAGAGATGTTTTCGCCTCGCGTTCCTCAACAGGAAGCTCGACAACGCAGAAACGTAGTCCAGAAACCCCGGCCTCTAGCGCCAGTCGCGCGATGTCGGGTAGATGCCTGAAGTTCGGCCGGCAGATCACGGTCGTGCAGATGACCGTCTGTCCCAGTCCGACCAGGTTCTTGATCCCTCCCAAGGTCTGGAGAAAACTGCCCGGGGCGCGCGTGAGGTATTCATGGAGATGAGCCTGGTGTCCATGCAAAGAGACCTCGAAGGCATTCACGCCCGCCCCGACCGCCGACACGGCCTGTTCTCGGTAGCAGAACAGCCTGCCATTGGTGCGCAGGATAATCTCCTTGAACCCGACGCTTTTCGCGTAGCGAACCGCTTCGAAAAGATACGGGTTGAGCGTGGGCTCTCCACCCGTGATGATGACCCGCGTTGAACCCAAGCGCTTTCCGGCACTCAGGTTCACTTGAAGTTTCTGAAGATATCGGGGAGGAAGGAGCTTCCCCCGAAACACGGTCCGGACAGGCGCTGAGGCGCACATCAGGCAGTCGTTGTTGCACGGAGAGCCGGTATTGAGAATAACGGTCTGCATTAAAATCTCAGGCGGGCCAAGGCGCCCCCCAGATGCAGGACATCCGTGCGCAGGAGCAACGTCAGCGCCGTACCGCAGATGATCCAGCCGGCAAACGCCCGACTGTCCCCCGACACCGTGATGAGCCGCAGCGCAGGCGGCAGCGGCTGCGCCCACGCCCGCAGCTGCGCGGCCTGCTCCGAGCTGAGCCCATCCCGAGACAATGGACCGAAGTCCTCCCAATGAAAGCTCGGATCGAGCTTCAAATCAAGCGGGACCATTCCCGCTTGGACCGCGGTCGCGTCGATGACGCGGCCTTCCAGAGCTTTGGTGCCGGTTTCAAGCGCCAAGCGCAGCAGCATAAAAAGTCCCCCGAAACCTGCGTACATTCCAAAAGCATATCTTAGGTGGGCACCCAGCGCCGCGGGAAAAGAAACGATCCCGACCGCCAGATAGGCCACGGACAGAGAAATCAGCGTGGTGCCCATTTTGTCCTTCATCAGGGACGCAAGCGCATCCCAGTAGAGGTAAAGTAAAAGATAGAAAAGGGCGTGAACGGTCAGCCAATAACTAGACACTCTCAGCAGGACAAATCGGACGGCGGTGCCGGCAAGAAACAACGCAAGGAAGCCCAGCAGCATCTTCAGGTCTTGCGGCGCGAGAGCGCGGGCCTTGCTCCGAAAGAAATCGCGCCACTGCAAGACAAGCCAGTCCGGAGATGTCGTCCCCTCAATCCATTTGCAGGCGTATCGAAACACGATGTAGAGAAGCGTAAACGCCATGCAGGGGATGAAGATATTGATCAGCAGGACAAGAAACAGCGCATGCGGAAACCGTGGAAGATTTAAATCAATGAGCGGCAGGAGGATGGCGGCCAAAATAAACAGCTTCGCGTCTCCCGCCGGCCAGATGTCGGTTTGCCAGAACGAGAGGGCGATGATCACGCTCAGTAGGGCATGAGTGGCGGCGCGGCCGAAAAAATACGGCGGGACACCCGAGCCGGCCCAGAGACGGACCCCAAAGAGGAGCGCGTAGCCCAGCGCGCAGATCATCAGGCCCGAGAGGATGCGGACATTGCGGATCTTATGCGTCTTAAAATCCTCATAGGCGATGAGCAGCCCGAGAGCCGCGAAGACGCATGCGATGACGCCGCGCAGTTCCGCCATGGCGTCAGTCCGGAGCCAAGACCGGTGCCGGTGCCTTGCGCCAACCTTCGCTGATCCGGCGCTCGACGGCCTCCTTCGAGACGAAAACCGGGCTCAGGTCGGAAGAAGAATAATACGTGTCCATCTGCCAGAGGCCGACGCAGATCTCGTTGAGGCTGCAGGCTCCGCAAACGGGAGCCTTCCCGTATCCCCAAAACGTGCTCTTATCCTGCTTGGTGAATCCTCGGTCATCGAGGAACTTAATCCAACGAACGTCATTCTTGACAATCTTGCGCGTTTCGGTCGAATGATGGGCATAATCGACCATGTAGCAGAGAGGAACTCTCTCGACCCGGAACGTCCGCCCAGACTCATCGAGAAACTTCATCGCCTTATGGAGCTCGAGCTCGAAATCCGGCAGGCGGTGGATCGTGTCCTGCACGGTGCCTTTGGGGCTCATCAGGGGATCCATCATGTTCCAGACGAAGTGGGAGAGAAACGGAAAGCGCCCGGTCCAGTCAATAACGTTCTCGCTGAGATGGTCCGCATTATGCCGGTTGATGACACAGTTGATAGTGACGCGCAGGCCAAACTTGCCGGCGTTCTCAAGCGTGGCGTAGGCCGCCTCGAGCGTTCCTTCCTTCTGGCGCAGATACGCCTCGACCTTCGGCCGGCAGGAATACATCGACAAATGCATGAGCTCGAGGCCGCTGTCGATGAGCCGCTTCATGAAGTCCGGCTCGCGGGTCCGCGAGCCGTTGCTGATAATTCGCGGTGGCAGGCCGCGCGAGCGCGCGTAGGCGGCGATCTCGGGCAGCTGCGGGTTCAATGTCGGCTCCCCACCGGTCAGGATGACCCCGACAAAGCGGCCCTCCGCGACGAACTCATCGATGTATTTTCTGCACTCATCGAGGGCGATGATCTGTCCGGTGGGCGGATTGGAGCAGAAGCGGCACTTATGGTCGCAGCCGCGGGTCACCTGCAGGTAGGCCATGCTACCCATCTGATTTCTCCACAAAAGCGAAGGGCAGCGGCTGCAGCGCCTGATAGCCGTTCTTCTTGATGAAGTCGACCTGGGCTCCAGCGCAGCCGCTGTCACGGCTGCAGCTCTTGCAGCCCGAGCCCTTGAGGAAATAGCGATGCGAAATGAAAAACTCGACGAAGGCATGAGGGTCGAAGTCCCCCGCCTTGGCCGGCATCCGGAAGACCGCTTCGGGCTCCTGAGACGTCTCGCCCGGAAGGCAGGCGGGCGCCGCAAAGCCACGGATCTCGCCGTCTTTTTTGAGGGCCACCAAAGACTGGCAATGCTCGTTCAGGTAGCAGAATTGACAGCGCTCGCCGTGGCAGGGCATCAACGTGTCGCGCTCGATGAAGTCGCGAAACATCCCGATGCGCTCGCCCTCCACCTCGTCGTGGAGTTTTTTTGGGGGCTGGATCAAGTGCTCGTAGCCTTCCAAAAACTTCGGCGGGAAGCGATTGGTCCAGAGGTGAAGATCCGAGCGCTTGGACAGCTCGAAGGCTTTGCGCAGCTGCGGCAGATGCTCCGAGATGTCGTAAAACAGCTCCTCGCGGTTGTCCCAGGCGTTGGCGAACGGGATGACCTGCAGCAAGTCGAACTCGCGAACACCCAGGCCGATGAAAAAATCCAAAATCTCGCGCAGCGGATTGACGTTGATCTTATTAATGACGATGTCCACGCTGACGATAAGCCCTCGGACCTTCAGCGCGTGCTTAAGGCCCTCGATCGCCTTGTCAAAGGAGCCGGCGAGCTTGGTCTGTGCGTCATGCAGTTCGGCGGTGTGCCCGTGAATGGAGAACGTCACTTCCTTCAGTCCCGCCTTGAGCGCGCGGGAAAGAAACTCCGGGTCACAGAAACGCTGACCGTTGGTCACCGTCTGGATGTGGGTATAGCCCAACTGATGCGCCAGGCCCACGATAGCGACGAACTTCGGGTGGATGGACGCCTCGCCGCCGCTGATGACGACCCTCCTGGCCCCGCGACTTCTCCCCCGGCGGAGGTCCTCCACGATATCGGACATGGTCACCCACGTGCCGTTCTGGGCTTCCTTATCGAGGCAAAAGCTGCACTTGAGATTGCAGGCCCGGCTGATGCGCACCCAATGTCGTTGCTGCGGAACGTAGGCGTCTTCGACCTTTTTCATTTGGCCCATAAACTTACCCCGCCGGCTTCAGCCAGAACGCATGCTCTTCGTCGGCCTTCAAGGGGAGGCCGCGCCCCAGGCCCTGACGGACCTTGCCCTCCACAATCGGTGCGAGTTCCGCGTCTCCGAACTCGTCGTTGTATCTCTCAAAAAGGCCTGGGCACAGCTTGTTGTAGACGCACGGCGTGCATTTCCCCGTCTGGACCCGCCCGCGGGTGGGCGTCCAGCCCCGGATCTCCACAAGTCCGACGCGGCCGGCGGCGTCGCGCTTGCGTTCGATGGTGGCACGGGGGCTCCACTGAAAATCATTGGCATAGGCCTCATGGCCTTCGCCGAGAATGCATGTCGGCACGCCGAAAAAACGCAGGACCGTGCCGGTCTTCTTCGCCAAGCGGACAAGCTCCGGCACCTCCGCTGCGATGCGGGTAAGAGGCACGGCCAGCTCACGGTAATGGTGCTTGCCTCCGCCCTCGCTGGCCAGATTTGAAACCAGGAAGTGTTTGACTTTCTTGAAGCGCGTCACGAAGCGCAAAGTCGCAGGAAGGGCGGCGACGTTGACCGGCGTGACCACGAAGTTGATGAGGACGTAGGGTTCGGGCGGCTCCCGGTCGATCATGGCCAAAGCGCGTTCAAGCAGGGCGAAGCTGCCGGCATCACCGGTGGCCCCATCGTGGGTCTTCGCGTCGTGGCCATGGACCGAGAAGCAGATCTCATCGAGATAGGGCAAGGTCTTGCGCGCGAACTTATCAAATGCCAATGTGTTTCCATTGGTCGTGACATAAGTCTTATAGCCGATGCGCTTGGCAAAGCGCAGCAATTGGTCGAAGCGCGGATAAATCGTCGGCTCGCCGCCGGTGAAGGTGACGTGATCGAAACCTTCCCGACGCTTGAGGGCCAAGGCGTCGGCCGCTTCGCGCAGCGACACCGGATGGTCCTTGAACGCCGCCATACGGTCTTCTTCACTGCAGAAGACGCAGGCCTGCGGACAGGTGTAGGTCAGATGAAACTCCAGACGCCGGAACTCGCTCACAGGCCCGCCTCGAGACGCTGTTTCCGGAAGCCCTGCGCGGAGAGGGGAAGCTCATGAAGGATGTCGCGCAGCAGCATCATCGAATGGACGTAGCGGCTCGCCGCCCCCTGAGGCAGGAAGTCGATCCGATCAGGAAGGATGCGCACCTGTCCGAGCGCCTCGAGAGCGGCGAACTCCCCCTGGAATGGCTCCAGTGGATCGACCCCGAACATCTCCTGGAAGGGCGCGCGGGGAAGCCCCGAATCGATCTCGAAGGTATAGAGGATGTGCCGCATCATCTCCTGTTTGAGGCTGACAGGTCGGGCCAGGTATACGCCTTCGTCCTCCGTGAAGTCGCGCTTGGAGGTGCCGGAGCGCTCGTAGAGCCAGCCGCCGAACACGCGTGATTGGCTGTGGGGCCCGAGCCCGAAGATGGAACTCGGCCCCTTGTCGATCGAATAGCAGCGTTCCATGCGTTCCAAGACCGGCCGGGGACAGTCCTCGGCCATGAACACCCAGGAGCCGCTCTGCGGCACAAGCCAGTCGCAGCGGTAGCCCTCCTCGGCGGCAGCTTTGCCCATCGGCTCCAGCATGCGTGCGATGAGCTCCTCGTACTTGGCCTCGTAGGAGCCCCGGTCGAGACGGTTGGAGCGGACATAGCCCTCGGTGAGAGACAGGCCGCAGACCGTCAGCGTCGTGGGGCGCAGGCGGGCCACGCGGCGAAACGTGTCCAGGAAGGACCGCTCGTCATCGGACTGCAGGCCCAACAGGAAGTCGAGATTGATCTCATCGAAACCAGCTCGACGTGCTTCCTCGACCGCGGCCGCCACCATCTCCTCGGTCTGATAGGCGCGGTTGATGGACTCCAACACGCGCGGGTTCATCGACTGCACGCCGAAGCTGATGCGGTTAAATCCCGCCTCCCGCATCGCCGCCAACTTATCGGGATCGGTGCTCTTGGGATTGGCCTCGATCGACAACAAGGCTCCCGGCTCAAAGGTGAACCTCTTGGCGCAGCGGCCCAAGGTGCGGCGCAGCTGCTGGGCGCTGAGCAGGCTCGGGCTGCCTCCACCGACGAAGAAACTCTGAAAGGCCCGGCCCGCGAAGATCGGCGCGAAGTAGTCGATCTCGCGGATGACGCTTTCGGCATAGCTCTCGAGCTTGTCGGCCTTGTCCGGCACCGAGGTGGGGCAGAAGCAGAAGCTGCAGAGCGCCTCGCAGAAGGGCACGTGCAGGTATAGGCCGATGCCCCTCAAGGAGGAACGCGGCTCGGCCAGGTGGCTCCGCCAGGCCTCGCGCACACGACCGACGCTCAGCGTCTCGCTGTAGCGGAACAGGCTCGTGAGATGGTGAAGGTCATCGTTGTAGTCGAGATTGAGCGTGACAGCGATGCGGGCGCACAGAGCTCTGAACTCCTCGGGCCCTAAGCCCGCGGCGGACCAGCCTCCAACGCGCGCCGTGTCAACCGGCGCCGACATGGGAGCTCCTCGCGGCGCCGCTTGCCCGGATGGAAAAATAGGTGTCGACCTTGAGCAAGCCGACGGGGCCGACGTCGACGGAGGCGATGACAGGATAAAGCTTCCCCCCGTTCTTGCGGCACAAGGCCTCGAGCTGCTCGATCCTGCGCAGGTCGACGCCGCAACCCCAGCGGACCAAAAGCTCCGCGATCTCCCGACGCGCGGGGGTGAAGTCCGCGAATTGCGCGAACTCATATATCTTGTAGAGCTTCAGCGAACGGATTCGTCCTCCGCTCATGCGCCGCGTGAGGTAGTAAAAGGCCCTCGACTCGCGCGAAAGTCCGGACAGGCTCGTGCGCCAGATGGCAGCCGTCGCTTCCCCGACCTCGGGCAAGGCGAGGAGCTCCTCGAAGGTCCGAAACAGACTATAAAACTTGACGTCACACCGGCCGTCGGGAAAGAAATCGACCGCGATGGCGGCGATGCTCTCCTGAGGGACGCGGCCTACCGGACCACCGGCGGCATGCGCGACGGCTCGCGCGAGGCTGCGCCTCTCTTCCAAAGAATAAGCATGATGCAGTTCCTCGAAATAGACCTTGATGCGGGGACTGTCCGAGGTAGCGCCCCATTCAAATCCGAGGGTCGTCTGATGGCGCTGCGTCGTGGGCTGCATCGCGTCGAGGACCCGGCCAAGAGCCTTGAGGTCATAGCCGTCTTTGAAGGAGGCGAACACGCTCTCCACCTTGCGGCGAAAAGCGTCGCTCTCGCCGAAGTTGTTGTAGCTGAAGCGGACGGAAGGTTCGCTCGCACCCCCCGCGGACAAGGAGAGGTCGAACTTCAGGTTGGAGGCGAGCCACTCCGGCCGGAAATCCGCGAACACGATGTCGCGCGTGCGTAGCACCGTCCGGGCGCGGACGGCCAAGCCGCCGCCCGCCGCCAACAACCGCAGTGACAAGTCGAAGGCAGGAAGGCACGCCGCAGGGGCGGCGACGGTCATGCCGCTTCCGTCAAGGACTGCGGATCGAACCAGGCCTCCGGCTTCATGCGCCGGTCATAGGACTTGATGTAGACCTCATTGCGACGGTAGAGGTCATCGCGGATGCCGAGATCATCCTTAAGCGCCTGGACGAAACGGGTCACGATCATCCCAGACTCAATATTGTTCTTCAGCCAGGAAGGGGCCTTGATCGCGTGCTTAAAGAAGACCGGGATGCACTCCTCGTTCGTCATGCGCCGGTCGTACATCGAGTCGAAGGATTCGGTCACCGCCGTGACATGACCCATGGTGAACTCCGGCCGCAGATGGTCGCGCACCAGACAGCAGTTGTACGTGTACGTCATGTCGCCCTCAACCGAGACAGCCAACTCCGTGTTAAGGCGAAAGGGCGCCTGCCAGTCCTTGATGTTGTAGAAGTTGAGGCGGCCGCTGCGGATGAGGCTGAGGCAGTCGGGATAAAGCCGGTCGAGATTGGAATGCAGCGCCCGGAGAGCCTGCACCTCCCAATCGTCGCCGTTGGCCGGCATGATGAATATTTTCCTAAAACCAAGCTCCAGAATATGATGAAAGTCCCGGTACAGATCGTTGGCTCTGTTGGCGCTGACCACCATGCTGACGTGCGTGTCCATGCCCGAGGCGAAGACACGTGGCAGGTACCGTGTGGCCATCGTGTAAGCGTCGACCCGGCCGACCACCGGCCGGTTCATGTTCTGCGTCTCGGGTCCGCCGTCGAGACTGATCTCGAGGTTGAAGTTGTGCTCGCGCATGAAATCGATGTTGCGCGGTTCGAGCAGGATAGCACCCGTCGTCAGGACCCAGCGGATAGTCTTGCCGCGCTCGGCGGCCAGACGGTTGCCATAAGCCACGGTATCCCGGTAGCGCGAGAGCGGCATGAGCAGCGGCTCCCCCCCGAAAAAATGGATCTGGACATTCGGCCGGCTCGTGGTCATCACATATTCCAGGCCCGCTTTAAGATCACGCGCCGCCATCACATCAGCGTATTTTTTAATGACGCAGTAGGTGCAGCGCTGAGGACACCCGTAGGTCACCACCATCACCAGCTTGACTTCAGGTCCCTTCAAGGGAGAAATGGTCTGCTCCATCATGCCAGCGCCTCCACGAATCGGGTCAAGTGACGATCCACGGCATAGGTCGAGCGATAGACATCCCGAGGCAGCGCGTCCCTGATCAGGGCGTCATAGCGGACGTCGTCGGCCCGCGACCAGTCGATGCTGTCCGATTCAAGGACGTTGCCAAGCCTCAGGCGGGACCGAAGGTGCGAGAAGTGTTCCGCGAATACGAGATTGCAAGGGTAGATGTCGCCTTCGGGTCCGACGACCATGCCGTGGTTGTACAGCGGAGTGGGCGCCCAATTGGTTTCGTTCTTCACCTCGATAGCCTCCCCGCGACGCCGGCGCCGGGCAATCAGGCCGGCGCTGACGCGAAAGTCGCGCTCAAGGGCTTTGAGCTGACTGCTCTCCCAGCGCAGATAATAGGCGGGAAGGAAATTGAGCCGCCGAATCCCTCGCGCCAGCAGGCGAGCCACATACTCGCCCAACTTATGCGCCAGATGCGGCGGGATCGGGATGTTGACATGAAAGTTGGGCAGGCTCAGCACAGTGCGCGGCTCCAAGACGCCACTGACAGCGGTCTCGATTTCGGGATAGCGCTGCAGAAAGCGCACCGCGCTCCGGTTGAGAAGCGTGGCGTTGGTGGAGACGAAAAACTTGAGGCCTTTGCCGACGTACCGATCCCTCAACCGGGGAAGGATGGCGCGCATGATCCGCAAAGAGAGCATTGGCTCCCCCCCGAAAAATTTGACCGTATTCCCGTGGCCCGGGTGCCGGGCAAAGAAAAGCTCGGCCGCTCTTTGGGCCACTTCCAATTTCATGGAACCTGCGGACTTGACGAGAGGACAGTAAGGACAGCGCAGATTGCAGGCGTGGGTCAGCGTGAGAACAAGCTTCGGCGGCAGGATCCTACCATTGGCCATGGGAGCCATGAGAGCCATGGGAGCCATGGGAGCCGTGCGAACCGTGCGAGCCGTGCGAGCCATGCGAGCCGTGCGACATGTGGCTGCCATGGCCGGAGGTGGCCCCGCTGTTGTGAATATAGTTGCTGTGGGCCTGCGCCAAGAGCACGTCATCGGCGGAAAGCACGGCCGCGCCCGCCAGTCCCAAGGCGATTCCCGCGCGGATGACATCCTTCTTGAGAATCCCGCCCTCCTCGCTGCTGAGGAAAACCGCGATGCTCTTCTTAATTTTCGGCAAACCCATTTTCGACATGCAGGAAGAACCTCTCTAGTTTCTCGCGTAGAGCGTTCGCGGTTTGCGCTTCGACACCCAGGATCGGAAGACCTTCAGGGCCTTGGGATCCTTTATTTTCATGAAGAGATAGTCGAAGATGCCCTGATGGATCAGGTGCCAGTTGCTTGTCGGCGTCCGAGCATAGATGTCGCCCTGCTCGATGTAGTTATGGATGGGGCTCTGTCCGCAGTATGGCTTGTAGGCGCACCAAGAGCACTCCGTCTGACCCTCCAGCAAGGACGATGACACAACGGCGCGCATGGTCTCGTGATTGACCGTTTCTTTGTAGGTGTTCTCAAAAACATTGCCCAGACGGAACGATTCATCGCCCATCTTGGCCACCATCCGGCCTTCATCGGCCAGATAGACGCCCCCATCGTAGTTGTACGCGAGCCCCCCAAGACCATAGGGCGAACGCATGTCGATAAAGCCCGGGTCCTCATTGTTGAGGATTTTCGTCAAGCAGATCTTCGCGTACTGCTCGACAAATGGCTTGCCTTTGAGATTGATCCCGATGATGTAATCGACGGCTTTCCGATAGAAGGTCAGGAACTCTTCGGGCGTGTATCCGATTGCCTCCCACGTCTTGCCCGCAAAACCGAAGGGGTTTAGGCTGCGCAGGTAGATCCCGCGCGCGCCGATCTTCAGGTACTCGTCGACAACTTCCCGATGCAGCGGCAATGCCGATCGCGTGGCGGTCAGAAGGGCGTCGATGCGGAACATCTTCTTCGCCGTCCGTTTGTAAATTTCCTTGAACCACCGGACCGAGACCGCGTGGCTGGCGCCCCCGGTGTAGATACGGTTCTTATCATGCAGGGCAGCGGGACCGTCAATCGAGGTGCAGAAATTGACCCCATGCTCCATGAGCCAGCCGAGCTTCTTCTCATCCATGAGGCTCATATTCGAGACCATGTTGATGAGTAGGTCTTTCTTGACGGTCTTGTTCTTCTCCAGCGCGTACTCGACGATGTGTTGCACAACCGGATAGTTGACGAGCGGTTCGCCCCCTTGGAACTCGATCGCGATGACGGGGCTCGGGGATTCAAAAATGCGGTCGACGACCTTTTCGGCCGTCGCCTTGGTCATGTCGAAGTGCTTTTCCGTCATCTTCACCGAGGCGGCGTGGCAATACACGCAGGTGTAGTTGCAGCGCAACGTCACCACAATCATGTGCAGCGACGGCGCCATCCATAGGAAAGAGTTGGCTTTGCGCCAGTCCTTGACGATACCCGGAAAATCCAGATGCTCGCGAAGGAATCCCTTGCTCTTGAGATCCCGATAGGCCGCGGACGTTTTCCCCAACCGCCCCTGAACAAAGCGGTCGAAATCTTGCGGGTTGAGGTAGGCGAACTTGCCGGTCTCCGTGGTGAGCAGATAGTGCCCATTCAGACGCCGAAAACGGAAAAAGCCCACCTTCTGTTCATCGAACGATTTAAGGTTAGGACCGGGAGCGGGCAGTTTGACGTTCACCGCAGACCTCGCGCGGCGCACATCAAGGCAAGCGCATGGTTGGAAAAGTCCTTTTCCAATTCATCCCGGGTTCCGCCAAAGTCGGAGCCTTTTGGGCGAAGGTCCACTTGGTGATAGGGTAATCCGCTTGCAATCTTGATGCCGGCGATCGCGCCATACTCCTTGGCCGCCTCCTCGAGCGCGGCCAAGGAGTAGAGCTTGCTGTGAAATCTCAACGCGCTCACTGTTTGCCCTTTCTCTTGCGCGCCACTTTATCGGCCAATTCGGTCCATGGCACGGGACTGCCGGCGGGGTCGGTCACCTTATGCTCGCGCTCGGCATGGTCGAGAAGCTTTTCGACCTCGCTCTCGAGCTTCACGCCTGCGGCCGTCTGCGCTGCGACGCCGGCATCGGCAACGGCCTTCCGGTTAGAGCCCTCCTCCCAGGGGATCGCAATGTTGAGCGGGTCCTTGCCGTCACTCTCCTTGTCAACTTGGGCGAGGAGCTCTTCGATCTCTTTTTCAAGCTTCTCATCAAGCACAGGCGCTTGCTCCGCTTCATTCTTGGCCTGATCGATATCCGCGGTTGGCTGCGCCGACAAAAGAGCCTGCGTGACGATGTACTCACGGATCTTCTGATTGCTCGAGCTGATCTTAAGCCGCAACGCATGATGCAGGAGCTCGTTGTGGAATTCGCCGCGGAGATTTGTCCGCTTCTTGCCCGGAGCGTCCGCCTTAGCCTCCAAGACGACCGAGACCTTCCCTTCGGATGGTTGATCCAGACGAATGTAGGCCCTATCCGTGAACATATAGCATGCAGCGTAGATCGCTTCCAAGGGATACAGGGTGACGTCAACGCTGAAACACACCGGCACGGATTTAGGCATATTGTCCCTCAACGTACGAGTTCACAACCCGGGACATTCTACTCTATCGTCATGCCTTGTACAATGGCTCGAGCCAAGCTCACCGCGGACAACACCAATACGTGCCCGCACATTGGTTGATCAGGAAGTCGTTTCTCGTCCAAACTGAGCCAGAACCATCCGCATTCGGCGCGGTATAGACATACTGCTGCACTGCCGATAGAGCAGGCCGCGGTTGATATGAGATGCCCTCAGCATAAACTCCCGGAGTAAAGGTGGCATAGCTATTGGCGCCACATAAATTGTCCGAAAGGCCGGGCAGAGCCGCCAAGCATGGATCTCGAAAAGCCATCTTAGCGCACCCCGCGCTACCGTCAAAACTGATGTTCCCTGGTCCCAGAGCGAGTTTTGATTTCACCGATGGAGCAATGCCGATACCGACATTGCCGCTGAAATAGGCTCTCCCATTCTTCAAGATGTATGCGACCGATTGGGTATTGGCAGCGTTGCTCACTCCAAAAGCTTCCGAATTCTGGTTATCCAGATTCGGTGTCACCTGAATCGCGTCCGTGTCGTCGACCGATCGCACGATAAGCGCCTCAACCCCGGCCGGAGCGGTGATATCCACTTTGCCCAGAGGAGGGTTCACGGATCCGATCGCGATCTTGCCGCCGTCGCGCGCCAACCAGGTATTGCCCGTCGTGATCATCTGAGTGTAAACGCCGGAGGGGGCGGGGTAGTAGGTCGTCAATGTGACAGACTCCGAATTGAGCTCTGGGGCCGCCGTCAGGAGCATGGCCGCAGCCAAGGTCCCCCGGACGGCGCGCCGGCTGAAACGAAGGTCGAAACGGACTAAGATCTCAGGCATAGAGGACCTACCTGAGTTTACCCCCCGCAAGCGTTCCACGTCAAGAGGAGGAGTTATGTTACAATCAGGCTCATGCCCGCCCGGCGCTACCCCGAGACCGGCGTCTTCTACCGCGCGCTCGATCGCGAGTTCCCCCTGATCGTGCGCGGCGAGGGCTGCTGGCTCGTCGACGATATGGGACGGCGCTACCTGGACGCCTGCGGCGGGGCCTATGTCGCCAACCTGGGCCACGGCGTTTCCGAGGTCGCCGACGCGGTCGCCGAACAGATCCGCAAGGTCGCCTATGTGAACGGCACCGCCTTCACCAACGAGCCCGCCGAACGGCTGGCCGCCGAGCTGCGCACGTTGAGCCCGAAGGGGCTTGATTTCGCCTACTTCCTCTCCTCCGGCTCCGAGGCCGTCGAGGCCGCGCTCAAGCTCGCCCGCCAGCACTGGGTCGAATCGGGCAAACCCGGCAAGCACAAGATCATCGCGCGCACGCCCGGCTATCACGGCAACACGATGCTGGCGCTGTCCGCGTCGGCTCGCGAGCATTACAAAAAAATGTTCGGACCATGGCTGATTCCGGTCACGATGATCCCCGCGCCCTCCCCTTACCGACGCGCCGCAAGCGATCCCGCGATGACGGCCGAGGCCCTTGAGACCGCCATCCTCAACGAGGGCGCCGACACGGTCGCCGCCTTCATCGCCGAACCGGTCGGCGGCTCCTCGACGGGCGCGTCGGTGCCGCCCCAAGCCTATTTCAAGCGAGTCCGAGAAATCTGCGACAAGCACAATGTTCTGTTCATCGCCGACGAGGTTCTCTCGGGCTCCGGCCGCACCGGCAAGTGGGCCGCCATCGAGCACTTCGGCGCAACACCGGACATTATGACGCTCGGCAAAGGCTTGTCCGGCGGCTACGTGCCTCTCTCCGCCGTGCTCGCGACGAAGAAGGTGATCGATCCGATCGCCCAAGGTTCCGGCTCTTTTAAACATGCCCAAACATTTTCCCATTCGCCGGCCATTTGCGCCGCGGGCTTGGCCGCGGTCCGCCATATCAAAAAAAACAACCTCGTCGCCCGCTGCGCCGACATGGGCGCCGTGCTGCATCGAAAACTCGCCGTTTTGCTTGATTTGCCGTGCGTCGGCGACGTCCGCGGCCTCGGTCTCCTGGCCGGAATTGAATTCGTCGCCGACAAAAAAACGAAGGCGCCGTTTCCGCGTTCCCTGAAGTTCGCGGAGGCCTTCACCGCCAAGGCTCAGGAAGCGGGTCTGATCGTCTGGCCCAACACCGGCCACGCCGACGGCGAGAACGGAGACCTCGTCATGCTCGCGCCCCCCTTCATCGTGACCGAAGCGGAGCTCGACGAAATCGTCGTCCGTTTCAAAATTGCCCACGCCGCCGCCCTGGAGGCCTGCCATGTCCGCCGCTAACGCCGCGCCCTCAAAGATCACCTACACCGCAGCCATCGCGGACCTAAGCGAGTTTCACCGCTCCTACGATGAGGCCCTCAAGACCGTGCGCGCCAAGGCCGGCGCCACTCATCCGCTCTGGATCGACGGCAAGGCGCTCACATCGCCTTCGCCGCTCCTCGTGGACACCTCGCCCATCGACGCCTCGCTTGTGCTCGGCCAGTTCTCGTCCGCCACGCCCGAACACGTGGACCTCGCCGTCAGAGCCGCGCGCCGCCTGCAGAAGCAGTGGGGCGCGTTGCCGTGGCGGGAGCGGATCGAGACGCTGCGCAAAGCCGCCTCCGCCATCCGCCGCCGCAAATACGAGATCGCGGCCGTGATGAGCCTTGAGGTCGGCAAAAGCCGCCTCGAGGCCATGGGCGACGCGGAGGAATCCGCCGACCTCATCGACTATTACGCTCGGGTGGTCGAGGAAAACGACGGCTACGTCAAGCCGCTGGGGCGGCTGCTGCCCAATGAGAACACCCGTTCGGTGCTAAGGCCGTTCGGCGTATTCGCCTGCATCGCGCCCTTCAACTTCCCCATGGCGCTCTCCACGGGCATGTCGGCGGCGGCCTTGCTCGCCGGCAATGCGGTGGTCTACAAGCCCGCGCAGGATGCGCCTTGGACGGGACTTATGCTCTACGAGTGCTACAAAGAGGCGGGCATCCCCGGCGGCCTGTTCAATTACGTGACGGGCCTGGGCTCGGTCATCGGCGACGCGTTCTGGAAGCACCCGGGAGTCGACGGCATCGTCTTCACCGGCTCCAAGGAAGTGGGCATGCGCATGGTCAAGGAGTTCTCCTCGGCCTATCCCAAGCCGGCCCTGATGGAACTCGGCGGCAAGAACCCGACCTACGTCTCCGAGACCGCCGACCTCGAGGCCGCGGCCCTCGGCGTGATGAGGTCGGCCTTCGGCCTGCAGGGGCAGAAATGCTCCGCGTGCTCGCGCGTCTATGTGCACGAGGCCGTTTATGACGCCTTCGTCGCGAAGCTCGTTGAGAAGAGCAGGGCGCTCAAATGCGGCGACCCTTCCGAGAAGGATGTCTACTTCGGCCCCGTCGTCAACGCCAAGGCGGTCAAGACGTTCGAGGCGGCAGTCGAGTCGGCGAAAAAGGGCGGCAAGATTCTGCTCGGCGGCGAGCGCCTGAAGGGCGGCGTCTTCGATAAGGGCAATTTCGTCGCCCCGACCATCGTGGAGCTGCCGCTCAACCACGAACTGTTTATGCGCGAGCTGTTCGTGCCGATCCTCGCGGTGGGCAAGGTCAAGACTATGGACCAGGCCATCGCCGAATCCAACCGAGCGGAGTACGGACTGACCGCGGGAATCTTCACGGCGAAGAAGGAAGAAATCGAAAAATATTTCGACGAGATCGAGTCCGGCGTCTGCTACGCCAACCGCCCCACGGGTGCGACCACCGGCGCGTGGCCCGGCGTGCAGTCCTTCTGCGGCTGGAAGGGCTCGGGCTCGACCGGCAAGGGCGGCTGCGGGCCCTACTACGTCGCGCAGTTCATGCGCGAACAGTCGCGCACCGTCATGGAGTAATGCATGGCCTCAACGATCACGCCGGCTCAATTGGATTACCCCCGCATCCGCGTGGCGCCCCCCGGCCCCAAGGCCAAGGCGATCATCGCCAAGGACAAGGAGTTCTCCTCTCCGTCCTATATCAAGGAATACCCCCTCGTCATCGCCGGCGGGCGCGGCGCCATGGTCGAGGACGTCGACGGCAACCGCTACATCGACTGGATGGCGGGCATCGCCGTCTCCTCGACCGGCTACCAGCATCCCGTCGTCACGAAGGCCGTCCAGGAGGCGGCCGCGAAATTCCTTCATATTTGCGGAACGGATTTTTACTACCAGGGCTTCTCGGACCTGTGCGAGGCTCTCGCCAAGTCCGCGCCCGGCGGCGGCAAGTGGCGCACCTTCCTGTCGAACTCGGGCACCGAAGCCATCGAGGGCGCGGTCAAGCTCGCGCGCCATCACACGAAGCGTGCGGCGCTGGTCTCGTTTCACAGCTCGTTTCACGGCCGCTCGTACGCGGGTATGTCGCTGTCCTCCTCCAAGGTCAAGTACCGGAAGGGCTTCGGACCGATGCTGCCTGAGATATACCACCTCCCGTTCCATAACCCGTACCGCAATACGCTCGATGAGTGTACGAACGCCGCAAAAGATCTTTTCGAGACCAAGCTCGACCCCTCCGATGTCGCCGCGGTCATCATGGAACCCCTGCAAGGCGAGGGCGGCTACGTCCTTCCCTCGGAAGAATTCCTCCAGTACTGGCGCGAGTTCTGCACGGACAACGGAATCCTGCTTGTCTTCGACGAGGTCCAGAGCGGCGCCGGCCGCACGGGCAAGATGTGGGCCTGCGAGCACTTCGGCGTGGCGCCCGACATCTTCGTGACGGCCAAGGGCATCGGCGCCGGCATGCCGATCGGCGCGATCGTCGCCAAGGAAAGCGTGATGACCTGGCCGCGCGGCTCGCACGGCTCGACCTACGGCGGCAACCCCGTCGCCTGTGCCGCGGCGCTCGCCACGATCGGGCTTATAAAGGATGGTTTAGCCGCGAATGCGTCCAAAATGGGCGCGCGCCTGCTCGCGGGCCTCAAGAAGCTTCAAGCCAAGCACGAGTGCATCGGCGACGTCCGCGGACTCGGGCTCTTCATCGGCGTCGAGCTCGTGAAAGACCCCAAGACCAAGGAGCCAGCCGGAGAGCTCATGGCCGCGCTCGAACAGCTCGCCTTCACAAAAGGCCTGCTGCTGCTCGGCTGCGGCAAGTCGGCGATACGAGTGGCTCCGCCGCTCGTTCTGAGCGCCTACGACGTGGACAAGGGCCTCGAGATCTTCGACGCGTGCCTGACCGAACTCGCGCGCTGAGGCCATGAAGAACAAAGTCCTGTCCATGAAGGAAGCCGTCGCGGCTTTCGTCCAGGACGGCGATACCGTCGTCATCGAAGGCTTCACCCATCTGATCGGATTCGCCGCGGGCCACGAGATCATCCGCCAGGGCCGGAAAAACCTCACCCTCGCGCGCCTCACGCCCGACCTGATCTACGATCAGATGATCGCGGCCGGCGTCGCCAAGAAACTGATCTTCTCGTGGGCGGGCAATCCCGGCGTGGGCTCCCTGCATGCGTTTCGCCGCGCGGTCGAAGCCAAGCCGCCGACGCTCGAAATCGAAGAGTACTCGCACTTCGGCATGGTCGGACGCCTCTCGGCCGGGGCGGCCAATCTCCCCTTCTGGCCCCTGCGCAACTACGAGGGCACGGACATCCCGAAGGCTAACCCCCGCATCAAGACCGTGAACTGCCCGTACACCGGCGAGAAGCTCGCAACCGTGCCGGCCCTGCGGCCCGATGTCACGATCGTCCACGCCCAGCGCGCCGACGCGGGCGGCAACACCCAGGTCTGGGGCCTCATGGGCGTGCAGAAGGAAGCCGCCTTCGCCTCTCGGCGCGTGATCGTCGTCGTCGAAGAGCTCGTGAAGGAGTCCATCATCCGCTCGGACCCCAACCGGACCTTGATCCCCGGCCTTCAGGTGGACGCCGTCGTTCTTGAGCCCTGGGGCGCGCACCCGTCCTACGCGCAGGGCTACTACGACCGCGACAACGACTTCTACGCCGCTTGGGACAAGGTCGCGCGCGAAGAAACCTCCCTCAAGAAATACTTGGACGAGTTTGTGTACGGAGTGAAAAGCCGCGCGGAGTATATGAAGAAACACCCGGGCCTGGCCGAGCGTCTCGCGGCCAAGCCGCGGATCTGCGCCGGGGTCGACTACGGATACTAAGGCTGTCATCCGTCATCTCAAGAAGGTCGACCCGATCCTGGGACGGCGCATCGACTCCCTCGGTCCGTACGGCCTCAAGCCGAGTCGCCAGGACACCTTCGAGTCTTTGGTGGAGTCCATCGTCTACCAGCAGCTCAACGGCAAGGCCGCCGCGACGATCCATGGACGAGTGCTGGCGCTGTTTAACGGCGGAAAAACTTTGACGCCCGCGCGCCTGCTCCAGATGCCCGCGGCGAAGCTGCGCGGCGCGGGCCTGTCCGCCAATAAATTCCTCGCCGTGCGCGACCTCGCGCAGAAGTGTCTCTCCGGAGTCGTGACGCCGCGCGCGGATCTTGAGGCGCTGTCCGACGCCGAGATCATCGCGCGCCTGACCCAGGTGAGGGGCATCGGGGAGTGGACCGCGCAGATGTTCCTGATGTTCACGCTCGGCCGCCCCGACGTCCTGCCGACCGGGGACTACGGCGTGCTCAAGGCCTTCGGCCTTCTCTACCGCAAGAACGGACGCCTTCCCCCATCCTCCGCCCTTGAGCGGCATGGGAAAATCTGGGCGCCGTACCGCACGGCCGCCAGCTGGTATTTATGGCGGAGCCTGGACGCGGCGGGACCGGCATGAACGCGTACGCGCTTCTGGCCGCGGTCGCGCTTCTCTCGGCGACGCCGGCCCGAGCTGAGGACGCCGCGTCACCCTTTGTACGCCTGCAGTCGGCGGCCGAGCCCTCCGAGCGCATTCGCGCCTGCAACGAGCTCACCCAACCCCCGCACCGCGGGCCCCGCGCCTACCAGGCTCTCAACGCGGCGATGGAGCGCGACCTCTCCGAGCGCGTGCGCCTGGCCGCGGCCGTCGCCGTGATCACCTATCCCGATGGCCCCACCCTCGGCCGCCTCGACTCCTTTCTCAAAGCCGAGCCGGGTGGCGAAGTGCGGCGCCAGCTGCTCGTGGCGCTCTCCACAGCACCCGCGCAGATCGACAACCCCGACGCCACCCGCCTCATCGCCTCCTCGCTCGCCGAAGATTCGAGCGTCGAAGTCCGACTGGCCGCGGCCGCGGCCTTGGGCGCGCGCAAGGACGCTTCCGCGCTCGGCGCGGTCAGGCTCGCCTCCGAAAAGGACGCGAACAAAAGCGTGCGCGAAGCCGCGCGCCGCGCGCTTCTCGTCCTCTCCAGGCCGCCCAAGCCCAAGCCGAAGCCCAACCCCCCCAATCCCCCCAAACTCGACGCGGTTCTCGGAAAAGACCCCTGCCCGCGCCCCTGGGGCTGGTGCATTTGCGCCGGCGCCATCACGCTCAAGCCCAAGTGCCTGACCCACCCCGAGTGCCGCAGCCTCCACTCGGACATGCGCAGTCACAACCTCGTCTGCAAGTGGGACAGCCAGAGCGAAGACTAGGCCCAAAAAGCTAAAATCACGACATGCCCGCCACGGCCGAGACGGCCACGGAGTACACCCGCAACGAGCTGATGTGCGTGCTCGCCGCGCGCGAGATCGCGGACGGCGACGTCGTGTTCGTGGGCATCGGCCTGCCCAACCTGGCCTGCAACCTCGCGCGCGCCACGCACGCGCCGAACATGACCTTGATCTACGAATCGGGCGCGGTCGGCGCGGTTCCCGAGCGCGTGCCCCCCTCGATTGGCGACCCCGCCTTGGTCACCGGCTCTTTGATGGTCACCTCGATGTCCGACATTTTCCAATGCTTCCTGCAGAACGGCAAGATCCAGGTCGGCTTCCTCGGCGGCGCGCAAGTGGACAAACACGGCAACATCAACACGACGACCGTGGGCCCCTACCACGCGCCGAAAGTGCGCCTGCCCGGCTCCGGCGGCGCCTGCGAGATCGCCCAGCACGCCCAACGCGTGTTGATCGTGACCAAGCTCGACAAACGCGCCTTCCCCGATCAGGTGGATTTCATCACATCGAATGGCAAACGGGTGAAGAAGGTCATCACCAACATGGGCATTTTAGAGCCTGACGACAGCGGCGAGTTGACGCTCACGGCCCTCTATCCCGGCGTGACCTTCGAGCAGGTCCAGGAGAATGTCGGCTGGCCGCTAAAAAAGACGCAGCGCCTCGCCGACGTGTCTCTGCCCACTCTCAAAGAAATCGAGCTGCTGCGCGCCAAGCTCGACCCAAAAAGGCTCCATATCCAATGAGCATCCCCGCCCTTCCGCTGTCTTCGCTGCGCGTGCCTCCCGAGTGGAAGCGCGCCGCCGAGCGCGGCCGCGTCGCGCTGTATCTGTCCTCGTGGCTCACCTTGCCGACCGCGGTCTGGCTCGTGGTCGCGGACGAACTCAAGCTTTTGGCGGCGGGCGTCATCGGAGCGGCGCTGATGCCTCTCGTGCTTCAGATCATCCTCTTTCCCGGGCATCTGCTCGCGCGCCGCCACGGCCGCGCCCACGCGCTCGGCGCGGCCGCGCTCACCGCCGGCGCGCTGTGCGCCTGGACCTGGGCGGCGGCCGGCCCCGTGCTCGATCGCGAGCACCTCCCGTTCTTCCTGCGCCTGCTCTGGGCCTACTGCGTGGCGGTGCTTCCCTTGGCGCTGATGGCCGCCTCCGATGAAGACGCGTTCGTCGCTTTCGTCGCAGCGGCACAGGTCCAATTCGGCGTGCTCGCCCTCGCGGCCGCGCAGGCCGCCGAACTCCCCCCGTTGCCAAAGCAGGCCGCGCTCGCTTTGCTTGCCGCCGTCGCCGCCTGGTCCGTCCACGGCTCCTGGTCCAAGGCGCATCCCCCGAAGAGGTAACCCCATGGCTGCTTCCACCACCGATACCAAACAAATCATCTACTCGCTCATCGACGTGGGCCGCATTCACCCCCCGAAAAAACAGGTGCTCAAGGGCATCTATCTTTCCTTCTACTATGGCGCGAAGATCGGCGTGCTCGGCGACAACGGCTCGGGTAAGTCCACGCTCCTGCGCATCATGGCGGGCAAGGACACGGAATACACGGGACAGATCACGCAGTCAAAAGGCTATACGATCGGCCTCTTGGAGCAAGAGCCCCATCTTGACCCCGAGAAAACGGTCAAGGACACGGTCTCCGAGGGCGTGGCCGAAACCATGAAAGTCCTCAACGACTTCAACGCGATCAACGAGAAATTGGCCGACCCGGACCTCAAGCCGGAAGACATGGAGAAGCTGCTCGACAAGCAAGGCAAACTCCAAGAAAAAATCGACGCCGCCAACGCCTGGGAGATCGACAGCACGCTCGAGGTCGCCATGGACGCGCTGCGCTGCCCGCCCTCGGACCAGAAGTGCGGCACCTTGTCCGGCGGCGAAAAGCGGCGCGTGGCGATGTGCCGCCTGCTGCTGTCCAAGCCCGATATTCTCCTGCTCGACGAGCCCACCAACCATCTCGACGCCGAGTCGGTGGACTGGCTTGAGCACCACCTGGCGCAGTACGAGGGCACGATCATCGCCGTCACCCACGACCGCTATTTCCTCGACAACGTGGCGGGCTGGATCCTCGAGCTCGACCGCGGCGAGGGCATTCCCTACAAGGGCAACTACGCCTCGTGGCTTGAGCAGAAGCAGGCGCGCTTGGCGCAAGAGAGCAAGTCGGAAGGCAAGATGCAGAAAGCCCTCGCCGAGGAGCTCGAGTGGGTGCGCGCGGGCGTCAAGGGCCGCCGCGCGAAGTCGAAGGCTCGTCTGGCGAACTACGACAAGATGCTCGAGGAAGCGCAAAAGGAGAAAAGCTACGACGACCTCGAGATCTACATCCCGCCGGGACCCCGCCTCGGCGACGTCGTCATCGAGGCCAACGGCATCGCCAAGGCCTTCGGAGACAAACTTTTATACGACAACCTGACGTTTAAATTGCCACCCAACGGAATCGTCGGCGTGATCGGGCCCAACGGCGCGGTAAAGACCACCTTGTTTCGAATGATCACGGGCCTCGACAAACCCGACAGCGGGACCTTCAAGGTCGGAGAAACCGTCAAGCTCGGCTACGTCGATCAGAACCGCCAATTAGACGGCGATAAAAATGTCTGGGACGTGATCTCCGACGGCCTCGACATGGTGAAGCTCGGCAAGGTCGAGATGCCGTCTCGCGCCTATGTCGGACGGTTCAACTTCGTGGGCCAGGACCAGCAGAAGCTCGTGAAAAACCTCTCCGGAGGCGAACGCAACCGCGTTCACCTCGCCAAAATGCTCAAAGAAGGCGCCAACGTCCTTCTTCTCGATGAGCCCACCAACGACCTGGACGTGCACACCCTGCGCGCTCTTGAAGAAGCCATTCAGGCGTTTCCCGGCTGTGCGGTGGTCATCAGCCACGACCGTTGGTTTCTCGACCGCATCGCCACGCACATCCTCGCCTTCGAGGGCGACTCGCAGGCGACCTGGTTCGAGGGCAACTACCAGGCCTACGAAGAAGACAAGAAAAAGCGCCTGGGCGACGTGCAGCCCAAGCGCATCCACTACAAGAAGCTCACGCGCAGCTAATATCTACGGCGATCTCGATTCGCCCATGATGGAACAAATCGGGACCCTCGATCGTCAATGGGTATGAACTCCCAGACCCCCTCGACCGAAAGCCGCATCCACCTCATTCGAGGGCAACGCATCATGCTCGATGCCGACTTGGCTGAGATATACGGAGTAAAGACAAAACGCCTGAACGAGCAGGTTCGCCGCAATCCCAGGCGTTTCCCCATGGACTTCATGTTCCAGTTAAGCCCTGCCGAGAAAGCGGAGGTGGTCGCAAAATGCGACCACCTCAAAGGTCTTAAATTTTCGCCTGCGCCGCCCTTCGCTTTTACCGAGCACGGCGCGGTCATGCTGGCTGCGGTGTTGAACTCCTCTCGAGCGGTCCAAGCAAGCGTGGCCATTGCCCGGGCCTTCGTTTAACCCAGAACTTCGCGGGCGACGATGAGGCTTTGCACCTCGGTCGTGCCCTCGTAGATCTCGGTGACGCGCGCGTCGCGGAAGTAGCGCTCGACCGGGAACTCGCGGATAAATCCATTTCCTCCATGTATCTGCACGGCGTCGTAGCAGGCCTTGTTGGCGATGCGCGAGGCAAAGGACTTCGCCATCGACGCCTCCAGCGTGCATTTCTCGCCTTGGGCGAGCTTGGAGGCGGCCTGGTAGACAAGCAGGCGGGCCGCGGCGATATTGGTCGCCATGTCGGCGATCTTGGCCTGGATCATCTGGAACTCGGCGATTTTTTTTCCGAACTGCTTGCGCTGCTTGGCGTAGGAGACCGCCTCCTCGAGCGCGGCCTGCGCGATCCCCACGGCCTGAGCTCCGATGCCGATGCGCCCGGAGTCCAACTGGCTCATCGCGATCTTAAAGCCCCCGCCTAAACCGCCCAACAAGGCGGATTTGGGGATTTTCGCGTTCTGAAAAATCAGCTCGCGCGTGTCCGACGCGCGCAGGCCCATCTTCTTCTCCTTCTTGCCGATGGAAAAGCCGGGCATGCCTTTCTCAACGAGCAGGCAGGTGATGCCGCGCGAACCCGCCTGCTTGTTCGTCGACACGAAGGTCAAAAACACCGAGGCGAAGCCGCCGTTCGTCACCCATGACTTCGTGCCGTTGACGACATAATGATCGCCCGCATCCACGGCCGCCGTGGAGAGCGAGCCCGCGTCGGTGCCGGAGCCGGGCTCGGAGAGGGAGTACGCGCCGATCCACTCTCCCGCCGCCATCTTCGGAAGGAATTTCTTCTTCTGCTCGGGGGTCCCGTGCTTGGCGATCGCCGCGCAGACCAAGGAGTTGTGCACGGTCGCGCAGACCTGGAAAGATGCTGAACCGCGCGCAAGCTCCTCCATCGCAGCCGCATACGCGAGCGGATCCACGCCGAGGCCGCCATACGCCTCGGGCACCGACAAGCCGAAGAAACCGAGGGCGGCGCCTTCTTTATAAACGCCCTCTGGGATCTCTTCTCTCTCATCCCACTCCTGGGCGCCGGGCTTGAGGCGCTTGTCGGCAAACTCTCGCGCGGAGTCGCGCAGCATCGCCATCGATTCGGTGAAATTAAAGTTCATTATTTTTTTGGGTACTCATAGAAGCCCGCGCCCGTTTTGACGCCTAGCTTGCCATCCGCGACCATTTGACGTAAGAGCCCCGATGGCTTGTACTTCACGCCACCGAAGCCCTTGTCCAGAACCTCCATGATGGCCAGGCACACATCGAGGCCGATGTAGTCGGCGAGCTGGATCGGGCCCATCGGATGCGCCATGCCGAGCTTCATGATGGCGTCGATGTCTTCCTTCGTCGAAACACCCTCGTGGAGGCACGCGATCGCCTCGTTGATCATCGGCATGAGGACACGATTGGAGACGAATCCCGGAGAATCGTTGGCGACTGCCGGTATTTTCCCCAATTGAACCGCCAGTTCCTTTGTCGCGGTGGTCGTCGCATCCGAGGTCTGTTGTCCGCGGACGATCTCGACGAGCTTCATGACGGGGACCGGGTTCATGAAGTGCATGCCGATGACGCGCGACGGGTCCTTCACGGCCGCCGCGATCTTGGTGATCGGCAAGGAGGAGGTGTTCGTCGCGAGGATGGCGCCCGCAGCGCCGTGCGCGTCGAGCTCCCGAAACACCGCCGTCTTGATATCGAGACGCTCGGGCACGGCCTCGACCGCGAAGTGAAAGCCCTTCGCCTCGGCGATGGATGACGCACCGCGAAGCCGCCTCAGCGCCGCGTCTTTGTCCCCCGCACCCAGCGCGCCTTTGGCGATCTGCCGGTCCATGTTCTTTGCGATCGTCGCCAGCGCCTTGTCCGCGAGCTCTTTCTTGGCCTCCACAAGGACGACCTCGAAGCCCTTTTGAGCGAAGACATGGGCGATGCCGTTGCCCATGGTGCCGCCGCCCACGACGCAGACGCGCCTGATGTCCACTGGGGCGAGTTTATCAATTTCGTCGGTGTCAGGCCTATAGATTCGTCAAATTCTTCATGCCGATTCACAGAGAATTTGACGAATCTATAGGCCTGACACCTTTTAGAGGCGACGACCCCTTTTTGCTAGAATTCGATATGGCCAAGACAGTGAAGGCGGACTCGTCGCGGCAGCCGTTTCAGTATCCGCTGAAGCGGGAGTTCCGCGAGCCGGACTGGACGCGCCTGCCCGGCTATAAAAACGTCACCGCGCAGCAGTGGGAGTCGGCGCTGTGGCAGCGCCAGCACTCGGCCAAGAACCTCAAGGACCTCAAGGAAGCGTTCGGCGCCTACTTGACGGACGAGCTCGCTGAAGCGCTCCTCAAAGACCAGAAAGAAAAGGCCACGATGTCTTTGCTCATCCCCCCGCAGATGCTCAACACGATGGATGAGAAGAACCTTAAGGACGATCCCGTCCGCCGCTACATGATGCCGATGCTGTCCGATCGCCATCCCGATTGGCCCAACCACCCCAAAGCCAGCCGCGACAGCCTGCACGAATCCGAGATGTGGGCGACCGAAGGCCTCACGCACCGCTATCCGACCAAGGTGCTGGCCGAGATGATCTCGACCTGCCCGCAGTACTGCGGCCACTGCACGCGCATGGACCTCGTGGGCAACTCCGTCCCGCAGGTGGAAAAGCACAAGTTCGAGCACGCTCCGAAGGAACGCTACGACGCGATGCTCGACTACCTGCGCAAGACGCCGATGGTGCGCGACGTCGTCGTCTCCGGGGGCGACATCGCCAACGTGCCGATGGCACAGCTCGAGGCCTTCCTGATGTCCTTGATGGACATCCCGAACATTCGCGACATACGCCTCGCGACGAAGGCGCTCCAGGCCCTGCCCCAGCACTTCCTGCAGGACGAGGTGCTCAAGTCCTTGGAGCGCATCGCCCAGCGCGCGCACGCGCGCGGCATCGATATCGCCGTGCACACCCACGTCAACCACGCCAATCAGGTGACGCCGCTCGTGGGCAAGGCCGTGCGCAAGATCCTCGACATGGGCTTTCGCGACGTGCGCAATCAGGGCGTCTTATTGCGCGGC
>JAHFCE010000054.1 GCA_023249675.1 Elusimicrobiota bacterium | reverse complement strand
TGCTCCGTGTGGTCCATCGGGGCCTTCCCCTTGCCCTCGGCAAACTAAAAAAAGCGGGCAAGGCCCACTTTTTCAACAATTTAGCAGATGTCAGGGGCTGAAGCAAGGCTCAGCACGCCACCATAACTCCGCTCTACGGGGTGCCGAGACCGGTCGGGCGGCGGTGAAAAAACGCGGGGAGGACCTGAGTGGGGGTGGCGGCACGAGCGGGGGAGGCCCCGCGCGCGGCGCGCCGGCGGCTACCGGGTGGGTGCAGGCGACTGGCCGAGGGCCTGGCGAGTCGCCAGCAGGCGCTGCCGAGCGAGGACCAACTCCTCGGTTCTCTCGCCGCGCGCCGAGAGGGTGGCGACGAGCTGACTCTGGTGGACCGACAGACGCGCCGGCGTGGTGAAGATCTCAAACCGCAGCCGCTTGGGCCGGGCCAGCCGGAAGCGCTCCGGCAGGGCGCGGCGCTTGAGCAGGGTCAGCAGGTTGTAGGTGATCGCGTTGATGCGGAACCACGCCGCGTTCGCGCCGAACCTCGGGCTGGGCAGCACCCCGGCGCCCAACTCGTCCTTCAGGCTCCGGTGCACGTGCTCGATGGTGCCGGCCTTCTCCCAGTGCCAGCGCACCAGATCCGCAGCGCTCATCTCCTCCCCGCGGGGGGCCGCGGCCTCCGCCGGCTCCGGACGATTGCTCACCACCGCCAAGTACTTCGGGCCGCGCGCCGCGAAGAGCTCGCGCTGCAGCGGGGTGATCCGCATCCCGACATAGCGCAGCGGCGTGGCGGTCTTGGGCCAGTCGCCCGGCGCGAACTCCACCTCCGCCACGTGCACGACCTCGCGCTCGCGGGCCGCGAGCTCGACCCAGTGCTCTGGCGGGACCGCCACGCACTCCGCCCGCAGCTCGGGGCTCATGTCCGCGCTGATCGAGAACGTGATCTGTTCCTTCACCAGGTACTTCAGCAGCGGCACGTAGTAGTCCGCGGAGTCGCCCCGGAAGTAGCGTTGGTCCACCCAGTCCGGCAGCGCCGCGAAGGCGCGCCGCACCGACGCCAGCGGATCCTTGTTGCCCGGGACGTTGCCGTCCCGGAACTCGTCGGCCACGATCAGGTTCTCCTCGACCCAGACCGCCACCAACGGCTGATACCCGCGGGTCCCCTCGTAGGCCACCAACGCGTCGCGCTTGTGCGCCTCGATGATGGTCCCGTCGTGGTCGATCGTGGCCGTCGTCGTCTGCCGCGCGGCCGCCCGCGCCACCAGCGCGCGATTGACCTCGAAGAGCCCCTCCAGCGGCGCGCTCTCCGGCGGCACCCAGGACTTCTCGTCCTCCGGTCGCTGCGCCCAGACCTGGGGATCATCGAAGGCGCGCAAGAAGTCCAACAGAGCGTCGGGAGACGGGAGCTCCCGATCCAACAGCCGCAACAGCCCTTGATCCTCCGCGAGGATCCGGATGTCCTCGATCCGGTCCCCGCCACTGGCCACCAGGAGGATCAGGGCTTCCAGCTTCTCCGTCTCGGAGAAGCCCCGCTGGCGCTTCGCGACGTTCAGCTGCGCCTCGACCACCTCCTCCAACCGGACCGCCCGCAGCGCCTCCACCACCAGCGGCAACCCCGCGTGCGCCGTGACCTCCTCCCCGCTCCCGTGTCGGATCACGAACGGCAGGATACCTTGACGCGGCTCCCGGGGCCTCGGGCTCACGCCTTCCGTCACTTCCGCCTCTTGCGCTCTCGCTGTCGCTCGCGCACCTGGCGCCGAAGCTCCGCGACCTCGCAGGCGGTCAGGTCGTTGACGACTGTCCAAAGCCGGTTGTAGGCCGTAATCGCCTTCTGGGCTCGCTCCTCATCCTCGGCCCGCAGGTGGAATCCCCGCGTGCGCCCGGCCAAGAACACGGTGAGGAACTTGCTGGGGTGAAGCGCTTTGGAGTCCTTCGCGCACCCGCACCCCTGGCGACCGCACCGACGCCGACGTTCGTAGATCGAACCGCGCATCAGGGGCTCGACGCTCAGCGCGCGCAGCTGCTGGCGGAGATCGTGGCGGCGCCGCTCGATCGCGTGGCGCTCGGAAGGCATACTGGATTCTGTACAACAAATCAGATTCCTAGGCAAGCAAAACATCGCCTACCAGGCGAATCGGCCTACCTCGGGGGGACCGGCCTTAGCAGCCCGTGGTGAAAGTCGGTAAATAGATCATCGCCAGAATCACGGTGAGTGCGTAAAGTAGCTCGCATGGCGATGGGCAAACGTACGAGCGAGCAAGCCCCGATGTGGATTCCGACCACCGACCTGCCGGTCTCGCCGGGCCATCCATTCTACGCCCGACTGAACGGCATCCTCGACGAGGCCGGCTTCGACCGGTTTGCGGAGGAACTGTGTCGGCCGTTCTACGCGCCGGTAATGGGGCGGCCCAGCCTGCCGCCTGGGCGGTACTTCCGCTTGCTGCTGCTCGGCTACTTCGAGGGGCTCGACTCGGAGCGCGGCATTGCCTGGCGCGCGGCGGATTCGCTGGCGGTGCGCAGCTTCGTGGGGCTCGGCCTCGAGGCGACGGCCCCGGATCATTCCACGATCTCGCGCACGCGGCGGTTGATCGCCGTGGAGACCCATCGGGCCGTCTTCACGTGGGTGCAGGAGCGCCTGGTCGCGGCCGGCCTGCTCAAGGGACGGACCGTCGCCATCGACGCGACGACGCTGGAGGCGAACGCGGCCATGCGCAGCATCGTGCGGCGCGACACCGGCGAGCGCTACCAGGAGTTCCTGACGCGCCTCGCCGCGGCCTCGGGCATCAAGACCCCGACCCGCGAGGCCTTGGCGCGCCTGGACCGGCGCCGGAAGAAACGGACGTCGAACAAGGACTGGAAGAACCCGTTCGATCCGGACGCGAAGATCACGAAGATGAAGGACGGGCGCACGCACCTGGCGCACAAAGCGGAGCACGCCGTGGATCTGGACAGCGGCGCGCTCGTGGCGGTGACGCTGCAGGGCGCCGATGTCGGGGACACGACGAGTCTCGGCGAGACGGCCAGCGCCGCGGCGGAACAGGTCGCGGCCGCGCACGCGAAGAGCGACCCGGCGGCGGAGCTGGCCGAGATCGTGGCCGACAAGGGCTATCACAGCAACCAGACGATGATCGACCTCGAGGCGGTCGCGGTGCGGTCGTACATCAGCGAGCCCGATCGCGGCCGCCGGGACTGGACGAAGGCCCCAGAGGCGCAGGGGCCGGTCTATGGCAATCGCCGGCGCGTGCGCGGGGCGCGCGGCAAGCGGCTGCTGCGGCGCCGCGGCGAGTACGTCGAGCGCTCGTTCGCCCACGTCTATGACACCGGCGGGCTCCGCCGCACTCACTTGCGCGGACATCCGAACATCCTCAAGCGGTTGCTCGTCCACGCCGGCGCGTTCAACCTCGGCATTCTCATGCGGCAGGCGTTCGGCCGCGGCACACCGCGCGGGCTCCAAGGACGCCGGTTCGCCGTCGATTCGGTTGAAATCGACTTCGGCATGCTCGTCAAGCGCGCCTGGATCGCCGTGGCGCGTCGGTGGATCGTCTCGCAGCCGACTCCGCGCCTGGTCCGCGTCGCGTGATCCTTGCGATCGTTCGGCACATTCCATGACTTTCACCACGGGCTGCTATCTCCTCCTCACCGAGGCGGCGCTTCGGTGGCTCGGGCTCGATCCGGACCGGGCACGTCTCAGCGCCCACGTCGAGCGCTATGAGCACCTCGGTGACGTCCGGTGCTTCCTGCG
>JAHFCE010000008.1:19883-105230 GCA_023249675.1 Elusimicrobiota bacterium | reverse complement strand
CTCGATCCCGGCTTCAATCTCACGTTGCGCCCGATGAAGTACCCCGTGTTCTTCGAGATGTACAAGGCCGCGATCAAGAACACGTGGACCGTCGAAGAAGTGGACTTCTCGCACGACGTCTCCGACCTCAAAGCGAGGCTTTCTCCGGCCGAGCGCCATCTCATCCACCGCCTCGTCGCCTTCTTCGCGACCGGCGACTCGATCGTCAGCAACAACCTCGTGCTGAACCTCTACAAGCACGTGAACTCTCCCGAGGCGCGCGTCTACCTCTCACGCCAGCTCTTCGAGGAAGCCGTCCACGTCGAGTTCTACCTGACCTTGCTCGACACCTACATCCCCGATCCCGCCGAGCGCGAAAAGGCCTTCGCCGCCATCGAGACCATCCCCTCGATCAAGCGCAAGGGCGAGTTCATGTTCAAGTGGATCGACTCGATCAACAGGCTCGACCGCATCGAGACTCAAGAGCAGAAGCGCCAGTTCATGATGAATTTGATTTGTTTTGCTTCCTGTGTCGAGGGACTTTTCTTTTTTGCCGCCTTCGCCTACGTCTACTTCCTGAGATCAAAAGGATTACTGAACGGCTTGGCGGGCGGCACGAACTGGGTTTTTCGCGATGAATCCATGCACATCGCCGCCGCCATGGAAATCATTCAAACAGCCCGCGCCGAGGACCCCACGCTCTTCACGCCAAAGATGGAGCAGGACGTCGTCCTCATGATGCAGGAAGCCATCGACTGCGAGATGGCGTTCGCCGAGGACCTCCTCGGCCAGGGCATCGCGGGCCTCTCGGCCAACGGCATGCGCCAATACCTTCAATGCGTCGCCGACCAGCGCCTCTCGAACCTCGGCATCAAACCTGTGTACGGCTCCCGAAACCCGTTCAACTTCATGGAGCTGCAAGACGTCCAGGAGCTCGCCAACTTCTTCGAGCGCCGCGTGTCCGCCTACCAGACCGGCGTGACGGGCGCGGTCGCATTCTCCGAAGAGTTCTAGCGGACGCGCACCGCTGGCGGTCGCGCCTCATTTGAGCTCGCGTTGTCGCGTCGGGGGGGGGATGATCCCGAAGGGAGCCGGGCGCGTGAGGAACCACCCGACACCAGCGAGTATACTTGACTGATTTAGTCAGGTATATTACACTAGGCTATGCCCGCCACGGCCGCTCGCGATCTTGAGAATATCAAGGTTGGAAATACCCCCCTTCTCGATGTCTCTTTTGCCTTTCCGGAGCTCGGCGATAAGGTCAAAATCGTCGCTAAAGCCGAGTGGGCCAACCCGGGCGGATCCGTCAAAGACCGGGCCGGCTATTTCATCATTAAGGACGCGCTCGAGACGGGGAAGCTCGCGGGCGGCAGGATTCTGCTCGACTCCTCATCCGGAAATACCGGCATCGCCTATGCATGGTTGGGCGCGCGCCTGGGGATCAAGGTGGCCCTCGCCGTCCCCGGCTCGATCGCGCGCCATCGGCGCGCCATTTTAGAGGCTTACGGCGTCGAACTCTTCTTCACCGATCCGCTCGAAGGCTCCGATGGCGCGATCCGCGAAGTCCGGCTCATGATGCAGGCGGAGACCGGCCGGTACTGGTACGCCGACCAGTACTCGAACCCGATGACCTGGCGCGCGCACTACGAGACGACGGGTCCGGAGATCTTTGAGCAGACCGACGGCCAAGTCACCCACTTCGTCGCGGGGCTGGGCACGAGCGGCACCTTCGTTGGGGTCGGACGGCGCCTGCGCGAGCTCAAGGCATCCGTGCGCCTCGTCTCGATGGAGCCCGACGGGCCGATGCACGGCCTCGAAGGCCTCAAGCACATGGAGACCTCGATTATCCCCGCGATCTATGACGACTCCGTGGCCGACAGCCGCATCGCGATCGCAACGGAAGAGGCGCAAGAAGCGGCACGAGCGCTCGGCCGCAAGGGCGGCATCCTGCTCGGCCCGTCGGGCGGCGCGAACCTGGCGGCGGCACTGCGTCTTGGCCGAGACCTTGTTGCGCAGGGGCGCGAAGCAGTCATCGCCACCGTGTTCTGCGACTCCGGCGAGCGCTACCTGGGCGAGAGGTTCTGGGCACCATGAGCCTGAAGCTCAAGCGCGCCGTCAAGGACATCGCGGTGCGGACCGCCGAGAAGGCCTTCCCAGAGGAAGGCTGCGGCCTCCTGATCGGCCCGATCCCGAACGACTTCGACCGCCCCGGCCGCACGGTCGAGGTGGACGAGGCCCGTCCCCTGCCCAACGGCTGGGACGCATCGGCGAAGACGAACCGGTATCTGATCGATCCGAAGGTCATGGCCCGCATAGAGGCCGAGCTTTCGGGGACCGGCCGCGGCGTCGTCGGCTTTTTCCACTCGCATCCCCAGGTCCCCGCGTGGCCCTCGCCGTTCGACCTGACGATGGCGATGCCTTGCTGCAGTTACTTGATTGTACAAGTGCGTGACGGGAAGACCGTCGACTCACGATCATGGCAGAGAACGGAAGACGGGCGGTCATTCATTGAAGAAGAGATAGTGCTGGAAGGATAGAGCATGAGCATTGAGATCCGATTACCAACGGCATTGCGCGCGTTCGCCGACAAGCAAGAAAAAATATCCGTCGACGCCAAGAACGTCGGGGAAGCTCTGGAGCGACTTTTTGTCCGACATGAGCGCCTACGGCAACAATTGATGTCGCCCGAGGGCAAGCTCCGTTCATTCGTCAATGTTTATGTGAACGACGATGACGCCCGCGACAAGCAGGGACTCGCCACCGCCGTGAAGGAGGGCGATACGATACTGATCGTCCCCGCCATCGCCGGCGGTTCGACCACCGCCGAACTCGAGCTGACGACGGCGGAGAAATCACGCTACGATCGGCACCTGATCATGCCCGAGGTCGGCCCCGAAGGCCAGAAGAAGCTTAAGAACGCGTCGGTGCTGTGCGTGGGCGCAGGCGGGCTCGGTTCGCCCTTGGCCCTGTATCTCGCGGCGGCCGGAGTGGGCCGCATCGGCATCGTCGACTTCGACGTGGTCGATGAGTCGAATCTGCAGCGGCAAATTTTGCACGACACCCCCTCGGTCGGGACCTCAAAGCTGGCCTCCGCCAAGAAAAGACTGCTCGCGTTGAATCCCTTCATATCCGTCGAAACGCACGAACTGCGCCTGACTTCGGCGAATGCCGTGGAGCTGTTTCAGCGCTACGATATCGTCGTCGACGGCACCGACAACTTCGCGACGCGATATCTCGTCAATGACGCCTGTGTTTTGACCGGCAAGCCGAACGTGTACGGCTCCATCTTCCGGTTCGAGGGCCAACTCTCCGTTTTCGCCCTCAAAAACGGTCCCTGCTACCGCTGCCTCTATCCCGAGCCCCCTCCCCCCGGCCTCGTGCCGTCGTGCGCCGAGGCCGGCGTGTTGGGCGTGCTGCCCGGCGTGATTGGCACTTTGCAGGCCCTCGAAGCTCTCAAACTCATCCTCGGCATCGGCCGGCCGCTCTCGGGGCGTCTGATGCTCTACGACGCGCTCGAACAGAGCTGGCGCACGCTGAAGGTGAAGAAAAATATCTCTTGCCCCGTGTGCTCGGAAAATCCGACCATCACGGCACCCATCGATTACGAGGCCTTTTGCGGCCTCAAGGAGAAACCCATGACGATTCCAGACATTTCCGTTCAAGACCTCAAAGCAAAGCTCGACAGGAAGGAAAAATTCGTCCTCCTCGACGTCCGCGAGCCGCACGAGTACGAGATCGCTAAAATTCCCGGCTCGACCTTGATCCCCCTGGGCAAGCTGCCCGAGCGCTTCGGCGAGCTCGACAAGAACCTCCCGCTGATCGTGCACTGCAAGATGGGCGGGCGCTCGGCAAGGGCCGTGCAGTTTCTGCGCGAGAAGGGCTTCGACGCGGTCAACGTCGCGGGCGGCATCAACGCCTGGTCGCAGTCGATCGATCCCTCGGTGGCGCAGTACTGACGAGGCCGTGCCCGAGCTTCCCGAGGTCGAGACCGTCCGCCGGGTCCTGCAGGAGCGCTACGTCGGACAGACGGTGACGGCCGTTGCCCTGGGCAAGCCCACGTTCTACCGCCCTCCGCCCCTGGCCGCGATCAAGACCCTCACGGGCGGCGTCATCGCCGCCTTCAAGCGCCGCGGGAAATACCTCATCGTCGCATTGGAAGGCCGCGGTGAAGTCGTCTTTCACCTCGGCATGTCCGGGCGCATCACCGTCGGCGGCGAGAGCCCGCACGTCCGCTTCCAAATGTGGATCGGCACCGAGGCGGTGCGCTTCCACGACTCGCGCCGCTTCGGCCGCGTCGGCTGCCCTCTCCCGGACCTTGGGCCCGAGCCGATGGACCCCGAGTTCACCGCGGATTACCTTTGGAATATCCTGCGCAAGCGCACCGCCCCGGTGAAGGCGCTGATCATGGACCAGAAGCTGATCGCGGGCCTGGGCAACATCTACGCGACCGAGGCCCTGCACGCGGCGAACGTCCGTCCGGGCCGCGCCGGCAAATCCCTCCGTCGCGCCGAAGTCGAGAAGCTCGCCGCCGCCTGCCGCGACATCCTGAGCCTCGGCGTGAAGGCCGGGGGGGCGACGCTCGATGACGAGGCGTTCCTCGATCCGCTCGGCCGCCCGGGCCGCATGCAGATGGGCGTGCAGATCTACGGGCGCACGGAGTGCGGAACGTGCGGCGGGGCCGTCATCGGCACGCGCAAGAGCATCGGCGGCCGCGCGAGCGCCTACTGCCCGTCCTGCCAGCGCTGATCAGCGGCGGCCGCGAAGAGCGTTGTCGAGGGTCGAACGCGCCGCGCGCGCGCGCAGAGGAAACGTCCTGCGGCGTTCGCGCAGGTACATCGCGGTGAGGAGGACGGCGGGAACGGCGACAAAAAACGTGAGGGTCATCAGGGTGTCTCCAGTGCTCTGTGGCTTCGGCTTCGGCGGAGGATAACAGTGAGGGGTAATTTCGTCAAGACCCCCGCCATTGCACGCTAGAAGTAACGGCGCACGCCTACGGCGCCGTCAAAGGCGCCGCCTTCGTTTGGAGCCAGCCGCAGAACGGGCGCGACCTCCGCGAAAAACTCGATGGGCTTTTTCGAGTGGAACATCGAGACGCCGCCGACAAAGCGTATCCCGACGAAAGTCTCGGTCTCCGTCTTGAACTTCAGCCCCAGCCCGGCGTACAGCGGCAGGCGGGTTCCGGGACGCTTGCGCGGCAGAATCTGATCGAAATTCTTCAAGACATCGGCGTTCAGCGTGAGGTTGCCCTCGGAAACGCCGAGATGGCTTTGGACCGCATATTGAGAGTCGAGCCAGTACTTGGCCGTGACGCCGAACGGCACGCCGAGAACGACGCCGACGCCGAGCTTTTCGTTCTCGGCCGCGCCCGCCGGAACGGCACCGACGGCGGCGGCCAGCAGGACGGTCAAGAGAATGTTTCTCATGCCCATAGTTTACACCAATGCCGGACCTTATTTTTTTGTACGATGGGCCCGATGAACGCAGCCGCCGCGGCCCCGAGCCCCGAGTCCTCCTTCGACCTGGCCGCACTCAACGCCGTCCTGGCGCGGTACAGGGAATCCCACCTGCCCAGCTCGCTGTGGCAGATCGCCAACACCGCGACCCCGTTCTTTTCCGTCATGGCCCTGATGTACCTGACCGCGTATCGCGGCTACTGGCCGGTGACCTTGCTCCTCGTGGTCCCGGCGTCCGGCCTCCTCATGCGGATGTTCATCATCCAGCATGACTGCGGTCACGGCTCCTTCTTCAAGTCCCCCCGCGCCAACGACTGGGTGGGTGCCGTCATCGGCGTGCTGACCTTGACCCCTTACACGTACTGGAAGCAGACCCACGCGATTCATCACTCGACATCCGGAAACCTCGACCGCCGCGGCTACGGCGACATCGAAACCTTGACCGTGCGCGAGTACGCCGCGCTGACGCGCTGGGGCCGCTGGAAATACCGCGCTTACCGCTCGATCCCCGTCCTCTTCTTCATCGGTCCCGCGTTCCACTTCGTCGTTTACCATCGCTGGCCCGGCATCGTCCCCGCGAACTGGAAGTCCGAGCGCCGCAGCATCCTCCTCAACGACTTGGCCTTGGTCGGACTCCTCGCCCTCGCGCACGAGACCGTTGGACTCGGACCGTTCTTTCTCGTCCAGCTCGCTGTCGGCATCGGCACCGCGATCGGCGGCGTATGGTTCTTCTACGTGCAGCACCAGTTCGAGGGCACCTACTGGCGCAACGACGAGACATGGGACGTCGTCGAGGCGAGCCTGCGCGGCAGTTCCTATTACGAGCTCCCCCGCGTCCTGCAATGGCTGACGGGCAACATCGGCTTCCACCACATCCACCACCTCAATAGCCGCATCCCGAACTACAAGCTCGAGCGCTGCATGAACGAGAATCCCATCCTGCAAAACCCCGCGCGGCTGACCTTCTGGAAGAGCTTTCGCTGCGTGTCCCTGACCCTGTGGGACGAAGAGCGCCAAAAGCTCGTCGGCTTCGACGCCGTCGCCGTCTGAAACGGGAAACTACTTCTTGTCCTCGGCCGTGGGCACAGGGGGATCCGCGGGCGGAGGCGCGCCTCCGCCTCCACTGACCGTCCGGCCCGAGAAACCCACTCCCGAGCCTCCATTGAGCCCCGAAAACGCGCCGGAGTTCAGGCGCGGCCGCTTGAACTCCTTCTTGACGGGCTTCACGATGGGGGCGGCGGACTCGGTCTTCACGACGGCGACGGGCGGGGTCTCAGGCGGCGCGGCCGGGGGCGCGGCCGCCGGAACGGGCTTGGGCTCGCGCATGTCGTCGTCGATCTTGAGCAGCCCGATGCCCGAGATGGGCGCTCCGGCCACGACGATCGGTTTCGGCGGCGGAGCCGGCGCCTCGGCGGAGCGCGCGGGAAAGAGCCTGCGGTAATCCTTGGACGCCTCGGCGACCGCGGCAACGGCCACGCGGGCCCGCCAATAACGCCAGCCCGCGAAGGCGATCAACCCGAGCAGAAGCACAAAGAGAGCGACCTTCTTGGGATCCAACGGCGGGACTTCGTCTTCTTCTTCGATCATCGGGTTCAGGGCGTCCAACCCCAATTATAGCCCCCCGCCGCGATTAATCAAGAGCGGCGGAGGCGGCCAGCTCAAAGCGCGCGGCCAAAGCCGCGCGCCGCGTCTCGGGCAGAAACAGCGCCCAAATCCCATCCCACGTCATATCCAGAAGCTCCTCGGCCGTGAAGCCCGCTTCCCGGGAAAGCGCTTCGTACTCGTGCGCGAGGTCGATGCCGAACACTCCGGGATCATCGGTGCTGAGCGTCATCTTCAGGCCCGCGTCCTTCCAGGCGCGCGCCGGGTGCTCCCGGTAGGAGGAGACAGCGCCGGTCCGCAGATTCGAGGTGGGGTTGACCTCGACGACGACGCCACGCCGGACGAGCTCTTTGAGCAGGTCCGGGCGCTCGCGCAGAATGATTCCGTGGCCGATGCGGTCCACGCCGATGTCGAGCGCGTCCTCGATCTCCCCGCCGCGCGGGGACTCGCCGGCGTGCGCGGTGAGACCGAGCCCCGCCGCGCGCCCGCGCCGCAGCCAGGTCCCATAGTCGGCAAGCGCCTGGTTGCCCGGCCCCGCGTCGGCCACGTCGAGCCCGACCACGCCGCGTCCCGCGTAATCCACGGCGAGTGCGGTCATCGCTTCATTCGCCTCGCGGTCCACCGCCGCGAAAGGGCGCAACAGGCAGAGGATGACGCCGCTGCCGACCCCAAAGTCCCGGCCCCCGCGCTCCAGGCCCCGCAAGACCGCGTCGAGCGCCGCGTCCATCGCGAAGCCCTCGGCCCGCTGCAGCCACGGCGCGAAGCGCACCTCGGCGTGCAGGATGTTCTGGCGCGCGCAGTCCCGCATCAGCTCGTAGGCGCTCAACTCAAGCGCTTGAGCTGAGCGCAGCAGGGGATAGAACGCATGAAAGGCCTCCAAGACCGCGGCTAGGGAGGCGCGCGGCTGGTCCACGACCACTTGTCGGCGGATCTCCTCGACGCTGAGGCCGCGCAGGGGCGAGTCCGGGGTGGACCGGGCCAGGCGGAGCACCGTCTCCGGCGAGAGCGAACCGTCCAGGTGCAGGTGCGTCTCGACCTTGGGTAGCTCCGCCGCCAGACGCGACATCCTCTCTGGAGTCCAGCGACCACGCCGGGCCGACTGACGCAGGGCTTGGGGCAGGGGCGGCATGAGCGTTCCTTCATACTACCATTTGCCAGCCCGCCAATCTGGAGCCGCGATAAGGCCCTTGTTCGAGTCGCAAAGAAGCTCGGCATCCTGTCATCGTTATCCTGAGTGATGAAAAAATGTACGATGGGCAGCGCGATGAAACAGATGAGACTTCGTCTTGACACTCGACTCGTGCACGCCGGAGAGCCTGTTCCCCGGGTGGGCGGCGCGGTCGCTTTGCCGGTCTTTCAATCCTCGACCTACGAATACTCGGGCGATGGCGGCGACTACCACGATCTCAAGTACATCCGGCTCAACAACACGCCCAACCACGCCGCCTTGCACACCAAGCTCGCCGCTCTCGAGAACGCCGAGGACGCCCTCGTCTTCGGCTCGGGCATGGCCGCCATCTCGACGACTCTCTTGACTATCCTGGGCGCGGGCGACCACGTTCTTCTTCAGGACTGCCTCTACGGCGGCACCCACGATCTCGTCACGAAGGATCTGCCCGCCTACGGCATCTCCTGCGGCTTCATCCGCGCCGACAAGCCCGCGCAGTGGCAGGCAGCACTCAAGCCCAACACCCGTGCGCTCTACGTTGAGACGATCTCAAATCCGCTGATGCAGGTCGGAGAATTGAAGGCCGCCGCGGCCTTCGCCAAGAAGCACGGCCTGCTGTCTCTCATCGACAACACCTTCGCGACTCCGGTCAACTTCCGGCCCGCCGAATGGGGCTTCGACCTATCTCTTCACAGCGCGACGAAGTACCTCAACGGACACTCCGACATCGTCGCGGGTGCTGTCATCGGCTCCAAGGACCTCATCGGCAGGATTAAGAGGAAGCTCGACCACTTGGGAGGAAGCCTCGATCCCCACGCCTGCTTTCTGCTGCACCGCGGACTCAAAACCTTGGGCGTGCGCGTCCGCCAGCAAAATCAAAGCGCGCTCAGGCTCGCGCGATTTCTCGCCCGGCACCGGGCGGTCAAATCCGTCAACTATCCGGGCCTGCCGACGACACGAGGCCACGCGCGCGCCCAAGCTCTCTTCGACGGCTTCGGCGGCATGCTCAGCTTCGAGCTCAGGGGCGGCCTTGCGGCTGCGCGCAGATTCATCCAGGGGGTGACGTTGCCCGTCGTCGCGCCGAGTCTCGGCGGCGTCGAATCCCTCATCACGCGGCCGGCCACGACCTCCCACGCCGGCATGTCGCCCGCCGACCGCGCGGCCCTTGGGATAACCGATAGCCTCGTGCGGGTTTCCGTCGGTCTCGAGGACATCATCGACCTCACGGAAGACTTCAATCGGGCCCTGCGCCCGGTTTAATTCCCGGCCGCGGACGACCAAGGCGAGGCGGGCGTCCAGGGAATGGAGCCCATCTCGACGCCGTGAGAGGTCTTGTAGTGGCCGGCCTGCGTCGCGACGCCGTTGTCCACGGAGTAGAACCAGTACTCGTTGTTGATGCAGCCGGCCATGCAGTCGCCCCAGCCGTTGTGAAACGTGACGCGCCAGTTGGCGCCGTCCTGGTCCACGAGCACGGGGAAGCCTCCCGTCAGCCGCCCACCACCCATGTAGAACCCACAGTTGGCCTCGGCATATCTCAGCTGCGAGGCGCCCGCGAACTTCTTGACAACTTTCTGTAAGTCGACGAGCTGGTCGAAGTGCAGCCACAGCTCTATACCGCCAAACGATTCCGAGAGAACGAAGACCCCGTTTGTCGCGGCGGCGACATCGTCCAGCTCCTTGACGCCAAGCGCGGCCAGACGAATCTTATTGTCCGGGCCCCTGCTGGCCGCGTTCTTCTGGATCAGCGCAGCCAACGTCGGCTTGAGCGTGTCCTTGTAGCCGAGGATCACGGTGTCATCGGGCCTATCTCTCGGGTCAAGGGCATATTGGGCCATCTCGGGATCAAGAGCCCGAACGGCGGCCAGCGCCGCCTTGATCTCCGCGAGCACGGCGGCGTCGGGGGCCAAGGTCTGATCCGAGGAAAGGCCGCGAATCAGGGCAAGCCGCGTGGCCTCGCGCGTGGCCGCGTCCATCGCCGCCGGAGCGGCGGTCGCAACGGGCACCTCGACGGCCGGCGGAGCGTCACCGGGCTCAGGTGCTCCCCCATCAAAATTTTGAGCGCAGATCAGCGACGGCGCGAAAAGAAAAGCAGAAACAGCGACAAAGCAGGGCACGGATGATGTCATTTTCATGGCGCCAGTGTATCAAGGCGGCGGTGCGCGCCAGAAGAGACTTTGGACCCAGGCCACGAGAGACAATGGACCCAGAATCTCTGGAACTTACGTGAGCTTGGCGAGCTGCGCTTCAAGCTCCTTGTAGTCGCGCTCCTTGGTGATGTCGGCCTCGACCTTCACCCAGGCGACTGTGCCATCCTTGTTGATCAGGACGGTCGCGCGCTGGGAGATGTTGCCGCCCGGGTGGAACAGGCCGTAGGCCTTGATCGCGGAGCGGTGCATGTCGGCGAGAAGCGTGTGCTTCAAGCCCATCTGCGCCTTGTAGGCCTTGTGCGCCCAGACGGAGTCGACCGAGACGGCGAACACCTGCGCGTACTTTTCGTAGCGGGAAAGGTCTTGGGAAAAGCAGGCGTTCTCCTTCGAGCACGTCGGGGAGAAATCGAGCGGGTAGAAGAACAGGGCGACGGGCTTCTTGCCCTTGAACTCGGACAGCGTCCACTCCTTTTTCTCGGAATCGGGCAGCTTGAAGTCGGGGGCGGCGGCTCCGACGGCGATCGGGGTGGTTTCCGGCGCGAATACGCTGGTGGTCATGTTGTCTCCTAGGCTTTCACGAGCTTAATTTCGATGGGGCGGCTGGTCGCGTTGCGTATGCTGACCTGGGCGGCAACCTTGCGGGCGGCTTCGCGCAGGGCCTTGGCGGGCGCCGAATCCGGGTGCGACAGCACGATCGGCTTGCCGTCTTCCGACGCCTGGCAGACCTTCGGATCGAGCGGAATCCCTCCCAGCAGGTCGATGGCGAAGTTTTTCTTCAGGGCGGCCGCGCTGCCGTCCGCGAAAATCTTGCTCTCGGTCGAGCACTTCGGGCAGATGAAGCCGGACATGTTCTCGATGGCACCCAAAATCGGCACGTTGAGCTTCTTGAACATCGCCACGGCCTTGCGCACGTCGGAGAGCGCGATCGACTGCGGCGTCGTCACGATGACCGCACCCGCAATCGGCACGGTCTGGCATAGCGTCAGCTGGACATCGCCGGTGCCCGGAGGAAGATCCAGGATCAGATAGTCGAGCTCCCCCCACTTCACGTCCTTGAGGAACTGGGTGATCGCGCCGTGCAGCATCGGACCGCGCCAGATCACGGGAGCGTCGGGATCCATGAGAAAACCCATGGACATGATCTTGACGCCGTGGTTCGCGGCGGGCTCGATCTTGTTGTCGGCGCCGGCCGTGGGCTTATAGCCGAAGACGCCCATCATCTGCGGCTGGTTGGGGCCGTAGATATCGGCGTCCATGAGGCCGACGCGCGCGCCGTCGAGGGCGAGTGCGACCGCGATGTTGGAGGCGACGGTGGACTTGCCCACGCCGCCCTTGCCGGCGGCGACGGCGATGAGGTTCTTGATGCCGGGCGGCAGGATGTTCTCAAGCCGCGCATCCTTCTTCACGGACGCGGTCATGTTGATCTTCACCGATTTGACGCCCGGGACCTTCTTGACCGCCTCTTCGGCCTCAAGCTGCATCATCCCCTTGAGAGGACAGGCGGGGGTGGTGAGCACGTAGTCGAAGCTCACCACCCCCCCGTTCACAACGAGGTTCTGCACCATGCCGAGCGTCACGATGTCCTTATGAAGCTCCGGCTCGATGCACGTCGACAACGCCTTCAACACCTCGTCTTTGCTGGGCATAAAACCTCTTACATCAGAAACAGCATTTCGCGGTACTTCGGCACCGGCCAGGAGGCGGCCGGCAGCAGAAGCTCAAGCGCGTCGACTTCGGCGCGGATCTTGTCGAACACGGGCTTGACCTTGTCGCAGTACGCAAACGCCTTGTCGTCGACGTCCGCGACGGCCTCGGCCTTGGCCAGAGCCAGCTTGAGCTCATCGACGGCGGTGAGCGCTCGCTCGACCTTCTCGGAGACCGAGCGCAGCAAGGACGCCTGGGCCGGCGCATTGATGCCGCTCACCGCGAGCGAGGCGAGGGTCTTCGCCAGCTCGTTCTGGTACTCGACCGCGGACGGCACGAACAAAGTCGTCGCCATCTCGGCAACCAGTTTGGCCTCGATATCAATATCTTTCGCGTACTTCTCAAGGAGGATGTGGTAGCGCGAGTGCGCCTCTTCCTCGGTGAGCACGCCGAGCCGGGCGAACAGGGCGACCGACTTCTTGAGTGCGAAGCCCTTGAGGGCGGCGGGCGTGGTCTTCTCATTGGGCAGACCGCGCTTCTTGGCCTCGATCACCCACTCCTCGGAGTAGTTGTTGCCCTCGAAGCAGACGGCCTTTGACTCGGTGTAGTACTGGCGCAGCACGCCGAGCACAGCTTCCTTCAAGGGCTTGCCCTTCCTGAGCGCTGCGTCGATCTCCTTCTTGGTCGCGATCAGCTGGCCCGCGACGATGGTGTTGAGCGTCGACACCGGAATCGCGTTATTAGCTGAAGCGCCGACGGCGCGAAACTCGAACTTGTTGCCGGTGAAGGCGAAGGGCGAGGTGCGGTTGCGGTCGGTGTTGTCCTTGAGCACCGCCGGGATATGGTCGATGCCGAGAGAAATCCACTCCGGCTCCGTGCCCTTCGTCGTCACGCCCTTCTCGAGGTCGTTGAGGACCTTGGTGAGTTGGGCGCCGAGGAAGATGGACATGATCGCCGGAGGCGCCTCGTTGGCGCCGAGCCGATGGTCATTGCCCGAGGAGGCGATCGCCGCGCGCAGCAGCAGGCCGTGCGTGTGCACCGCCTTGACGATCGACACGAGGATCGTCAGGAACTGGAGGTTCTCATGCGGCGTCGCGCCCGGCGAGAGCAGGTTCTTGCCGGTGTCGGTGCCGAGCGACCAGTTGTTGTGCTTGCCCGACCCGTTGATACCCGCGAAAGGCTTCTCATAGGTCAACGCCGCAAGGCCGTGACGCTCCGCAACCCGCCTCATGATGTCCATGACGAGCTGGTTGTGGTCGACGGCGACGTTCGCCTCTTCGTAGACCGGCGCGCACTCGAACTGGTGCGGGGCGACCTCGTTGTGGCGCGTCTTCAGCGGGATGCCGAGCTTGAAACACTCGCTCTCGAAATCCGTCATGAAGGAGAGCACGCGGTCCTTGATCGCGCCGAAGTAATGGTCCTCAAGCTGCTGGCCCTTCGGCGAGGCGGCGCCGAACAACGTGCGGCCCGCCAAAAGCAGGTCGGGGCGCGCGTCATAGTACTCCTTGTCGATCAGGAAATATTCCTGCTCGGCGCCGAGAGTGGCGACAACCTTCTTCGCGTCGCTCTTGAACAACGATAAGACGCCGAGTGCCGCGTTGTTGAGCGCGGTGATCGAGCGCAGCAATGGCGTCTTCGTGTCGAGGGCGTGGCCCGTGTAGGACACGAAGCAGGTCGGAATGCAGAGAGTCGAGCCGCTCTCATTCTCCAGGATGAACGCGGGCGACGTCGGATCCCACGCCGTGTAGCCGCGAGCCTCGAAGGTCACGCGCAGGCCGCCCGACGGAAACGAGGACGCGTCCGGCTCGGCCTGGGTGAGCATCTGGCCGGTGAAGGTCTCCAAGACCTTGCCGTTGCCGGTCGGATCGATGAACGCGTCGTGCTTCTCGGCCGTGGCCCCGGTCAGCGGCTGGAACCAGTGGCAATAGTGGGTCGCACCCTTCTGAATCGCCCACGTCTTCATGGCGGAGGCGACGGCGTTCGCGCTGTCGAGGTCGAGGCGCTCGCCCTTGGCGGCGGCGTCCTGAACCTTGCGGAAGGTCTCCTTGGGCAGGAGAAGCTTCATCGTCTCGAGCCCGAACACATTGCAGCCGTAGTAGTCGGACACTTTGGGGCGGGCGGGCGCATTGGTGCGGGACGGCTTCTTGGCGGTCATTGAATCAACGGCTCCATGCTGTCTGGGGGTCATCTTCCCTCCATTTGATTTAAGCGGCTATGACGGGCTATCCCGGAGCAGCTTGTATCGCCGCCGCCGGTCCTCCTCCGTCGGGAATCATCCTATAAATCTTGCCGCGACCAAGTCCAGAGCGGCGAGGACCTAGGCCGAGGCCCATAAAATCTAGGCCCATTACCTCGCAGAATATTGGGTCTTGGGACCCGTACGGATTTCAAGGCTTCGCGCGTAGAATTGATTCATGGCCAACTTCCCCCGCTCCTCGTTCTGCCGTTTTGTCGCGTCGTTTCTGACCTTTGTCTTGATCCAAACCGCCCCAGGTCTAAGCGTTTACCAAGCCGTCGCTCAAATGCGGACGACAGCGGTAACGACCGGCGGCGCTATGAACGGTGCCCCCGTCCGCGTGGAGATGTCCTTGCCGTCGGCGGGTGCCGCGCTCGCTCCGGGTTCCCCACTGGGTTTAAATCTGTCGCTCTCCGGCGCGAACGCCGTGCCGACACCGCTTGCCCCCTCCGTTGCCGTCGCGCCGTTGTCGTTCAAGACTTCCGCCTTACCTGCAGCGGTGAAATCCGTCGCCGTTGACGCCGCCGGGCCCGTCGTTCCCGCCGCGCTGACCCCGAATAATCCCATCCCCATCCCCGTTGTAGAACCATCTGTTTCTCTTGAGGCTCGCTTCGACGAAATGCGCAGGCACTTCGACGGGTCCCGTCCTCACAAAGGAGGCCTGCCCGTTCCGTCCGCGCCCGCCGCAATCGAGTACCGGCCCGGCCAGATCATACTCCACGTCAAGAGCGCCGCTCTGCAGGGCGAAGGAAGATTGCAGCAGAAAGTCGCTGCATTCTTGAAAGTCATCGGCCATCAAATGGTGCAAGATCCAGATCCTCTAATCGATCAAGCCGAGAGGATGGGGCTTGATGAGATCAGCCTCTTTTTAAAGGTCCCTGAAGGAAGCGAGATGGCGGTCGGAGGAGCGATTCAAGGGAAGTACCCTGAATTGGTTTCAAGCTACGCTCGTTCTCTCGTGACCGCAAGAACTCCCATGGAGACTTCCCGGGAGGAAGAAGGCCTTCTGTTTCTGGGAGCCCCCTCAAACGATAACGCCCCCTCCGCTTCGCAAAAGATTAAGGCAGACAAGGCGGATGCTCTCTCCGGCAAAACACGACCCGTCTCCGCGCCTCCGTCAAACAACGCGCCCAAAACCCCGCACGCCCGCGTCTCCGTCGGCTTGGCGCTTGCCGCCGCGGGCGCTGCCGCCGCGTGGTACACATCCGCCTGGGCCGTCGCCGTTTTGGGCGGTCTTCTCGCTCCAGTCGTCGCCGTCCCCGCTCTCGCCCTCGCGGCCGGCTGGATCGCGCTCGGCGCGCTCGCCGGCTTCGCCGCGTTCTCCGTGGAAACATGGAAAGGCTTTCCCACCGATCTCAAGAACAGCTCGGTCTCCGCCGGCGCCATGACCTACCGCTTCTGGGCGCGCTTCGGCCTGATCTTCGACTCCGTCCTGCGCGGCAGCTCCACCGACGAGGCCATGAAAAAGGAACTCTCGGCCAACATTCTCCGATACCCCGTCATCGCTTGGCCCTTCATCCTCGCCGGCTACGTCATGTCCCCGATCGCCTTCGCCCTCGGCGCGGCCTACCGCGTGGTGGGCACGCCGCTGCTCGCCGCCTTCCGCGGCGCGCGCGAGGTCATCGTCGGCTTCCTGCCGTGGATGGAGCGCGTGATCCGCTTCCTCACCCGCGTCATCGAGCACAGTTTCCCCTTCATCGTCGGCTTCATCACCGGCGCGCTCAAGACCGCATTCGCCGGCGCCAGCGTGGGCGCGGTTCTTCTCGCCGGTCCGATCGCCCGCGACGCCTTTGGAACCACGTACAAGCCCGCGTCCTTGCCCGGCTGGGTCGCCTACCGCCTAACACAGGTGGCCGCGCTCGCGGCGATCGTCGTCACGGGTGCTCTCGGCACGGCGATCGGCCTGCTCGTCAGCCCCGTGCACGTCATGATGGGCGCGCTCTTGAACGCCTTCGCCTGGTCCGGCGTCAATGATGCGGGCGCGACGTTCTTCAAGCGCTGGGTACTCGCCGTCAAAAATGACGGCGCCTTCAGCGTCCTTATTGAACGCGGCTTCCCGCTCGCGAAAGACAACCTGTCTTTGGCCGCGCGCACGACCCGCGCGCTCAATGGGACCGCCATCTCCCTTTATACGGCGCTCTGGCTGCCCTTGGTTTCGATCGGAACCATCGTCCGCGCGACGAGCGCCGCGTTGCACGGCGTGGACGTCAAGCGCGCCGACACCCCCTCGCGCTCGACCGGTGAAACCGGAACCGAACCTGCGGTCACCCCGCGACCCGGCTTCGTCGCGCCCACTATGCTCGGCCTGATCGGCGCGGGCGCCGGCGTCCTGGCGTACGGAGTTCTGGGCGGCCTCGCCGGCGCAGGCTTAGGCTTGGCTCTGAGCCAGCCTCAGGTGTTGTCCGGCTGGTTGTCCGATGTGATCTCGGAAGGCGGCCTCTCCACCAAACAGTCATTCGAAGGCTGGATCGATGCCAATCAGCGGATCTACGCCGCCATGCTTCGCGGCGACGCCACTCTACGAGAGTCGGAGTCCCTCTACATTCTCACCATTTTCGCCGCGCCCCTGTCCGGCCTGATCGGCGGCCTGCTCGGCGCGGCCGCCAAGCCCGGCGCCGCGGCGTGGACCGGCTTCATGGCCGTGGTGACGCAGTTCGTTCCCTTCCTCAAGCGCTTCTTCAACTGGGCCGTCAAGGTCCTGAAAAACATCGTGCCGTTCGTGCCTGGTTTTATCTTCGGAACCCTCTTGGGCGCGCTCAAATCCGGCTTCTTCGTCGCCACGAACCTGTTCCGCCCGATGGGCGAAATCTTCAAGCGTGAGGACGCCCTGCGCTCCAGGCCGTCCGGGGCCCAGGTCAGCGCGGGAGTGCTGATGGCACTGACCTTAGTCGTGCCCGCGCTCGCGGTGTTTGTCGGTTCTTTCGTCGTCGGGGTGATCGCGGGCATTCCCGTCGCGCTCACCCACGGCCTGTCGCTCGGCGTGCGCTGGGCCGGCACGGGCGAGGCGTCTGAAAAGTATTTCCGGACCTGGGATCGCCGCTCGCTTCCAAACGCGCTGAGTCAGGCGCGCGATGTGGTCACAATCAAGCTCGGCTCCGAAGGCGCCGAACTGCCGATCTGGCGCCTGTACGTGCGCACGGTCAGCTTCCTCCTCGCCGCGATCCCCTCGACGATCGCCTTGGTCGTCGCCGGAGGAGTCGCCTACCTGCGCAGCCTCGCCGACGCGAGGCTGGCCAAGTCCAAGCCCGAAGCCGAACGGGCTTCTTCCTATGAAGCCCCTGCAGCACCCGCTCCCAAGACAGAGCAGGCGCCGGTCGGAAAGCCGCCCGTGTGGCTTGCCGCGACACTCGGCGCTCTCGGCCTCGCCGCCGGGGTCTACGCCGCGGTCGCCCTCGGCCTGCCCCTGATCTCCCCTCTCGCCGCCCTCGCGGGCCTCTCCGCCGGTCTTGCCGTGTCCCAGCCCCTGCTGTGGACGCGCCTACTCCCGAGCGCCGTCGACCATTCGCAGGCCGGCTTCAGTCTCTCGCTCGACTACTGGACCGCAGCCGGCAAGGCCGTGCGTCTGGAGCCTGTGTACCGCGCCATCGGCGGCACGCTCGGCCTCGCCTGGGCCCAAGCCGGAGCCGCGTTCGCGGTCGCGTCCGTCGGAGCTTCCGCCGCCTACGCAGGCGCGCGCCAGGTCGTCTACGAGATGCTCCCCTTCCTGCGCACCGCCTTCGAGACCGCCATGAAGGTCCTGCGCCGTATCGTGCCCTTCGTGTTCGGCTTCCTCGCCGGGCTCGTCTCGGGCATAATCGGCTCGGCCGCCTTCGGCGCGCTGATCCTGGGCCGCCCGTACTTCAAGCATGTCGTCGCCGACGACTTTAAATATTCGGGAGCCTTGGGCTTCCTCGGCAACGCGTTTCTCAAGCTTGTCGCCTTCGTCCTCGGCGTCGCGTTCGGCCTGGTCGGCGTCGCCGCGGGCGTTCTCGTGGCCGCTCCGTACGCGCTGACCTCCTCGGTCGCGCTGGCTTTCCGTTTCGCGGACATCGGCGGCCCGGCCCAGCGCTACCTCGACCATTGGACGTACGGCGCCCTGCGCGCCGAAATGCAGCGCTTAAACCAGCTCACGGACCGCTTCCAATTCCCCGAAGGCGAGGCCGCGATCTCGGACGGCTGGATCCGCATGGCCAATATTCTTCCCGCCACCATCGTCGCGGCCTTCGCGGCGACGATCCCAGGCTGGGTCGGCTACGTCCGCAGCCTCGTCGTCGCCTACCGCTCGGCGAAAAGCGGGGGCCCGATCCCGTCTCCCATCGTCGATCAGGACGCGAGCCGGCATTGGGACCGCACGTGGCGCTCGGCAAAGAAAACCGCCGCGTCCTTCTTCGCGTGGGGCATCGCGGGCGCTGTGATCGGCCTTGGCGTCATGCTGATGACCTCGTGGGCGCCACTCGGCCTCGCCGGCTGGCTCCTCGTGGGCGCGCTCGCCGCAACGGGCGTTCTCGGCGCGTTCGCGCTCGCCGGGATCATCGCGGCCTTGGCGCTGATCTTCTGGATCAACGGCCAACTGCGCTGACGCAGTGCTCGTCTTCGCTCACGCCGGCTTGACGATCTCAGCCGCGCGCGCTATCGATCGCGACGTCGATCCGCGCTGGGCGGCCGCGCTCGCGCTGGGGCCCGACCTCCTCGACAAGCCTCTGTCGCTCTTGGACCCAGCTCTCATCAATCACAACACCCGCAGCTTCGGGCACACTGTATTCTTATCGCTATTCGTCCTGACCGCACTCCTGATCTGGAAGCGGCGGCCGAAGCCCGCGCTCGTGCTGTGGGCCTGCTACATCGGTCATTTCCTGCTCGACAGCATGTGGCGCGACCCCAATCCCGCCATCCTGTTCTGGCCGCTGCTCGGAGATTTCCCTCCGTTCGTCCGCGGACCGATCGCCGACTCCTTTACGCCGTGGAACGTCTTGGGCGAGATCGCCGGGCTGATCCTTCTCGTTAGGCTGTCCCGGCGTCACAGGCTGTTCGAGCGCCCGCGGCTCGCCGCTTTCCTCAAATCCGGCCGCTTGGCCTGATTCGAGCTCTTGACGCGGTCCCCTTCGTCGGCCTATACTGTATACACGACCTTTTCAGTCAGGATTAAAAGGTTGGGAGAAACCAATGTTGACCATCACGCCGCAAGCCGCCAAGAAGATCACCGATTTCCTCAAAACCGAAGACACCGCACAGGGCAAGGCGTTGCGCCTGCGCGTCGCGGCGTCCGGCTGCGCCGGTTACGAGTACAAGATCGGCTTCGATGACAAAACGCCCGCCGACAAAATCCTCCCCCAGTCCGGCTTCGACGTCATCGTGGACGCCGACAGCCTGAAGTTCGTCGAGAACGCGACGATCGACTACACCGAGGACGAGACGAGCTCCGGCTTCAAGATCAAGAACCCGCTCGAGAAAGGTTCCTGCGGCTGCGGCAAATCCAAGCAGTTCTAAATTCAAAACATGATCACTCTGACCGAGCGCGCCGCCAAGAAGATCCAGGCCCTGGCTTCCAAAAAAGGCCTGCCGCCGGTTCTGCGCGTGAAGGTCGGCTCGGGAGGATGCTCGGGCATGAGCTACGAGTTCGTCGTCGCCGGGGAGATCGCCAAGGACGATCTCGTGCACGAGGCGTTCGGCGCGAAGACCGTCGTGGACCCGAAGGCCGACTTCTTCATCGGCGGATCTCAAGTGGACTACGAAGAGAGCCTCATGAAATCCAGCTTCGTGGTCAAAAATCCGCAGGCCACCTCGACCTGCTCCTGCGGCAAGTCGTTCGCGACCTGACGACTCCCGCCTACAGGCGGTAGAGCATCCAGTAGACGGTCACGCCCGTGACCGAGACGTACAGCCAGATCGGGAAAGCCCAGCGCGCCCAGCGCCGGTGCTCGGCGAAGCGCCCCTTCGCCGCGAGAAATAAAGTCCGCAGGATCACGGGCAGGACGGCAACGGCGAGAATCGTGTGCGTGAGCAGGATTGAGAAATACACGGTCCGAATCAAGCCCGTCTTCTGGAAACGCACCGAGCCCACGTGGAAGTGATACCACAGATAGCAGGCCAGGAACGCCGCCGAGCATAGGAAGGCCGCGACCATGGCGAGGCGATGCGCCTCGCGCCGGCCCGTCTTGATCAGGACCCAGCCCAGCAGAAGTAGAACAGCGCAGGTCGCGTTGAGGCCCGCGTTCAGCGCCGGGAAAGAAGAAAGCGGCAACTTACCCGACCTCTTCCACCTCGACAGAGGCGTGCTTGCCGGACGTCGGAGCCGGGCCGACGTTGAAGCGGGGCTTATGCTTCGCGACGAACGCGCCCGCGATGTCCTTGAGCTCGTCGGCCTCGTCGATGTCGGCGGAGGCGACGTAGTCGAAGTAGATGTCGGGCGCCGCGGCAAAAAGCTCCTTCGCGGTGGGTGCTACCTTGTTGTCCATGTGCGCGGCGAGCGCCTCGTACACGGAGCCCGTCAATGCCACGCCGACGAACAGCACCTGCGGGTTTTTCTGCGCGTCGAAGGTGACGAACTCATACACGCCGGGCTTGTGCGGGGCATGAGAGGGCAGCGCATCGGGCTTAAAGCGAAAGCAGCGCTCGGACATCGCGATGCGGAATTTGCGAATGGACATGGAGGGCTCCTTGCGGACGGGGTTTTAAGCTTTCTGCGGCGTGCGCCACAGCGCGCGGCCGACGAAGAATGGTCCCAGGCTCTCAAGATACTGCGAGGTCTGCACCGTGGGGCGCATCGCCTCGACAAGCGCGGAGAGCGGGTGAAGCTCCTTGCCGATCAGGCCGATGACGAAGTCATTGTCGTTCTTGTCGAGGCCGTGACAGGCGAGGCGCACGTCTTGGGCTGCGCCGGCGTCGCCGAACTGGCGGCCGATCACCCCGTGCTCGCGCAGGATCTGCTGCTGCTCGGGGCGCGGCAGGCGATAAAAGGACCCCGTGCGACGCAAGGGATACCAGAGCGCCCAGGGTGTTCCAGGATCCAACGCCATGCGGCGCGGACGGTGCAGGAGCCAGTCCTCCAGCTTCGGCTCGTAGCCGAGCGCGTAGGTGCGGCCGAGCATCGCGAACTCATTTTTCGGCGTGAGATCCTTGAACGGGCCGGACGCGAGGTCGCGGCGCAGCTTCGTGACGAGCAGTTCCGGGTTCTCGGTCATCGCGAGCACGGCGACGCCGGTCGGATCATTCACTTCCTCATAAAGGACGCAGTCCACGCCGCAGCCGATGAGCCCATCGATCAAGGGCCGGGCATCGCGGCAGCCGGTAAACGCGGTCAACTGCATGAAGAGTCGTTTGTCGGAAAATTGAGGCTGGCCGTCCTTGGGTCCGCCCTTCTCGCGCAGATCGAGAGTGGGCGTCTCAGGGGCGGCAGGCGAAGGCCCGACGGGCTGTTGTGGATGGCTCACCTCGACGATTCTACTTTTTACGCTCCCCCCATGTCGAGGCTTAGGGGATTATGGCCTGTAAAGACGGGCCCGGACTGATAGAATAGACGGATGGCCTCGGACCCGATCTGGAATCTTCTCTCCCGCACCCAGATTCTGCGCGAGCCGAAACGCCGTCTGGCCACTTTCGGCTCAACGCACATCGACTATCACCTCATCTCGGCGGTCGACGAGCTGCCCGACCGGACGCGCGTGCGCGAGGGAACGGTCGTCGCTCAGCGTCCGCAGATCCTGACACCGAGCGCGTTCAAAGAGCGGTTTGAAGGCTTCGAAGACGAGTCCGCCGAGTTCGCGCGCTGGATCTCGACATCTTACCGCGATCTATTGCGCGGGCTCGAGTACAACTTCCGCAACCAGGGCCTCGCCGCGCGCGTCGTCCACGACGACCCGCGCCTCGTCGCCGACCGGATGCTGGCCGACTTCGACACGCGCGACGTGACCGACCGGGCCGTGATCCGCTGTCCCGACGGCGCGTGGTCGCTGGCCCTGATGAAATTCACGCTCGATGAAGCGGCCCGCTCCTTTCCCGGCCACGTGCGGGACCTGGAGCGGCGCGACATGTTCTCCCCCGACCGCGGCGAGGGCGGCCGGCGGCGGCGCGAGGTGGAGGCGCTGTTCGACTCCGCTCGGCGCGACCGCTCCGCGATCGAAGCGCTGGGACGGAAGCTGCGCGAATACGACTTTTTCAAGGAGTACGAAGACCGTTTCCTGTCGCTGTTCTAGCGGCGCGGCGGCGGGATCATGGCGCGATCCGGGATGGGCAGCCAAAAAATTAGTAGAATTCCCGTTGGGAAGGCTCATTTCGGTGCGATACCCAAGCGGTCCAAGGGGATGGTCTGCAAAACCATTATTCGCGGGTTCGAATCCCGCTCGCACCTCCACTTTTGTCTTTGGCATAGGCCCATTTCCGCGCGCTCTCTGGGCCATCGGTCCCACACGAAGCACCCGGGGACCAGGCTAAAATCTTCCGACATGAAGATCCTCAGCGCCTGCCTCGTTCTGATTTTGGCTCTCCAGCCGTTGGCTCGGGCGCAGGTCGTGGCCGCGCGTGCCGGTCAAACGTCGTTGATCCCTGCCGTCGGTCTCCCCGCTCAGAATTCCGGTCTCCCCTGGAGCGCCCCCTCCGTCGCCGTTCCATCGTTGTTGTCTCTTTCTCCCGCTCTCGTCAATCCTTCCCCCGTCCCCGCACCGGCCGCCGCGCGAGCGCTCCCCGTGCTGCTGTCCGCAGCCGCGGCACCCAGCCAGCCGGAGCGCCCGAGCGAGACGTTCGATGGTCAAGCCGCAAAGAAGCCGGCGAGGGATGACGCGCCCCCCGTGCTCGCGCCGGAACCATCGGCCGCCGCGCCCCGCCTCTCCTTGCCGGTGAGGACCTTCCATCTCGCCAATGGCCTCACCGTCGTCGTGCACACGGACAAGACGAGTCCCGTCGTCGCCGTCTCCGTCACTTATAAGGTCGGGTCTCAGCATGAGACCCAAGGTCTCTCCGGCTTCGCCCATCTCTTCGAGCACCTGATGGCGCAGGGCACGAAAAGCCTCAAACCGCGCGAGATTTCCCAGCTCATCGAGTCCAACGGCGGCGTGCGCAACGCGTACACCATGCGCACCAACACGACCTACCACTCGGTCGTTCCGAAAAGCGCGCTGAAAACAGTGCTCTGGGCCGAGGCCGAACGCATGAGCACCTTGAACGTGGACGAGAGGGCGCTCGCGCTCGAACAGCAGGTCGTGCTCGAGGAGATGCGCCTGCGCCACACGAATGCACCCTACGCCAAAGCGCGCGACGCGGGCATGGCCGAGGCCGCCTTCTCCAAATGGGAGAACCGGCACACGACGATCGGCGAGATGGAGGACATCCGCAACGCCCGGCTCGAAGACGTGCGCGCGTTCTACCAGGCGCACTACGCGCCAAACAACGCGGTGCTCGCTTTGGCCGGCGACGTGGACGAGGCCGAGGCCCGGCAGCTCGCCGAGCGCTTCTTCGGGCCGCTGCAGCCTCACGTGATCGCACCGGCGCCCGATCTCTCCGAGCCGCCCATGGCCGGCGAGACCCGCCGCGTGGTCGAGGACAAATTCGCACAGGTCCCCCTGCTCATGGCCGCCTGGCGCGCGCCCGAGCGCGGCACCAAGGACTACTGGGCACTGACCGTGCTCGGTGAGATTCTGGGAGCCGGCGAGGACAGCCCGCTGTATCAGACCCTGGTCAAGCAGTCCAAGCTCGCGCTCGGCGTGGACAGCAATTTCCCATGGTGGAGCGGGCCGTTCAACCCCGGCGGGCCCGATCTGTTCGGGCTCATGATGCCGCTCAAGCCCGGTGTCGCCGCGGGCGCCGCGCTCGAGCTCGTGGACGTCGTCATGTCCCAGTTCGTGTGGGGCGACACGACGCCCGAGCGCCTCGCCGCGGCCAAGGCCCGCATCGAGCTCTCCTGGACCAAGGACCTCGAGCAGCTCATCGACCGCGCCAAGACGCTCAGCTCCTACGCGGCCCTCGTCGGCGACCCAGCGAACCTTGCGCGCGACTTTGAAGCGCTCATGTCCATTACGGTGACGGACGTGCAGCGCGCGGTCAACGAGTGGATCATGAGCAAGCCTCGCGCCGTCCTCGAGGCCCGGCCGACGCCCGGACTGGCGTTAGCTCCTGATATCGCCACACCCCCAATCCCCGATCCGAAGCCGCGGCCCGAGGGCGACCCGCGCCCCGAGATCGACGCCCAGCGCCCGGCCCAGATCCCGCGCCTCGAACGCTTCACGCTTGCCAACGGCCTGAAGGTCGTGTTCGTGCGCGACGCGCGCCTGCCGCTGCTTGAGGCACGCCTCTCGATCCCCTCTGGAAGAACCTCGGAAGGTCCCGGCGAGGACGGCCTGTCCGCCGCCGTCTCGGAACTCCTGCTTCAAGGCGCCGAAGGACGCGACGCGCGCGCGCTATCCGCCGCGTTCTCCGGCCTCGGCTGGAAGCTCAAGATCGGTCGCGGACTCGAGAGCCTCGCCATCGAGGCCGCGGGCCTGTCGCGCAACGCCGCGTCCTTCTTTAAAGAACTCGCACTCGTGCTTTCCCGGCCGACCTTTCCCGAGGACGAGGTCGCCCTCTGGAGAGAGAACAAGCTCGAGGAGATGAAGACCCAGCGCTTCAAGCCCGACTTCATGGCCTCTGAGCGCATCAAGGCCGAGTTGTTCGGCGCGCATCCATACGGCAAGCCCGCGCTCAGCGACGAGCAGATTCAAGCCATCACGCGCGAACAGACGCTCGCGTTCGCGCGCCGAGCCCTCGCCGCCCGTGGCGCCACTCTCGTGCTCGCCGGCGACGCCGATCCCGTTGCGCTTCGCGCGGAATTGGAGGCCGCCTTCGCCGGCTGGACCGGGGACGCCTCCAAAACCGAGATTCCCGCGCTTGCCCAACATGGGCAAGCGCGCCAACTGCTCGTGGATCGCCCCGACTCTCGGCAGGCGAACCTCACGATCTCGCAGGCAATCGAGCTTGCGCCGACCGACCCCGACTACCTGGCCTTCTTCGTTATGAACCAGATTCTCGGCGGCTCGGCCACCTCGCGTCTGTTCCTCAACCTCCGCGTCGAAAAAGGCTACACCTACGGCGCGTACTCGCACCCGCAGATTATGGAGAAAGGCCTGCTGTGGACCGCATCGGCCGAGGTCCGCAACGAAGTCGCAGCACCCGCGCTGGCCGAGATGAAAAAGGAAATCGCGGCCCTGCGCGAGGGCCTCGTGACCGAGCAGACTCTCGGCGCGGTCAAACGCTACCTCGCGGGCCTCTTCCTCCTCAAGCTCTCCTCGATCGACTCCCAAGCCGCAGCGCTCGCCGGCTACGAGCGCAACAGGCAGTCCGCCGAGCTCGAAATGGCGTCGTATCTTGAGCGCCTCAACGCGCTCACGCCCGAGGATATCCGCCGGGCCGCGCAACGATACCTCGACCCCGCGAAGATGGTCACGATCGTCGTCGGCGACGAAGCGACCCTGCGCCCAGCGCTCAATGGGCCTATTCAATAAATAGGTCTTAAGTCCTTTTTCCTTGACTCCGCCGCCGCCCTTTGCTGAAATCGGATTATCGAGGCTTGAGGGAAAGGAGAGACCAATGAAGACAACCACCATGTCGGCAGCAGCGCTCGCGGCCGCCCTGAGCCTGGCCGTTCCGGCCGTAGCGCAAGTCGACGGGCAGGTGATTTACGGCTCGGACGGCCGCATCGATCTATACCAGACCGAGAACGCGAAACTCCGCGCGCTCGCGGATTCAACCGTCGCGCTGATGGAGGCCTCAGCGGTCAAGGCCGAGGGCGACATCGCCAAGCTCGCCACCGAACCCTACGGCCCCGGCAACGGACTCTGCAAGGACGAGCCCTTCTACGACCAGGTCACCGCCGCCTTCTGCTCCGGCTCCTTGGTCGCGCCCGACATCATCATGACGGCCGGCCACTGCGTCACCTCCGACTCCTCCTGCGCGGACACGAAGTTCGTGTTCGGCTTCTCAGTGAAAGAGAAGGACAAGATGCCGCTCACGGCCCCGACAAAGGAGGTGTACGGCTGCAAGAAGCTTCTCGGCCGCGAACAGGTCGATAACGGCGCCGACTGGGCGCTGATCCAGCTCGACCATCCGGTGGCCGGGCACGCGCCGCTCAAGCTCAATTTGACAGGCGTCATCGAGAGCAAGACCCCGATCCTCGTGATCGGCCATCCCGCGGGCCTGCCGACGAAAATCGCCGGCGGCGCCGAGGTGCGCGACGCGTCGCAGGAGGGATACTTCGTCACCAACCTTGACACGTACGGCGGAAACTCCGGCTCGGCGGTGTTCAACGCCCGGTCCGGCCTCATCGAGGGCATCCTCGTCCGCGGTGAGAATGACTATGTGTACCGCGGCGCGTGCCGCGTCTCCAACGTCTGCGCGGCCGACGCCTGCCGGGGCGAGGACGTGACCAAAATCAGCTCGGTCGCCGATAAGCTGCCGGGCATCCAGCACCGCGACCGCGTGGCCGAACTGGGACCGACGTTCGCGTCGCTGATGCAGTCGATCGGCGCGGCCTCCGAGTCAAGGCCCTGAGACCGCCATAGGACCCAAGTAGAACCGCCGAGCAGCTCAATGTCGTGCGGTATATTTTCGTCAACAACACTGAAAATGTACGGGAAAGCATTTTGCGTCTCGTACCCCTCATGGTCCTCGGAGTCGTAGGCATCTGGGCCCTGGGAGTCTTGGCCGCCGTCTGGGCCTGGGGACCGGGTGGCAACGACTCGAACCGCCCGGCCGTTAGTCGCGCTTGAACCACATAAAGACGCCGATCCCGACGAAAAGCGCGGCTGCTCCGCGACGGATGTAAACCTCGGGGATCACGCGCATGAGCCCCTCGCCAAAGAGCACCCCGAGGCCGGTGACGGCGGCCAGCGCCGCAGTGCCGCCGAGAAACACCGACAGCGGCTGCTTCGTCGAGGCAGAGAGGTTGACCGCGGCGAGTTGGGTTTTGTCACCCATCTCGGCGAGGAACAAAGTCACGAAAGTCGTCGCGAAAACGCGGATATCCATGCCGCAATTATAGGCTTTTCTGGACGGGGGCCCACAGGACTGCTACGATTGAGCCCGTGAAGCCGCCGAAAGAATGGTCCGTGTATCTCGTGCGTTGCGCCGATGAGAGCCTGTACGCCGGCATCGCCAAGAACGTGGACGCGCGCATTGTCGCCCACAACTCAGGAAAAGGGGCGGCGTACACGCGCAGCCGGCGGCCAGTCGGCCTTGTCTACCATAAGAAAGGGATGACCCGCTCCGCCGCCCTTATTGAGGAAGCCCGCATCAAATCGCTCAAACGCGACGAGAAGATCGCCCTCTTGAAGAAGGCCGTGCGCGGCCTGCGCCGCATGGCTGGGGTTTTCGCCTTGCTGTGGACCCTCGCCGTTCCGGCGCGCGCGATCCCGACGTTCAGCAAGGAGGGCGCGATCGTCCTGTCCTCGGCGACCGCCCAGGCGTTCGCGGAAGTCACCGTCGGCGTGGCCTACCCCCAACGCATGTACTATCTCCCCGCGATCTCGAGCGGCGCGCCGCACGCGAGCTCCGGCACGGCGATCCTCTCGGCGACGTCGGCCGATGGCATCACCTGGACCAAGGAAACGGGCGTGCGCGTGGCCACAAACACGGTGCCCTCGGTGTCAGCCAGCTCGATCACGGGCTGCGCGCTTCAACCGCTCGTCGGCGGCGGCTTCCGGATGCTGTATTCGATCGTCTCGACGACCGGCGCTTTCCGCATCCACAGCGCCACTTCGGCCGACGGACTGGCCTGGGCGAACCAAGCGGCCATCGCCGTCGACGGGGCGACGGCCACCTATGTCGGCGTGCCGCGCCTCGTCGTCCTCAACTCCGGGGACTGGCGGATGTATTACACGCGCGACTCCAACGGGGGAAATGATCTCCCGGACCGGCAGATCTTCAGCGCTCGCTCGACCGACCAGGGCGCCACCTGGGGCGCCTCCTCGGTCGTCCTGTCCACGACCGCCTACGAATCCGGCGCCGCCAAACTGACCGACGGCAAGATCCGTCTTTTCTATTCCCAACCGCCAAGCGCCGGGTCAAGCGCCACCGTGATCATGAGCGCTTTGTCGAGCGACGCCCTGGGCTCCTCCTTCACGCTGGAGACCGGTGCGCGGATCTCGACTCCCGCCGTCACGGGCGCGCTGTCCTTTCCCGTCCCCGTCCGATCCACCGACTCCTTTCGCTGGCGGCTGTATTATTCCTACTACGAGGCGTCCAACTCGACCGGCGACATCCGCTCGGCGCTGACCGGAGCGCCCGCTCCCATCTCCATGACCCCGCCCACGGTGTACCGCAGCGCAAGCGCGATCCCGCTGGCCATCGCCGGCGAGATCTTCTCGGCCGCACCCACGGCGTCGATCTCGAACAGCGGCGTCACGATCGTCGGCACAAACGTCAACCGGACCGACGACCAAAACATCACCGCGACCTTCGCCACGCAGGGCCAGGCGCTCGGAAGCTGGGACCTGACCGTGACCAACGCCGACGGCGCGTCGACCACCTTGGTCTCGGCGTTGACTCTTGACTTCGCGCCGGGCGAGGTGGCGCTGACCGACAATCTCCTGCGCCCGCGCAGCGGCGGATCCACGATCATCGACCTGACCACCTTCACCGCGGGCCGCGTCTCGGTGCGCGTGTACGACTCCGCAGGCCACCCAATCCGAACCTTGTTCGACGACGAGCACGCCGAGGGTTCTTTCGGCTTTAACTGGAACGGCAGGAACGCATCCGGCGCCGTGGTCCCGAGCGGACTCTACTTCGTCGCCGTGAGCGGGCCGAAGATCTCGGTCAAGAGCAAGATCATCGTGATCCGATGAATCACCGCCCCCTCCTCGCGGTCGGCCTGACGCTCGCCCTCGCCGCGCCGGCGGGAGCGGCCGGCTCGCCCACCTTGCGCCGCTCGCTCTCCGCGCGCTCGGCCGCGATGGCCGACGCCTACGCGGCCGTGTCCGGCGGACTTTCCTCTTTGAGCACCAATCCCGCGGGACTCGCGGCCGCGCGCCGTCCCCAGCTGGACACGACCTTCACGAGCGGCGTGCTCGACGACTCCTTCGGCTTCCTGGGCTGGGCTCAGCCCCTGCCCCTGGGAACGGCGGCCGCGGGCCTGTCGTACTACGACGCGGGCAAGGTGGACCTGCATTTCACCGGAGGCAGGACCGAAACGCGGACCGCCCAGCTCGACTTCGTCGGACACCTGGCCTGGGGCCTGGCGCTGCCCGGCGGCCTCGCCCTCGGCGCGACAGGCAAGTACTACCGCTTCGAACTCGCGCAGGAAGCGCGGGCCGCGGGCTTCGCCGGCGACGCCGGCGCCCAATGGCGGACCCCGGTCTCCGGACTGAGCCTCGGCGCGGCCGTGCAGAACCTCGGGCCCGGCGTGAAGTTCGAACAGGACAGCGATCCCCTACCCCTCACGACGAGCGGCGGCGCATCTTGGTCTTGGAAGAGCGCTGAGGCCAAAGAGGTCGAGTCGTATCTCACCGTCACGCGCTTTCTCGCCTCGGCGGAGGCGATGAAGACCATCGACGAGGCCGTCATCGGCGCGCTCGGCTCCGAGCTCGCGATGGACTTCGGCGCCGAAACCTCGATCGCCCTGCGCGCCGGCTGGCGCCTCAACTCCGATTACGCACGCCTGACTCTCGGCGTCGGCATGCGCGAGGGCCGCTTCACGCTCGACTACGCGATGGCCGACAAACGCGCTTTGGGTCAGACCCATCACGTCGGTTTCGGCGTGCGCTTCTAATCCGATGACTCGACGGCGACGGCGCTCCGGTTCCGCCTGGCTCTGGGCGGCGGCGGCTCTCCTCGCCGGGACGGCCCTCGCGTCGCTGTGGCTCGCGCTCCAAGCCGAGCGCAAGCTCTCCACTCTCGTGCTCGGCGGCCTGGGCGTGAGCTTCTCGACGCGCATTTGGGCGGCGCCGTTTCCGGTCAGGGACGGCGCGCGGGGCGAGGCGCAGCGCCTCATCGAGCGCCTCGACCGCCTCGGCTACCGCCGCACGTCGCAGGCGCCGGCCAAGGGCGAGTACCGCTGGACGCCGCCTGAACTCGCCGTCTCTCTGCACGGCCACCGCATCCCCGGCTCCGAGCAAGGCGAAGGCCTCTTCTTCCTGCGCCGCTCCGACGCGGGATCCTGGAACATCCTCGACGACCTCGGCGGGGCGGTCCCCGAAATCCGCCTCGAGCCCGAGCTCGTCGCCGAACTCGCAGGCGAGCGGGCCGAACGGCGCGAGCCCGCCTCCTGGGAGCAGATTCCCCCCTCGCTCAAGGACGCGGTCGTCGCCGCCGAAGACAAGCGCTACTGGAGTCATCACGGCCTCGATCCGCGCGCGATGGCGCGCGCGGCGTCCTCCAACCTGCGCCGCCGCGAGCTGCAGGGAGCCAGCACGATCACCCAGCAGCTCTCGAAGAATCTCTTCCTGTCTCCGCACCGCACGCTCGGGCGCAAGCTGGCCGAGGCCGCTTTGGCGGTGTACCTCGAGCTCCGCCTCGACAAGAAGCGCATCCTCACGCTCTACCTCAACCACATCTATCTCGGCCAGGACGGTCCCGCAAGCATCATGGGCGTGCGTTCGGCCGCGCGCCACTATTTTTCGAAAGAAGTCTCCGATCTCACCTTGCCCGAGTCGGCTCTGATCGCGGGCGTCATCCGCGGCCCCGGCGTCTACAACCCCTTCCGCGACCCCGCGGCGGCGAGGGCGCGGCGCGACCACATCCTGCGCCGCATGCGCGAGGAGGGCATGATCTCCCCGTCCGAGCTTGACGCGGCGCTCGGCACAGCGCTTGAGCCGGCGCGCGGCGCCGCCCCCGAAGACCGGCGCGACTCCGCCTACTACGCCGCCGAGGTCGTGCGCCAACTCCTGCCGCGCTACGGCGGCAACGAACTGTACCGCTACGGCCTCTCGATCCACACCGCGATGGACCCGCTCCTACAGCACCTCGCGCGCAAAACGCTCGGGGCGTCGAAGCATCAGGCGGCACTCGCGGTCATCGACCCGCGCGACGGCTCGGTGCTGGCACTCACGGGCGGACGCAGCTTCAGCGAAAGCCAGTTCAACCGCGCGACACAAGCCCTGCGCCAGCCCGGCTCCGCGTTCAAGCCGTTCGTGTACGCCGCCGCGCTCCAAATGGGCCTCACGCCCGCAACGATCCTGCGCGACAAGCCGAAGACCTGGCCCGGAAGCGGCAAAGGCTGGTCGCCCTCCAATTACGAGGGCGTCTACTTCGGCACCACGACCTTGCGTCAGGCCCTGACCCGTTCGCTCAACGCGGCGACGCTCGACTTGACGGAGCGCGTCGGCCTCAAGCGCATCCAGGAAACGGCCCGGAACTGCGGCCTCACGAGCCCCCTGCGCGACGACCTGGGCTTAGCGCTCGGCGCCTCCGAGGTCGGCCTCCTTGAGCTCGTGAGCGCCTACGAACCTTTCGCTCACGGCGGCATCCGCCCCGCGCCGCGCCTGGTGACCTCGGTCGTGGATTCCGACGGCGTCGCCCTCGAGGTGGTCGCACCTGAGGTCTCGATCTCGCTTGACCCCGCGACCGCGTTCTTGATGAACTCGTTGCTTGAAAGCGTGACGAAGTCGGGCACCGCGCGCAATCTCAAGAATCTCGGCGTGACCTTCCCGACGGCGGGCAAGACCGGCACGACCAACGCCGGGCGCGACGCCTGGTTCGTCGGCTACACGTCCGCGCTTCTCGCCGGCGTCTGGGTCGGTGACGACCGCAACCGCGCCCTCAAGCTTACCGGGGCAAAAGACGCCTTGCCGCTCTGGGCCGCGTTCATGAAGGAAGCCGCCGCCGACCGCCCGGGCGAACCGTTCACGCGCCCCGAAACCGTCGTCGAGGTCCTCGTGTGCCCCGAGTCGGGCATGATCGCGCGCTCCGGCTGCCCCGGAAGGCACGGCGAGCTGTTCCTGGCCGGCACCGAACCCAGCCGCGACTGCGCCCTGCACCGCGGCGGCCTCGTCGGCTGGCTCACGCGCATGCTGCGCAAGGACTAAAACCCCGGCCGATTCAGGGAACTTTTCGGGCGGCTCGATCGTCTAGTAGTAATGGCTTCGATCGTCGTCCGCCCCGAGAACGGCCGCCTCCTCGTTTTCTTTTCGTACGCCCCCGAACGCGTCGCCAGGATCAAGACGGTGCCCGGACGCCGCTGGCACGACGCGGAAAAATGCTGGTCCGTTCCTCGCGAAGAGGACGCGCTCGCCCGCCTCACCGCCTTGTTCGCCGATGATCGCGTCGAGCTCGCCGGCTCCCCAACGTCCTCCCTCCGCCCTTCGCGCGCATGCGATGCTCTCCTCGACAAGGTTCGGACGGCGATCAGGGCCCGACACTTCAGCCCGCGCACCGAAACCGCCTATGTTGCATGGACTCGGCGGCTCCTTGAGCACACCGAGCACCCGATCGCGGAGCTCGACGAGGCCGCCGTCGGCCGCTTCCTGTCCGACCTGGCCGAGGCCGGACATGTCAGCGCCTCCACTCAAAATCAGGCGCTCAACGCGCTCCTGTTCGCCTTCGAGCACGGCCTGGGCCGCAAGCTGGGCTTGATCTCGGGCGTCGTGCGCGCCAAGCGACCGGAGCGCTTGCCGGTCGTCCTGAGCAAAGATGAGGTGCGCCATGTGCTCGACCGCATGCGCGGCGTGCCTCGCCTCATGGCGATGCTCCTCTACGGCTCGGGACTGCGCCTGCTCGAGTGCTGCCAGCTCAGAGTCAAGGACCTCGACTGGGGCCTCAATCAACTGGTCGTGCGTTCGGGCAAAGGCGGCAAAGACCGCTACACGACCTTGCCCTCGGGGCTTCGCGAAGACCTTCAGCGCCACCTGTCCGCGGTCAAACGACAGCATGAGGACGATCTCACGGCGGGCCTGGGCCGGGTAGAGCTGCCAAATGCATTGGCGCGAAAGTATCCGAACGCCGACAAAGAGTGGGGGTGGCAATGGGTGTTTCCCGCCGCGAGCCACTATGTGGATCGCGAGACCGGCCAAAGGAGAAGGCATCACCTCCACGAATCGGTGCTTCAAAAGGCCTTTCACCAAGCGCGCATCGACGCCGGCATCACCAAGGCGGCCGGATGCCACACCTTGAGGCATTCCTTCGCCACCCATCTCCTGGAGGACGGCTACGACATTCGCACGATCCAAGAGCTGCTGGGGCACAGCGATGTCAGCACCACGATGATTTACACCCATGTCCTGAATCGCGGAGGACGCGGCGTGCAGAGCCCCGCGGACCGACTTGGGCTCGGTTCCAAATGACCTCACCGATGCTATACCGTCGCCCATCGCGGCCTTTCGCAATATTAATATTCGCCCCCATTGGCAAAGCCCTGATTTTCTCTCCACAATTCGAAGTATGATTAACATTGGAAGTCGCACTATGCGGAACCGCATACTGATAAGTTCGGCGTACCTGGCTCAGCACTGAAATTATTAGGAACGGGAGGAACTGTCAATGGCACCTTTGGTACATCGAGCAGCGGTTTTAATTGTCGCTCTTGGTTGCGGAGGATTTCTCACTGGCTGCGGCGGCGCGGAGCGCGTCAAGGGCGGCGGAACCACGGTCACCGTTGAGACGGGAAATTCCAACCAGGAGTTGAGCTTCGGCGTCACCTCCGCCGCGTCTGTCTACACCGACATCATCATCACCCGGATGCAGATGGCCAATCCCTCCTGGCACATATTCCTGATCGCCAACCCAAACGAACCCCGCAACGCTGACGTGATCGTCAACACCATGTTCGGGAAATTCGGCCCGTTCCGAGAGCCGCCGCCGCAAAACACGCTGCGCATGCATTACGGAATCCAGGCCCTCTCCGCCTACACGAAGGAGGAGCTTTACTACGAGGAAATCTACTCCTCCCCCTTCAGCAACCCCTGGAAAGGGATGGGCCAGATGTTGCGGGCGAACTTTTATCCGGGCAGCACCCTGCACCAAAAAGTGATGGCGCAACGCGCGGAGAGCCTCAAACGCAAAGAGCTCGCGAAGCCCTCTGGGTCGGGAATCTCCAAGGCCGAGATGCAGAGCTTGGTGACGGAGGCGGTGGCGGCCGGCCAGGCGGCTCCCGCGAAACCGGCGCCCGAGATCCACTCGGACGTCGACGCTTCCGCGCTCAAGCTCGCGCAGCGCCCGGACGACTTCGCCATTGTCATGGGCATCTCGAAATACTCGGACCTGCCCGAAGCCGCGTTCGCGGAGCGCGACGCGCAAGCCGTCAAGAACCACCTGCTGGCGATGGGCTACCCCAGCCGCAACGTCGTTTCCCTGCTGGGCGAGAAAGCGGGCTTCACCGCCCTGCAGAAGTTCCTCGAGGTATGGCTTCCCAAGAACGTCACGCCCAACAGTCGGGTTTTCTTCTACTTCTCCGGCCATGGAGCCCCCGATCCCTCCTCCGGCGCGTCCTACCTCGTGCCCTGGGACGGCGACCCCAGTTTCCTTGAAAACACGGCCTACCCCGTCAAGCGCCTCTACGAGAAGCTCGGCGGCTTGAAGGTCAAGCAAGTCATCGTCGCCCTGGACGCCTGCTTCTCGGGCGCCGGAGGACGCTCCGTCCTCGCCAAAGGCGCGCGCCCTCTGGTCACGAAGACGGAGAGCGTCCAGCCGGTCGCGGACCGAATGACCGTCTTCGCCGCCACGGGAGCCGATCAGATCACGACCGTCCGCGACGACCAGGGTCACGGGACGTTCACCTACCACTTCCTGAAGGGCCTGGGCGGCGCCGCGGCCGACGCCGACGGAGTCGTCAGGGCGAAAAAACTCTTCGACTATCTCGCGAGCAAGGTCCAGGACGACGCGCGCCGACAGAACCGCGAGCAGACGCCGGCGATGCTGGGTTCCGGCTCTGCGGAAGAGATAGTACGCCTGAAGTAGTTCCATGATCTCAAACATTTTTAATTTTGTGTCCGCAGAAAGATTTCTAATGCAGGGTAACGGAAGGACGGACAAAACGGCGTAAACGGCTGAACGGCGAAACGGCTTTGAAGGCAACGGCATGAACGGCGTTAAAATGAAATTGCAGTGGACACCGAACCATTGGATTGACGAGACGGCGGCTTGCATGGAGATCTTGATAGCCGCCGCTCGTCATCCTCTGCGTTAGGGCAATTCAGCCAAATCGTCAGGGACGAAATGATGTTATTTTAGACCATAAATAAGTATGGCTATTTATACATATACAATATATACTTAAAGAGGCGCATGGTTCATTTGAAACGGCTCAACATGCATTCGCTGATAGCAAAAGAGTTATCGCGGAAGATCTGGAGCACAGTCAGAAGGAAAAACGGTTGTATTGCTTCGGCCGCGTCGGCGACGGAATCCTCACCGTTCGATTCACGTACAGAGAGAAAAAGATTCGCCTCTTTGGAGCGGGCTACTGGCGAAAAGGGAAGGCTCTTTATGAAAAAGAAAATCAAATACACGGATGAACCTCTTGGCGCGTTGAGCGTGGTCAGGGATTCCCTGCCCCCTCCTGAAGAACTGGCCTTCAAGGAGGAGAGCGTGAAGATAACCATGGCGCTCAGCAAGTCGAGCGTTGCCTTCTTCAAGAAGGCCGCGCAGAAATATCACACGCCCTATCAGAAGATGATCCGCAAACTGATTGATGCCTATGCAACTCGTCACCCATTGCCCTAACCAATGGATAGAACGGCCGGCGGCTCAGTGCGGAATATCTTGATAGCCGCCGCTGGTCAGCCCCTGCGTTAGGCCAGCCATTTAGGTTCAAGGGAAACAAATGCGTTACTTGCCGGAACTTTTCGCCAACAATCGCGCCTGGGCAACCAAGCGCGTTAGTCAGAATCCGCAGTATTTTACACGCCTGTGCGCAATTCAGACACCCCGCTACCTTTGGATCGGTTGCGCGGACAGTCGTGTGCCGGCCAACGAAATCGTCGGCCTCGAACCCGGCGAGTTGTTCGTTCACCGCAACGTGGCCAATATCGTTCGCGCGGATGACTTAAACTGCATCGCCGTTCTTCAGTATGCGATCGAATTTCTTGGCACCACAGATGTCATCGTATGCGGCCACTATGGCTGTGGCGGCGTTCAAGCAGCACTTGGGGCACCCGTTCCGAAGCCGCTTGAGCGCTGGATTGCACCAATACGCGAGATACGCCGTTCCCAAGCGGCCGATATTGACGGTAGAACCGACGCGGACGCGCGTTGGCGACGCCTCTGCGAACTCAACGTGATTAGCCAGGTTCGAGAGCTCAGCCGTCTTCCAATTCTCACCTCGGCATGGGCCAAGGGGCGTCCTCTGACCGTGCACGGCTGGATTTACGACCTTCATGATGGCCTGCTGCGAGATCTTGATGTAAGCGCAACACAGAATACGTCGGAGGCTGCCTAACTAATGGATAGAGCGGACGAAGACTCAGTGCGGAATATCTTAATAGCCGCCGCCCATCCTCGGCGTTCGGCGGCCATAAGATGAAAAAGCGGTCACTCGTCATTCCAACGAAATTCCTTCAGGCAGTCATTATGCTCACCAGCATTGGGGCTCTTGCTCTCATGCTTTGGGAGCCCCGCATCGAAGGTAGAAACGCGCACGCCACGCTCTTTGAGATCTATTTCAAAGACCCCTTTTTGGCGTATGCGTATTTAGCGTCCATTCCATTTTATGTGGCACTCTATCAGGCATTCAAGGTGTTGGGATACATCGGACAAAACAAGGCGTTCTCGCAAGCAACAGAGGCGGCTCTGCGGACTATAAAACTTTGTGCGTTAGCCATTATCGGTTCTGTTGCGGTAGGAGAACTTTTCATTATGTTGAGCAACAGTGATGATCGTGCAGGCGGTGTTTTTATGGGCGCCCTCATTACCTTCGGTTCTGCTCTTAGCGCCACAGCGGCGGTGATGTTTGAACGGATTTTGCAGAATGCCGGTCAAGAACGACTTAACAGCGTAAAAGGAGTACCTTCATAGCCGCCGCTCACCCTCTCGTTGGGCTCACATATGAGTGAATCGACCAGACGCAAGAGACTCATCGCCGGATCGACTGCCGTCGCGGTGCTTGGCCTCGGATTTTTTTTCAATCAGAGCACCGGCGTCTATGCGATCTTCTGCTCGCCGATATTCTTTTTTGGCCTCGCATGGGCTTTCCTGTTTTATATCGATCTTCCGAAGGCCCATTGGGCCGCATTACGCGCGAGCATGCCGATCGTCCTGTTTTTATCTCAACTTCCATATTTGGGCTTTCTCCTCTTGCCTCTCGAAATCGGCGTGAGCGGCGCGCTGATCGGAAACAGGAAGACGCTGGCCTTGTGGAAGGCGATCGTTCTGATGGCGACAGCTCGGATATTGGTCATTGCGGCACTTGAGCCGTGGTACTTGAAGGATTTGCTGGCCTGGTAAGCAGGCTGAAGCCCAACCCGGCGTTAGACGGAGAGCGAACAGGAAGCCGCATTCGCGGACTTGCGTCCTTGGATCGCTTGGTATAATTTGACGCGGTCGCTTTCACGGAGACACGATGACAAGGATTCTGCTGCTGCCGTTTTGCGCTGGACTCGCGGCGTTCACGGGCTGCAACACTCCGCCGCCCCGCACGGATCCTTTCGCGGGTATCCAGGCCCCGGGCAGTTCGCGCTACAGGAATCTTTCCGTGGCAATCATGCCGTCGCAAAATACCGAGAAGGCGATGGGATACCTGCGAAGCCGGATCGGCGGCATGGGCAACATCGATTCGGGCCCAGTCTACCAGGAGATCACCGACGCGATCCAGGCCACGTTCGGCCGCGTCGTCAAGGTCGCGAGCCTCGACGAGGTTCCCGGCGCGCAGTCAGACCTGGCGGCCAAGCAAGCTCTACGCCGCGGCGCCGAAGGCGCGCGCGGTCACCTCGGTGCAGAGCTTCCGGTAAATGCCGAGGAGGCTGAACACGCGCAGATCGACGCGCACGTCGTAGATCCCGCTCACCTCGGGCTTCATCTTCTTGATCTGCGCGATCGCCTTCACGAAGCTCCCGTTGCCGTACGCGCCGGTAACGCTGGTTCCGCGCACGTCGGCCGACAGCGGAATGGACAGGCCGTGCTGGCAGGAGACGCCCTTAACCGTGCCGAGCTCGCGCGCGCCCTGGGGACGGTCCTTCGGCGTCATCGCGACAAACGACAGCGGGCCCTGCGTCTGGTAGAAAAGCATCAAGCTTCCCGCCGGAATCAGGCCGGGCACCGCCGTGTCTTCGTCGTTCTCGCCCCTCGCTCGGGCGGCGGACACGAAAGCGGCAAGAAGAAGCCCGGCAAGAGCAAGAACCCGAAATCTCACGGCTTGGCGACCTTGCCGCTGAGCACCGTGCACACCTTCGTGTACAGGCCGAGCACGTAGGCGTTCACCTTGACGTCCGCGCGCACGTCGTAGAGGATGCCGTCGCGCTTGCCGAGCGCGTCCGAGACCGCCGCGGCATAGGAGCCGTCGCCCCAGGCGAAGAGGAAAATCGCCGAGCGGTTGCAGGCCTGCCCGGTGACCGTCGGATCCTCCGGCGCCGACTTCACCTCCGCGGGCGTCGCCGTGCGGTAGCCGCGCGGGACCTTGATGTCCGTGTAAAGGATGCCGCACGAGGCCAAAGTCGCGGCGGCCAGCAGGAGTCCGAAAGGTCGAAGATGTCTCATCCGGCAAGCATAGCCTCCGCCCGGGGCGGACGTCAATGTTAATTTTCAGCGTGCCCCCAAATTGTCAATTTTGTAGAATTTACGTCGGGAACGTTATGAAGACCACCGTCCCAGCTCGCCCCCCTCTCGCGATCGGCTCGCCCGCGCACAAGGAGCTTTTGTGCTCCTTTTTCACGGAAAGCCACGATCCCTATGTGCCGGCCGAGCTCCAATGGCCCGCGCTGAGCGGCGACGTGGTCAAGCGCCTGCAGGCTCTGCCGATCTGGGAAGAGGCGGTGCGCACCGAAGCGGAGACAGCGCTCGCCGTGCTGACGATGGGCGCCGCCGAGAAAGATCCCATCCTGTCGAAAGCGATCACTTTGCAGGGCTACGAGGAGCAGCGCCATGCCGAAATTCTCAAGCTCCTGACCGAGAAGTACGGCATCCCGGTCCCGGCGTTCTCCCCCGCGGCGCCCGCCGATCCGAGCTGGGCGTTCATGCGCATCGGCTACGGGGAATGCTTCGACTCGTTCTTCGCCTTCGGCCTGTTCGCGCTCGCGCGCGACTCCGGCTTCTTCCCTCCACCGCTCGTGGAGCTGTTCGAGCCGATCATGCAGGAAGAAGGCCGCCACATCATCTTCCACGTGAACTGGGTCGCCTACAACCAGGCCCGGCTGCCCTACGCCGGCCGCCCGCGCTACGTGTTCCGGCGCGGCCTGGCCATGTGGCTGCAGGCGCTGAGCCGGCTGAAAACCGCGATGCGCATCAAGGGCGCGGCCGACAGCGGGCAGGACAACTTCACGATGAACGCGCACGCCCAGTTCGGCGACATCTCGCCGCGCGAGTTCGTCGAGCTGTGCCTGCGCGAGAACGAGAAGCGCCTGGCGCCCTACGATCCACGCCTCCTGCGCCCCGAGTTCGTGCCGAGCATCGCGCGCGCCCTGCTCCCGACCTTGCCCCGCGGCGGCCGCGACTAAGACCGCGTGAATCCGATCCTCGCGCTGCTGCTGCGCGTCCCGCTGCACGGCATGGGACTATTCGTCGCCGCCCTGCCGCGCTCCTGGGAAATGTCCTTGGGGGGCTTCCTGGGCCGCTTGGCGCTCATCTTCGAGACGAGGCACGTCCGCGTCGCGCGCGACAACCTCGCGCATTGCTTCCCGGAGCGGACGGCGGAAGAGCGCCGGCTCCTGCTGCGCGAGAATTACGAGCACTACGGCCGGATGGTGCTCGAGCTCGCGCACATGTTCGCGCCTCTGCCGGGCCACTTCCGCTCCTACGTCCGGCGCAACGTCACCGTCGAGGGCGACGAGCACTGGGAGCGGGCGCGGGCGCGCGGCAAGGGCGTGCTGTTTCTCGGCACGCACATCGCGAACTGGGAGTTCGCCGCCGCGATCGCCGCGATCAGGGGCGTTCCCGTCACCATCGTCACGCGCCGGCTCAAGCCCGCGTGGCTTCACGACTGGATGGAGAGGACCCGCCTCTCGCTCGGCGTGAAGGCCGCCTACCAGCCGCGCACGATTGCGACCGTGATGAAAGCCCTTCGCGACGGCGGCGGGGTCGTGTTCGTCATGGACCAGTACATGCCCCCGCCGATGGGCGAACCGATGCGCCTGTTCGGAGTCCAGGTGCACACCTTGGCCGCGATCGCGCCGCTCGCGCGCCGCACGGGAGCGACGATCCTGCCCGTGCTCCCGAAACGCGAGGCCGACGGCCGCGTGCGGATCATCATCGAGCCCGAGATCACGCTCACTGATGACGACAAGGCCGATAATCAGCGCCTGGCCGATCATGTCGAGGGCTGGATGCGCGCCGTGCCCGGCCAAGCCCTGTGGGCGCACCGCCGCTTCAAGAACGTCGACTGGAACGACCGGGCTCCAGGCCCCAAGACCCAAAAGGACTAGGCCTTCCGCCTCCTACCTTTAGTAGGGCCTTTCCCCTTCCCCCTGGGCCCAATCGGCCCCCGCGGACTGCGCGCCACGCCGTTACAATACCGGTTGGAGACACTCATGAAAAAGATGAACGGCCGCCCCTCGACCCTCCTGTCCCGCTCTCTTCTGGCCGCCTTCCTCGTCGCGCTTCCAGGAAATCACGAGGCCTTCGCCCAGGTGGGCAAAGCCCGGGGGGCCGCGGTCCCCGCCTCCGGAACAGTCGGCGCCATCGGCGCCACGCTCGGCGGCCTCTCCATGACGCCGAAACTTCCCGCGACGCTTTCACCCGCAAGCCCCGCGGAGACGCCCCTTTCCGCTCCGATGCCGGCCGGTCTCGTTGCAGCCGCGATCCCCGCCCAGGGCCAGCCGGCCGCCGCCAAGGCCGTTCTCGATGGCGCCGCGCTCTCGGCCCAGAACCTCACTCCGGCGCTGAGTCCCAGCGCGTCCAAGTCCGCCGCCGCCGCCGCCTTCGAAGGCGGGGAAAGGTTCGACGTGCTCTCCGCTCTGACCCCGCTGCGCTCCGCCGCCGCCGCAAGCGACCCCACACCGGCCAAGCCGACCGCCGACCAGGTCCAAGCGATGCGCGACGCGCTGGCCCAAAATGTGAAGCCCGGAGAGGCCCTCGACCGCATGCGCATCAACCAGCTCGCGATCGGCGCCGGCGTGCCGGCCGCCCAGGGCAACCGGGCGGTCGACGAGCTCGCCAAGGAAGGCCAGCTCGTCCGTCTTTTCTCCGGCCGCGTCTACATTTACAGCCAAGCGGTCCAGCGCGACGACGGAGCCCGGGCCAACGACACCTTGCTCGATGGGGCCAACGAAAAGACAATCGAGGGCATCGACCTGCTCAACGGCCGCAGCCCGGATTCTCACGTGCTCGCCCTCGCCTCTTTCGGCGAAGCCCTGCGCCTCCTCGCGGCCGCCGGCGCCGACGCGGCCCGCGCCGAAGTGGCCATCCTCTATAAGAACGCGGCCCTCGAACTCTCGCGCGACGTGCTCTCCGCGTACGGCAAGAAGCTCCCCGTGAAGCCCGCGGACCCGGTCAACCAGAACGCGCACGCGTTCATCGATGACGTCTTGAAGGCGCTCGAGGGCCAATTCTATGCCGCTAATCAGGCCGATCCAACGCCGCTCGATGCCGACAAACAGGCTCGACTCGCCAAATTCGCCGTGAAGCTCCCGCCGTTCCAGCACTGGGACCCCGACCAGCAGAAGGCCATGTCCGCCGGCTGGGCCCTGTTCCAGGCATTCCACAAGGGCGCGCCGCTTCCCGGCAACGACATCGACCTGATCCCGGTCGCCAATATCCGCCGCGGGCTGTTCCCGCTTATCGCGAAGGACGACAAGAGTTACACGGCGCTCAACGCCTACGGCGCCAACGTGACGCGCCTCGCCGTCGAGGGCAAACTGCCCCCGCTGATCGGCCGCGAGTCCGAGATGCTCCAGATCGTGAAGACCCTGCTGCGCCTCAAGAAAACCAATCCCCTCATCATCGGCGCGCCGGGCGTGGGCAAGAGCGAGATGGTCAACGGCTTGGCGCAGATGATCGTCGACGGAAAGATCCCCGAACTTGAGGGCGTCAACATCATCCACCTCGACCTCGCCGCGGTCGTCGCCGGCACGACTTTTCGCGGCGACTTCGAAAAACGCATGGTCAAAATCATACAAGAGGCCCGCGACTCGCAGGGAAAGGTCCGTCTCTTCATCGACGAGATCCACACGCTCGTCGGAGCCGGGGCCATCAAGGAAGGCACGCAGGACGCCGCCAACATGTTGAAGGCCGCCCTCGCCGATGGCTCGATCTCGCTGATCGGAGCGACGACGTTGGATGAGTACCGCACGATCGAGAAGGACGGCGCGCTTGCCCGCCGCTTCAACCCCATCCAGCTCCTGCCTCCAACTCAGGAGGAGGCTGAACACATCGTCGCGGGCGTCAAGTCGATCTACGAAAAAAAGCAAGGAGTCGTGATCGGCGCGGAAACGGTGAAGGCCGTCGTGGCGCTGGCCTTGCGCTACATCACGGACCGCAACCTTCCCGACTCGGCCCTCGACCTGCTCGACGACGCGAGCGTCGCAGTCAAGATGAGGGCCTCCTTGGCCGCACAGTCAGGCGCCGCGAAGGCGCGGCGCGAGGTCCTTCCGGAAGACATCGCCCAGGAAATCTCCCGGCGCACCGGTATTCCCGCCGGCGAGATCAGCGCCGCGGAAAAGGACCGGCTCAAGAACCTGCCCGAAAAGCTCGGCGCGGCCGTGATCGGCCAGGATGAGGCGGTCTCAAAGGTGGCCAAGGGCGTGCAGCGCGGCCGCATGGGCCTGCGCGATCCCAAACAGCCGACCGCCGCATTCATCTTCCTCGGCCCGACAGGGGTGGGCAAAACCGAGCTCGCGCGCCAAACGGCGAGGATCGTGTTCGGCTCGGAGAATAAGATGGTTCGCCTGGACATGAGCGAGTACGTAGGCAAGGAGGCGGTTTCCCGCATGGTCGGAGCGCCCCCCGGCTATGTCGGCTACGAGGAGGCCGGCCAGCTCACCGAAAAAATCCGCCGCAACCCGTACTCCGTCATCCTGTTCGACGAAATCGAGAAGGCTCACCCCGAGGTGTTGAACATCCTCCTGCAAATCCTTGAGGACGGGCGGCTCACCGATGGCCGTGGCCGCACAGTGGACTTCTCCCACACGATCGTCATGATGACCTCGAACATCGGCGGCGCGCTCGCCGGAGACGACGAGGGCGTCGACTCGCCCGGGCGCCCCCACATGGGCTTTCGCTCCGGGAGCGAGCAGCCCGAGGAAGCCGCGGCCGCGCGGCACGCGCAGTACCTTGCCGCGCTTCGGGCCGCGCTGCGGCCGGAACTCATCGGCCGCGTCGGCGAGGACGACGGGGTCGTGGTGTTCAAAGACCTCGGCAGGCCCCAGATGGAAAAGATTCTTGATCTCCTCCTAAAGAAGTTCGAAAACCAACTCCGGGAGAAGCGCAGCATGAGAATGACGCTCACGCCCGGCGCCCGCGCCGAGATTCTCAAGCGCACCGAAGCCCAGAAATATGGCGCCCGCCCGCTCAAGCAGATTGTCGACCACAAGCTGCCCGACGCAATCGTCGCGGCCGAGCTCGAGGACCGCATCGCTCAGGGCGATGCGATCACTGTGGACTGGAACGCCGCCAAGGGCGCGTTCACGGCAGAGAGGAAGAAATGAGACGGTTCACCCGCCGATGCCTGGCGGCCGCCCTCGCCCTTTCCATGGCGGCGCCCGGGCCTGCCTTCGCAACGGGCGTCGCGCGTGTGCCCGTCGCGGGCGAAGCGGGACTCACCATGTCGCTCGCGCTCCCGCGACTTGAGGCCCCCGCGACGAACACGCCGCCGCTCACTGCGTCCGCGGCGGGGCTGACCCCATCTCTGCTCACGGCGCCTACAGCGGCGCAGGCCGCAACCCCCGATCCGCGCGCGGCGCTCGCGGGCGCGGCGCGCCAAACCGTAACGCTCACGCCGACGTCAAGCGGTAGCGAATCGAAGGCGCAGGCCGGCCGCGCGTTTGAAGGCGCGTCCGAACGCCGCGCCGCGGCTTTCGACGTCGCCGGTTCCGAGAGCTCCGGCCCCAAGGCCCTGCCTCGCTCCGAGAAGACCGCGCCCCCCGGCGGGAACGCGCCGCCGGACGCCAAGGCCGGGCTCCTCGCCGGCATCCGCAACGAAACGGCGCCGGGCACGATCGCGACCTACGCGAAGGTCGGCGAGATCGGCGCGAGGCTCGGCCTCGACCCGGAGAAAACCGGAACCTTGTTCACCGAGCTACTCCAAGAGGGCCATCTCGCGATGCGAGACAACAAAGACACGGTTTACTTCAGTTTCCGCGCGCGCGTAGACGCCCCCGCCCATGCGCCCGCCCCCGAACACGCCGCCGACGTCCTCGCCAGCAACGCCGTCGCGCTGTTGAACAGCGCCAATCCCGCCGACCACGCCCGCGCCGTCGCCCAAGCGGACCGGGCCGTCGCCGCTTACGAGAAGGCCGGCCAACCGGGCCAGACGCTTCCCCAGCTCGAGGAAGCCAAGGTCCTGCGCGCCAATGCGATGCTCGAGTTCTTCTCGGGGTTCCTCGGCGCGCATAAGAAGGACCTCGAAAGCCTCAAAACCCTGACGCCGAAGCTGACAGAGCGCGTCGCCGACCTGGCGGAAGCCCTCGCGTGGCTCAAGACGGCGACCTATCAGGCCGGCTACGTCCCGCCGATGCCCGCGCGCGTGCACCGCAAGCTCGTCGCCTTGGTCGACTCGCTCGATCCGCTGAAAAAGGACGGCCGCCCCGCCGAGGACGAGGTCGCCGACGGCTATATCGCGGCACTCCTTCTGCTTGAACAATTCGACGCCCGCGATTTCCTATATGAAGGGCCGACGTCCAAAACGCCCGCGCCCGAGGAATCGTGGACGCCCTCGGGCCAGCAGACCGCGGCCTTCGCCGCACAGATCCGCGCGCATACCTCCGCCGGCGAGACCGTCGCGCCCGAGACGCTCACTCGCGCGGGCAAGGCCCTGGGCCTCGACATGCCGCAGATGAACGCGGCGATCTTCGCTCTGGCCGCGCGCGGCGAGCTTCTCGTTCTCGCCAACGGCAAGGTCGTCTACTTCGATCTGATCGAGCAGGCCGGGAACAGCTCCGACAACATCTGGGAGCTGCACAACGAGGCGATCGACGCGATCAAGCTCGCCAACGCGCCCGACGCCGCCAGCCACCTGCGCGCGGTCGCGCGCCTCGACGCGGTCTTCAAGAAGTACTCCGCACACAAGGGCCTGAGCCCGAAGTCCAAGGCGCTTGAACAGGTCTCGATCGCGCTCGGCAATGCGAAGCTCGAGGCGATCACGAGCTCGCTGCGTCTGTACGAGAAAACCCTGGGCAGCTCCCTCTCCAAAGACCCGCTCGACGTCGTCCGACTCTGCCTGTCCTTGCTGTCCAACGTCCACTATGCCGCGGAACGGCGCCAGAACATCGGCGCCGACCTCGCCGCGGGCCTCGACGCGGTCGCGACGCTCGAAGTGCTCCGGAAAGCGGTCGGCGACAAGAAGGACGCCGAGCTCGCGCGCGGCGCGGAGCTGACGCGGGCGTTCATCGAAAATCTAAAGTTCAGCAAACGCGGCAACCGTTCGACGTGGGTTCGCGTGCTGAAAAAGCCGGCGGAGCATCGAGCCGCGGACCCCAAAGACGGCCGGGGCGGAAGCCTCGACTCGATCGAGGCCCTCCAGGCGAAGATGAAGGCGATCGGCATGCCCGAGGCGATCCAAGAGATCACCACGCGCGAGTACGAGAAGATGGCGCAGATGGCCCCGAGGGACTCCGAGACGCAGAAGGTTCGGACCTACATTGAGTGGCTGATAGACGTCCCCTGGAGCCGGCGCACGGAGGACGTGACCGACATCGCGGCGGCGCGCGGGACGCTCGACCGGGATCACGCAGGCCTGGAGAAGGTCAAGGAGCGCGTGCTCGAGTTCCTGGCGGTGCGCAAGAGGACGGGGTCCAAGAAGGGTGCGATCATCGCCTTCACGGGCCCCCCCGGCGTGGGCAAGACCTCGATTGCCGCCGCGATCGCCCAAGCCCTCGGCCGAAAGTTCGTGCGCCTCTCGCTCGGGGGCGTCCACGACGAGACGGTGCTGCGCGGACACGGCCGGACCTACGTCGGCTCGATGCCCGGCGAGATCATGCGCCAGATGAGGGCCGCCGGCACGGTCAATCCCGTCATGCTGATGGACGAGGTCGACAAAATGGGCCGCAACAGCAACGCCGGCGACCCGACCGCGGCCTTGCTCGAAATCCTGGACCCGAAGCAGAATAACACCTTCCGCGACCGCTACCTGGACGTTCCTTATGACCTCTCCGAGGTGCTGTTCATCGTCACCGCCAACGAGCTGAGCAACATTCCCGGGCCCCTGCGCGACCGTGTGGAACTCATCGAGTTCGAGGGCTACACGACGCTCGAAAAGATCGCGATCGCCGAACGCCACCTCGTGCCTCAGGAGCTCGAGGAGGCGGGTCTCAAAGCTGCTGAGGCGACGCTGACGAAAGGGGCCCTGCGCCGCCTCATCGAGGGCTACACGATGGAGGCCGGCGTGCGCGGGCTGCGCGAGAAAGTCGCGTCCGTCCTGCGCAAAATCTCCGCCTGGATCGAGACGCGCGGCGAGAACGTCCCCGGCGTCGTCGACGAAAAAGACATCGCGCATTACCTCGGCGGCGAGGAGTTCAGCCCGCGCCAGATGGCGCAGAACGGCGTCGGCGTGGCGACGGGACTCGCGGTCAACGACTACGGCGGCTCCACGCTGAACGTCGAGGCCTGGAGCGAGCCCGGCACCGGCAAGTTGACCCTGCGCAAGCAGTTCGGCCAAGACATCGAGGACTCGGCCAAGAACGCGTACGCCTACGTGAGGAAGAACGCGGCCAAGTTCGGCCTCGAAAAGATCGACTTCACGAAGATCGACATGGACATCAACATCACGCCGGCGGGCAAGATTGACGGGCCCTCGGCGGGCAGCCTGATGGTCACGGCGATCCTCAGCGATCTCACCGGACGCTCGGTCGTTGCCGGCCTGGCGATGACCGGAGAGATCACCAAGCGCGGCGACGTCCTGCCGATCGGCGGCCTCAAGCAAAAGGTCATGGCCGCGCACCGCATGGGCTACACGGAAGTGATCTTCCCCTTCGCCAACCTCAAGGACCTCGAGGGTATCCCGAAGGAGGTGCGCGACGCCGTCAAGCTCACGGCCGTGCGGACCTACGACGAGATCTATCAGGCCGCGATCGTCCCCGCCGACAAGGCGCCGTGACGAGCCGCAAGGCCGGCGCGGTCCACCTGCGCGACTGGGGCGGCCCCGGAGTCCCGGTCCTCCTGACGCACGGCATGGCCGCGCACACGCATTGGTGGGATGCGGTCGCTCCCCTCTGGAAGGGCGTGTTCCACGCGGTCGCGCTCGATTTCCGCGGCCACGGCGACAGCGACTGGCTCGAGAACGAAGCCTATACCGGCTCGGCGTGGGTGGACGATATCGAGAGCGCGCGCAAGGCCCTCGGCTGGGAGCGCTTCATTCTCGTGGGGCACTCGATGGGCGCGCGCATCGCCCTCGACTACGCCGAGCGGCGCAGCGCTCACCTGCGCGGAGTCTGCGCGATCGACTTTCTGCCGGATGTCTACGCGTCGCGCGAGCGCAAGTACGAAAAAACCCGCTCGCGCCCCCAGCCGATTTACGAGAATGAAGAAGCGATGCTCGCCAAGTTCCGCCTCCAGCCTCCCGGCACCTTGCTCGACGCGGCCGCTCTCCGAGCGCTCGGGCGCCACGGCGTGCGGCAAGGCCCCCGCGGCTGGTCCTGGAAGTTCGACTGGCGCTCGTTTGCTTTTCCGTACGGCCCGGTGTGGCCGCAGCTTGCGAAAATCTCCGCGGACGCCTTGATCGTGCGCGGCGAGCACAGCTCGATCCTGCCCCGCGAGGCCATGACCCGAGTCGTCGCGGCCCTGCCGCGCGGCCGCGGCATTGAGATCATGGACGCCCATCACCACATACCGCTCGACAAACCCGCGGAACTCGCCGCCGCTCTCGCCGCCTGGGCGCGGGAGTTGCCCGCGTGAGCGCACCGCCGCGGCGCTACTGCTTCGTCGCCACCGGCTATCTGGTCCGCGACGGCAAGACCCTCCTCCTCAAGCACAAAAAGCTTGGAATGTGGCTGCCTCCGGGCGGACACATTGAGGACGGTGAAACGACGGACGAGGGCGTTCTGCGCGAGGTATTAGAGGAGACCGGCCTCGAGGCCGAGTTCATGACGCCCCCGCGCGCGCCGATCATACACAACGGCCGCGTCGAGTCCCTGCACGAGCCCCAGCGCGTGCAGATCGAGGAAATCCCCGGTCACAACCACCACATTGACTTCATCTACTACCTGCGCGCCAAGGCCGGCGCCCACACCCACCGTCCGGACGAAAGCGACGACATCCGCTGGCACACTCATGACGAACTGGGGCTCCCCCACGTCCCCGATGAGGTCCGCGAGTCAGGCCGCGACGCGATCCGCCTCGTCGAAGCCACGACGAGGAATCCTTGACCTCCAAGGGGAAATCATGTTGAATGTGGCCATAACGCCGGGAAAGCCCTTCGAGGCGCCGGCTTCCAGGAGATAAATCACCATGGCGAAGAAGGCGAACGCGGCGTTCATGAAACCCCTGACCCCAAGCGACAAGCTCGCGGAGATCGTCGGCAGCAAGCCGTTGCCCCGCACCGAGGTCGCGAGGAAGCTCTGGGCCTACATCAAGAAGAACGACCTGCAGGACAAGAAGAACCGCCGCAACATCAACGCTGACGCGACGCTGAAGGCCGTGTTCGCGGGCAAGGCCGTTGTCAACATGTTCGAGATGACGAAGCTCGTCAGCAAGCACCTCAGCTAACGCATTCGGCTCTTCGGAACGCTCCGACAGTCGGAAGGCCCCCGCGCGAGCGGGGGCCTTCTTCTCGGGGGTCTGGTGGCGCGTACGGGATTTGAACCCGTGATCTCTTCCTTGAGAGGGAAGCGTCCTAGGCCGCTAGACGAACGCGCCACCAGAACCCCGAAGACGGCAACGGTTCATTCTACCAATTCCGACGATGTTGAGACAACCGGACCTCGGCGCACGCAGGAGCGGGAGGATCCCCCGCGAACTGCTGTTCGGCAATCCGGAAAAAGCCTCTCCGAAGATCTCCCCGAACGGGAAGCTCTGGGCCTACCTCGCCCCCGACGAGGGGGTGCTCAACATCTGGGTCGGTCCCGAGGGCGGGCCTGCGAAGCCTCTCACAAAAGATCGCGGACGGGGCATCCGCGTCTTTCTATGGGCCGAGGACGAGCGCTCGATCCTCTATCTGCAGGACCTCAACGGCGATGAGAACTGGCACCTCTACCAGGCCGACCTCAAGACCGGCGCCACCCGCGACCTAACGCCCTATCCCGGCGTGCAAGCCCAAATCGTCGCGACCGAACCCCGCTTCCCGGACGAGATCCTGGTGGCGCTCAACGACCGCGACCCGAAGCTGCATGACGCGTGGCGCCTCAACCTGACAACCGGCGAGCGCGCGCTTGAGGCGACGAACCCCGGCGACGCGATCGGCTGGCTGGCAGACCGCGATTTCAAGATCGGCCTGCACAAGGCGATGACCATCGACGGCGGCACGCTCCTGCGCGTCCGGAACGGCGACGGCTGGCGTGACTTCCTCTCCTGCGGGCCCGATGACCAGCTCGGCGCCCACGGCTTTTCGCCGGACGGCCTCCACCTCTACATCGAGTCGAGCGTCAACCGCGACACGACCGCGCTGTTCGAGATGCCGCTCGCAGGCGGACCGGGTCGAATCCTCGCCGAACATCCAGGATCCGACCTCGGCGCCGTCCTGATCCATCCGCGCAACCATACGGTCGAGGCCGCGGCCTTCGAGCTCGACCGGCTCGACTGGCGCGTCCTCGATGCGAGGCTTCAAGCCGATTTTACGGCGCTGGCCGCCCTCAACGGCGAGGTCACGATCGTCAGCCGCAACGACGCGGACACCGTCTGGTACATCCTCGTCAACAAACCCGATAGTTCCCCCGCCTTCCTGCGCTGGGACCGCGTCGCGCGCGTCGCCTCTCCCCTCTTCGTCACGCGTCCCCAACTCGCTGCCTACACGCTCGCGCCGATGGTCTCCGTAAAATACGCGGCGCGCGACGGCCTGACGGTGCGCGCCTACCTGACGACGCCGGCGGGCGGGCAAGTGCAGGGCCTTCCACTCGTGCTGCTCGTCCATGGCGGCCCTTGGGTGCGCGACCATTGGGGCTTCCATCCCGAAGCGCAGTGGCTGTCAAGCCTCGGCTTCGCCTGCCTGCAGATCAACTACCGCGGCTCCGCCGGCTTTGGCAAGCGCCACCTGCACGCGGGCGACCGCGAGTGGGGCGCTAAGATGCAGGACGACCTCACCGACGGCGTGCGCTGGGCGGTCGCGCGGGGCATCGCCGATCCCGAACGCGTGGCGATCTACGGCGGCTCTTATGGAGGATACGCCGCGCTCGCCGGCGCGGCCTTCACGACCGGCGTGTATCGCTGCGCGATCGACGTGGTCGGACCCTCGAACCTGATCACCTTGATCAAGTCCATCCCGCCGTACTGGGAGCCGCTGAAGCGCGTCTTCGACCTCCGCGTCGGATCCGTCGACACCGAAGAAGAGTTCCTCAAGTCCCGCTCCCCTTTGTTTCATGTCGACAAGATCGGCATTCCGCTCTTGATCGCCCAAGGCGCCCACGACCCGCGCGTCAAGCAAGCGGAGTCGGAACAGATCGTCGCGGCCTTGCGCGCGAGAGGCAAGCCCGTCGAGTACCTGCTCTATCCCGATGAAGGCCACGGCTTCGCCAAGCCCGCCAACCGCCTCGACTTCTACGCGAAGGCCGAAATCTTTTTGGCCAAGCACCTCCGCCCAACTGTTTCCGGAAACAGTTGAAAGACACACCGGCCCCGGTAATCTGTAAAATAGACGGGTGAAGGACAAACCCGGCGCGCTCTCCCTCTTTCAGCGCCTGACCTCCGTGCCCACCGCCCCCTTCCGCGAGGCCGCCGTGTCGCGAAAAGCCCTCGAGTGGATTCGCGCGAACCTCGGCGCGCGCGTGAAGGTCCGCCGCGCGCGCGGCGGCCTCATCGTCTCATACCGCGGCGCGGGCAAGGGCCCGGCGCTGTGCCTGGCGGCCCATCTCGACCATCCCGCCTTCGAGCTGATCAAGGTGACACACACGGGCGCCACAGCCCGCTTGCGCGGCGGCCTGCCCCCTCACTTGTTGGCGGGCGCTTGCGTCGAGGCCTTTCCCCGCGTGCCGAAAAACAACCGCCCGCTCGCGCGCGGCGTGCTCGGCCCGCGGCCGAAGAAGGACGGCGGCTTGTGGACCATTGCATGGACCGAGCCGCCGAAAATCGGCACAACGCCCGACTTCGCGGTGCTGGCCTTGCCCGCCTGCGAACTCAAGAACGGCTGGCTTCTGTCGCGCTCGGTGGACGACCTGCTCGGCTGCGCGATCAGCCTCGAGACGATGCGACGGCTGTCAACGAAGCGCGCGAAGGTAAACCTCACCGTCCTGCTCAACCGCGCCGAGGAGGTCGGCTTCATCGGCGCGCTCGACATGATCCGCTCCGGCGTCCTGTCGGCGCGCGACTCGTACCTGTCGATCGAGTCCTCGCGCGAGCTACCGGGCTCCCGACCGGGCCGGGGTCCCACGATCCGCCTCGGCGACAAGGCGACGGCCTTCGATCCAAATCTGACCGCTTTGCTCGACAGCGCGGCCGAAGCCCTGCGCAAGCGCGGAACCGCCGTCCAGCGCCTGCGCCTAACGGGCGGCACCTGCGAAGCGACCGCCTATCTCACCTTCGGCTACGAGTCCGGCGGCGTGGCCGTTCCCCTTGTCAATTATCACAACGGCTGGGGCGCTGACGCGGTGGCGCCCGAGAAGGTGCGTCTGTCGGACGTGGAGGGCTGCATCAAACTCCTCGTCGGGGCGTCAAGGCTGTTCGGCGCGACGATCCTGCGCGGCGCCCTGCGCACGCGCCTCGAAAAGCGCCATGACATCGAGAAGAGCGCGCTCCAGAGGCCGCCATGAGGCTCGTACACTATTTCGGCCTCAATGACCCGGTCTCGAGCCTCAGCCACCTCACGGCCGCTTGCGGCGCTCTGTGCGGAACCTACTTTCTGCACAAGAAGGGCCGCGGCGACGCGCTGCGCAGCTCGTCGCTGCTGATCTTCAGCGCCTCGCTGCTGTTCCTCTTCTCGATGAGCGGCGTGTATCATGGCCTGCCTCCCGGGCCCTGGCGCATCTTCTTCCGGCGGCTCGACTACGCCGGCATCTGGATCGTCATCGCCGGCTCGGCCACGCCCGTGCACATCCTGCTGTTCACGGGACGCTGGCGCTGGGGCCTGACCGCGCTGTTCTGGGGCGCGGCGCTCACCTGCCTCGTGCTCATCGACGTCTATTTCAACCGGCTGCCCTACTGGTCGATCGTCCTCGCCTACATCGGCGTCGCCTCGCTCGGCGTGATCTCGTTTGCCCACATCACGGCGCGCTACGGCTGGAAGGAGACCACGCTCCTATTTCTCGGCGGCATCGCCTACATCTGCGGCGCTCTCATCGACTATCTCGAGGGGCCCGTGATCTTCACGGGCGTTCTCGGCGCGCACGAGTTGTTCCACTTCCTTGTGATCGTCGGCGCGGCCATGCATTGGTGCTTCATCTACAACTGGGCGGGACGCCAGGACCTCGTCAAGAAGCGCCCGAATTTGGCAAAATAGCCTCATGAAAATCATCCTCGCCGTTCTCGCCCTGCTCGCGTCATCCGCGCACGCCGATCCGTTCGCCGACTTCTCGACCGCCGTGCGCAACGAGTACATCAAGCCCTTCGCCCTCGACCTCGGCGGCGTTCTGGGCGGAGCCTCGGCCCACACCGGCCGCACGCTCGGTTTGCCCGGGTTCTGGGTGGGTTCTGTCGCCGCGGTCCAGCTCCGGCCGGACAAGAACGACCGCGTCCTGCGCGACGCGGGCGTCAAGGCCTTCGGCCTGCCCTTGATCGAAGCCGGCGTGGGGCTGCCCTTCAAGATCGACGTCATCGTGCACGGCCTCAGCGCTCAGGGCGCCTCAATCTACGGCGGCGGGCTGCGCTACGGACTGTACCGCACCAGCCTCGTGGACTCCTTCCTGCCGAACGTCTCGATCTCGGCCTTCGGCGACAAGGTCAACCATAAGTATTTCAGCGCGTCGCACGGCAGCCTCAACGCGGCCGCGACCTGGAACCTGCCGATCGTCAAGCCGTTCTTCATCGCCGGCTACGACGTCACCGAGGTCAAGGTCGGCGCGGCGACGACGGCGGGCGTGGCCGGCACGAAGGCCGCCGCGCGCGGCTCGCGCTTCTCGGCCGGTGTGGACGTCCATCCCCTGCCCCTGGTCAGCCTGCGCGGCGCCTACACTGTACGCCACGGCGTCCCGGGCTTCGACCTCGGACTTGGCGCCCAGTTCTAGAGTGGCGATCTACACGCGCACGGGCGACAAAGGCGAGACCGGCCTGTTCGGCGGCGGCCGCGTGCCCAAGAGCCATCCGCGCGTGGCGGCGTATGGAGACATCGACGAGCTCAACAGCGCGCTCGGCTCGGCGCGCTCGGCTTTCCGCGAGGACCCCGCTCTCGTCTCGGTGGATCGAGGCCTGGCGCGCATCCAGGCCGAGTGCTTCGTCATCGGCGCCTTGCTCGCCACGCCCGCCGATAGACTCGCCAAGCTCCCGCCCCCCTTCGATTCAGGCCTTCCCGCCGACGCCCCGAAGCGCCTCGAGACCGAGATCGACGCCTGGGACAAAAATCTAGCCCCGCTGAAGACCTTCATCCTTCCCGGCGGCGGGCGCGCGGGCGCGGCCCTGCATCTGGCGCGCGCCGTGAGCCGCCGCGCTGAACGCGCGGTCGTCGCGCTCGCCTCGGTCGAGGCGGTCCCGGAAGGCGTGATCGTCTACATGAATCGTTTATCGACTTGGCTTTTTGTCGCCGCCCGTTTCGTCAACAAAGAGACCGGACACGCCGAGACGCCGTGGACCGGACTGAAAAAATGAACGCGGTCGTCGTCAAGGGCGTCATTCACGAGTACCCCGCCGCACGAAAGACGGCCGCTCGCCGAGCGCTCAACGGCGTTTCTTTTTCCGTCGCCGAAGGCGAACTGTTCGGCCTGCTCGGCCCCAACGGCGGAGGCAAGAGCACCTTGTTCCGGATCCTCGCCACTGCGTTTGCGCCCACCGGCGGATCGGCGGCGATCCTGGGTCGCGACCTCGTCGCCGATCCCGCGTCGGTACGACCGCTTCTTGGCGTCGTCTTCCAGAGCCCGAGCCTCGACAATAAACTGACCGTGCGCGAGAACCTCATCCATGGCGGGCGGCTGTACGGCCTTTCTGGAACAAGCTTAACGAAGCGTATCGACGAGATGTTGTCCCGCTACCGGCTCGCCGCCCGCGCGAGCGACCTGTGCGGAACCTTGTCCGGCGGCCTGCGCCGCCGAGTCGAATTGGCCAAAAGTCTGCTTCACAAGCCGTCCGTCATACTTCTCGATGAGCCCTCGACGGGCCTTGACCCCGCCGCGCGCCAGGACCTGTGGGAGCACCTGCGGACACTCAAGGCCGAGGGCGCGACGATCATGACGACCACCCACCTGATGGACGAAGGCGACCGCTGCGACCGCGTCGCCATCCTCGATCAGGGAAAGATCGTGGCCATGGGAACGCCCTCCGCGCTGAAGGCCGAGATCGGCGGCGACGTGATCACCATCGAAACAGACGACGCCTCGGGACTGCGCGACGAGATCACGCAGCGTTTCGGCGTCACCCCGCGGGCGTTCGGCGACCAGCTGCGCCTTGAGCGCGCCGCCGGCCATGCCTTCATCCCTCAGCTCGTCGAGGCCTTCCCCGGGCGCCTGCGCACCGTGAGCCTCTCGCGCCCGAGCCTCGAAGACGCCTTCTTGCATCACGCCGGCCGGCGTTTCTCCGACGCCGAGGCCGTTCCATGAGCGCGCTGCTGACGCTGTGGGAGCGCGACATCGTGCGCTTTTTCCGCGATAAGCCGCGCGTGATCGGCGGCCTCGTGCCGCCGATCGTGTTCTGGCTCCTGATCGGCGCCGGCCTCGGCACGGCCGTGCGCGTGCCCGGCGCGCCCGAGGGCCTGAGCTTCCTCCAGTTCTTCTACGCGGGGACCTTGGTCCTCATCGTGCTGTTCACCTCGATCTTCGCAACAATCTCGATCATCGAGGACCGCCGCGAGGGCTTCCTGCAGTCGGTGCTCGTGGCTCCCGTCTCGCGCCTGTCCATCGTGCTCGGCAAGGTGATGGGCTCCTCGACGGTCGGCCTGGCCCAGGGCCTCGCCTTTTTGCTGCTCGCCGGAGCCGCGGGCCTGCATCCCGGACTTCACGGCTACGCCTTGGCCGCCGCCGTCTTGACGCTCGCCTCGATCGGCCTGACGGGGCTTGGCTTCTGCATCGCGTGGGTGCTCGACTCGTCGCAGGGCTTTCACGCCGTCATGAATCTTTTTCTCATTCCGATGTGGATGCTGTCGGGCGCGCTGTTTCCCGCCGCCTCCGCGCCGCGCTTCCTGCGAGCCGCGATCGCGGCCAATCCGGTCTCCTACGCGGTCACCGGGCTCCAACGCGCCCTGCTGCCCTCCGTCGTTCCGGAAGGCGCGGCCTCGATGAGCGCCTGCCTCATGCTCCTCGCCGCTTTCGCGGCCGCGATGCTCGCGGCCTGCGTCTACGTCGCCTCCCGCCGCGACGCGCGCTGAGCGGCTAGGCCGTGGCCCGGGTCAGCCGATCAAAACGCGAGAGGATGGCCGCCACCCGCGGAGAGGTCAAAAAACTCTTTTTTAAATCCGCATCGGCGATGGAATCGGCCCCCAGATCCACGTTTTCCTTAGCCGCCCGAATATGCCCCAACGCCTCCACAAGGTCGACGCTGGCCAAAGAAAGGGCGTAATAAAATTCCCACAGAAGATTCGTGGCCCGAAGCTCCTGGGCGATTTGCAAGCCTCGCCGAAGGTCTTCCTGTCCCTGGGTCAAAGAAAGGCAATAGCTTTTCAGGAGCAGGCCCTTGGCGATGTAATCCTTAACGCTGTTTTTCTCCGCGATGTCCAGCAGCCTTTGAGCCAATGTCAACGCCTCTGCTTTCTGCCCTCCGAGGAACAGCCCCTCCCCAAGACTATAGAGTACCTGGGGAAGCAGCTCCATATCCTGGACCTCATCCACCATCCGCAGAGACTCCCGCAAAAGCGAGAAACCCTGCTCCATTCTCCCTTGATGGACATGCTCGATGCCGAGGTTGCGCAGGGTCTCGATCTCCATGATTTTATAGCCGATGCCGCGGGCCAGCGCCAGCGCCTCCTGGTGATGTCCAATGGCCTGCTCCATGGCGCCTAAAAACTGGTAGCACTCGCCGAGATTCGACATCATCATGGTCATGCGCTGCTTGTTGTTTTGAGCGCGGTCAAGGTCAAGGGCCGCCCGATAGGCTGCAATCGCCTTATCGTATTCGCCCCTGTGGACATAAACCACCCCCTGGTTGCCTAAAGCACGCGATTCGCCCAAGATGCTGCCGTTCTGACGATGGATCGCGATGGATTGGGCGTAGCATTCAAGGGCCCGGTCCGACTCGCCCGTATGATGATCGATCCGCCCCTTGAGATTGAGGCTGTCGGCGCACATCTTCCAGTCCTTGAGCTCTTGACCGACCTGAAGAGCTTTTTCCACGAAATCCCGCCCCAGCTCATAATGCCCCAGGCGTATATGAGTCTCGGCCAAGTGCTTGAACGCCACGCCCTCATCCAAGCGATTGCGGCACACGCCCAGCATGGCCTGGTAGTCCTTCAAAGCGCTTTCATAATCCCCCAACACGTCTGAAGTGGCCCCCCGCACCCGGTAATGAGAAAAGCGGGGCTTCTCCTGCAGCTGAATCACCTTGTCGAAATAAGACAGGGCCTCGTGATTGGCGAAGGTCTTGCGGGCCTGCTCGCCCGCCAAGAAATAGTACTCGCGGGCTTGCTCAGGCTTATGGCCCAACTCATAGTGTATGGCAATCAGGGGCAAATGCTCTTCTTTGCGGTCCCCGGAATTTTTTTCCAACCACTCGGCCACCAAGGCATGATAGATGGTGCGCTTCTTCTTGAGGATCGTCTCATAGGTGACATCCCGAAGCAGGGCGTGCTTGAACATAAATTCATCGCCGAAGAGCGCGGAGTGTTTAGACGGCAAAATAAACTCTTTCCGGCTTAAATCGCTCAGCACCGGTCCGGTGCTGGACACCTCAAGGTCCTCCAACAAAATGTCGACGGCGCGCTGCCAGAAAGTTCCCCCCACGATGGCGGCCCGCTGCAAGACCCCTTTTTCCTCCTCTTTGAGATCATCGAGCCGCGTCTGGAGAAGGCCTTGGATCGTGTCTGGAATTTTTATCTGCTGCAGCTTCTCTTGGAAAACCCGCCCGGGAGAGCCGGCATCCCCCTTCTCGATCACTCCGGCCTCGATGAATCTCTTGATCAATTCCTCCACGTAATAGGGATTGCCCTCCGATTTCCGGATGACAAGACGATAGAGGTTTTCCGGAATAAGACCCATAGGCTTGAGCAGCTCCCGGATGAGAGCGCGCACGGCCTCCTCACCCAGCGGCGCCAACTCGATTTTCTCAACCCCCGCGAAAGACCCCAAGAAGGAAGGGAAGCGCTCGAAAAACTCAGGCCGCGCAAGAGCCACGATCAGCAAGGGCCTTTCGCGATTGTCCTGATAAATTTCCGCGATCAAATCGAGGGAAGGATGGTCCGCCCAATGCAAGTCCTCGAGATACAGGAGGGTCGGCTCTGAACTCGAAGATCTGAAAAACCGCAGAAAGGCCCCGTGGGCGCGCTGTCTGAGCTGGATAGGATCCTCGCGCAAAGGCGCCAAGTAGGGGCTCCCTGGAAAATCGATATTGAGCAGCGAGGCCATCAGATGGGTGGTTTCCTCGATTTCCTCATCGCCGGCCGTCGACATCACCGAACCCACTCCCGCCAGCAGCTTGTAGCGCACGACCGCCGCCTTGTCCTCATCGGCGATGCCGCATTGACCCCTCAGAATTTCACCGAAAAGATAGTAGGAGGTGTTCACGGTGTAGGGCGAAGCCCGTCCCACAAAGAAATGAGGAGGGGCGGCCAGCGCCTTCTCGCAACGATGGAACTCATAGAGCAGACGGCTCTTGCCGCCGCCGGGGGAAGCCTTGACAAAAATCAAGCGGCTTTGCCCGGCCTGCCGGCAGGATTGGGCGCTCTCCAGCATAAGTTTTAACTCGGCGTCCCGGCCGACCATGGGAGTCGAGATGCTGCGGGAACGAACCTTGTCATGAGAGCTGCGCTTCCTCTTGTCCCTCAAAACGCGGTAGGCGGCCACGGGCTCCGCCTTGCCTTTGACCGCGATCGCCGGCAGGGCTTCGCAATCGAATAGATCGGACACATGAGAAAAAGTCTTCGAGCTGATCAAAATTCCATCGACCGGGGCGGCCTGTTCAAGCCGGGAAGCGATATTGACCTCATCGCCCATGACGGTGTAGTCCACGGAACGATTGCCCACATAGCCCGCCAGCACCATGCCGGTGTTGACGCCCACGCGCATGCCGATCTCCAGATTCTTTTCCCGCCGGAATTTCTGCAGTGCCTGCTGCATTCCCAGGGCCGCCAAAACGCTTCGCTCCGGATCGTTCTCATGCGCTTTCGGAGCCCCGAAAAGGGCCATGATGCAATCCCCGATGTATTTGTCGACCACGCCGCCGTAGCGGCCGATCACCTCCGTCAGACGCGCAAAAATCTCCTGCATCATATCCCGGACCTCTTCGGGATCTAAACGTTCCGAGAGGCTGGTGAATCCCTTCACATCGGCAAAGAGGATGGTGACGACTTTGCGCTCTTCGGAATGGGCCGAGGCCGGGACAGTCGAGGAAGGGACCGGCGCGGCGAGAGCCAGGGGACTGCCGCAGGAACCGCAGAATTTGTTCTGATCGGGACTAACGGATTGACACTTCAAACACCGCACGCCCTTATTATACCACCCCGGCTGTTATTCCCGGCAGTTTTCATGTACATTGTCCCGTGAAGGAATCAACCATGTCCGCCCGCGCTGTGCCGACCGCCGCCTGTGCATTCATCCTCTTGATGTCCCTCGCGCCGCGCGCGCAGGCCGCCGAGGGCTCCACCTTCGATGAGCTAGACCGCGAACAGGAGAGGACAAAAACGGCCGTCGACCCCGCCCGGCAGATGCAGGAGGACCTTGCCAAGTCGCGGCAGCAGATGCGCGCCGATGTCGACGACGTCAACGCACAGCAGCAGGAAGACTGGTCCCGCCTCTCCGCTCAAATGGAGGCGCAGTACAAGGAACTGGCGCGGAAGATGGCCGAGCAAAGCGCGTGGATGAAGAAGCGCGTCGAGGAGCAGTGGGCCGAATACCAAGATTCCACCAAGAAGGAGTGGGTGGACTACAACGAGCGCGGCGACTCCAAGAGCGCCGTCGACTTCGAAAAGGGCAGGATCGAAGTCGAGGTCCTGATTCCCTTGGAGGAGGTGGCCCCCTCCAGGAAGGGCGTCGCCAGCGCCGGCGACCTCAACAAGAAGGAACAGGAGAAGCTCCGCGCCCTCGCCGAGGAGAAGATCCGCGCGCAGACCAAGAAGATGCTCTCGACCAAGGAGGAGCATAAGACCGAGGTGCTCAAGGACCAGGTCAAGGCCAAGGACGGCGCTGTCGTCACCGAGAAAAACTCAGACCGCTTCGTCAAGGAACAGCTCGCCCCGACCATGGTGGTGGAGGAAAAGCCCGTCGTGGCCAAGGACGGCAAGCCCCGCCTGAAGGTCACGGTCAAGATCGACCTGGTCCCCGACCACCTGAAGATCCGCGCCGCCCGCTACGCCGACCAGATCGGCCTTTACGCCAAGAAGTACGGCCTGGACCCGGCCCTGATCTACGCCGTCATCCACACCGAATCCGAGTTCAACCCAAAGGCGAAGTCGCCCGCGGGCGCTTTGGGACTGATGCAGCTGGTCCCCAGGACCGCGGGCAACGAGGCCTACAAATATCTCTACAAGAAGGACGCTCTCGTGACCCCGGACTATCTCTTCGACCCGGACAACAACATCATGCTGGGTTCAACCTACCTGCACATGCTCATGACCCGGCATTACGGCAAGGTCAAGAACCCCGACAACCGCCGCAGCCTCAGCATCGCCGCCTATAATTGCGGCCCCGGCAACGTCCGCAAGAGCGTCACCTCGCGCTACGACGTCGACGCCCTCAGCAACGCCGAGGTCTTAGGCCTCATCCGCCAGTTCACCCCATCGGAAACCCAGGTTTACGTCCCCCGAGTCGAGGGACGCATGGACATCTACCGGAATTTCTGACGGGTCTTTAGACCTACGCACCATCGGGGCCAAGGACACTGGGAATGACCGGAGTTTCCTGGTTTACTCTCCTCATGAGGCCCTTCAAGCTCCTCCTCGTCCTCATCCTGGCTGTACCCCTCCCGGCCGGCGCTCAGATCCGAGCCGGCCTTCCCGCGCTCCCGGTCCTGCCCGGCTCTGCCGTCGCCTCCGCCGCAGCGGTCACGACCCCGTCTCCAGCCCTCGGCCTCGCCGCGTCCCTCCCCCCCGCAACGCCGGCCGCCCTCACGCCCACGCCCTCCATCCCAGCCGCCGCCCACGAGAGGCTCGACCTCCCGGAACGGTTGACCTCGCTTTTCCGGAAGCTGGACGCCCAGTACGCCTTGCCCGAAGGCTCGCCGACGGCACAAGTCCGCGCGCGCGTGCGTTCCCAACTCCTCGCCGCCGCCCGCGACTACGCCGAGCCCGAACCCGAACTGCTGGAGACCGTGGCCCGCGAGGCCGACGGGGCCCTGGCCAAGATCCAAGACCGTCTCGATCAGGGCGACATCGATCCATCCTCAAAGATCCGTCTCTCCGCCTCCGACCCCGAGCTTCCCTCTTCTTCGCGACGCATGCGCATCGGCGTTTACCCTGTGGCCGCCGACCCGTTCCAGTGGGGCCACCTGCTCATCGCCCTGCGCGCGGTGGGAGAGTTGGGCGTGGACAAAGTGGTCTTCGTCCTGGCCGGCGACGACCCGCGCAAGCCCGCCATGACCCCCGTCGAACATCGCCACCCCATGGGTCAGGCCGTCTTGGAACTCTTCGCACCTTTCTTCGAATACTCCCCCATCGCCGTGGGCACCACGCTTGACGGCGAGACCAACATCTTCCGCCTCCTCGCCCTCAACCCCCGGCAGGACCTCGAGGCCTGGTACATGGTCGGGGACGACCACTACCGCCTGGTCGACAAGAGGGGCAACCCGGACACCTTGCCCAAATTGGGGCGCAACGACCGCCGGCATAGGGAGGCCAACCCGGCGCTCCACGAGTTGAAGGTGGCCTTCATACGCCGCGAAAGTCCCGCCGAGGCCGTGCCCACCGACCTCGAAGTCCGCTTCCTGGCCAACGTGGGCTTTGAAGCCTCCTCGACCCAGGTGCGCAACGGCCGATGGACCTTGATGCCGCACGCGGCCTTCGAGCACGCCCGGCGCAAAGGCCTCTACGGCCTGCCGCCGGCTCCCTTGTAGGCCTTCTTCGGCCTTGCTAGACTGTCGACATGATCCAAGACCTGCTCGGCTCGATCGCCTCGACGCAAGCCTATCGCCGCTTCGCTGGAGAAAAGACGAGCCGCACCGTTCTCTACCTCTTCTTCATCAGCTTCCTGTTCACGATCGGCGGCGGGGTCGCGATGCAGCTGCGCCTCGGACCGGTCGTCGATACAACGTTCGCCTGGCTCGGCGCGGAAGTGCCGACGTTGACCTTCTCCGCGGGCAAGGTCACGAGCTCCGAACCCGCCGCGAAGCGCCTGGCGCACCCCAAAGCTCCCGAGGTTGCCGTCATGATCGACACGGCCCGCACCGAGCCCGTGACTTTGCAGACGATGCGGGACGCGAAGGTCCTCGCCTATCTGACCAACAACGCCCTCTACCTTGAGCAGCAGCAAGGCAAGATCGAGGTTTACGACCTGTCGAAGGCCGCGCTCGAGCGCCCGATGGTCGTCGACGCCAAGTTCTTCCGCGATGCCGCCGGCGCGCTGAAGAAAGTCGTGTATCCCCTCGCGCTCCTCGCCGTGTTCGTGCTGGCCGCGGCCTGGACGGCCTTCGCGGGCCTGCTCTACGCGCTGCTCGCCATGCTCCTGAACTCGGTCGCCGGCGGCGCGCTCACGTTCGGCGCCCTCTATCAGGTCGCGATTCACGCGCAGACGACGGCGCTTCTCGCACGGATCATTCTGTCCTTCCTCCCATTCGCGATCCCGATGTCGGGCCTGATCACGATCCTCATCACCTCGGTCTACCTCTGGATGGCCGTGAAGGCGAACTCAGCCGCCGCCCAGACCTCGGCGATTTGAAGAGAGCGGCCCTCCTCGCGCTCGCCGCGTCTCTCTGCGGCGCCTGCGAGTGGCTGACGGGAGAATTTCGCCTCTCGGGCGTCGTCGAGATGTCCCCTTTCCTCGAAGCCCGGGCGCCGAAGACGAACTCGGTCCTGTTCGTGATCGCGCAGAACGCCGGCGGCGTTCCCATCGCCGTGCACCGCATCGTCAATCCCGAGTTTCCGGCCGCGTTCAAGATGTCCCCCCAAGACCTGCTCGTCCCGGGCATCCGCCGCAACGAGCTCCTCACGATCGTCGCCCGCCTCAACGCGCATGGCGCTCTCGGCGCCCCGAAACGGGGCGACCTCGAGGGCCGCAGCCCGGAGCCGGCGCATCCCGGCGATCGCGGCGTGACGGTGCGCCTCGATAAGGCTCTGTGAAGGCCGCCCGTCTCGCCTTGCTGACGTTCGCCGCCGGTCTCTGCGCCTGTTCTGGACCTTCGGCCCGACGTCCTTCCCTCTCCGGCACGATGTCCGGGCTCGACATCCTGGTCGAGGACGGCTTCCGCCCCCTGCGCGGCAAGCGCGTCGGCGTGATCGCCAACAGCACCGCCGTCGACCGCCGCAGCCGCTCGATCGTCGATCTCCTCGCCGCGGCCCCAGACGTGACGTTGGCCGCCATCTTTACGCCCGAACACGGATTTGCGGCGTCGGCCGAGTCCGAGAACATCGCGTCGAGCCGGACTCGCGTCGCAGGACGGGAGATCCCGCTCTACAGCCTGTACGGAGGCGGCATCCGGGGCATGCGTCCCAAGCCCGAACAGCTTCAAGGTCTAGACGTTCTTGTCTTCGACATTCAGGACATCGGCGCGCGCTTCTACACCTATCTCGCCACGATGGCGATGGCTCTCGAAGAGGCGAAGGCCGCGGGCGTGGACTTCGTCGTCCTCGACCGCCCGAACCCCATCCGCGGCGACATCATCGAGGGCCCGATTCTGGCCGACTCCAACCTGCGGTTGGTCACGCCGACCGCCTACTTCCAAGTCCCCGTCCGCCACGGCCTCACCGCGGGCGAGATGACGCTGTGGCACAACCGCTCCGTCGGCCATCCGCGCCTGAACGTCGTCAAGCTGCGCGGCTGGAGACGCGGCCTTTGGCACGACCAGACCGGCCTGCCCTGGGTTCCCCCCTCGCCGAACATGCCGAATATCGAAGCCGCCGAGCTCTATCCGGGCATCGGCCTCTTCGAGGCCTCAAACCTCGCGGTCGGACGCGGCACGCCCGCGCCCTTTCGCTGGATCGGGGCGCCCTGGCTGCGGGCCGAGGAGATCGTCGCGCGCCTGCAGGGCACGGTCGCGGGCGTCAAGTTCTCGGTTGAGGACCAGACGCCGACCAAGAGCGTCTTCGAGGGACAACTCTGCCGCGGCGTGAGGATCACGGTCACCGACCGCGACGCGATGCGCCCGCTCACCGTGTTCCGACACCTCGCACTCGCCTTGCGTGATCTCCACCCGAAGGAATTCGAATGGCGCTGGGACGAGGTCAAGCGCATGGTCGGAGTCGACGAGTTCCGCCTTCTATGGGAAACGGGCGCCGACGAGAAGGCCTTCAGCGCCCTGTTCAATCAAGGGCCGCGAGACTTCGAGTCCGCGCGACGAGCGATTCTCCTGTACTAGACCGGCTGTACTAGACCAACTGTTTCCGGAAACAGTCAAGCCGTCCGGCCTTCGCCGTCGAGCGCCGGCGCGAGCGCCCAGCCCAGACCGAATGTCCCGGCCGTGCCGATGATCACAAGCCAGCTCCAACCAAGCGGCAGGACGCCGGACTCCGACAGCAGGAGCAGCGACGCGTTGACGGCGGCCATGACGCCCATCGCGACCGCCGCGGCCTTGTCGCCCTTGCGCTTGGTCAGCAGGCCGAGCAGGAACACCCCGAGCAGCGAGCCGTAGGTCACGCCGCCGATCTTGAAGGCGAGCCACAGCATCTTGTCAAAGAAGCTGAAGAAGTACGCGATGCCCGCGAGCGCGACCGCGAACAGCGCCACGCAGACGCGCGAGACTTTCATGTAGTGCTTCTGCGCGGCCTCCTTGCGTATGAGCGGCTTGTAGAGGTCGTTGACGAACACCGCGGTGAGCGACGCGAGCGGCGAGTCGATCGAGGCCATCACGATCGCCGTCAGCACCGCGCCGCGCAGGAAGCGCGGCATCGCCGTCGCCGCGAAGTGCGGGTAGATCGTGTCGAGCTTGGCCGGCAGGGCGAGCCCCGGGTTCTGCTTGTAGAAGACGAATAGCAGCGTCCCCACGGCGACAAAGATGAGCAGGGTCAGCAGGGAGCCCGCGATCGAGAGCAGGATCGTCTTCTGGCTCTCGCGGCGCGTCTCCACGGTCAGAAGCTTCTGCGTCATCTCATGGTCCGTGCCGAACGCGGCCGTCGAGCCGACGAAGCCGTTGAGAATCGCGATCCAGACGATGTTCGGGTTGCTGAAGAACTTCACGAGGAAGCCAGGCTCCATCACGTTCGGCCCCCAGTTGAACATTTGGAGCTTGCCGGCATCGCGCGCCAGCTGCAAGGCCGCCGGAAGGCCGCCCTCGACGCGATGGAGCAGGAAAATGATGGTCAGCACGCCGACCCCGAGAAAGGTCAGCGCCTGAAGCACGTTCGTCCAGACGACCGATTCGATGCCGCCGTAGGAAATGTAGGCGACGCTGACGATCGTGAACAGGAGGATGGTCGGCACGATATGCCAGCCGAGCAAGACGCTGACCGCCACGCTCGCGGCCATCAGGCGCACCCCCGAGGCGAGCAGGCGCGTGACGAAGAAAAAGCCGGTGGCCGTGTATTGGCTGCGCGGGCCGAAGCGCTGGCGCAGGTACTCGTAAATCGTCGTGCTGTTGTACTTGTAGAAGGCCGGGATGAACAGAAACGCGATCAAGATACGCGCGCCCGCCGAGCCGATGAAGAACTGCAGGTAGCCCCAATTCTCGCGGAAGGTCGTCGCCGGCACGCCGATGATGGTCATCGCGCTGATCTCGGTGGCGATGAAGGACAGCATCGCGGCCCACCACGGAATGCGCCGCCCGCCGAGGAAAAAGTCGTTCGTGTTCTTGGCGCCGCGTCCGCCCCACCAGCCGACAAGAAACATCAAAACGAGCGTGCCCGCAAGGACGCTGAAGTCCGCCGCGGTTAAAGTCGTCTCGCCCGGAAACCACGAGCTGATCGCTTCATTCATCATTTTCTCCCAGTAAATGAGCGGCGGCGGCGGTCTGCGCCGCTTCGGCGCGCGAATAGACACAAAGCCCGGCTGTTTTCGCCGGTAGGCCGGACAAAACGAAGGGGCTGCCGAAGCTGATCGCGGCCGCCTCCGGCGCGGCGCGCAGGGCTGAGATAAGGCGCCGATGCGCCGCCTCGTCAAGACGGATGCGGCCGGAGTACGCGCGCGGGCCGACGAAAATCCCGGCGACCAGCATTTCCCCCTTCCGAGGCTTGCCCGTGCGCGAGATCCGAACCCGGATGCGTGCGCGCCTCAAGGCGGCGATGAAGGCGGCGCCCAAAAGAATACCTCGCTTTTGCGTCTGGGACTCAAAATACGCGACGCGCTCCGGCGCGGGCCCGGAGGATGGGCGAGTCCACTTGGCGCAGACGGCGAACAGGGGCTCCGCCGCGCGCCGGTGCGCGACGCCGCCCACGACGGTCAGGGCGGGACGCGGGGAGCGCGCGCGGTCCAAGGCCTTGTCGAGGCGGCCTTCCGCCTCGGCGCAGCGCCGGGCAAAGGCCGCGTCGCGCCCGGCTTCGACGCGCAGATCGGCGACCAACCTCGCGGCGTTCTTCGGCACGAGCAGGATATCGACGCCGCCGCGCAGCGCCCGCAACGCGGCCTCCCTCTCATCCCAATGCTTGGCGATAGCACCCATATCGAGCGCGTCGGTGACGATCAAACCGCGAAAACCCCAGCGCCGCAGCATCCTCGGGCCGACCGCGGACAGCGTGAACGGCCGCTTCGACGCGTCGAGCGCCGGCACGACCAGGTGGCCGAGCATGACGGCGTCGGCGCGGGCCGCGAGCGCTTTAAACGGCGCGAGCTCCCGGCGCTTGAGCAGCTCGAGCGAAGCGCTCACCGTGGGCAGATCGAGATGCGAATCCCGCGTCGCGCAGCCGTGTCCGGGAAAGTGCTTGAGACAGCCCAGCGCGCCGCCGGCCCGCAGGCCGGCCAGAAAAGAGCGCGCGAGGCGCGCGGCCTCCCGCGGATCAGCGGAGAAGGAGCGCAGGTTCACGATCGGATTTTTCGGCTCGTGGGCCAGGTCGAGCACGGGGGCCAGCACCCAGTCAACACCCAGCGCGCGCGCCTCGCGCGCCGTGATCCGCCCCTTTTCCCGCGCGACCGCCGCGGAGCCCGACGCGCCGATGCCGAGATTGGTCGGCAGGGGCGTGGAGCCGGGAACGTGCGCCCAAGCGCCTTCTTCATAATCCGCGCACATCAAAAGCGGCCGTTTGGCCAGGCGGCGCAGGCGAGCCGTCAGCGCCGCGATGCTCTTCGGAGTTCCGCGGTACAGGCAGAAGCCGCCGACGCCGAGCCGGACCAGTTCCTCGGCTTCGCGCGGGTCCTGTTTGCCGACGGTGAAACCGGGGAAGACCAGACGCGCGCAATCCACGCGGCGATCATGCCTTTTCCGGGCGCTTTCCGGCAATAAAAGTATAATCGCCCCCTGCCACACTTTCCTCAGAGCATGAACGTCCTTCTCGCCGCCGTTTTAGCGTTCTCCGGCAGTCCCGCGGCCGCCCAGTCGCCCACCTCGGAGGCGTACAACGCGAAAGCGACGCCGCTCGATGATCTCTCCCGGGAGCTCCTGCTCGAAAACGGCTATGTGATCCGCGAGGATGGCAAGATCTGGGACAGGATCGCCGACAGCGCGGTGCGCCTCGATGAAATGTCCTACCTGCTCTCGCGACTGGCCGGCGCCCGGCGCCTGAAGGCCCTGCTCGAGCTCAACCTCATCCTCAACCGCTCCGAGGGCGAAAAGAAGCTCACCAGCGCGGAGCGCGAGACCGTGCGCAAGCTCCTGCGCAAGCATTGGGCCGTGTTCGGCGTGGGCACGCGCAAAGACTTCCGCGCCTATTTCTCCGTCCAGGAGCTCACCGAGGAGCTCAATAAGATTCCACCGCGCTTCGATCGCGGCTCCGTGATGCTGATGCGCGACCCGGACCCCGCCACCGCCCCATCGGTCGCCAGGGTCGCAGCGCCCATATCGGTCACCGCTCCTCCTCCGGCCGCGTACGCGCCTATTCCCCCCCCCGCTCAGGAAACCCAGACGGAAGCCGCCGAGGCCCCGCGTCAGTTCTTCCCCCGCGCGGTCCTGACTCCTCTCCTCGAGCCGCTCTCCCTGCGCCGCCCCTCGCCTTTTGCGCCGCGCGCGCGTCCAATCGAAGCCGCGCCCAGGATCGCGGCCGTCGCCGCGCCCATCGCCGCGCCGATGACGCCCCCAGCAATCGCGGCCGTGCTCGGGGCGATGGCGCCGGTCGACAACCCGCCCGCGATGCTGTCCGGCCCGGGGACCACGCCCCTCGCTGCGGCCCCTGCGCCCCCGCCGGCCGCCGCTCCCCCCGCGGCGCCCCTCGCGACGCCCTCCGCGACCCCTTCACTGTTCGGCTCCACCCCGCCGCCCCAACCGGCCGTCAACGCTGAGCTCGGCATGCTCAAGCCCTGGACTCCCCCGGACGCCGCACCCGCCCCCAAGACCGCCGAGTCGGAGCTCCCTCGCGATGTCGCGCCCGCCCCGGCTCCGGCCGTACAGCCGGCCGCACCCGCAGCGCCCGCGCCGCCCCAGCCCGCGGACGCGACTCAGGCCGAGTTCGACGCGTTCGTCGCGAACGGTCCATACGGCCGCGAGGGCCAGACGCTATTGAAGATGATCTCCGAGAAGGCGCCGGAATTCTGCCGCGCGATCCTGCGCCGCACGGTCGTGCGCGGGGCGCCCCTCATCGTCATCGACGGCGCGCGCGCCGGCTCCGACCGCCGCGCGGGCTTCACTCCCTCCGATCCCGCCCATCCCATCATCACGATCGCCCTCAGCGCGGGACCCCTCCTGATCGAGCGCAGAAAAGGCTTATTCGGAAAAACCACAATCGCTCTTCCCGAAGATCCGCGCGCGTGGGCGGAACTCGGCGTCGCGCCCCCCGCGCTCGAAGCTCTCAAAAAGGACTCGGCGCCGGCCGCACAGGAAAACGGGCCGTGGGGCGCGGTCCGGATTTACGGTGACCGCAGCCGTCGCGGAACGTATTCCGCGCAGGAACAGGCGGGCGAGCTGCTCGAACGCCTCCTTCTGCTCGGCCTCGAACGCGAGGGCTTCTCCTCCTCGACCTATGCCGCCCGGGCCTGGGCGCGGGTCGCGCGCCTGCTGTTCTCCGCGCGCGTGGCCGACGACTACGGCAACGACTCATTCCTCGACCGCGACCGGAGACTGGAGCTGCGGGATTGGACTCTGCACAGCGATGAGTCCGACGACCTGCTCGTGGCCTCCTGGTCCTCGTCGCGCGGCAACGTCCTCGATCCGCGGCGCGGCGGCCCCGAGTCCCAGGCGCTATACGAACGGCAGGCGCGCGAGGCGTGCACGCGCTCCTTGCTCGCCGACCACCTCGCCGAGGCCGCCCGCAACCTCGCCGCGCGCGTGCGCACAGTCGAGGCGCTTGCCGAATCCGGCCTGATTGCGGTCGATGCCGCGAAGGCCGCCGCGGAAAAGGCTTCCAAAGAGGAAACCGCCGCGAGGGCAGCGCTCCTCGCCTCGCCGCCCGCCTGCGACGGCCGCTTCGGCGCCGATGAGAACGGCCTGCGGCGCTCCTCGGCCCTGCTCGCCGAAGCCTCCCGCGCCGAGCGCGCCTTCCGCGAACGCATATCTCGAGGGCAAAATCATGAATAGCTCGCTGGTCGCGGCCGTCCTGCTCCTGTGCCCCCTCGCCTCGGCGGGCGACTGGCTCGCCGACGCCTCAAAAGCCGCGCGCGAGGCGGTGATTCCCGGCGCCAACTCGCCAGAGGCGCCGAAAAAATCTTGGGTGCCCTACGTCCCCGCCTCGCGCCTGTTCTCGGGAGAAATCCCGGCCGAAGGCTGGTGGCCGATGGAGGAGGAGACCGCGACCGGATCGGTTTTCCGCCTGCTCGGCAGCGACTCTCAGTCGGGTGCGGTGCGCACCGTGCTGTCCGTGCGCTTCTATGACAAGGACACGCCCGGCTTCCTCCCGATCAAGCAGGCCGTGGACCTGATGCGCCGGGACAACAAGGAAACCGGCCGATCCATCTCCGCCGTGCGCCCGGTGCGCGTGGGCCTGGGCTTGGCGCGCACCTTCGAGATCGTGGAGACACGGCGCATGCCCTCGGATGACGGCCCGTCCTTTGAGGAAGAACTGCACCACTACGTCGCGGTGATTCCCGTGGGCGAGGCGTACTACCTCATACGGCTGGTGTCCTCGCGCGCGACCTACCTTGAATACCGCGACGACTTCGTGCGGTTCATGAAGTCCCTGCGCTCGCTGTCCGTGCGCTGAGGCTGCGCGCCAGGAAGTCCGCGCACAGGCGCGTCAGGCGCGCGCGCCGGTCCAGGAAGTCGTGGGACGCGCCGCGCTCGATGACAAGGCGCACGCGGCCGCCCGCGCTCTTGGCGATGCGCCGCGAGACGGCAAGCGGAATCGTCTCGTCCGCATCCCCGTGCACGAGCAGCAGCGGCGCCTTGATCCGGCGCGCGGCGCGCGCGGGATCGCCCGCCGCAACCGCCTTCCTGAAGTCGGCGGCAAGCGCTCTCGGCGCGATCGCGTTCAACGGCCGTGAAAGGCTCGTGATGAATTCAAGCGTGTGCGGACCGATCATCTCAGCGCCGCCGGCGGGCGCCACCGCCACGATGGCGCGCAGCCCCGGCTCGCGCGCGGCCGCGTTGAGCGCGGCCCACCCTCCCATGCTGAAGCCGAACAGGGCGACGCGGCGCGGGTCCACGAACTCGAGCCTCTTCGCGGCGGAGAGCGCCGCGGCCGCTTGCGCCGGCAAGGTCGTGAATCGGTACTTTCCCCCCGAACCCCAGGCGCCGAGAAACGAGGGCGCCACCGACGCGATCCCCCTCGCCATCAGCGCGCGCTGGATGTCGATGCTTTTCTCGGAACCCGGAAAGCCGTGCAGGAACAAGACGGCCGGGAAGCGCCTGCCCTCGGGACCGGCGGGACGATGGTAGTGGACGAGCATCTTGCGGCCCATCACGCGAAAAATATCCGTGCCGGCGTGCGCGTTCATTTTAAGATTGTAGCGGAAACACCCCTCCATTTGGTCTGCGAGTTCAATCCGGGCCAAGGATGAGCGCAGAGATCATGGGGTCGTTTTCGCGGAAGCCGGGAGGAAGGAGTCGAGGAACGCAAGGATGCGCTTGCGAAACTCGGGCGGCATGGGGAAATCGTAGCCGTCGTCACCCTGCTGACGCTTCTTGTCGCGCAGACTTCCCATCTCGCTGTTGAGGCTGGTGAGCTCCGAGCTGAGCGCACGCAGGACGGAATCATCGTGGCGCATGTCGGACAACAGATGCAGGAGGAAGACGTAGTTCTTCATCTGCAGCCGCACATGATGAAACTCGTGATCGCTGAACTTCTCCCTCTTCAAGGACGAGCGGACGCCATCGGCGGTCCGCGCCAAGCGCTCGTACGTCGAGCGGCGATCGTCCGGCTTGAACTCCCCGACGCGCGCGTCGAAGGAGCGCCCCTCGAGCCAGGACCGGAGGCTCTTGGCCTTCCGGCTGGCGTCTTCGTCCTTACCGTCGTCGAGTGCGTCGTTGAGGTCGCCAAGCATCCCCAGGAAAGACCCGAATTCGCCCGGAGCATGATGGCTCTCGTCGAACATCTCGAAGACCCCCTCCAGCCGCGAGCCCTCCTTGCGCAGCGCCTTGAGAGCAGCCTTGTCGCCGGAGTCCAGACGCGCGCGGTCGCCTGACTCGAGCGCCTTGAGCGTCGCCATCACGTATGCGGGCTTGTAGTCGCGCCTCCAATGCGCGAGCGCCCTCGTGTGGAAGTCCTCGGGGCGCGCGGCATCGAGGACGGAGCCGAGATCCCGCGCGGGTGCCGCCGCATTGGCCGCCAGCCCTCCCTTCTCCTTGACGGGTCCCGAGGGCTTGGCCGCACGGGTCGTGATGGGCCGCGCCTGCAGGATGGCGATGCGGTCTCCTTGGATGGCGAACTCGATGTCGAGCGGGAAGCCAAAGTGCGCCTCGAGGGCCTTGGCGATGAGCGAGAGTTTCCTCGTCTGGTCGAGCGTGAGCGCGCGGCGCCGCCGCCGCGACCTCTCGATGCCCCGGATCTCGGTGCCGGCGCCGTCCGCTCGCGGCATGACCGCGATGCGCTTGTCGCCCAGGAAAGGGAGCCTCGTCTCCTCGCCGTCCGACTTGCGCGCGTTGTAGCGGTCCGTCTGCACGATGCCCGACACGACGCCCTCGCCGAGACCGTAGGCCGCGTTGATGACGATCTCATCGGCGCCGCTGACCGGATTGCGCGTGAAGAGCACACCGGCGGCGTCGGCCTGCGCCATCTCCTGGATGAAGGTCGACGGCAGAAGCTCGGTCGAGGGGATGCCGTGGGCGCGACGGTAGGCGATGCCGCGCGGCAGCCAGAAGGAGGCCCAGTTCTCGATGACCTTGCCCAAGGCCTCCTCCACCTTGACGTGGAGGTAGGTCTCCGCCGCTCCCGCGAAGGCGGCGTCGGCTTGGTCCTCTTGGACCGCGGAGGAGCGCACGGCCAGGCGATTTTGGCCGTCGATGAGCCCATGATCCCGCATGCCCTTCCAGATCGCCGCGCCGAGGCCGCTCTGCGGGTTCAGCTTCCCCGATCTGATGAGGGCGCGGATCTTGTCGGATAGCGCGGCCGCTCTGTGCTGGCGCTCCTCAGGGGTCGCCGCCTCCGACTGGGCCCGGTCGAGTTCTTCGGCCAGGGCCCGGAGCTTCTCTTTCAGGCCGTTCTCTTCGAGGAAGGTCTGCCAGCCCTGCGTCGTGACGGATAGGGCCGCGGGGACATAGGCGCCCAGCGAACGCACGACCGCCAGGATCTCGCCGAGCTTGGCGAACTTGCCGCCCACGATGGAGGTGTCGCCCTCGCCGACGGCGCCCAAAGGCAGCACCTCTGGGACGATGGCGTGATGCGCCAAGGTCCGGACCGCGCGCGCGAGGGCGTGCAAGACCTCCGCCGGCGGCAGTTTCGGCACCGCCGCGCGGGCGCGGAAGCGATCGAAGGCGCTGTCCTTTATCCCCAAGAGCTTCGCGACGGCCTCCAGCCGCGGGAGCTCGGCCGCATCGAGCTCGACGCGGCCGTCCTTCATCCGCCGGAGCAGGTCCATGAGCAGGCGGCGGCCGTGGTTGCGCGCCTCGAGGCGCAGCGGAGCGTCCTCTTGCCGGAGGAGGCTGGCGAGGATCCGGGCGTCCGGATCGCGCCGGGCGCCCGGGTTAAAGAGCGTCTCCTCCAGCGCGACGGCCACGGCGGCGGCGGTCGCCGGAGGCGGCACGGGCTTGCCGCGCAAAGTCTCGTCCACGTAGTCCAGAGCCGCGGCGGCGTCCGCCTCGTTATCGGCGAAGTGCGACAACTCGCCGGTCGCGCCATTAACGCGGATGAGCCCTCCTTCCTTCACGTTGAGGCGGCGCAGAGTCAGCTCGGGGGTCAGGCTGAGGCCCTTGCGCTCGACGGGCTTGCCGTTCGGCGTGTAGACATCGAGCTCCACGTAGTCGCGGCGCTCCGAATCCTTCCGCCAACGGGCCGTGGGCAGGATCACGGAGGGGATGCCCATCTCCCGGGTCGTGATGCCAGCATGGCTGAGGAGGCCTCCGCCCATCGTCACGACGGCCGCCGACTGGCCGATCGCATTGATATCGTCGGGCTCGGTGAAAGGCACGAAGAGGACGGCTCCGGGCTTGCCGGCCCTGTCGAAGGTGGCCCTCGCCGTGACGAACCCGCCCTGCCCGGCGGACGCCGCGAGCCCCGCCGCGCGCCGGCCTCGGTAAGGCGAGGAGGTAGGCCGCGCCCGCAGCATTTGGTCCAGGAGGGCGTCCTGGGCGGCGCCGACATCCTCGACCGCCGGGACCTGGAGCCCGTGCCGCGCCAGGAACTCGCCAAGTGCTGCGGCGGTCAAGTCTCCGGAGAGCTCGTTATCGTAGGCCTGCGCGCGGGCGTAGCCGATGAATCCCGTCTCGGGGTCGCGCAAGACGTAGAGGACCAGGCCTTTACGCCCCAGGCGGAGCACCGCCCTCTCCGCCCGCAGCGCGCCGACGGCGCCGATGGGCTCGTATGGGAGTTCGACGTCGAGATGGCTCGCGAGCGACGCCAAGCGTCTGGCCTCGGCGGCGTCGGCCAAGACGAAGTCCGCCAGCTGCTCCACAGGCCGGTACTTTTGCGGCTTCGGGATTCCGTCCTCGCCGCGGGAAACTTGGCCCGTCATCAACGCCTTTTGCACCGCCTCCGTGAAATAGCGCTTGATGACGGCTCGGCCGAAGCCGGCCGTCTCCGGAATCGTCGGCAGGGCGAGGCGCTCGAGCTCCACATCGAGCGCCTGGCGCAGGAAGTTGCGCTGCGCCTGCTGCTGCTTCTCGACGTAGGCGTCATAGTAATTGCCGAAAGTCGCGTTGTCGTTCCTGTTCCAGTACTTGCTGGGCCAGCCGCCCTCGGCCATGAAGAGATCGGCGTACCGGCGTATCGTCTCGAGCCCCTTCTCTCCCTTGAATTTCTCGAGATACAGATTCAGCTCCGAATTCTCGTGCAGGGTCTGGATCACGGAGGGGAATAGCTCCGCCAGCTGAGACTCGGAGCTGAGACCGTGGTCCTTGTCCAGCACGGCGGTCAAGAACTGGCCGGCCTCCAGATCGTGAGAGATGCCCATGTCCGCCAGCTGCATCTCCAGAAGCGACATGCGCTCCCGCTTTCCGCGACCCGTCTCCCAATCCTCGTAACGGATCCGGAGCATCCCACCGTCGTCCGGCGGAGCGAACTTGACGTAGATCTCCGCGCTGTGCTTTCCGAGGGTGGCGTGGCACCAGGCTTCGTCGCCGTTGATGATGATGCGGTCGTCATGAGCCGATTGAATGTCGGCCAGGCGCGAAAGGAGCGCTCTGAGCGGCGGGCTTTGCAGGCGGCCCTGCCGGATGAGAGGACTCTCTTGGAGATTGGTGAAGGCGATCTGGTGGCCGCCGAAGGAGAGCCTGCCGGTTCCCCGGCTTTGGTCCTTTTGAGCGAGCAAAGCGAGGCTCTTCTTGTGCATGTAGTTGACGAGGCTGTGGAGATGGCGTATCTCGGGCAACGCGACGTTCTTCTCGAACGAGCCGACCCGAGCCGCCAGGTCTTGGGGCAGAGGCTGCCCCTCGGGAAGATCGATCCAGGCCGCCTCCAAAGACGCGACGATGGAGTTGTATTTCTCGGCCACCGCCTCGCCGTCGGCGGCGTTGCCGGCGAGCGTCGTCAGCTCCTGGTAGCTGGAGACCATCTTTCCCATCTCGGCGACGATCACCTTGGCGCCAGACTTCGTCATCCCGCGCACGTGGTTCATCAGCGGCAGCACCCGGAAGTTGGATTCGATGAGGGCGTCGAAGACCTTGAAGCGCTGCCGCAAACCGTCCTTCCTTTGGTTGGGCTGGGTATCCGGCCACAGGTAGGCGGCATCCGTCCGGGAATCCTCGGTGTCGACGACGTCGCGCACGCCGGGAACCCGGTAAGGAAGCAGATAGGAGCCGCTCCTGACCACGGCCTGCGGGGTCTCGTCCTCGGTGGCGACGAGGAAGGGGATGTTCGACAAGGCCGTCGCGCCCGCGACCTCCGGTTTCTTGCCCATGAGCGCGACGTGCTCCAGCGCCGCGACGAACTCGTCGACGCTGCCCTTGTCCACGAAGAACGAGCTTTCGAAGCCGCCGACGCTTATGGAGGCGAGCTGGGGAATGTACCGTCGCAGGGCGGCGATGTGCTCAGGATACAGCGCCGCGAGCAGCTTGTCGGCGTTGGGGAACCGCTGAACGAGGATGTTCTCAAGTGACAGCTGGGATCGATTCAAATCGAGCGCGGCCAAAGTCGCGTCCAGGAAGGACCTGACCGCCGGGTCGGACGCCTTGCCAAGCAAGGCATCGCGCCGCGTCTTCCATCTCGCGGCATCGGTCCGGAACTCCTGCATCGTCGCGTTGGCGACGGAGACGGCGGCGATGACGGCCTTGCCGGACCTGGCTTTCTGGATGTTCCGCTCCATGGCATCAAGCGCCTCGTTGTACTTGGCAAGAGCCGGCAGGGCCTCATCGGTGAGGGCGCGCAGCTCGGGCGCGAAGGCCCTGAGGGAGCCCGCGTCGATCTTCTCGAGTCGGTCCAGAAGCTCGGGGATGTCTTCGGGCGCGATCTGGAATCTGACCTCCGACAGGACAAAGACCCCTGCGGGCTCCTCCTTCTCGCGCGACCTCCGGTTGGCGACGAGCGCGCGGGTCAGGTCCCGGCTGAGGAAGATCGAGTTCTCAAAACCCGCAATACCGACGCGGGACAGGTTGGGTATCAGGCGCCGCAGCTCCCCGATCTCCTCCGGATAGCGGGCTTCGAGCAGCGCGTCAGCGTTCGGGAAGCGTCCCTGCAGCAATGTCCCGACGTCCAGAGCGGAAACGCTCTTCTTGAGATCGGCGCCGTCCATGACCGCCTTCAAGAAGGCTCTGTCGCCGGCGTTGGCCTTCGCGTACAGGGCGTCCCTTTTCAGTTTCCAAGCGTTGCGCGCCGTTACGAACCCGCTCAGCGAGACCTTGGCCTCTTTCCACGCGGCCAAGATAATGTCGTCGGCGTTGTTGTGGATCGCCGATTCCAGTCGGTCCAACGCCTTTGCGACCTTCGCGCCTGCGACCACGACCTCCATGGCCAGGGAGTCCGCCTCCTCCTCGTAGGCCTTCAACGGACTGCTCCGGCCGGGCGTCGCGACGTAGAGCGGGTCCCTTCCCGAGGACTTCAAGCGATAGAGCGCCAGCTGCCCCGATTCCAGGAAGGAGCGGACGTCGCCTTTCATCGGCACCGGGTAGCCGCCGCGCGTCATGTAATAGATTTTCGCGCCGGATGTCGCCGCGCTCTTGAACTCAGATGTGTTTTGTCTCAGCTGCGTCAACCGCGTCTCGGCCGCGGAGGCGCCGGGCGCGACCCCGTCGCCGAGCTCGGGCGAGACCTTGGCCTTGCCCGAGAGGTCGAAATAGGCGCCGGCGTCGAAGAGGCCTTTCGCCAGCGCCCCTTGGAGCTGATCAGCGAATCGGACACCATGATCCTTCGCGGCGGCCGGTTCGTCGATGATGATCGACTTGGCGTGCAACTCCGCAGCCTCGGCCTTGACCTCCGGAGTCAGCGCCGGCGAGCCAGCGAGCCCCGCAGTCGGCGTCACCGGGTCAAGGACCTTCGCGCCCAGCTCGACGGCCAGCTTCGGGCTGACGGGCATCGAAGTCCCTGACAGCGTGACGGCGGGAATATCCTTGCCCCCTCCCCGAACGATCCCGCCGCCAAAAGAGGCGGTCGCCAGCATCAAGAGCACGGCGCCGGTGGCGGGATGGCGCATTTTCATTTCTTGAGATTCCCCACGAGCGCGTCGAAGGCGGCTTCCATCTGGTCGGCCATGTCGAGAAAGGCGTCGATCGTGCGGACATGGTCCAGGATGGAGCCCTCACCTCCCCCGTACTCCTTCATCGTGAACACCTTGCCCTTGGCGGAAGGATACCTGAACTCGACCTCGCGCTTCTGGAACGGCTCCATCACGAGGATCATGGTCGCCCGGCGGATGTCCCGGATGGTCAACCCGCGCCCGGAGTGCGGCTCCACCGGGATCCCCTTGCGTCGCAGCACGTCCTCAGAAAGGTCGGCCATCGAGCCGCCTCTAAAGGCGCTGAGGCCGCGGGACCACACGTCGACGTCCGCAATCCCCTCGCGGCGCAGGCGCTCTCGGAAAAGGCGCTCGGCCAGAGGGCTGCGGCTGTGGTTGGCGGTGCACACGAACAGCACGGACTTCTGCGGGGCCGCCTCGGTCTGCGGCGCCGGCGGCGTGAAGCCCTTGTCGATCGCGGCGCGAACGGCTTCCTTGATCTCGGTTTCCGCCTTCATGTCAGCGAAACGGGACGCCGTCTTCGAGGGGTTCTCGATCTCACTCGCCCCGAGCCCGGCGAACTCGTTGAGGAGGAAGACCTTCCCCTTGGCCTCAGGGAAGCGCTTGACGATGTTGTCCACGTGCTCCTTTTCCATCACGAGGATCACGTCGCTCCCCGCGACGTCCTCCGCAGACATCGGCGTAGACTTGTGCTCCCGGCCGTCGATGCCGGTCACCGCCAGATTGGCGAGGGCCTCGCCCTTCATCGGCGGGTTGTAGGGAGGGAAGCTCTTGCCGCTGGAACCGAAGCCGACGGACCTACCGCCGTGGACCCCGACGCTGCGCGAGAAGACCCGCACGTCCTTGACGCCGAGCTTCTGGAGCTCGTCCTTGGCGTAGTATTCCGCCATGGGGCTGCGGCTCGTGTTCCACGTGCAGGCGAACATGATGGACTTGAGCTTCCTCTCCGCGGAAGCCGCCGCCTTCGCGACCACCTTGACTGCCGCCGTGATCTCCTTCGCCGTCTGTTGGTAGGCCATGTAGCGAGACGACGCGTTGCCGAAGGCGGGGTTGTCGATGTCTCCCGTCCCCGTGCCGGCGAACTCCTTCAGAAGGAAGGTCTTGCCCTCGGCCTCGGGGAATCGGCGCAAGATGTCGTCGAGGTTCTCCTCGTCCATGGCGAGGAGGACGTCGCTGCGCATCACGTCCCGGAGCGTCAGGCCCTTCGAGCCTTGCGGCATCCCTCCGGCGGAGCCGCGCGGCGGCCCTCCGAACGGGTAGTCCGACACCCCTCCGAAGGAGGAGTAGAAGCCGCCCTTGGCGGCGCGAGAGAAGACCTCGACGTCGGTCTTGCCGTCCTTGGCGAGCATGTCCTTGGCGAAGTCCTCCGCCATCGGGCTGCGGCAGGCGTCGCCCGTGCACACGAAGGTCACCCGCTTTTTCCGGTGCGTGGGATCTGGCTCCGGTTCCGCCTCCATGCTCGCCTTGTCGATGACGGCGCCGACGGCCTCCTTGATCTCCTTGCCGGCCTTGTCGTAGGCCCGGAAGATCTTCTTAGAAGGATTCTCGATCCCCCCCGTCCCCGTCTTCGCGAATTGCTTGAGCAGGAAGGCCTTGCCGTGCGCCTCGGGAAAACGCTTCGCGATGTCGTCGAGATTGTCAGAGTCCATGACCAGGATGACGTCGGCGTCCTTGGCTTCCTGCTGCGTCAACGGCGTGGACTCGTGCTTGCTCCCGTCAATCTCCAGGCTCGCCAGGAGCTCCTGGGCCTTCCAGTTCATCGGCTTGCCGATGTGGGCCTGCGCGTAGAGGCTGCGCGAGATGACCTTGACGTTCTTGATGCCCAAGCGCTTGAGCTCCTCCTTGGCGAAGTACTCCGCCATGGGGCTTCGGCTCGTGTTGAAGGAGCACGCGAAGACGACGGACTTGAGCTTCCGCTCGCCGCTTTGGATCAAGCGTGCGATCTCGTCGACCGCGGCGACGATCTCGGCGGCCGTCTCCTCGTAGGCCCGCCCGATGGCCGGCCAGGGGTTCTCGACGTCGCCGGTGCCGGTGCGGGAGAACTCCTTCAAGAGGTAAGTCTTGCCGCCGGCCCCGGGGAACTTCCTGAGGATGTCATCGACGTTGCTCTGGTCCATCGCGAGGATGTAGTCGGCGTTGCGCACGTCCTCGACCCTGAGCTTGTGGGAGCGATGGGAGCGGCCGTCGATGCCGCCGAGCTCCAGCTGATACAGGGAGTCCGGGGACATGGTGCCGCCGTCGCGGGCATGGACGCCGCGCGAGAAGACCTCGACGGTCACGTTGCCCTCCTTGGCGAGCATGTCCTGAGCGAAGAACTCGGCCATCGGACTCCGACAGGCGTTGCCGGTGCAGACGAAGACGATCTTCTTCTTGGCCGGAGCCGCGGAGACGGCGGGCTTCTGCGAAGGGGCTTCGGGGCGGGGGACCTTGACGACGACAGGTCCCTTCTCCTCGGCTTGGATCCCCTCGGCCTGGCCGCGTGTCGTGACGGGCCGAGCCTGGAGGATCGCGATGCGCTCGCCCTTGACGGCGAACTCGATGTCGAGCGGATAGCCGAAGTGCGCCTCAAGGGCCTTGGCGATCAGCGTGAGCCGCTGGGTCTGTTCCGGGGTGATGGCTCGCCGTTTGCGGCGCTCCGCGGCCACGCCCTGCAGCTCGGTGCCGGAGGCCCCGGACTTGGGCATGACCGCGACACGCTTGTCGCCGATGAAGGGGAGCTTGGTCTCCTGCCCGTCCGACTTGCGCGCTACGTAGCGGTCGGTCTGGACGATCCCCGAGACGATCCCCTCGCCCAGGCCGTAGGCGGCGTTGATGACGAACTCGTCGGCCCCGGTGACGGGATTCTGAGTGAAGAGGACCCCCGCGACGTCCGCCTCCGCCATCTCCTGTATGATCGTCGACGCCGCGAGGCTCGTCGAGGGGATTTTTTGCTGGTGGCGGTAGACGATGCCGCGCGGCAGCCAGAAGGAGGTCCAGTTCTCGATGACCTTGTGCAGCGCCTCCTCGGGCTTGACGTGGAGATAGGACTCGGCGGCTCCTGCGAAGGCGGCGTCGGCCGTGTCCTCTTGAACGGCGGAGGACCGGATGGCGAGCTGCCGGCCGTCCGCCGCGAGGCCGCGGGCCTGCATCCCCTCCCAGATCTCCTTGCCGACGCCGGATTCGGGATCGAGCTTTCCGGAGAGCAGCAAAGTGCGGATCTGTTTGGAAATCCCGGCGACTTTCTTCTGCCGCGCTTCCTCGGATTGCTCGCTCGAGAGGACCGTGTCCAATTGTTCGGCCAAGACGCGCAGCGGCTTCTCGAGGTCGTTCTCCCTCAGGAAGCGGCGGTAGGCCTCGGTGGTGACGGCGAGCGCCTCAGGCACGTAACCGCCCGTCTTGCGCACGACGGCCAGGATCTCGCCCAGCTTGGACAGCTTGCCGCCCACCAAGATGCGGTAGTCGTCATCAACGACTCCCAGAGGAAGAACGGAAGGCGCCATGTTCTTGATGTTGCGTTGCTTCTCCTCGCTCAGCCTCCTTTCGAGACTCGAGAAGAGGCCCACGGTCGACTTGAGGTAGACCTTCTCGGCGGCGGGGCTCTGCAATAGCCGTACCAGCCGGCGGACGGCCGGCAGGTCCGCCGTCGTGGGTTTCGTCGAGTTCAGGCGCGCGATCTCCGGCCATGCGGCGATCAGCGCCGCCTCCTCGCGCTTGGCGAGCGCCTTTCGCAGCCGCTCCTCATCCACCTTGAGAGGAGCCAGGGCGTCCGTCTTCAGACTGAAGAGCGCCGCCATTTCATCGAGCCGCTTGATTTCCGCATGAAAGGCGGCAATCGACGCGGCGCCCGCCTCGCTCTCGGCGGGGATATTGGACTTGGCCTTCGTGAGGCGGTCCTCGAACAGGCGCCCTCCGTGATCTCGAGCCTGCTGCCGGATGTCCTCACGCGTGTGGGCCAGCAGTTTCGACAGCATGGTCCCCGCCGATGAGCGCTTCAAGGGATTGAACAGCGCCTCCTCCACGGCGAAAGCCACGGCTCCGGCCTTGCGGGACCCCGACGCCTTTGGGAAGAGGTACATCTCGCCGGTCGCGCCGTTGACGCGGACGCGGTCCCCCTCTTGAAGGGTCAGCCGCACGGGCCGCAGGCGGGGTCTGACGACGGTGCCGGCGACGTGGACCGCCGCGCCTTCCGGCTCGTACGTCGTCAGTTCGAGCTTGTCCTTGCCGGCGGCCGTCTTCTTCCACTCGGCGCGCGGGAGGATGACGGAGGCTAGGCCCAGCTCGCGCGTCGTGATGGCGGCATGGCTCAACAACCCGCCGCCCGTCGTCACCACGGCCGCCGCGTTCTTGATGGCGTCGAGGTCGTCCGGCGTGGTGTAGGGCACGATGAGGGCGGCGCCCCGCTTGCCTTTGCGGTCGAAGGTCACCGAGGCCGTCACGAGCCCGCCCTGGCCGGCGGAGGCCGCAAGGCCGTCCACGCGCGTACCGGAGAGCGGCGATCTCGATGACGGTTTGCGGCGCAGCCAGTCCTCCAGCATCGCCTTCTGCGCGCCGCTCAAGGACTCCGGTGCGGGCGCCACGATGCCCCGCTCCCAAAGGAAGGAGACCAGGCCCTCGGCGTCGAGCTTCGTCAGCCCCGCGGCGGGGTCGTGGCGGAAAGCCGCGGCGTAGCCCAAAGTGCCGGTCTCCGGCTCGCGCAGCCCGTAGAGGACCAAGGCCTGATCGCCGAACTGCCAGATGGCGCGATCGGCGCGCATCGCGCCGACGGCGCCGATCGGCTCGTATTCCAGCTCCGATTCAAAATGGCCGAGGACGGAGGCCGCGGCCTCGGCGGCATCACGGTGGCCTTGGACGTCGGTCGCCAGGGCCTCGACGGGACGGTAGTTCTGCCGTTGGGGGATGGCGTCGTCGTCCCATTTGAGCTCGCCGCGGATCAAGGCCCGGTTCACGGCGGCGGTGAAGTACTTCTCGACTGCGGCCTGGCCCATCACGGCGTCCCCCGGGATCGCCGGCAGGCCGAGCCTCGCCAGCTCCTTGTCGAGAGCCGCGCGCATGGCGACGCGCTTGTTCTGCCTCGCCATGTACCCTTCATAGAAGCCGTGGTAATTCCCGCCCTTGTTCCAACCCTCGGCCCAGCGCCCCTCGGCGATGTAGATGTCGGCCAGTTGCGGAACGACCTTCGCGCAACCGTCCTCGCCGAGACGGTCGAAGGCGCAATTCATGTCCAGCGTGTCGTGCAGCCCCTGCAAAGTGAAGGAGAAGAGCCCCTCGAGCTGCTTCTCGGACGTGAGGCCGTGGTCCTTGTCGATGATCGAGACCAAGTGCAGCGGATCCCTCCCGAACGTCGGCAGCGGCTTGCCCGTCTTCTCGTCTCGAGGGCGCGTGTCCTCGACCTCGGTGTGGATCCCCAGGCGCATGTGCTCCTCTCTGACCAAGGCCAGGCGCGCCGGGTTGCCGATCGGAGTGTTGGTGCCTTCTTGATAACGTATGCGCAGCATGCCGCCGTCGTCGGGATCGGCGAACTTGACGTAGATCTCGGCGCTGTGCAGGCCCAGGCTCGCGTGCACCCAAGCCTCGTCGCCGCGGATGATCACGATGTCGGTCTGATGGCCGCCGGGGCGCTGGTCCCTGTTGAGCAGGGCGCGGAGAGGCTTGCTGAGGAGATGATTGTTCTTGAATACGGGTTGGTCGCCCAGGTCCATGAACGGGATCTCGTTTTTGAAATTGATCGCGCCTCTCTCGTTGCCCGCCGCTTCCCGGGCGCTGAGCGCCTCGAAGCTCCTCTGGTGGATGAAATTGACCATCGTATGCAGGTTCTGGATCGCGGCGAGCTCCGCGCCTGGCTCGATGCTGCTGATCCGCTCCGCCACGGCTTCGGGCAAAGTCCCGGTCTCGGGCACGTCCTTCCAGAGCTGCTCCAACTCGGCTGCGATCGCGGTATATCTCTCGCGCACCGCCTGGCCGTCGGCGGCCTTTTGGGCGCTCTTGGTCAGCGTCTCGTAGTGGGTCACCATCGTCCCCACCTCGGCAACGATCGCGCGCCCGGCGGCCTTGGGCATCGGTTCGAAGGAGAACCTGCTAATGATGGGGAGGACGCGAAAGTTGGCTTCGATGAGGTCCGAGAAGATGCCGAAGCGCTCCTTGAGCTTCTCCTTCGCCGCTCCCGGCGTCGCGTCAGGCCGGAACGTCGCGTAGCCGGGGTTGTTCGGGTCGCTGAAATCCTCGAGACCCTGGACGTCTGGGACGCGGTAAGGCAGGCGGAAGTCGCCGCTCTTGAACTTGGGCCTGAGCTGGTCGCGCCCCATGGGAACAACGTAGCGCACGTCCTGGAGCCCGCTGGATTGAGACTGAGGAGCTGATTCTCCCAAGAGCGCGCGGTTTGCGAGAAACTCGCCAACCTTGTCCCGATCCACGAAGATGGACCTCTCGAAGCCGTCGATCTGCATCGCGGAGAGCCCGGGCATGAAGCGGCGCAGCTCTTCGATGCGCTGGGGGTGCAGCCAAGCCAGCAACTCATCCGCGTTATGGAACCGGGCCGACATAATCGTATTCAAGGAGGCCGGATTAGGATCGAGCGGCGTGAGCATCTGGGTCAGGAATGACTTGAGGACGGGGTCGCTCACCTTGCCGAGGAACGCCTCCCCCTTTTGCCGCCACCCGGAGGCATCCGCCTGCCGCTCCGCAGTCATGCGGCCCAACTCCGCGAGGATCGCGCCGGCCTTCTTGCTGCCTCCCTTGTCGGCGACGGCGCGCTTGAGGTTCTCCATGGCCCTGTCCCATTGCGCCAGGGCGGGCGTGGCCTCGTTGACCAGCCCCTGCAGCTCCGCCTCGTAAGGCTTCAAGACGCCGTCCTCGTGCTTCTCGAGCCGGCTCAACATCGCGGGGATCGATTTCGGCGAGACATCGAACGTCGCGTAGGACAGGGCCCCGATCGCCGCAATATCCTTCCTTCCCAGCGACTTCCTGTTCTCTATGAACTCGTCGGTAAGCTCCGGGTGGAGAAAGAGGGAGCTTTGAAAATCGGAGACGCCCATGGACTTGAGATCGGGAATGTAGAGGCGCAGCTCCTCGATTCGTTTCGGATAGAGCCAGGAGAGAAGCTCGTCGGCGGTCCGGAACTCCGCGGCAAGCAGCGAATTGAGATCGTTGCGCTTAGGGTCGATTGTATGAGCGACGTAGGCGACGAAGTCGCGGATTTGGGCGTCATCCGTGAGCTTGTCGAGCAAGGCGTCACGACGCGCCTGCCAGCCGGAGGCCTTGCTCTGCCGCTCCACGATCATCCGTCGAAGCTCATCTAAGGACTTCGCCACGGTCTTGCCGGGCTTGTCCTCGGCGAACGCCGTCTGCAGTCGGTCGCGGATCTTTTCCCACTGTTCAATGATGCGCAGTGACTCGTTCGCCAGCTCGCTCAGCGCGGGCTGGATCGATTTCAACGGGCCCTTATCCTTCGCGAGGCGCTCCAACAGGGCCAGTATGTCCTTCGGTGTGAACGCCCAGCCCACGCGGGACAGGAGCCGCAGGTTCTGGCGAGCCGCTTCCCCGCGGCTCCTTTGATTCTCCAAGAACTCCAAGGTCAGCTCGCGGTCGACGAATATCGAGAACTCGAAGTCCGTGACGGGAAGGCTCTTGAGATTGGGGATGTCGCGTCGCAACTCCTTGATGTGGTCGGGATAGAGGGCGGAGAGCAGATCATCCGCAGTGGCGAAGCGTTCCGTCAGCAGGGCACCGACGGCGATGTTCTTTTTGTGGATCTTCTTGAAGTCGGCGCCGTCGATGAGCGCGGTGAGGAAGAGCTTGTCGGCGTCTTTCGCCTTCGCATAGAAAACGTCTCTCTTCGGCTTCCACGCCTCCCGCTCGGTCGTGTACGCCGCCAACGCGGCATTGGCTTCCTTGAGGGCGCCGCGGACGTCCTTTTCGGAGTCGGCGCTCCGGATCGCGGCGTCAAGCTTGTCCAGGGCCTGCCTCGCCTTCTCCGTCTGGGCGAGGGCCTCGAGGACGAGAGCGCGAGCCTCGGGAACCAGGGGCTTCAGCGACGGCTTCTGAAACGCGGCGAGCCGGTCGAGGGCCGCCGGGATCGTCTCCGGCGAAAACGCGATCTGGGCCTGGGAGAGCGTCCCGATAGCCGGAACATCGCGGTTCCGGTAGGCTTTCCGGTACTTGATGAACTCCAAGGTCAGCTCGGGATCGT
>JAHFCE010000008.1:0-19873 GCA_023249675.1 Elusimicrobiota bacterium | reverse complement strand
GCCGAGACTGTTCAAGTTGGGGATGTAGCGGCGCAAGTCCTTGATGTACTCGGGATACAACGCGGCCATCAGCGCGTCGGCGTTGGCGAATCGCTCCTGGACGAGAGCCTGGAAAGACAAGTCGGCATGGCTCTTCCCGAAGTCGGCACCGTCGATGACGGCCTTGAGGAAAGGGGCATCCGCCTCCTTCGCCCTCCCGTAGAGCTCGTTTTTCTTGGCGGTCCACGCCTCCTGCGCCGTCCGGTATTCGGCCAGCTCGCGTTGGAACTCCTTCAGCTTCTCGGAGAACTCCTTGGTCGCGCCGCGCGCGCGGGCCGGACGCCCGAGCCGGTCCAAGACCCGTTGCAGGCGCGCGCCTCGGGCCAAGGCGTCCGAGGCCAGCACCTCCAAGTCCGCTTCGTAATTCTTCAACGAGCTCCGTCCGCTCGGCGCCACGATGTAGATCGGCCCCGTCTGCTTCGACTTGGACTTGTACAGCGTCAAGCGCGCCGGCTGCAGGTAGCCGGCCACATCGCCATTGACCGGCACGAGCGTGCCATTCGGCGCCTGATAGTAGATGCGATGATTGATCTTGTCCTTGGCCTTCAGAATGCCGCGGCCATAGCCGGGCGCGTATTTCCGTCGCTCGGTGAACTTCACAGGCGTTGGGTCCATCCCACCCGCGACATCCACCGTCCCTGCAAACTTCCGGACATGGTCAAAAATGACGCTGCCGTCGAAACGCCCCCGCGTCGGCGCCTTCTCGATCTTGCCGGCCGCTGGGGCCTCGCCCTCCGCCGCGGCGGGGGCTGCCTCGCCGGTGGGGACCGGCGGTTCCGGCAATGCCGTGACCGCCGGGGACGCCGGCGCCGTCAAGGCGGGGTCGGCGGCGCCCGGAAGGACTGTTGGGGCGGGCAATTTAAGATCACCCGCCGCGGCAGGCGCAAACGTGACGGCGCTAGTGGGTTGAAGCTGCGTGGACGGAGACAAACCCGCGATGCCGGAGACCTGCGTCCCGACAGGCTTCACCACGCGGACGCTCTGGGCAAATGCGGTCCACGGTAGGGAGGTTCCGATCAAAGCCGCGGTGATGAGGCAGACTATTCCTTTCTTAATTTTCTTCATGGCCGCTCCCCACGAGGAATTTCTCAAGGTGGCTTTGCTCGATCTGGAAATGTTTGCCGAAACGTTTGGCGGACAAGGCTCCGGAACGGATGTATCCGTAGATCGTGGCTGGACTGATCTTGAATTTTTCGGCCAACTCCTCTACGGTGTAGAAGGTCAGATTCCCTATCTGCGTCGGCATTCTCTTGTCTCTCCCGATTCAAACTAAACGACACTGAACCGCACTTAAAGTATGAGAGGGGAACTCAACGAGGTCAGGGGTCTTGTAGGGTAGGAAAAATTGTAAATAGGCCCGCATGAAATTAGGCCAAAAGGCCTAATTCTACTCATCCGTCGCGCGACGGATCGGTGAATAACTCCGCTATAATCTCCGCGTGGCGCGAAACTCACTGGACCGGCCTTGCCTCGTTCTCGGCGTCGCCGGCGGCAGCGGCTCCGGCAAGTCCCGGCTCGCGCAAGCGGTCGTCGCCGCCTTCCCCGGACAGACCACCGTCATCTGCCACGACTGGTACTACCGCCACAACGGCGATCTCGATGGAGCCGCCGCGCTGAAGCTCAACTTCGACCACCCGCGCGCGCTCGAAACGGCCCTCCTATGCCGCCAGCTCGACCAGCTCATGGCGGGCCAGGCGATCGACGCGCCGATCTACGACTACGCGACGCACAGCCGCCTGAAGCGGACGCGCCGCGTCGAGACCCGGCCGCTGATCATTCTCGACGGCATCCTGGTGCTCGCCGAAAAATCGCTGCGCGACCGGATGCATCTATCCGTATTCATCGAAACGCCCGATGACATCCGCCTCATGCGCCGCGTGCGTCGCGACTGCACCGAGCGGCGCGTGGACCTCGAGGAGACCCTGAGGCTCTACGAAGAGTTCGTGCGCCCGATGCACAAGCGCTACATCGAACCCTCCTCCCGCCACGCCACCTGGATCTGGTCTCAGCTCGACGACAAGACCTTCCCGAACCTGCTGATCAAGGACCTCAAGCGCCGCCTCGCGCCCGCGAAACGGTTTTAGGCGGCCAGCAGGCTGTTGATCTTGGCGATGAGCTCGTGAAACTTCAGCGGCTTGTGGAAGAACGCGGCCACGTTCGGCTCCTTGCTGACGATGCTCTCGTTGGCCTGGTCGCCGTCGCCCGTGATCACGAGGACGGGGATGTCCTTGAAGCCGCGAACTTGAAGCTGCTGGATGACCTCGAAGCCGTCGAGGAACGGCATCATCAAGTCGAGCACGATGAGATGCGGCTTGAAGGCGGCGACCGCGGCCAGGCCCTTCGCGCCGTCTTCGGCGACGGCGACGGAGAAGTCCTTGGCCATCTCGAGTTCGAAGAGGCTGCGCACTAATTGATCGTCGTCGATGAGCAGGACGCGCTTGCCGGCTGCAGGGTGAACCATTTTGTGATTATAGCTTAATGCCGCCGCCGCGACTCGCCCGCGACCTCATCGGCGAGCGCACCCAGTCCGTAGACGCTGCGCATCGCCTCGATGATGCCGGAGGAGTGCACCGCGACGGTGCGGTTGCGCGCGTCGTCGTAGGCGTAGCGCCCGACCAGAGACTGGATGTTCCCATCGAACACGAGACCGACATACTCTCCCTTGGCGTTGACGATCGGCGAGCCGGAGTTGCCGCCGATGATGTCGTTGGTGGTCACGAAGTTGAGCTTCGCGCCGAGGTCGAGCTTCCTTTTGGCCGCCTTGACGCGGGGCGCGAGATCAAACGGCGGCTTCTCCGCGTGGCCGATCGCGCGGTCGTAGAGGCCGTAGAAAGTCGTGAACGGCGCCACCAAGGTGGTGCCGAGTTCGTAGCCGGCGACCTTGCCGTAGGAGAGGCGCAAAGTGAAGGTCGCGTCGGGGTACGTCGACTTGCCGTACACCGCGAAGCGCGCCTTGGCGATGCGGTTGCCCTCGGCGACGGTCACGCTCTCGATCTCATCCTCATACCACTTGCGCTGCGCGCGGTACACCGCATCGAGCTTGCGCGCCCAGACGATCAAAGCGTCTTGCGATGAGGCCACGGCCTTCTCGCCGCCCTCGATCAGCTTCCGGCGCTGCGCCGGATCGAATAACTTCGTGCCCGCGATCAGGTCGCGCGCGACCTCTTCGGGCTTGCGGCCGCCGAGCGCGGCCGCGACGAACTCGTCGGACTCGCCGAGCTCCTTGACCGCGTCCTCCAGCGTGCGCGCGAGAAGGAACTCTTCCATGTCGGGGTACATCGGCGCCGGAGAGAACAGGCGGAACTTCAGGGACTCAAGGCTCGAGTCGCGGTATTCCTCGTAGCGCTTGTCGTTGGGCTTGGCGACCTCGGCGACGTAGCGGACGATGCTGTTGGCCAGGCCCGCGACCTTCGTCGCGTCAAAGCGGCGGTAGGTCATCTGCAAGCGCCGGCCGCCGGCCTGAGCGACCGCGGCGGCAATCTTATCCCACGAGCCCTTGGCGCCGCGCGTCGCGTCGTCGGGGGACTCGGCGACGGACTTGCGCAGCGCGTCCTCCGCGCCCTTTAAAGATTTGAGGAGCGCGGGCTCGAGCAGCCCCTCGTACTCGCCGGTGACGGCCTTGATCGCGTTCTCGACGCCGAAGATGCGGTCCTTCGAACGGCGCGCCTGCTCGACGCCAAGACTCGAATAGGCATAGTAGTCCGCGCGCTTCTTCGCCGCAAGCTTCAGGTACAGCGCCAGGCCGAAGTCGCGCGCGTACTCGAGCTGAGCGACGGTGTTGAGGCGATCGGTATGGCCCGGGTGGCCGGTCACGAAGACCAGCTCGCCCTCCGCGGCGCCGTCGGCGGACCACTTGAGAAAGTGCTCGACCGAGACGGGCTTGCCCTTTTCGTAGACGCGGAAGAACGCGAAGTCGAGCGCGTAGCGCGGGTAGGTGAAATTGTCGGGGTCGCCGCCGTAGAACGCGGCCTGGAGCTCGGGGGCCATGACCAGGCGCATGTCGGTGTACTTCTTGTAGCGGTACAGCCAATATTCGCCGCCTTGGTAGAGTTCGACGACATCCGAGCGCAGGCCGGTCTGCTCCGTCGAGGCCTTCGTGATCCGCGAGATCTGCGCCTTGCGCTGCTCGTTCTGCTCCTTATCGGAGGACTTGGAGTTCACGGCCCCAAGGACCTGCTCGGTGACGTTCTCCATTGCAACGAGGACGTTGATCTCGAGGTCGGGGCAGGCGATCTCGCCCTTGAGCCCTTTCGCGAAAAAGCCTTCCTTGACGTAATCCTTCTTCGGCGTGGACATCTTCTGGAGTTGGCCGAGCGCGACGTGATGGTTCGTCAAGACGAGGCCGTTCTTGGAGACGAACGCGCCGGAACCCCCGTCATTGAAGCGCACGGACGCGAGACGAAGGTGGTCGATCCAGGCCTGCGTCGGCGTGAACTGGTAACGCTCCTTGAGGAGCCTGATCGGGAGATTGTCGAACGTCCACATGCCCTCTTCCCCGCGCAGCTGCGGCGTCGCGGCAACGCTCAAAGCGGCGGCCATGACGGCGGCGCAGGCGGAGCGCTTGCGGGACTTTGCGATCGGCAACATAAATAAGCCTCCTTGTGCGGACAGATCGTCATCCATCTTACCCTATCCATTCGACATCCATTCGACCTTCAGCCGACACGGCGGGTCCTCGCGGCGAGCAGCGGCAGGGACTTGTCAAGGCGCTCGGCCGCGTCAAAATGGCCGAGGCCGTGCTCCTCATATACGTGGCGAACCTTCAGAGCCTTGAGCGCATCGGAGAAACGGCGCGCGCCGAGATGCAGGTAGTACTCGTCGCGCGCGCCCGCGTCGAACCACAGGGTCCTCAGCCGGCGCAAGGCGCCCGCGTGCTTGGCCGCGGCATGAATCGGATCAAGCTCCCGCCAGCGCTTCCACACCGCGGGGATGCGCTCCCCGGTCCGCGGATCGCAGGGCAGGTCGAAGCCCAGAGAGGATTTTTCATTGGGGGAATAGCACGCGGACATCGCGATCAAATTGATCGCGGCATGATCGAAGCCGTCCTTCGTGCGCGACTTAAGGAACGCCGACACGAAGCGCTTGGGCGAGCCGCCGTAACGGCCAAGAGCGGATGCGAACTTGAGCGCGTCTTGGCCGTAGCCGGCCTCGAAGCCCATGTCGCCGGAGTGGCTGACGCAATGGCCGAAGACATCGGGATGGCGCATCGCCAGCGTCAGCGCGCCGAAGCCGCCGGAAGACTTGCCGAGAATCGCGCGGCCCTCGGGATGACGCACGGTGGCGTGCTTGTCATCGATATAGCCCACGACCTCTTGCACGGTAAAGTCCTCATAGCGGCCGGTCGCGGTCGAGTTCAGGTATTGCGAGCCGCCGTACGCCGTGAAGCCGTCCACGAAGACCAGGATCGCCTCGGGGGCTTTGCCCTCGGCGATCAGCCGGTCGAAGCGCTCGGCGAGATTCTCCTTCCACGGATTATAATTGAGCGCGCCGCGGCCGGTGCCGGTGAAGCCGGGGAGGTAGTAGAGCGCAGGATAGCGGCGGCCGCGCGCGGTCCCATAGGACGGCGGCAGATAGACGGGAATCTCGCGGCGGCGCGGATCGCCAAGCGCATTGTCCTTGAGAACGATGCTCGAGATGCTCTCAATGTGGACGCGGCCTTTCATCGTCATTTTCCCAGGACGCGCCGCAGCGCGCCCCCCGCGCCGGCAAGCGCCTTGCGCGCGGCCGCGGCCGTCAGGCCCCTGCGCGCCATCACGACGGCGGTTTTCACGCTGCCGCCCGAGGCGCGCAACAGAGAGCGCGCGCGTTCAGCCTTGACCCGGCCGAGATCCGCGACGATGCGCTCCCCGCGCAGGCGCAGCTTGCGCGAGGTCGGCTTAAGGTCCACCATCCAGTGATCATAAACCTTGCCGATCTTGATCATCGCGCCGGTCGTGAGCGTGTTCAAGACGAGCTTCGCCGCCGTGCCGGACTTCAGGCGCGTGGAGCCGGTCACGACCTCGGGGCCGACGAGAGGAGCGATGACGATGTCGGCAGCACGCCCCTTCGGGCGGCCGTTGGACGTCACGAGAATCGTCGCGGCCCCCCGCTTTTTTGCCTCGGCCAAGGCCGCGGAGACAAACGGCGTCACCCCGCTCGCCGCGACGCCGATCACCGTATCGCCCTCCCGAACCGACCCGGCGGCGTTCCTCCCCAGGGCCGGCTCGTCCTCGGCCCCCTCCCGGGCGCGGAACACCGAGCGCCGGCCGCCGGCGATGACCGCGCGGACCCGGCGCGGCGCGGTGTTGAAGGTGGACGGACACTCGGCCGCCTCGAGCACGGCCAGGCGTCCGCTCGTGCCGGCGCCGAGCAGCAGCACCGAACCGCCGGAAGCAAGCGTCTTCGCGAGCGCGTCCACGCCTTTCGCCAATTCCCGCGCGACGCGCGCGACGGCGGCCGGAACGAGGCGGTCCTCGTCGATCATGAGGCGCACGATCTGGGACGAGGACTTCGCATCGATATTGCGCGTGCGCGGATTGGCCTGCTCCGTGGGCAGGCGCGCGTAAACCCGCGCCGAGAGGAGAGCCACTTTAGTCGTCGTCGCCCGACTGAACGGAAGGCGACGGCGTGCCGGTGTCATCGATGAGCGTCTTGTCACCTGTCATCTGGATAAAATGATCGCGCGTCGTCGTGGTCCCGCCCGTCAGCGGCCCGGTCGAGAGGGCCGGAACGTCCGGCGCGATCGGATTGCCCAGCCAGTCGATGATCTGTCCGACGAGAGCGCGCTGGGCCTTGAACATGCGCGTGCCGCGCTCCTGAGGAACCGCAATCAAGGCCGCGTGGCGATCGCCGACCGCACCCTTGGCGAACGCGTAAAGAATCGGCGTCTCCTTGGAGGAGCGCTTGTCCGCTTCGGAGTAGACCATGAGAATCGGGGTTGGGATCGGGCGCTTGAGCGCGCGCAGGGCGTTGACGGTCAGCACTTCCTGCCAGGCCATGCCCGGAGACAGCATCACGACGAGCGGCGCCTTCGAGTGCACGGCCGCGTAGCGGACGGCGACGCTGCCGCCGACTTCCGCGCCGATGAGGCCGATCGAATCCTCGGGCACGCCCTGGCCCGCGAGCCACGCGACCGCGGCCTCGGCGTCGCGGGACATGTCGGCATAGTCGTTGGCGGCGCGCGTGGCACTCAGCTTCTTCCACGACAACTCCTCGCCGGAGGGGCTCATGCGGCTTTCGCCGTGGCCGCGCAAGTCCACGGCCATGACGCCGTAACCCGCCCGGACAAGCGGAAACGCCAGACGCTTCCAGTCTTCCTTGCGCTGGCCCGTGCCGTGAAGCAGGAGCAACGTCATCTTCCCGGGCTGAGCCGGCGCGAACGCGGCCTTGAGCGCCCACCCATCAAGCGTCTTCAATTCGACGGGCTCGCCGGGAAGGGCGGGACCCGCCGCCTTGGCCGGAACCGCCAACGCCGGATTGGGGACGGGCGCCGCCGCCGCTCCAAAGGCCAGCGCGGCGAGGAGAAGGACCGCGGACTTCATGGCTTTAGGGGATGATCTCGTCTTTCTTAAACCACAGCGCGACTTCGCGCGCCGCGTCCATCGGATCCGAGGAGGCGTGGATCACGTTCTCGAACTGCTGCGCGGTCGTGATGCGGCCAAACGAGCCTCGGATCGTCCCTGGAACGGCCTGCTCGGGGTTGGTCGCGCCCGCGACGGCGCGCACGGCCTTGATCGCGTTCTCCCCGCGATACACAAGCGCGAGAATGCGATGATCCTTGATGCCGTGGAACTCGCCGCGGATATACTTGATGAGACCTTCAAAAAAGGGCTTATCGGAGAGCGACGCATAGTGCTCGCGGGCGAGCTTCTCGGTGATGCAGAGCATCTTCGCGCCGACCATCTCGAGGCCGGTGGCGTCGAGGCGGTCGATGGTAAGGCCGGTCAGCCTGCGGAAGGCGCCGTCCGGCTTGATCAGGATGAGGGTCTGTTCGATGGCCATTGTCTGACGATTGTAGCCAATAGGCCCGTCACAATCAACGCGGGGCGGAGGGAAGCGCCCGGCGAAGCTGATCGGCGAGAAAAGAGGCGACGCGGTCCGCGTCGAAGGGCCAGGCGTACTCGACGGCGATGCCCGGATGCTTCTTGCGGGCCGCGAGGACGATGTCCGGGATATCGCGCTCGGCGTGGATGCCGCCGCGCGTGAACATGGTCGAGATCAAAAGGATGCGCGTAAAGCCCTCTTGAACAAGGAGCTCGATGGCGTCCTCAACCGACGGGGCGCAAAACTCGTTGTAGGCGGCGATGAGCTTGCGGCCGCCGAGCTTGGGAGCCAAGGCCTGGGCGATCGCCTCGACGCCGTACTTGTAGGCGTCGGTCGCGGGCGTGCGGGGCCACCCGCGGACGATCTTGTCGAGCTCGGCCTCGCGCGGGCTCATCGCGGCCTCGCGGCGGGCCTGGCGCTCGCCCTCGAGGCGCTTGAGCTCGCCGACCATGGGCTTGGGCGTGTCGGAGGCGGCGCTCCCATGGCCGATCAGAACGACCGCCTCTTTGTTCACCACGGGCGGATTATATATCTTTGACCGTGCCCTCCTGGCTTCTCCTCTTCGCGCTCGCCCTCCCGGCGGCGGCCGCCCCGCCCGAGATGGAGCGCGAGCTGGCGGGCGTCGTCGACCTGTTCTACGACATGCAGTTCGACCAAGCGCGGGCCGCCTCCGACGCGCTCGCAGCCCTCCGTCCCGACCACCCCGCGGGGCCTTTCTACCGCAGCGTATCCTCGTACCAACGCTGGATCGCCGAGGGCATGCGCTCAGCCGCAACCTACCGCGCGTTCCAGGCCGACAACGACGCCGCCGAACATGCGGCCCGGGCGCTCATGCGCTCGAATCCCGCAGAGGCGCACTACTATCTCGGCGCCGCGCTCGGCTTCCGCGCTCGCGCGAACGCCGCACAGAGGAATTTTTTGCGGGCTCTGCCCGACGGCGCATCCGCGATCAGGCACTTGAAAAAGGCGCTCGCCCTTGATCCCGCGCTGTCTGACGCGCGCCTGGGCATGGGCATGTACCACTACTTCGCCGCGCGCATGCCCGCCGCCGCCAAACCTTTCGCCTCTCTGTTGATCGGCGAAAGCGCAGACCGCGCGCTCGGCCTCGCCGAGCTGTGGAGCGTGGCCAAGTCGACCGGAATCGCGCGCATGGAGGCGCGATCGATTCTCTCCGTCATTCTCTCCAAAGACGACGAGGCCGACTGGGCCGGAGCGGAGATGCTGCTTGCGGAATTAAGCGCGCGCTACCCGCACAATCCGATCTACCGCCTGCGCCGCGCCTACGTGGCCGAGCGCCGCGGCGATTTCGACGCGGCCGTCGCGCTCGCCGATCCAAACGGGCTCTGGTTTGAGTCTTTGCATCCGACCGTGCGCGCGCCCGCGCGCGCCTGGGCGCTGTACCGCGCGGCCGAGAACCGCCTGCTCCAAGACCGCCCCGCCGAGACGGCGGGCTGGCTTGCGGCGCTCGACACGATGCCCCACCCGAGGGGCATGAAGGACTGGGTGCTCCTGCGCCGCGCGAACCTCCTCGATGCTCAAGGGAAAGTCCGCGAAGCGGACAAGCTGTACGAACGGATCAACGACAAGACGCCGGCCACGCTCGCCGCGCGCTTTCGGGCAGAACGCTACCCCGCAGGCCCCAGGGATGCCGCGCCGTTTTTCACCGGCTACTGAACCGATCGGTGCGCCCAAGATATGTGACTTCCGGCCCGCTCCTGACGGGCGCGGTCTGCTTTCTTCAAATAGCGCGGCGGGTCCTGTCTGCGGGTGCACCCGCCTTTCCCCCCCGCGCCGCGAAGTGTTAGAATCCCGGCATGGCGCGGATACTGCTCGTCGATGATGCGCGCGACATCGTCGCCCTCATTCAGTTCATGCTCGAACAAGACGGGCATAGGGTCGTCGCCGCGTACGATGGAGCCGAGGCCCTCGCCAAAGCCGGCGTCGAGCCGCGCGACGAGACCGCCCCGATCCCCGACCTCGTGATTCTCGACGTGATGATGCCCATCTTGGACGGCTGCGCGGTGCGCGCGCGCCTAGAAGAAGACGCGCGCACGAAGACCGTCCCGGTCATCGTGCTGACCGCCAAGGGCCAGAGGATGCGCGACATCTTCGAGTTGGCGCCAAACGTGGCGGCTTACGTGCAGAAGCCTTGCGACCCCAAGAGGCTGCGGGAATTGATCTCCGGCATCCTCGCCTCCCGCGGAGAACAGAAGAATGTCCGATAAGACGACCTCGCCGTCCGGCGGCATCGATGAAGGGCGCGGCCTCGAAGAGCTGATGGCGCTCAAGAAGGCCAAGATCGCGGACATGCGCGCCCGCGGCATCGACCCGTTTCCATCGCGCGCGATCCGCAGAGACGATTGTTCCTCCGTGAAAAAACTTGGCGCCAAGCTGACCGAACCGATGCAGCACTCGACGGAAAAAGTGGCGCTTGCCGGACGCCTCGTCGAATTGCGCGACATGGGCAAGTCCATCTTCGGCCGCCTCGCCGACCTGTCCGGCACCGCTCAGGTCTATTTCAAGAAAGACGCCTTGCCCGAAGACGTCTTCGCTTTGGTCAAGAAAGATCTCCACACCGGCGACTTTCTCGCCGTCTCCGGCGCTGTGTTCATCACCAAGACCGGCGAGCCCACCGTCGCCGCCGAGCACGCGACGATGCTCGCAAAAGCCGTGCGGCCCCTGCCGGAAAAATGGCACGGCCTGACCGACACCGAACTGCGCTATCGACAGCGCCATTTGGATCTCGTCTCCACCCCAGAGTCGCGCGAGGTGTTCATCAAGCGCGCCAAGATCGTGTCGACCATCCGCCGCGTGCTCGATTCGCGCGGCTACATCGAGGTGGAAACGCCCGTCCTGCTCGGCCAGGCCGGCGGCGCCTCGGCCCGCCCTTTCCATACGCACCACAACGCGCTCGATCAGGATATGGTCCTGCGCATCGCGACCGAGCTGTACCTCAAAAAGCTCGTGATCGGCGGCCTCGACCGCGTCTACGAGATCGGGCGCGTGTTCCGCAACGAGGGTCTCGACACCCGCCACAACCCCGAGTTCACGATGCTCGAGGCGTACGAGGCCTACTCCGACTATGAAGGCATGGCCGCGCTCTTCGAGACCTTGCTGACCGAGTGCGCCGACGCCTGCGGCGTGTCCGAAGTCGAGTGGATGGGCAAGACGATTTCGCTGAAGGCGCCGTTCCGGCGTCTCTACCTGCCCGAGGTGTGGAAGGACCGCTGCGGCGAGCCGATCCAGAACGTGCTTGCGGGGAAAGGCTTCAACCGGGCGGGCCTGCTCAAGCTCGCCGAAAAGCTTGGGGTCCACGCGGGCGAGAAGACGCCGAGCGCCAAGCTGTTCGACCGCATCATCGAAGGAAAAATCGAGGATCTGCTCCAACAGCCGACCTTCCTGTTCGATCATCCGGCCGCGATCACGCCGCTGGCCAAGCTCAAGCCCGGAACGGAGTCGCTCGTCGAGCGCTTCGAGTGCTTCGCCGCGGGCATAGAACTCTCCAACGCCTACTCCGAGCTCAACGACCCGCAAGACCAGCGCGACCGCCTCACCGAACAGATGAAGCAGAAGGCCGCCGGCGACGCCGAGGCCGACCTCCTGGATGAAGACTTCATCTCGGCGATGGAGGCCGGCATGCCGCCGATGGGCGGCATCGGCGTCGGCATCGAACGCATCACCATGCTGCTCACCGGGCGGGATTCGATCCGCGACGTGATCCTGTTTCCCACGCTCAAGCGCGAAAAGACCGCGTGACGCTGGAACTCTTCATCGCCTTGCGGTATCTTAAGGCCAAGCGCAAAGGCCTGTTCGCGGTCGTGACGACCTTGATCGGCGTGGCGGGCGTGACCGTCGGTGTCGCCGCTTTGCTCACCACCCTCTCTGTCATGAACGGCTTTCAGACCGACATCCAGAAGAAAATCATCGGCGCTCAAGCCCACATCACGGTGCTCGGCGCGCGCTCGCCGCAGGACGTGTCGGAGACCTTGGCCCTAGTCCGAGCCGACCCCGATCACGCGGCTTCAGCGCCCTTCGCTCTCGGCCAAGCGATCCTCACCGTCCGCGACCGCTCGATCGGCGTCGTCGTCAAAGGCATCGACCCGAAGCAGGAGTTCGCGGTCAACGATCTCGCGGCGAAGCTCACCTCCGGCTCCTGGGAAGACATCGGGAATGGGAAAATTCCGGGCATCGTGCTCGGCGTCGAGCTCGCCGACCACCTCGGGTGCCGGATCGATGACGAAGTCGTCTTGGTCTCGCCCAAGAGCGTCGCGACCCCCCTGGGCTTGCTCCCCAAGATGCAGACATTCCGCGTCGCGGGCACGCTGAAGACCGGCTACTACGAGTACGACAGCGCGACAGCCTGGACCGGGCTTGCAGCCGCCTCGAAATTTCTCGGCGTGGACGCCGGAGCCTCCGGCATCGGCATCAAGCTGAAGGACCTCCGCCATGTGGATGCCGCCGCCCGGCGCCTGCGCGGCGCGCTTGGCTTTGCCAAACTCGTGCGCACTTACGCGCAGATGAACCAGACCTTGTTCGCGGCACTCAAACTCGAGAAGACAGTGATGTTCATCATCCTCACCTTGATCACCTTGGTCGCCTCGCTCGGCATCGCCTCGACCTTGATCCTTCGCTCGGTGGAAAAAACGCGTGACATCGGCCTGCTCAAGGCGATGGGTGCCGGCCCCGGGCTCATCCGCCGTATATTCCTCTTTGAAGGCTTCCTCATCGGCGGCTCTGGCGTGGTCATGGGCCTCGGGTTGGGCATGATCTTGTGCTGGGTGATCGGCAACTTCTCGATCGTCGAGCTTCCCGCCGATATCTACTATCTATCGCGCGTACCCGTGGATGTGCGCCCCGGCGACGTCGCGGCCGTGACCGGCATGGGCCTCCTCTTGTCCTTGCTCGCCACTGTCTATCCCGCGTCGCGCGCCGCCAAGGCCGATCCCGTGGAGGCCATCCACTATGGCTGACGCGACGATCATCGTCAAAGACGTCAGCAAAAGCTACGGGCATGGGCCTGCGGCCGTGTCGGTCCTGCGCGGTATCGACTTCTCGGTCTTCCCCGGCGAGTTCGTCGCGATCCTCGGGCCCAGCGGCTCGGGCAAGTCCACCTTGCTCAACCTCCTCGGCCTCATGGACCGCCCCGACGCGGGCGAGCTGACCGTGCGCGGCCGCCGCGCCGCCGGCCTCGGCGAGCAGGAGCGCGCGCGCATGCGCTGCGCCCACATCGGCTTCGTCTTTCAATTCGATTCTCTGCTGCCCGAGTTCACGATTCTGGAGAATATCTTGATGCCCGCTCGGCTCGCTGTGGCCAACGGCCTGTCTGACGAGTCCCTCGTCAGCGCCCGAGAGCGCGCGACCGCCTTGCTCGGGTCCCTGGGCATCGGCGCCCTGCGCGACCGCTTCCCCTCGCAGACCTCGGGCGGCGAGCGCCAACGCGCGGCGATCGCCCGAGCCTTGATCAACAGGCCGTCAGTGATCCTGGCCGATGAGCCGACCGGCAACCTCGATCGCGCCAACGGCGACCGCGTGTTCGCCGACTTCCGCCGCGTCGCGCGCGAGCAGGACGCCGCCGTCGTGCTCGTCACCCACGACGAGCCGGCCGCCAAAGCCGCCGACCGCATCCTGCGCATGGCCGACGGCCGCCTGAGTTCGTGACGGCCCCCATCTGGCTGGGGGCGACCTGGCTGCTCGCGACCATGGCGCTCGGCGGGCTGGTTCCCGCTCCGGCCTTCGCGCTGTGTCTGGCGCTGCTGGCGAGGTTGTGGACCCGTTCCGGAGGCAAGCCTTTCGAGCGCTTCCCCGATGCCTCGCTCGGCCTGACGCTTCTCGCCGTCTACCTGTCGACGTTCCGCTGGCATGGCGGCGACGACGCGCCGAATAGTCTTCTGCCCTTTTGCCTTCTGCGCCACGGCACGCTGACTCTCGAGCCCGTGCTCGATCCCTGGTTCGTCGGCAAGCTCGACAACTTCACCGTGCTCCACCTCGGCAAACATCTGTCGATCTACCCGATCGCGCCCGGCCTGCTCGCCTTGCCGGTGTACCTTGTGTCCGCGCTGGGCGGCGCCGCAATCAGCGAGCCCGCGCTTCACGGCCTCTCGAAACTGAGTGGCTCGCTAATCACTGCGCTGTCGGCTGTGGCCCTGCGGCGCGCGCTGAAGAACCGCTGCTCGGACGAATTCGCTCTCGCATTGAGCGTTCTCTACGGGCTCGGCACGTGGGCCTTCAGCGTCAGCAGCCAGGCGCTGTGGCAGCACGGCCCGGCGGCGCTCGGCGTTGGGTTGGCGCTCTGGGGGCTCAATGAAAGGGGCCTCCGGTTCGACGCCCTCGCGGGCTTCGGGCTCGGCCTCGCCGTGGCCGCGCGCCCGGACAGCGTATTCTTCCTGGCAGCGGGCATGGCGTTCGTCCTGTTCTTCGACCGGCGCCGCCTGGCCGGCTTCACGCTCGGGGCGGCGGTCCCGCTCAGCTTGCTCGCCGCATACTGGCTGGCCTACACCGGACGCCTGCGCCCGCCGGAGGCGGATTTCCAGGCGAGCATCTTCCGCAGCTTCCAACCGGCCGCTTTTTTCGGCCTCATCGCGAGCCCGACGCGCGGCCTGCTCTGCTTCTTTCCCCCCGCCGTCTTCAGCGTCCTCGCCGCCTGTCGCTCGCGCGACGCGCTGACACGCCTGATGACCGCGGCCTGCGCCGGTCCCTGGCTTCTGCTGTGCTTCTACGACACCTGGGTCGGCGGAGGAACCTTTGGGCCCCGCTATTTCGCGGTCGCGGCTCTCGTGTTATGCTGGACCACGGCCGGACTCGAGCCCTGGCTCGCCGCATCCCCAGGCCGGGCGCGACTATGGGCTTTTACCGCGACGACGGCAATTCTCACGCACGCCGCAGGCGGCTACCTGCTGTGGCCGGGCCCGAGCCAGTTCGCCGCCGAGAAAGCATCGCTCTGGTTCTGGTCTCTGCACCCCCTGGCCAACATGCTGACATCCGAAGGCGCCTTGCGCTCGCTGCCGCTGCCGGCGCGCGTCCTGATTTTCGGTGCCGCGCTCGCCGCGGCCGGACGCGGTGTTCAGCTCTTCGAACGCGCTCCCCGGCCGCCGATGCGCGCGTCCTGCAGGCTGTAGATCTTAAAAGGCCCGTTCCGGTACACGGAGTTGAGGGATCTGACGGGGTTGTTCGGTTCGCGCACGATAATATGCGTTAGGCCATATTTCTCCGCCAGCGCGCGAATACGCCCCGCATCAAGAGCGGCATAAGCCCGAGCCACCTCGATGTCGCTCTCCCAAGCCATCCGGCAACAGGAATAATCATACCCGAGGTCTTCGAGCCGCTGGGCAAGGGGCACGGCAACTGCGCCATACCCGCAAAGCATCATCGGGTAATCGACGGTCAGAGTGAATGCGGCGCGACACGTTTGGATCATGAATTCGAACATCGAGCCTCCCGGCTCGGGAGGGATCATAATATAGCTGTCGGTCCGAGTATGGGTCTTCACCCAGTCCATCGTCTGCACCCAAGACGGCTGGGGAGCGTAAGCCGAACCCGGAGGGACATAGAGCGGCGATACGCGGGAAACTTGAGCCGAACTCGGACGGACATAGAACGGCAATACGCAGAGAAAAGCCGTGACCACAGGCATCGTCCATTTAAATCGCAGCCCCCGGAGAGCAAGCGCCATCAAATAGGCCGCGGCCCAGATGACCAGCGTCGTTTTTTGGAAAGCCGGCAAAGCAAATATCGTCCCACCCAAATGGAAAAATCTTCTCCACAGCTCCGCCGCCCCGTCCCCGCACCATTGCCACATCAGCAACGTTCCAAAGACAACCCCGAGCAGCGCGTTCGCAACCATGCGAGCCTGATCGCCCGTCAGCCGAGCGGCGCGTTGCACGCGGTCCGAGCGGAAGATCATCACGAAAAGGCCGATCATTCGCGTCACGTAATCGAATTGATTCGAGAGCATCAAGGCGTACAGCAGAAGATACAATGGGAAGTTCCGATCTTTCTCCTCCTGGAAGCCGCGGGCTAAATAATGGCCGACCAGGATGACGCCGATCAACTCGGCCAAAAACAGATAGGCGCCGGCGGCGGTGAGCTTCATCAAGAATGCGCCGAGCGGCAGCCTGTTCGGAAAAATGACGGCGCGGCTGAACCACGCCAAAAAAAACAGGCAGCCCGAAAAAAAGAAGATGCTCGGCGACAACCGAGCCACTTCCGATGGAGACGCCCTCTTCCGCCACGCCAGCGCGATGAAGAGGATTCCTTGGGCAAACAAGAGCCAGTCCGTCATGACGTACGCCGGCACCGCCGGATAAGCGATGATCATCTCATAGGCGGTCGCCAGATATTTATCCGGAATGGGCCCCGTTCTGAATTCATGCCAAGCGAACGGCGCCAACAAGAGAACAGCGGCCAGAAGGCGCTTCAGGAGCTCTCCCATCGGCTCCCGCCCTCGGGCAGCAGACCAAGCGTCCACCATGAAATACAGCATCATCAAATGAACGGCCGGGCTGCCATGAATGTAAATGGCAACCGCTCCCAACAGCCACGCCGGCCACTTGCGGCCGGAAAAATAGGCGTAGATCGACGGCATCACCAGGGCATACCCCAGGGAGCGTCCCAGCGAACTATGGGGCTCCGTTGGAGCGTCGATCACTCTCAGCAGCGGCGTTCCCCAGGCAAACAGCAAAGTCGCGAGCACCGCTCCCCACGGATCACCCGAAACTTTCCTCGCCAAAAGGAAAAAGAAGAAAATCTGAACGCTCCATAAGAACGTCTGCAGCACCGCCACCGCCTGCAGCTGGAGATCTTCCCGGCCGAGCGGCCGCAAAAGCCGCCCAAGCATGTGCGGGGCGAACATATAGAAACCGGTATTGTCCGCCCGCAAGAGCGGCTCATCGGCGTGATACAGGCCCGGTTCTGCGGCTTGTTTAAAGCTGAAGTAGCTCCGGTCGTGGAAGTCGAAGCAGTCGTCCCGGAGAAGGCGCACGGACAGCCCTAGCCCGACGGCAAGCGCCAACGCCAGCCCCGCACCCAATCGCATCCAGCGGATTTTACACCATATCGCTGAATTTTATAACGGCTTAAGGCCCGCCTCGGCGCGTGCGGCTTCCATCATCTTGCGCAGACCCTCTCGGAAGGGCGTTTTCGGCGACCATCCGAGCGCCGTCAGCCCGCTGATATCGACGCGTGTTTCCATCACTTCATTGGGTCGGTAGGCGACCGCGCCGAAGTCCAGACGCGTCTTGTTGCCCGACAATTCGACCAGCAAAGTCATCAGTTCGCGGATCGAGAGATTTTGGCCCGTTCCAACCTGGTAGGAATAAAAGCCCTTGGACCACGTTGCGCTGCGCTGAATCAGGGTCATGAAGGCGTCGACGACATCGTCGATATAGATGAAATCACGCCTCTGCTCTCCAGGCGTCAACGCGATTCGATCCACCCCCGAGACGAGATCGGATGCCATCCGAGAAACAAAATTCCACTTTCCGCCATCGGGCCCGAAGAAATGCTCGATCGCGACATTAATCGCAACGATCTCGGAGGAACGCTCTCCGAGCGCATCGGCGAATTTTCGTTTCGACGCCGCGTAGGGACTGATCCTTTTGTCCAGGAGAGTGTCGGTGTTGATGAAGACAGTCGTCTTCGCGGCGACGGCCAGCTCCAAAAGCTTGAGTGGGAAAAAAAAGTTGGCCTCTTCCACCAGCGAAGGCGCCTCCTCGTTGCGGCCGTAATTGGTGGCGCAATGCAGCAGTATATTCGGTTTCGTCTGAGCGAAAAGAACCTCTAAGGGATCGCGGTCCACGTCGAAGGTTCTGACGCGCGGCAAGAGATCTCTGACGCGTCGCAGGTCGGAGGCGGCACGCTTGAGGATAACCAGGTCATGACCGTCGTCAACGAGCCTCCTCGCCATGCGACTACCAAGAGAGCCGGTGCCGCCGGTAAGAAAGATCAATCAGCGCGACCTAAAAAATTCATGAAAGGTGTCGAGGACGAAGGCAATCATCTCGGAAGAGATGCCCGGATACAATCCAATCCAGAAGGTGTCGCGCATGACACGATCTGAATTCTCAAGCTTTCCCACGGCGCGGTAGTGCGCCTCTTTGAAATATGGCTGACGGGTGATGTTGCCCGCAAACAGAAGGCGAGTGCCGATGCGTCGATTCTCAAGAAACGCGGTCAAATCCTCGCGCTTGAACGGCGCGCCCGGGCGAACGCTCAGCAGAAAACCAAACCAAGATGGCTGGGAGTTGAGCATGGGTTCGGGCAGGATCAAAAACCGCTCGTATGCCTGCAGACCAGCCTTCAACGCATCAAAATTCCGGCGGCGGGAGGCGACAAAACCATCGAGCTTATTCAACTGCGCGACGCCGATGGCAGCCTGCATCTCGGTAACCTTGAGGTTGTAGCCCAAGTGCGAGTACGTATACTTATGATCGTACCCGCAGGGAAGATCGCCCAGCTGCCACTGGAAGCGCTTCCCGCAGGTGTCGTCTTTGCCCGGCGCGCACCAGCAGTCGCGCCCCCAATCCCGGAACGACTCCAACAGCTTGTTCAACCGCCCATTGCGCGTGACGACGGCTCCTCCCTCACCCATCGTAATGTGGTGGGCGGGATAAAAGCTGTAAGTCCCCAGATCGCCGAAGGTCGACACCTGTTTACCCTCGTAAAGCGAACCCAAAGCATCGCAGCAGTCTTCGATCACCCAGAGGTCGCGCTTCTGAGCGATCTCCAGCACGGCCTTGAGGTCGAACGGATTGCCCAGCGTATGCGCGAGGATGATCGCCTTGGTCTTGGGCGACAGCGCGCGCTCAATCTGCTCCGGAAGCGCGTTATAGCCGGGTACTTCGACATCCACAAGGACGGGAACGGCTCCATTCTGGATGATCGGATTGATCGTCGTTGGAAACGAAGCGGCTGTCGAGATCACCTCGTCGCCCGGCTTAAGACGGCGATCGCCCAATTCCTGCGCCGTCAGAACTGAAACGGCGAGCAGATTGGCTGACGAGCCGGAATTCGTGAGCAGAACATGCGGCAGGCCCAAGCGGCGGCCAAGAGCCTTCTCAAATTCCTGCGCGTAGCGGCCGGCTGTCAGCCAAAAATCCAGCCCTGAGTCGGCCAGCAAAACGAGTTCTTCCGCATCGAAAACCTTCCCCGAGGGTGGAATCGGCGTAACGCCGGGGACGAAAGGCGCGGAGGCAAACCGGAACTCGTGGAACTTCCTGACGGCATCGAACACCGCCCTGCGTAAGGCCGTTTCGGAAGCAGGCTCAGCGGGCAAGGCTTTCTCGGTCATGCGCGCTGTACTCTTCTATCTGGCGCCTCGTAAAATCGAGGGCGTCAAAGCGCCTCTCTCCTGCGGCCTTATACCAAACGACCGTGCGCTCAAGCGCTTCCTCCACGCGGTAGACTGGACGCCAAGCGAGCTCTTTACGCGCTTTGGAGCTGTCGAGCTTGAGCAGCCCCGCTTCGTGAGGCGCGGCTGGATCGCTTTTGATGCCGACCTTTCGAGAGGAGCCCCAGTACCGGACGATCAGCTCCGCGATCTTCAACGCCGGCAGCGCGTCTTTCGCCGCGGGACCAAAGTTCCACGCTCCGGAAAAACGATGCGGCTCGACAAGCTGGCGGCTGGCAAGCGACAGGTAGCCAGACAACGGCTCGAGCACGTGCTGCCAAGGCCTCACCGAGCGGGGATTGCGGACCTTCGGCGAACGTCCGCCCGCCAGGGCGCGAACACAGTCTGGCACCAGCCGGTCTCTCGCCCAGTCACCGCCGCCGATAACGTTGCCGGCCCGAACCGAACTCACGGAAATCCCACTGGCCT
>JAHFCE010000031.1 GCA_023249675.1 Elusimicrobiota bacterium | reverse complement strand
CGGCGCCGGATTACGACTCGGCGCCGCCGCTGAACTCGCCGATCGTGCTGAAGTCCGGGCCGGGCTCGGCCTCGGTCTCCTTGTGCTCGAGCTGGTTCTGATACTCGATGGAGTACCGGCAGTATGGGATGGCTTCCAAGCGCATGCGGCTGATCGGGCGTCGCGTGGCCTCGCACAGGCCGTAGGTTCCGTTGTCGATCTTGCGGATCGCGGCCTCGACCATGTCGAGCGTGGTGCGCTCGTTGTCCGAGAGCTCAAACATCAGCTCCTTCTCGATGGACTGGCTCGCCTGGTCGACGGAGTCGCCGTTGTCGACCTCATGAATGCCCTGCTTGCGCACGGTGCGCAAGATGTCGTCGCGCATCGAGACGAGCGCTCCCCGGATCGACCTGAGCTTCGCCGGCGTCAGCCATGCCAAATCCTTAACAGACGTCCCGGCCGAGGCCTTCGTCTTCGCCGATGACTTTGCGGCTTTCTTCATGATTTTCTTCGTCATAACGCCTCCGGAAAATTGAAACGTGATAGTATACGAGAATACCCGGACCGCGCAAGACCTAGGGCAGGCGGGCGGCGGCATCCTTGAGTCGGGCGACGACCATGTCCTCGCCCATGATTTCAAGCATCGAGAACAAGGTCGGGCCCTCGGTGCGGCCGCTCACGGCCACGCGGATCGGGTGGAAGACCTGGCCGTTCTTGAGGCCCCTCTCCGCGACAAAATTGCGGATGCGCGCCTCGAGAGCCTCGGCCTCGAAGGGCCGCAAGCCCCTGAGGACTTCCGCAAGGTCCGTCAAAATCTGCTTGGCGCCCGGCGCCCTAAGGACCTTGTCGAACGCCTTCGGATCGAATTGGACCGGTTTGTAAAAGAACTCGATCAAGGTCGGGATCTCGGAAAGCAGCTTGAATTTCTCGTGCTCAAGCGCGATCACGCGCTTGAGCTCCGGGCCGGGCAGGCCGAGCAGGCCGGCCTTTTCAAGAAACGGTTTGGCCAAACTCACGAGATCGTCCACCGGGGTTTGGCGGATATACTCGCCGTTCATCCAGTTGAGCTTGACCGTGTCGAACGTCGCGGGACTCTTCTGGCAGCCCTCCAAATCGAACTTCGCAATCAAATCCTCATCGGTAAAGAGCTGCTGGGACTCCGACGTGGACCAGCCGAGCAGGGCGAGGTAGTTGCGCATCGTGTGCGGCAGGTAGCCCTGGTCGCGGTACTCAAGCACCGAGGTCGCGCCATGACGCTTCGAGAGCTTCGAGCCGTCAGGCCCCAGGATCATGGACAGGTGCGCGAACAGCGGCGGGGTCCAGCCAAGCGCGTAATAGATCTGGATTTGCGACGGGGTGTTCGAGAGATGCTCGTCGCCGCGCACCACGTGGGTCATCTCCATGAGGTGGTCGTCGATGACGCAGCAGAAGTTGTACGTCGGGCCATCGGTTGTCTTCCAGATCACAAGATCCTGCTGAAGATTATTCTCAAAGGAGACCTTGCCGCGGATCTGGTCGTCGACGATGGTCGCACCGCTCGTCGGCATCTTAAAGCGGATCGAAAACTTCTTGCCCGACGCCTCCATCGCGGCGCGCTGCGCGCCGCTCAGCGCCCGGCAGCGCCCCTCATAGCGCGGCGGGCGCTTCTCGAGTTGGGCCACGCGCCGGAGCTCTTCGAGCTCCTCTTTAGAACAGTAGCAGCGATAGGCCTTGCCGTCCTGCACAAGCTGATCGAGATAACGCCGATAGATGTCGATCCGTTTCATTTGGTAATAAGGCCCGTGAGGCCCGTGGTCGCGATGCTCGTCCAAGGGACCCTCGTCCCAGTCGAGGCCGAGCCACTTCACCGAGTCCAGGATCGCGGTCACGGAATCGTCGGTCGAGCGCACTTCGTCGGTGTCCTCGATGCGCAGGATAAAGTCGCCCTTGTGGCGGCGCGCGAACAGCCAGTTGTACAAAGTGGTGCGGGCGCCTCCGATGTGCAGGAAGCCGGTCGGGGACGGGGCGAAGCGAGTGCGGATCTTGTTCGTCATGTGAGGGAGCTCTCCAGTAATTCTTGGGCGTGCTTGCGGCTGGCCCCCGTGGCGCGGCCGCCCAGCATCCCGGCCACGGTCTCAAGACGGCCCGCGCCGTCAAGGCGATCGACGCGCAGGCGCGTGCGTCCCGCCGCGACGTCCTTGACGGCGTGAAAATGGGCCTGCGCGAAGCAGGCGACCTGGGGAAGATGCGTGATGCACAGCACCTGGCGTCCTTGAGCGAGCGCCGCCAAGCGCTCGCCGACGGCGCGCGCGACCTCGCCGCCGATGCCCGTATCGACTTCGTCGAAGACCAAGAGAGCCGTGCGGTCGGCCTTCGCGAAGACGGTCTTAAGCGCCAGCATCACGCGCGACAATTCGCCCCCGGAAGCCGCGGTCTTCACGGGACGCAGCGCCTCGCCGGGGTTAGGCGCCAACAAGAACTCCACGGCATCCCCTCCCGATTGAGACCAGTTCCCCTCCTCCATCTCGACAGAGCAGGCGAAGCGGGCGTGGGGCAGGCCGAGAGCCTTGAGTTCCTTCAGCGCGGCGGCATCGAGCTTCTTGGCCGCCTTCACGCGCTTGTCATGGACCTCGTCTGCAAGCTCGGCCAGAGCCCGCGCGGCCGTCTCGAGCTCACGGCGCGTCTTCTCGAGGTGGGCGTCGGCATTCACGAGGCCGTCGAGCTCGACGGCCAGGCGCTCGCGCGCGGCGAGGACCTCCGCGAGACTCGCGCCGTGCCGCTTCTTGAGGCGAGACAGCGCGTCCTGCCGAGACAGCAGCGCGTCGAGGGCGGCGGGATCGGCCGCAACGGAGTCCCGGTAGGCGCCGAGCTCGCGCGCGACCGAGTCGGCGCCGATGCGGGCGTTCTCGAGCTCCGACTGGAGGCTGCCGGCGGCCGGATCGATCTTGGCGAGCTCGGAGACGGCGCGCGCCGCTTTCAGGAGGCGGGCCACCGCCGCGTTCTCCTCGGCATAAAGCAGGGCGTAGGCCGTATCCGCGAGCGCGCGCAGGCGCTCGGCATTCTTAAGGCGAGGCAGCTTCTCCTCCAACTCCTCGTCTTCTCCCAGGCGCGGCTTAAGGTTGTCGATCTCCGCGACCTGGAAGCGCAGGAGGTCGGCACGCCGCTCGCGCTCCGCCTCGGACAAGGACGACGCCTCAAGACGGGCCTTCAGCGCGGACCATGACGCGTACGCCCCGGACAGCGCGCGACGCTCGGCGTCGAGGCCGCCGAAGCGATCGAGCAGCTCAAGCTGGGAGGCGGCCCTGAGCAAGGTCCGGCTCTCGTGTTGGCCGTGAAAATCGGCGAAAGATTCGCCGACGCGGGCAAGGGCGGAGACGGGCGCGGGGCGGCCCGCGACCTGGGCGCGCGTGCGGCCGGTCGCGTCGAGCTCGCGCCTGAGCTGCACGGTCTGGGCGGTGATCTCAAGCTCGCGGCGCAGGTCCGCCGGAACATCGGAGGCGTCGATCAGCCCCTCGACTTCCAGGCGCTCCGCGCCCGCGCGCAGCCAGGACGAAGAGCCGCGCGCGCCCAGGAGAAAAGCCAGGGCCTCGAGGAGGATGGACTTGCCCGCTCCCGTCTCTCCGGTCAGGGCGGTGAAGCCCGCGCCGAGCTCGAACTCGACCTTCTCGGCCACCGCGAAGTTGAGGACCTTCAGGCGTCTGAGCATCTCAGCGGCCCCATTTGAGCTTGCGGCGCAGAACCTCGAAGAACGAGCGGCCCGGCGGCAGGAGCAGGCGCAGCGGCGTTTGCGCGCGGCGAACGCGCACCTCGTCGCCGATCCTGAGCTCGCAGCCCGACCGGCCGTCCAGCGAGACGAGCACGGCGGGCGCCTCTCCCTCGCGGCGCTTGCCGAGGCGGATCGTCAGCGGCAGGTGCGCCGGGACGATCAGCGGCCGCTGCGTCAAGGTGTGCGGACAGATCGGCGCCACGAGGGTGACGTCAAGGGAAGGATCGACGATCGGTCCGGAAGCGGCCAAGGAATAGGCCGTAGACCCCGTCGGCGTCGCGACGATAAGCCCGTCGCCGAAGTAATCGGCCACGAAGCGTTCGCCCGAGCGGGTCGACAATGTGATCGCGCGCGCCTGCTCGCCGCAGCGTATGACCACTTCGTTCAGGGCCAGGTCTGGTCCGAAGAGGACCCGGCCGCCGCGCAGAACTTCCGCCGAGAGCATCGAGCGTTCCTCGATGACGAAGCGCCCCGCAAGAACCGAGTCCACGCAGAGCTTCAAATCGTCCGCCTCGGTCCCGGAGAGGAAGCCCAGGGTCCCGATATTGACGCCGAGCAGCGGAATGCCGCGCGGGGCGACTTCGCGCGCAACGCGGAGCATGGTTCCGTCTCCGCCGAGCGCGATGGCAAGATCCGCCCCTTTCCAGCAGCGTGTGAAGGCGGCGCTTCCGCGCGCGATTGCGCGGTCGGCATCGCACACGGTCACGCCGCGCCTCTTGAGCAGGGAGCAAACAAGCCCGAGCGTCCGCGACGAATCGGGCTTGGCCTCATTGCGAAAGATGAGGACCGAGCCGAACGCCCGGCCGGAGGGGGTCTTGGACACGGTACGAGTCGCCATCAGTGACCCACTCGAACGCAGATGCCCGAGGGGCCTCGATTATAGCAAAAGGACCAGCCGCCCTCCGGGCGGCTGGTTTTATACCTCCGCCGAAAAGTATTTCCGTCATGCCCAGCCTCAGGCGCCACGGTCCGCCCACAGCGCGGAACTCGAGCTCCCCGGCGCCGAGCACACGCGCCGCCCGCCAAGCCTTGGCACGCGGCGCTTTCAGTCCCAGATGCCAAGCGGGGCCGCCGTTGAAGCGAAGCAAGACGCTTCCATCCGTTAGGAACAGCGCGGACACCGGCGGGCGCCGCGCGCAGACCCGACCGATCGCGAATACGAGAAGTGCGGCAGTCAGCAGCGCGGCGACCGCACGCCGTCTCGGCCAAGCCCCCAATGCGGCAAGCAGCAGAAACCAAGCCGTGATCTCCGCTCCAGTCCACGGCCGCAGCTCGACGGCCGCCCAGGGAAGAGCGGCGGCGCGCACGCAGGTGCGCTCGAAAATCCACAGTCCCGCGCCGACAAGCTGCGCCGCCGCTGGCGCTGCGACCGGAAGCCACGCATCCGCCGCCCACAGCGCGAAGCCCCCCGCGAGCAGGGGCGCCGACAACGGGACCAGGATGAGATTCGCCAGCGGCCCGACAAGCGAAGCGCGCCCGAACACGGAAATCCACAGCGGCCACAGCGCCGCGGCGATGGCGACGCTGATCAGACATAACGCCGTCGCCGCGCGGACAAATCCCGGCCAGGACTCGGGCGCGGCGCGCTCCGCGGCATTTCCCGCCCAGATGATCGCCGCGCAGGCCCCGACGCTCATGACGGCGCTCGGCGACAGCGCCGACGCGGGACCCGCGACAAGCATGACCGCGGCCGCGAGAGTCAACGCCCCCGACGCCGTCGTCTCGCGCCCGAACGCGCGCGCCGCGAGCGCTGCGGCCAGCATCACCCAAGCCCGCACGCACGGCGGATCGGCGCCGGTCATCAACGTGTAGAACCCCGCGGCGGCGAGCGTGAGCGCGGCGCGCGGCCCGGGCCTCAGGCCCGCCGCGAGCCCGAGCAGAGCGGCGGCCGCCGCCGCAAAGCCGATATTCGAGCCCGACGCCACGAGCAGATGCATGGCCCCGGCATCGCGCACCGCCTTGGTGAGATTATCGGATAAAGCGCCTGCGTCGCCAAGAGCGATCCCCGCGAGCAAGGCGGCCCGCTCCGGCGGCAGGCGCCGGCCATAGGCATCCTCGGCGGACAACCGCGCGCGCTGGGCCCAGGCCCAGGGCAAAAAACGCGTGGGCGCCGCGGCGCTCGATACCGCAACTTCGCGGGCGTGAAGAACCCATGCGCAGCCGACGGCCTCGAGCGCTCCCGCCTCGTCGAAATCTCCGGGATCGCGCGGCCGGCGCGGGGGCCGCAGCTTCCCCTCGATGACCGCCTCGCGCCCCTTCTCTAGATCTCCGACACCGCGCCCATGCGGCAGCCAGACGAGGGCGCGCTGAATTCCCGTGGGCGAGGCGAAGACCAGCCGCGTACGCCAGCCCCGGCGCGTCTGGCGCACGGGCGCATCGAGGCGCCCGCTTACCCGCACCGGACCGGCGAGCCCGGCCTGCCGCCACCCCTCGTCGCGCGGGGGCGCCAGGACGCCGACACGGCGCGCGATCAGAGCGGCCAACGCCCCGGCGACCACGGCCCAAAACAGCGGACGGCGGATTATCCCCACCACTTCATACGATTCAACCCCCGGAAAAGTTCCATAATACCGGCATGAAAGCGGTCGGTTTGATGTCTGGAACCTCGGCCGACGGCGTGACGGCCGCGCTTGTGATCATCGGCGCAACCGAGGTCCGCGTCATCCGCCACCGCACTTATCCCTACTCCCCCGCGCTCAAGAAGCGCGTCCTAGGCGCGCCCGGACTCTCCGTGGCCGAACTCTCGCGCCTTAATTTTGAACTCGGCGAGGTCTTCGCCGCGGCCGCTCTCCAGATCGCCGGCCGCCTGCAGCCTTCCGTCATCGGCTCCCATGGCCAGACCGTCTGGCACGGCCCGAATGCAACTCCGCCGAATACGCTCCAGATCGCCGAACCCGCCGTCATCGCTGAACGCACGGGTGTCACGGTCGTCGCCGACTTCCGTCCGCGCGACATGGCCGCCGGCGGCCAGGGCGCGCCGCTTGTTGCCGCTTTCGACCTTTTTCTCTACGGGCGCGGACCGCTGAAAGCCGTGATCAATATCGGCGGCATCTCGAACGCAAGCCTCATCGGCCATGGAAAGATCCACGCCGCCTTCGACGCCGGCCCCGGCAATGTCCTCTTGGACGAAGCTGTGCGCCGCGCGACGAAAGGCCGCCGCGACTACGACGCCGGCGGACACATCGCCGCATCGGGGACGGTCGACCAGACGTTGGTCAGGCGGCTTCTGGCGCACCCCTACTTCCTCGAACCCCCGCCGAAGTCCCTCGACCGCTCGACCTTCGGCCCGATGCTTCTCGACCGGATTTATCCGCGCCTGACGGCCAGGCAACTTCCAGACGCGCTGGCCTCCTTGTGCGAACTGACCGCACGCTCGCTGTGGCTCTCCATCCTTGAGAACGCGCCGGGGCCGCTGTCGGAGGTCGTCGTCTCCGGCGGCGGCGCGCTCAACGCGCACCTGATGCGCCGCCTGCGCGCGCTGTGTGCGCCCGTCCGAGTCAACGCATCGACCCTTCCGGTCATGGCCAAGGAAGCCGCTTGCTTTGCCTGGCTCGCCGCACGCGCCCTCGATGGGAAGACAAACAGCGCGCCGTCCGCGACGGGTGCCCGCGGGCCCCGCATCCTTGGGAAAATAATCCTCCCATGAAGCTCCCCAAGAAGATAATCGCCGCGATGAAGACGTACTCTCCGTTCTATCAGGCCGTCTGGAAAGCCTGCGCCGAAATTCCGAAGGGCCAGGTCCGCACCTATGGCTGGATTGCTCAAAGAATCGGCAAGCCGAAGTCAGCCCGCGCGGTGGGCAGGGCTCTGGGAAAGAACCCCTTCGCCCCAACGGTCCCCTGTCACCGAGTCGTCGGGGCCGATGGACGACTGACCGGCTATTCCGGCGCCGGCGGCATCGCGCAGAAGCGCGGCCTGCTCACAGCCGAAGGCGTTTCACTTCTCTAATCCCAACGGAAAGTCCAGGCGCCGACGGCCAGAAATAGGGCCGTCATCCCCGCAAGGACGTACAAGTGCGGCGCCACGTGCGACAACGTCGCCCCCTCAGTCATCACCGCACGCGCGGCGTCGATCAAATGGGTCAGCGGCATCATGTCGGCGAACAGGCGCAGCGCCTTCGGCGCGCCCTCGAGAGAGAACCACACCCCGGAGAGAAACATCATCGGCCAAGACAGCATATTGAGCACGCCGCCCGCGAGCTCCTCGCTCGTCACGCGCGCGGCCACGAGCAGTCCGAGAGAGATCAGACACGCCGAGCCGAGCGCGAAGATCAGGTACAGATCGAGCAGCGAGCCCAATCTCTGGAAATGCAGGAAAAAATCCGAGCCGTGATACACGACGGCGAACACGCCCATGATCAAGATCAAACGCGAAACCACCTGCGCGGTCAAAAACTCGACGGCACGCAGCGGGGTCGCTTTCAAGCGCTTGAGCACTCCGTTCTTGCGGTACCGCACGAGGTTGTAGCCCACGCCGAATAGAGCCGAAAACATCATGTTCATCGACAGCAGGCCGGACACGAGCCAGTCCACATAGCGGATCGGTCGTCCCTCCACGGTCTTGCGCACTGGGGACAGTCCCCCCGCGTCGGCGCCAAGCAGGATTTTCTCAACAAGATAACCCTTCGGACTGTTCTCGTTGACCCAATACATCAGCGGCTTTCCCGGCCGCACAAGTATGTCAAGCTGATGGTGCCGTAGCTTCCCCTGCGCCGCGGCCGCATCGTCGAACGGCACGAATTTCAAGTGCTTGGTCGCGCCGAAACCAACGGGCAGCGCCGAGACTTCCCCCATGACGCCGACCTTGAACACATCTTGCCGTTTGTCTGAAAATGCAAACGCCATCCCGAAGACCACGAAGAATGGAAACAGAAGATTCCAACCCATCGCGCCGCGATCGCGCAGGAATTCCTTATTGCGCCCGATCAGGATGGCCCAAAAGCGGCGCATCATTCGCGCAGCTCCCGGCCAGTCAGAGCCAAGAACAAATCTTCCAACGTGCGCGGGCGCACGCGCAGGTGCGCCAAGCTCGAGCCGCCGCGCTTGAGCGCCTCGAGAGCTCCCTCGACCTCGCTTGTCAGAAGCTCCATCGTCTCGCCGCGCTCGAGGACCTCTCCCGGAACGCCCCCCGTAGGCGCCTGAAAGTCGGCCTTCGGCAGCTCGATGACGACGCCGTCGAAATGTTTCTTCAGGAGTGTGTCGGGCGCGCCCTGCGCAATGATGCGCCCGCGATCAACGATCGCGACCTCGTCGCACAGCGCGTAGGCTTCTTCCATGTAATGCGTGGTGAGCAGGATCGTCTTGCCGCGCGCCTTGATCGAGCGCGCCAGGTCCCAAAAATTGCGCCGGGCCTGCGGGTCGAGCCCCGTGGTCGGTTCATCCAGGAAGACCACGTCGGGATCGTTGACAAGGGCCAGCGCGAGCAAAGCGCGCTGGCGCTGGCCGCCGGACAGCTTCTGCGGATCGCGGTCGAGCAGCTCACCCAGATCGCACAGCCTCACGAGCTCCGCCTCGGATAGGCGCGAGGGGTACAGCGCGCCGAACAGATTCAGCAGCTCGCGCACGGTCAGGTGATCTTGAAGGGCCGTATCCTGGAACTGGATGCCGGTCCGCTCGCGAAAGGCGGGGCCGATCGGCGCGCCTCGGTAGAAAATCTCTCCCGCGTCCGGCTTCAGGATGCCTTCGAGCATCTCGACCGTCGTCGTCTTACCCGCGCCGTTGGGGCCGAGCAGGCCGAAGCAGGAGCCCTCGCGTACGGACAAGGACAAGCCGCAGACGGCATCCGCCGCCGCTTTGGAATAGCGCTTGAACAAGCCGCGGGCTTCGAGGACGCCGCTCATGCGCCGATTATAACTGTTTCCGGAAACTGTCCCTAACAGCCGGTAGAACTGCCCCTGCCCGACATGATCATCGAGCAGGGACCTGGAGACGGAGACGCGGCGCCGCTGACCGCGGCAGGAGCAGGCCGCGAGGAGAAATTATTGAACGTCTGGCCGCTCGCGGCGCCGCCGCTACCACCGCCTGACTGCGCGAAAGCGGGGGGGTCGTCCTCGCGATGACGTTGGATGAGCGATTTTTGGGCGGGGCCGAAATAGTAGCGCAAGCCCGTGTAGGCATAGCCGTTTTTCTGACCGGCTTCCTGGCCGTTGCCGTCGCTGATGCCGACGTCGGCGAACACGCTGAGCGCCGAAAGCGTCCCGGCGCCTAACTGGTTCTCAAAACCGAGCACGACATGCGACGGGCCCGGGTGGATGTCGGCGCCGATCCTGAGGCGGAGATTGCCGTTGGGATACCAGGCGATCGTAACGGCGGCAAAAGCGCCCTTCTTGACCTGCCCGCTCTGCCCGCCCGCGGCAAGGGAAGCAGTGAACTGTCCGCGATAGTACTCCGCCTCGCCGCCGATGCGGTTGGCGTGGATCATCGTATTCTGCTCGGGGGCCACCCGCTCCAGATGGCTGCTGAAAATCCCGAGCAGGCCCCTGTCCGGGTCGCGCCAGAATCCTTGTCCGGCGACGCCCACGAGGGAGCGGTCATGAACGAGGCCGCTTGCGAAGTCCGCCTGCGCGCCAAAACTGCGCCCCAGGGGGATCGTGACGCTGACGTCTGCGATGCCCGCGGAATAACCGTCGAAGACTCCGCCTTGGACGCTCGCTTTGCCGTTGAGCGCGGAGACGGCCGGACCGCCGGCCTTAGCGGCGCCCGACAGAATCGTCCCAAGCAAGACGACAAAGCCTCTGAACAGCAGGCCGGAAGCCGTCATTCTCTCGTTCATTTTTTTCATCCGTGCGAACCTTGGATTGTTTCTGAAAGCCGTCAAGTATAACACTCCGTCAACCCCCTACAGCAAGCCGATGTCAATGTCCGCAAGTTCATTCGAACTCCCCGTTCCATATTCACGGGGTTGACGCAACGGTTCGTATGAGGCATCCTTCCGAATAAGTGGATGAAACAACGTGTCGATGACCGCTGAAGAGCGGGAAAAAGTGCGCGCCGCCGTCGCCAAGGCCGAGGCGGGACTCACCGCCGAGATCGTGCCTTGCATCTTCGCGCAAAGCAGCCCTTATCCAGAGTCGGTCTGGGCGGGTGCCGGCGCGGGCATGAGCCTCGCCGTGGCGGCACTTTTCCTTCTTGATGTATTTTACCCCCTCTGGGCGCCCCTGTCGCGTCTTATTCTGTCGGTCCCCGCCGCGGGCCTGCTTGGCGCGGCGCTTGGCCGCTGGTGGGGACCCGTCAAGCGCGCCTTGATCGGCGGACGCCGCATGGAGGAGGCGGTCGCGCGCCGCGCGAAAGAAATTTTCTTTGACCGCGGCATCGCGCGCACGGCCGGGCGCGACGGCGTGCTGATCTTCGCGAGCCTGCTCGAGCGCCGCGTCGTCGTGCTCCCCGACGAGGCCGTCCGCGCGAAAACTCCTCCCGCCGCCTGGGATGCCGCGGTGGCCACGACGACGACCCTCGCCGCCGAAGGGCGCGTCGCCGACGGCCTGTGCGCCGCCGTTGAGAAAATAGCGGACGCCTTGACAGCCGCCGGCTTCGCGGGAAGGCCGAACGCCAACGAACTCGGCGACGACCCCCTCACGGGAGACGGCCGGTGAAGCACGCGCTTTTTCTCGCCCTCGCCCTCGTCGCGCCCGCCGCAGCACTTGAAGTCCCCTTTCTGTCAGGCCGCGTCAACGACCACGCCGGCATGCTCTCGGACGAGTCGCGCCAGAGCCTTGAAACAGCGCTCAAGGACTTCGAGGGGCGTACCGGCCATCAGGCCGCGGTTCTGACCATCCCTTCCCTTGAGAGCGAGCCGCTCGAGGACTTCTCGCTGAAGGTCTCGCGCGCCTGGGCACTCGGCCGCAAGGGTCAAAACGACGGGATCCTGTTCTTGATCTCAAAGAACGACCGCAAGCTGCGCATCGAGGTCGGCCACGGCCTCGAAGGAACCGTTCCCGACGCGCTCGCGGGGCGGATCATTTCGGACGTCGTCGTTCCCCGCTTCCGCTCCGGCGACTACGACGCTGGCATCACGGCGGGCGTGAATGCGATCATCGCGGCGGCCGAAGGGACCTACACGCCGCCGCCGCGGCCGGAGCGCAACGACTTCGCCCGAATGGGCGTCCTTGAGAAGATCCTGATGAGCGCTTTCGTTTTCAGCATCCTCGGTCTGTTCGAGTGCGTGGGCCTGGTCGCACCCGGCATGGGCTGGTTTCTCTACTTTTTCCTGATCCCGTTCTGGGCCGCTTTCCCGATGGCGATTTGGGGACCCCGGATCGGCATGGACTGCCTGATGACCCACCTGATCGGATTTCCCTTCGTCAAAAACTTTCTTCCCCGCACCACATTCGGCAAGAAGCTCCGCGTTCAAGGCGGGAACCGCGTCTTCTACGGGAATACGGAGATGTTCACGATGGGCGGCGGCGGCTGGTCCTCGGGCGGAGGCTCTTCCGGGTTTTCCGGCGGCGGAGGCTCGTTCGGCGGCGGCGGCTCCTCGGGCAGCTGGTAGCCGCGCTCAGGCTTTGAGGCTGCGCACGAGAGCGCGGTCGAGGTCGGCGGTGAGATCGGCCGCATCCTCGATGCCGACCGAGAGGCGGATCAAGCCGTCGGCGAGGCCCGCCTTCAGGCGCTCCTCGCGCGGGATCGCGCCGTGCGTCATCGACGCGGGGTGGCCGATCAACGACTCGACGCCGCCCAGGCTCTCGGCTAAAGAGAATATCTCGCAGGACGAGATCATGCGTTTGGCGCGCTCGAGGTCGCCCTTGAGCTCAAAGGAGATCATCCCGCCGAAATTCGACATCTGTCCCTTTGCCGTTTCGTGGCCCGCATGAGTGGGGAGGCCCGGGTAATGGACCTTGGCCACTTCGGGATGGGCCAAGAGATGTTTAGCCACGATCATCGCGTTCTGGCAATGCCGCTCGATTCGGAGACTCAGCGTTTTCGTTCCCCTCAACACAAGAAAACAGTCAAGCGGCCCGGGCACGGCTCCCACAGCGTTCTGCAGAAACTTGTACTCCTTGTGCAGTGCCTCATCGGAGGTGAGGATCGCGCCGCCGACGACGTCGGAGTGACCTCCAAGATACTTTGTCGTTGAGTGGACGACCACGTTGGCGCCAAGCGACAGGGGTCGCTGAAGAGCGGGAGATGCGAATGTGTTGTCGACGACGAGTTTGGCCTTTTTCGCGTGGGCCAGTTTCGCCAAAGCGCGAATGTCCGTTATTTTCAACAGCGGATTGGAGGGCGTCTCGATCCAGACCAATTTCGTCTGGGGCGTGAACGCGGCCTCGACGGCATTCAAATCGGTGGTGTCCACGAAAGAGAACGTCACTCCAAAACGCGCGAAGACCTTCGTGAACACCCGATACGTTCCGCCGTAGAGATCGTTGCCGCACACGACATGATCGCCGGAGGACAAAGCTTCGATGACCGTGGACGTGGCGGCCATTCCCGACGCGAAGCACAAGCCGAACGCGGCGCCTTCAAGCGACGCTAAGTTTTTTTGAAGGGCTTCGCGGGTCGGATGGATCGTGCGCGCGTAATCGTAGCCCTTGTGCTTCTCGGGCCACTCCTGGACGTAGGTCGAGGTGAGGTAGACCGGCGTCATGATCGCACCGGTCGCGGGATCGGGAGACTGGCCCGCGTGAACGGCCCGAGTCGAGAAGCCCAACTCCTTGTCATCAGCCATATCAGGCAGGATCCGCAAGCAGTTCGGATATGGCGCGCTCAACGTCCTTGGTCTGGGGCTGGGTGAAGTATTCGAGGTTCGGCGACAGGCCGATGCCCGGGACGGCCTTGCCGGCCAAGAGACGCGGGCGGACCTTGAGCTCGTAGAAGCATTCGTCCACGAGGCGGCGGATCAGGTGCTCCGCGAAATTGGTGATCTCAGTCTCCTCGTTGATGAAGACGACGCGGCCGGTCTTCTTGACCGAATCCTTAATCGCCTCCCAATCGTAAGGGATCAAGGAGCGCAGATCGAGGACCTCGACGGCGCCGCGGCCTTCGGCCGCGAACCTGCGCGCGACATCGAGGCAGATCGGGGCCATGCGGCCGTGCGTGACGACCGTCGCGTCGGTCCCAGCCTGCGCGATCTTGGCCTTGCCAATTTCGACCGTGTAGTCGGTCAGCTTCGGCCACTTCGCCTTCCATTTCGCGCGGTCGCCCAGCGGCGCGTCGATCATGCCATGCAAGAGCTTCTCATCGGCGGGCTCACCGGGGATGAGCTCCTCGCCCTTTGCGCGCAGCAGGGCTTTCGGCTTGAGAAAGAGGACGGGATCGTCGCTCTTGATGGCCGCGATCATGAGGCCGTACGCATCGATCGGCGTTGAAGGGCAGACGACCTTCATGCCGTGCAGTTTGGTCGCCATCGAGTCGAAGGAATGGGAATGATACATCGAGCCGTGGATGCCAGATCCGGTCGGCGTCATGACGACCATCGGCGTCTTGTAGCGGCCGCCCGAGCCCCAATGGCTGTTGGCGGCGAGCTTGAGCATGTCGATGACGTTGAAGATGTAGTCGACGAACTGGATCTCGGCGACGGGACGGCCGCCGGCCCACGCCAGGCCGAGCGCAGCGCCGATGATGCCGCGCTCGTCGAGCGGCGAGTTCCACGCCTTTTCGAGGCCCTGTGTGGCGGTGAACACCCCGCCCAAGGGCGGGCCGACGTCCTCGCCGAAGATCTCGGTCACGCCCAGGTTCCGCTCACCGTAGTGGAGGGCCATGCGGATGGCCTGCGCCATGTTGGCCATCTCAGCTGCCTCCCTTCGTCGGGTAGGAAGGCGGCAGGCCGTCGGCGAACACGTCCTCCCAGATGGTCTCGACTGCGGGAAAGGGTTCGGTCTTGACCTGCTGATGCGCCGCGTCGAGCGCTTGCGCCTCGCGGCCCCAGGTCTTCTTGAAATCGGCGGCCGAAGCGAGGCCGCGGTCCGCCATCGCCTTCTCAAGGAGTGCAACGCAGTCCGCTTCAGAAATGCGGTTGGCGCCCGAGGAGGAGGAGTGCCCGTACAGGCGGCTGCAGCGCGCCTCGAGCAGGTAGGGCTTGCGGTTCTTGCGGATATAGGCGAACGCTTCTTCAAGAGCGGCCCAGGACTCAGCAACGTCGTTGCCGTTGATGGTCTTGCCCGGCATGTCCGGGAACACCTTCGCCCAGTCGGAGATGTTCCTCTCGCCGTGCTGGGTACCCACCGTCGTCGAGATGCCGTAGCCGTTGTTGACGACGACGATCAGGATGGGAAGCGGCAGAGCGGGGCGGTTTGCCCAGACAAGGCAGGAGTGGAAATCGCCCTCGGCCGTGCCGGCATCGCCGCCGTTGACGATGGTGATCGCGTCGGTCTGAGCGCGCGCCTGCGCGATGCCGGTGCCGATCGACGTCGCGTACTGCGTCTCGATCGTCGGCGAGATCGGAACCACGTTGAGCTCCGGGATCGCGTAGTGATTGACGAAGTTTCGGCCCTTCGAGTACGGGTCGGTCGCGACCGAACGCATCTGGCGCAGCGCGTCGATCGGCGGGGCACCCATCGCCAGAACGATGGCGGCAGAGCGGTAGTGCAGGTGCAGAAAATCGAAGTTCACGCCGTGGCCTTTCTTGACCTGGAGGCCGAGAGGCACGTTGAAGGCCTCCTCGCCGGGGCCTCCGATCCAGAAGAACCCGTCGCCGCCCTTGCTCATCTTGATGAAACGCTCCTCGAGTAGGCGGGCGCGGACCATCAACGCATGGATCTTCAGAAGCTTGGCGGCGCCGAGCTTCTTATAAAAATCGGCGGCAGCCGGTTTGGCGATGGGCATCAGTTCGCCGAGCCGAGCTTGGCCGCGCGAGCCTCGGCCTTCTTCGCGAGCTTATGGGATGGGAACTTGCTCCCGACGGCCTTATACAGCTCGATCGCCTTGGCGTTGTCCTTGAGCGCGTCCTCGTAGACGCCGGCCGCGTCGTACAGCGCCTGCGGCGCTTCCTTGGCGCCGGCATAATCTTCAGAGACCTTGCGCAGAAGTTCGGCCTGGCGCGCAAAGTCCTTCAAGTCGCGGCGCGCGTATTCCGCCGCCTGGAGCAAGGCGTCGATGCCGTCCTGGCCGCCATGCAGGGAGGACAGGCGCATTAGGGTCTTGATCGCGTCGTCGGACGCGCTCAGGCGATCGCGCTGGAGCCTCGCGATCGACTTCAGCGCCTTGAGCGACGCGGGCGTCTTCGGAAAGAGCTTGACGATCCGCTCGTGCATCTCGACGGCAAGCGAGTATTGGCGCAGCTTGTCATCGAAGAGCCGGGCTGAGTTCTCAAGCGCCGCTTGGACCTCGCGCGCCTTCGGATACTTCTCGACGAGCTCCTGATAGGCGTCGATCGCCTTCTTCGGGTCGCGCAGGGAGTCGGAATAAAGATCGCCGACCGCCATCTGCGCCGCGGAGCGCGACGCGCTCTCCGGATACAGCGCGAGCAGCTTGCGCCACGACAGCAGCGCCACGGCGGGCTTGTCATTGGCCGCGTGCAGGCGCGCGAGCGCTCCCTGGAGCTTGTCGCCGTCCTTGTGGCCGGGGAAACGCACGGTGAAGTCGCGGATCTCGGCGGCCACGGGCTCGTACAGCGCGTCGGGCGCTTGCTCCGCGATCTTCTGCCACAGCGCGGACAGACGGTCGGCCTTGTCGGCGGTCTCGGGGAGCTTGACGAGCTCGTTCAGGATCGCTCGGTGCTTTCGCGACGCCTTTTTCTCGATCACGGTCAGGAAATCGGACTTCGCGCGCAGGCCGACCTTCGTGTCCGGGTATTCATAAAGGAGGCGAAGCAGGGAAGCGGTCGCGGGCTGCCAATCGCCCTGCTTCTGCTTGAGGCCGGCGAGGAGCAGCATGGCCTCGGGCGCCTGCTCGGAAGCGGGGTAGCGGCGCACGAACACGGCGAGTTCCTCCATCGCGGCTTCCTGAACCTTGCCGTCGGCGTCCTCGGCCGAGGCCTTCGCGAAGGCAAATTCCTCCTCGGAGCCGACGACCTTGGCGGCGGCGGGAACCGCCTTGAGCTTGGGTTCGAGCTTCGGCTCCGGTTTGACTTCTTCTTTCGGCTCGGCCTTCGGCTCTTCCTTCTTTGGCTCGGCCTTCGGAACCTCGACGACCGGGACGGGAACGTCCTTTGGCGCCTCGCTGACCTCAGCCGCAGGAGCAAACGGGGCCGCCGCCGGAGGAGCGGACGCCTCTTCCTGAGCAAACGAGGTCGCAGCACACAACAGCAGCGGCAGGAGTATCGGTTTCATGCGCGGGTCTCCGAAGCGCGGGCAACGGCATTGACGACGTCGTACTTGGTCACGATATCGTAGGAAACCTTGCCCGTCTTGACCAAGACGGCCGGGCGGTCGGGCGTGAAGTAGCGCAGGACAGCCTCGACGCGCGCCTCGGGGGCGAGCACGGGCAGGGCCGGGGTCATGGCCTCGCGCACGATCATGTCCTTGATGTCGCGGCCCTTGAGCATGTGGCTGAGCACCGAATCTTCCATCACGGTGCCGACGACCTTGCTTTTCTCAAAGACGGGCATCTGGGAGATGTCGTGCTTGCGCATGAGAGCCATCGCCGCGAACAAGGTGTCCGTCGGCTTGGCCGTCGCGAGCTTCCCGGTCTTGCCGTGCTTGCGCTTGGCGGCGAGGATGTCGGCGACCTTCAGCGGAACCTCGCTCTCGAAGTACTGGTTCTCCTTCATCCACTCGTCGTTGTAGATCTTAGAGAGGTAGCGCATGCCCGTGTCGGGCACGAGGATGACCATGAAGTCCCTTGCGGTGAGCTTCTTCGCGTGCGCGAGGCCGGCCACCACCGCAGCGCCGCCGGAGCCGCCGGTCAGGATGCCCTCGAGCTTGGCAAGCTTGCGCGTCATGAGAAAGCAATCCCGGTCGGGCGTGACGATCACGTCGTCCACGCATTTGAGGTCCATCGTGCCCGGGAAAATGTCCTCGCCGATGCCCTCGACCACGTAGGGCTTGGCAACGCCGATCTTGTCGTGGACGATCTTGTCGTGGTACAGCGAACCGACCGGATCGGCGCCGATGATCTTGATCTTCGGGTTCTGTTCCTTAAGATACTTCGCGACGCCGGAGATCGTGCCGCCCGTGCCCATGCCGGCCACGAAGTGCGTGATCTTGCCGTCGGTGTCCCTCCAGAGCTCGGGGCCGGTCGTGCGGTAGTGCGCGTTGGGGTTCTCCGGGTTCTCGTACTGGTTCGGGTGGTACGCGCCGGGAATCTCCGCGGTGAGCTTGTCGGCGACGGAGTAGTAGGAGCGCGGGTCGGAAGGCTCGACGTTGGTCGGACAGACGATGACTTCCGCGCCCAGCGCCTTGAGCAGGCTGATCTTCTCGCGCGACTGCTTGTCGGTGATCGTGAAGATCAGCTTGTAGCCGCGCAGGGCCGCGACGAGCGCTAGGCCGATGCCGGTGTTGCCCGAAGTGCCTTCGACGATGGTGCCTCCCGGCTTGAGCAGGCCCTTGCGCTCGGCGTCATCGATCATCGCCACGCCGATGCGATCCTTGACCGAGCCGCCGGGGTTCATGAACTCCGCTTTCACGTAAATCTTCGGCTTGAGGCCGTGCGCGAGGCGGTTGATGCGGATCAAGGGCGTGTTGCCGATGGCTTCGAGCACGTTTTCGTAGAGCATGATCTCTCCTAAACCTCGCGCCGTCCCGACAGCGCGCAGGACAGAGTGCGCTCGTCGAGATAGTCGAGGTCGCCGCCCATCGGCACGCCATGGGCGATGCGCGTGACCTTGACCGGGAAGGGTTTTAAAATCTGGGCGAGATACAGGGCAGTCGCCTCGCCCTCGGTGTCGGGATCGGTGGCGAGCACGACCTCGCGCACGAAGCCCCCGCGCACGCGCTCGACAAGCTCTTTGACCTTGATGCGGTCAGGGCCGATGCCGTCGAGCGGCGACAGCGAGCCGTGGAGGACATGGTAGAGGCCGCCGAAAGCTCGCGAGCGCTCGAGCGCGGCCAGGTCCTGGGTCTCCTCGACGACGCAGAGGAGGCCCGCGTCGCGCGCCGGGTCCGAGCACAGGCGACAGATTTCCTTGTCGGTGAAGTCGCCGCAGCGCGCGCACAAGCGCATCGAGGCCTTCGCCTCGCGCAGCGCATCGACGAGGCCCTCGACCTCGGTGCGCGGCGCGCGCAGCAGGTGGATCGCGAAACGCTCGGCCTGCTTGGGTCCCACGCCCGGCAGACGCTTTAACGCGAGGATCAAGCGCTCAAAGGCCTTCATGGCGTGTTTTTCTTGATGATGCGCGCCTTGCCGCCGAAGACTCCCTCGGCGTTTTTGAGGCCGCCGCAGGCGCCGCCCCCGGCCCCGCCGCCCGAAGCTCCCTCGCCGATGTCCTTCCAGCGCGTGCCGGGCGGAGCGTCCGCGCCGGCCGCGGACACGGGCATGCCGCGATCGACGATGTCGCTCGCCGTGGCGGCGTCGGGGGAGCCCAACAAAAGCTCGAGCGCCACCGGACGTCCGGCCAGGCGCGCGAGCGCGGTCTCAATCACCGCCGCCGAGCGCTTCGCCATATCGAGGTCGAAGGGCTTCGAAAACTGGATCCGGTAGCCGCCGCCGGGCTTGAGCTCGCCGCGGCTCTTTTCCAACGCGGCGCCGAGCGTGATCTTCTCTTTTGAAACAGCCTCGACGAGCGCGGGCCAAGAAATAGGCCTGACGGATGCCGTAGCCGCTATCTCGGCCTCGCCGCAACTATCCTTGAGGATAGTCGATCGAGCGGCTTGCGGCGACAACGCGTTGCCCCCGCCGCCTGCGACGAGCCGCTTCTCGAGCGCCTCGAGGCGCGCGACCCAGGCGCCAAGATCGTGCGCGGCCTCGAGCGTGGAGAACAGCCCCAGCTCGAGCGCCAGGCGCGGGGAGTCCCCGTAGCGAAGCTCCTCGAGCGCGCGATTGAGGCGGCGCAGGAGAAAGCCAAGGCCCTCGGCCGACGCGCCCGAAAGCGCCTTGGTCCACAACGCGTCGACAGGTTCCCCCGCGCCGAGCTTGACGAGGTACGCGCCCTCGATCGCCGCGCGCAGGTCCTTGATCAGCTGGGCGGGCTCGATACCTTCCTCGTAAATCTTCTTGAGCCAGCCGGCAAGCGCCCTGGGATCGCGCGCGAGCAAGGCGCCGGCGACGCCGATCAACAGATCCTGGGGCACGAAGCCGAACATCTCGCGCACGGATTCCACCGTCACTGTCCCATCGCCGACCGAGCGAGTTTGATCGAGCAGGCTCACCGCGTCGCGCAGAGAGCCCTCGGCCGCGCGCGCAAGCAGGTCGAGCGCTTCGGGCTCGACGGCGATCTTCTCTTTCTTGGCGACGGCGGCAAGATATTCGGCGAGCAGATCGGCCGCGATCGGACGGAACTTGAAGCGCTGGCAGCGGGAGGCGATCGTCGCGGGAACCTTGTGCGCCTCGGTCGTGGCGAGTATGAAGACCACGTGCGGCGGCGGCTCCTCGATGGTCTTAAGCAGGGCGTTGAACGCCGAATTCGACAGCATGTGCGCTTCATCGATGATGAAGACCTTGTAGCGGTCGCGCGTCGGAGCGAGCGCCACGGTCTCGATGATCACCTCGCGCACGTCGTCGACCCCGGTGTGCGACGCGGCGTCCATCTCGAGCACGTCGAGGCTTGAGGACAGCGCGATCTCGCGGCAGGAAACGCACTCATCGCAAGGCGTCGGCGTCGGACCCTTCGCGCAGTTGAGCGCCTTCGCGAGAATGCGGGCCGTGGTCGTCTTGCCGCAGCCGCGCGGGCCGGTGAACAGATAGGCGTGATGAGTTCGCTTGGCCGTGAGCGCGTTCGACAGCGTCTGGGAGACGGCGGGCTGGCCGATCAGCTCCTCAAAGCCCTGAGGACGGTACTTGCGGGCGAAAACCTGATGGGCCGCTTTTTCCTTGCTCACGTCCTTGCCCCGCCCTCGAGGCTGATGCCGCCCGGGCCCCGCGCAATCAGGCCGAGCAAACCGCCCAGGATCGCGAGATTTTTCAGAAGTTGGATGCGCTGATCAGGGGCGGTGTGAAACACCCAGGTCACTGCGATGAGAAATGTGGCGAGCGCAGCCGCGCCCCAGCGGGTCTTGTAGCCGAGGATGAGGGCCACAGCACCGAGCGCTTCCACGAGAATCGCCGCGACACATAGGCCGTTTGCGAACGGCATGCCGTGGGACTCCATGAACTGACAGGTCCCGTCGAAATTGGTGATCTTGCCGAACGCCGAGGCGAGGAAAATAATGGCCACGAACAGGCGTCCCACGAGGGCTAGCACGTCGTCGGTGTCCATGCCCCCATGTTAACAAAGAAACGGATGAACCACCAAGCGTGCCGGGCTCCGGACCGCCCGATCGCGGTCCACCCGGGAGCCTCGCGCATGGGACCAAAGACTTCCCGCCGTCGGCCCCAAGGGCCCACAGTGAAATCGCGCGCCTTCGCTACAATGCCGGCACTCGGAGGAATACCTCATGTTTAAAAAGCCGCTCACCGCTCTGTCGTCCGTCGTTGTCGCGCTCTGCGCAACGCCGCTGATTCTTGGCGCCTCGGCCCAGACCTTCTCGGCCGGCTCCACGGCGCGCATCACGCTCATTCCCAGCCTCGGCGCCATCGGCTCGCAGGTCCCTCTCTCTCCAGGCGTCTCGGCGGCCGCGCCGGCCTCCCCCGCTCTCGGGCTCTCCACGCTCCAAACCCCGTCCGCGCCCTCCCCGACGGCGCCGCCCGTCGCCGCGCTCGCCGCGCCGATCGCCGCCGTCGTCAGCGCGCAAACGCTCGCCCCCGTTCTCCAGCCTGAAACAGGCCGCGAAGCCGACACCGCCACAGCCCTGGACCTCACTTTCGACAATGCGCACGGCCTTCGCCCGGCCGCGCTCGAAACGACGGCCCCCACCGCCGCGTCCGACTCCGGCGCGCCGCGCCTCGATCCTCCCTCCGCGCCGGAAGCCCCACTTCCCCCCCCGATCGATAAAAGGGCGCAGGAAAAAAAGGAGACGGGACAGCTGCTGAGAACGGCGCGCGTGCCCGCCCTCGCAGGGACCGTGGCCGCCGCGATCGCCGGCGGCCTACTCGGTTCGATGGGCGGAGCCGTCGGGGCCGTCATCGGCTCAGGTCTCGGCGTCATCGGAGCCGTCTTGGGAATGGCCGCGGGCGGCTATCTCGGCCTACGGATCGGCGCCAAGGTCGGCTTTGGAAAAGACATCCTCGGAGTCATTCTTGCCATACTCATCTGCGCCGCCGGCGCGGTGCTGGGAGGAATCGGCGGCTTCTTCGGCGGCGCGGTCCTCGGAGCGATGGCCGCCAAGGCCGGAGGCACCTTGGGCGCCGTCGCCGGCGTCCTGGCCCTGGCGCCGATCGGCGCCATCGTCGCGGGACTGGCCGCCATGGCCGCCGACGTGATCCGGCACCCGGAGAAATACCCGCAGATCGGAAAGGAGCTGAAAAAGCCTTAGCTGACGCGGCAGGGGTTCTTCCGCTATACTGATGGTCATGCGCCGGGTCCTTCTCGCCATCCTGCTCGCGTCCGCGTCGCCTGCATCGGCGCTCGACACCTCAGCCCCGACCTTATGGCAGGAGCGTTTTTTCTGGGACGCTCTGCTGACCGCGCGCGACCGGCTCGCCCGCCAGCAAAGCGACCCGATGATGATCCCGGTGATGAAGGCCATCGCCGGACAGGTCGCCCAGCAGGTGGCGAACCTGGCCCAGATCCATCAATACGTGAAGGCCCAAGGCGACAACCTGCGCTACGCGTACGCCCAGGGCGACCCCCAACCGAGCCTCGACACGATCAGCAACAACTTCGAGACGCTGACGACGGGCTGCGACCAGGTGCGCCAGAACCTCTACTACCTGACCGCCCGCCAGCGCATCGCCCAATCGCAGGCCCTGCCCGATCCGGAGATGTACCAGACCGGGCTCCTGATCCTCGGACAGGTTCAGCAACTGCAGCTGACGCTGAACGCTTTGTACACCGACATGAACGCGGTGCGCGGCCTCGTCGCCGAGAACCAATGGACCCGCGACAACGACTTCAGCCACAAGACCGAGGAGCTCATGCGCAGCGTCGTGCGCGTGCAGGATTCCGTGTTCGCGGTGTACAACGCGGGCTACGAGCTCACGATGCGATGCCGGTGACGGCCGCGGCCGCAGTGCTCGCCGCGGCGCAAGCCGTGACCTTCGCGACGAAGGACGGCTGGACCATCGCCGCGGCCTACCGCCCCGCGTCGAGGGGCGCGGCGACGATCATCCTCGCGCACGGCGTGGGCAGCGCGGGCGGCGAATGGGCGCGCTTCGCCGAGCGCCTCGCGGCCTCGGGCGTGGGCACTTTGGCGCTCGACCTCCGCGGCCACGCCGGAAGCCGCCGCGGCCCTCCGGGCGCGACGGACTTCACGGGCTTTGACGCGAACGGCGGCTGGCCCGCCGCCGCCGAGGACCTGCGCGCCGCGGCGGCGTGGCTTAAGTCGAAGGGCGTGAGAGACTCGCGCATCGCCTTCGGCGGCGCCTCGATCGGCGCCAACCTCGCCTCGATCGTCGCCGCCGAGCGCAAGTCCGCGCCCTTCCTGCTCCTGCTCTCTCCCGCGGAGAATTACCGCGGCGTCGCGCTCAAAACGCACCGGGGGCTCAAGACCTTCGCCGCCGCTTCTCCGGCCGACGGCTACTCCTTCATCCGCGTGAAGGGACTCGAGGCGGAGAAGGCCGCTGCCGTCCTCTATGCCCCCGGCGGCCACGGCGTGCAGATGTTCGAGGACCCCGCGACCTTCGAGCGCATCGTCGCCGAGACCGGCCAAGCGGCGCGCTAGGCGTTCTCTCTGCTATTCTATCCCTGACGGACTCATCCCGACGCAACGGAGCCCCCAATGGCGAACTTAAACAAAGTCATGCTGATCGGCCGTCTCACCCGCGACCCGGAAATCAAAACCTTCGGCAACGGCGGCAAGGTCGCCAACGTCGGCTTCGCCGTCAACAACCGCCGGAAGAACAAGCAGAGCGGTGAGTGGGAAGACGCTCCGGTGTGGGTCGATCTGAAAGTCTTCAATCGCGAGACCGGCCGCAAGATGGCCGACCTCGTCGAGTCATCCCTGAAGAAAGGACAGCAGGTCTACGTCGAGGGCCACCTTGTCCTCGAAGAGTGGGCCGGCAAGGAAGACGGGAAAAAGGCGTCGAAGATGGTCGTCTATGTCGATGACTTCCAATTCCTTGAGAAGCGCGAAGGCGGTTCGGGCGGCGGCATGAGCCGCCCCGCGGGCGCCGCGTCGAAGCCCTCGGGCGACAGCGACACGATCGAAGAAGTTCCCTTCTAGCTTCCGCCTTCAGCTTAAGGAAGAATTCCTAGCCACCGATCCGCGGAGATCACCCATTGCGTCGCCCCGGAGCGGGAGGTCTTGCGACATATCCCGCCGGCATGGACGAGCTGGACGGCTACGGGGACGCGGAGCCGGTCTTGGTAATGGCTCAGCGCCGGCGACAGGGCCGTGTCCGACAGCTTGCACTCGATCAAGCAGATCGGGCGGTTCTTCTCGGTGAGAAGAAAATCCACCTCTCTTTTTTCCTTATCTCGCACGTAATGGAGCCCGATGTCTCCCTCTCCCATGGCACGCCAGGTTTGGACGGCCTTGTGCAGGTGAAGTGCCACCATGTTCTCGAAGCGGAAGCCCTCCTGGGGCACCTCGACCCAATCATAGAGATAGACCTTGGATTCCTTCCGCAAAGCCCGGGCCACCGAGCCCGAAAACGGCGCGATCCGGAAAAGATAGAAGAACTGCTCAAGAAGCAGCAGCCAATCGCGGGCCGTCTCGAAAGCGACGCCGACATCTTCCCTCAGGGAGTTGATCGACAGGGGGGCGCCCACTTTGTCCGGGACCAGATGCGAGAGAATTTCCATCAGGGAAATATCCCGAATATTGGCCGCGTCACGGATATCCTCGCGAACAAGTACGCTTTTTCTCTCCTGGAACCATGCGTTATAGAATCGAGCGTCCGCCTTAAGAAAGGGTTCAGGAAAGCCGCTGAAGCGTAAGAGTCCTCGGTAAGCCTCGGGGGTGCCCGCCTTTGCAGCCGGAGGGTCCCGAAGACTTTCCTGAAATTGCGCCCACGAAGGCAGGCGCCCGGAGAGCTCGCCCACCGAGAGCGGAAAGAGCGGCGCTCCCAAATAGCGCCCCAGCAGGCTGTCGCCGCCCTTTCTGAATAAATCGAGCCGACCGCTGCCGGTCACCAGAAAACGGAAATCCCGGTGGTAGCCGTCATAGGCGCCTTTGAGATAATTTTTCCAACGTGCGTACTTGTGGATTTCATCGAGAACGACGAGGAACGGCTGGGCAGGATCGCGATTTCCTTCCTCGAAAAAGTAAGGACTCTTGAGCAGCTTCTTTTGGTCCGTGATGATATCCCAATTCAAATACAGGCTTTGGGAGAAAGTCTTCTGAAACTCACGCGCCGCCGTGGTCTTGCCGACCTGCCGGGGCCCGCTTAAGAAAGCCATCTTGCCGTGGCGCATGATGGTCTCGAGCTGGCGGCTGATGAGGCGCTTGATCATGGGTATAGTATTAGACCTAACTCTAAAAAAGTCAAGACTTTTTTAGAGTTAGGTCTCGCTATCCGCCTCAAGGCCGGCAAATATTGGGGGCCTTGAAAAATAGCCGTCTCCGGACTTATCCTAGACCCATGAGAGGACTGTCCCCGTTTCTCGCCGCGCTCCTCTGCGCGGTGCCCCGCCCGGCCGCCGCGCAAACAGCGAGCGCTGAGAGCGCCGCCTCCGTGAGCCCTGGGCGCCCAGGCGCCCCGGCAACCGTCCCGACGCTCGATGCCCAACCGCTCGGCGGCGCCGCGCCCAAAATCGGTGTGTTACAACAGGGCTCGATCCTCCCCATTCAAGCGCCCGCGCTCGCGTCCCCGGCGCAGGCCATGCCGGCCGCGCTGACCGTGGCTCCTGCCGTGGCGGCGCCCGCGGCCCGGACGGGCTCCGCTTCGCCCGGCGCGGAGCACGAGGCTGCGGCCTCAAAGGCTCCACTTTCCTCCGGCAAGACCCCGCGAGGACCGCCGATTGCCACTGATGACAACACGTTGAGCGGCGACGCCGGACAGCCGGATGCGACGGCGCTCGAAGGGGCGTCGATCTTCGACGGCGCGGACGGGGAAGCCCGGGCGCGCGCCAAAATCCTCCAGCTTCTGCGCGGCCACGAGGTCATACGCCTCTTCGTCAACTCCGCCCCCGGCTACGGCCATCAGGCCGCCTCGGTGACCGTGCTCAAGCGCCTGCGCCAGCTCGGCTACGAGGGCCGCATCGAACTCGTTTACCAGCAGGATACGAAGGCGAAACTTGGCAACCTGCTCCCGGGCTTCAACCCGCGCGGCAAGAACGTGCAGACGCTCGCCGCCTTGGGCGTCACGGCGATCAGCGCTAAGGCCTTTCTCAAGCATGGCGGGAGCCGGAATGTGAAGCTCGGCATCACCGGCGCCGAGGACGGCTACCACTACGACGTCCCCACGGGCGTCGAGCAATACCTGCGCCTGCAGCCAAAGAGCTGGGCCCGCGGCTCCCTCTGGACCAAAAAGACCGGGTTCGTCGACCTCGATCCAGAATTCCGGGAACTCGGCTACGTCTACGACATACCCAGCCCGGCCGACCCCGCCGCCTTCGTCGAGCAGGAGCTGTCGGGCACCAAGAGACTTGCGCGTAAGGCCGCGGGGCTCAGCGCGGTGCTCGCGGGCCAGGAGGGCTACGAGCTCCTGCCGGCCTACGGGCTCGGGGAGAACGGGGTGCACAAGCTGAGAAACCTGATCGGCGCGGTCCACGAGGCGCAGATGTCCTCGCCCAAGTCGTTTCGGGGGAGCGTCGTTATCCCCCTCATCTCCAACCTCAACACGCAGGAACTTATGGAGCTCGGCCGCGACGACTCCGCTTCCGCGGTCCGAGTCGGATGGGCCGGAGCGGCACTGACCTGGCTGCGCCACGCGCTGGGCCTGCCCTTCGAGGTGCGTCTGGCTAGCGGCGCGCGGGCGCGCGTCGTCTCCGTCCATACGCCGGACCTGGCCCGCGAGTTGCAGAAGCTTCAGCCCGACGACATCCTCATCGTGCGGGTCGGCGCTCTGCCCCAGAGCCTGTTCGAGTACGTCTTTTCCCAGGCGAGCATGCCCGCCACGGTGGCGGGCTGCAACGCAAGCAATCTCATGCATCGGCTGGGCAAGCCGTACTTCAACACGGTGTGGGACAAAGCCCCCGGCGTCGCCGCCCTCCCCGCCCAGGAAAGGCAACTGATCTCCAACGCCCACGACATCTTCCGAAGCCCGGGCTTTTCCAACTCCGACAGTGCCCGGCAGGCCGCGAAGTTTATCATACAGGCGATGAACCGCAGCTCAAGCCTCAGCCGCTTCTACGCCGGCCTGCGCCCGGCCCCGGCGTCTCTGGCCGCCGACAAACTCGCGCGAGGACTGCTCCTTCTCCAGGAGCTCCTAGAGGAGGAACAGGGGCAGGCAAGCCAGACGCCACGGTAGACGGGGACGCGCGGGCAGCTTACGCGGGCACGGAGGCGGGGGCGGACTTGCGCGCGGCGATCATCCGATTGACGCGCACGGAGAAGTCCTCATCCTGCTGAAGGACCTGGCGGAAGGACTCCTGGGGAATCATCAAGACGAGCATGCCGTCCTCGGAGGCCTTGATCGTCGCGCCCGCGGTGCCTCTCTCGACGATAGAGACCTCGCCGAAGATCTCGCCCACGCCGAGCTCGGCGACACGGACCATGGTCTTGTTCGTCGCTTTCACATAAACGCCGGCCCTGCCGGAGATGACGACGTGGAGGCCGTCGACGGTCGCGCCCTTAAAAAGGATGGTCTGTCCCGCGTGGAACCGCAGCAAAGCGGACGATTCCGCCAGAGCGGCCAGGTTCTCGTCGGTCACGCCGGCGAACAGCGGCACCTGCTCGCGCAAGAAGGTCAGGGCATCCATAGTTCTATGATAGCTTCACGGACGCCCTCAAACCAGGGTCCTATGGCCCACCTTGACCAGGTCTTGCTTTTTCTGTCATTTGTGCTATTATGTACACATGAGAATACAAAAAGTGGGCAGCACGACCACCTTCACGATTCGCGTTCCTACCGTTATAAAACAGCGCCTGGACAGGCTGGCTCAGGCAACCAGCCGCACGCGCTCATGGCTTGCCGCCGACGCGGTCGCAACCTATGTCACCGAGCAAGACTGGCAATTGGCGGAAATCGAGGAGGGCATCAAAGACGCCGAGGCCGGCCGCGTCGTTCCTCATGCAGAGGTCAAGCGGTGGCTCAACTCGTGGGGCGCCGATAACGAAAAAGCTCCGCCCGCATGCAAGTAATCTGGACGCAAAGGGCCATCCGCCATTTGGCGGCGATTCGGTCTTTTATTGAACGAGACAAACCGGAGGCCGCTCGCCGAGTCGCGGAGCGGATCATCCTCGCCTCCGAACATCTCGCAGTCCATCCAAATCGAGGACGTCCTGGACGAAAAGCCGGGACGCGCGAGCTCGTCATCCCGAATACCCCTTTTATTCTCCCGTATCGAATCCAAGGAAAAAGCCTGACCATCGTGGCGGTCCTGCACGGCGCACAGAAGCGGTCAGCTCCTTAACAAAACCGACGCGCCCCTTTGTTAAACTCACGGGGTGACCGATCCGGGACGTTTGTTCATGTTCGGCGTCTACGGCCTCAAACCGTCGCGCCAGACGGCGTCCCTGTTCAAGTCCACGGGGGCGACCGGCGTCCTGCTGCTCGCGCGCAACATCGAGACGCCCGCGCAGACCAAGGCCTACGTCGCCGAGCTCGAGCAGCGCCTCGGCCGGCCCCTGCTCGTCGCGATCGACCATGAGGGCGGCTGGGTTCTGCGCTTTAAGAGCGGAGTGACCGCGTTTCCCGGCAACGCCGCCTTGGGCCGCGCGCGCGACCCGAAGCTCGCCTACGCCGTCGGCCGCCAGATGGCGCGCGAGCTGGCGCCGCTCGGCATCCGCATGAACCTGGCCCCCGTGCTTGACGTGGCGACGAAGGACTACAATCCCGGCATCGGGATCAGGTCCTTCGGAGCTGATCCGGCCTTGGCGGGACGCCTCGGCGCGGCCTTCATCCGCGGGATGCAGGACAGCGGCGTCTCGGCCTGCGCCAAGCACTTCCCCGGCAAGGGGGCCGCAACCGTAGACGCCCACATCGACCTGCCCACGATCAAACTGCCGCGCGCGGCGTTTTTACGCGCGCATCTGCCCCCCTTCCGCGCCGCCTGCGCGGCGGGTGTCGACGCGGTGATGACCGCGCACGTCCGCTTTCCCGCGTTCGACTCCGAGCCGGCGACGTTCTCGGCTCAGATCGTGCGCGGCCTCCTGCGCGATCGGCTCGGCTACGACGGGCTCATCGTCAGCGACGACCTGTGCATGGGTGCCATCACCCGCCGCCGGCCAGTGGCCGAGGCCGCGCTCAAGTGCCTCGACGCGGGCCACGACGTGCTCATGATCGCGCACGACCTCTCGGGCATGGCCGACGCGGCGGCTCTTCTGCGCGAGGCCGGCGCGCCCGAGGAACAGTTGGCCGCCGCTGACGCGCGCATCAGCCGCCTGATTCACCGACGCATAGCACCCGCCACCAAACCCTCCGAGGGCGCCACTCTATCTGCCCGCATCGCAGACAAGGCCGTCGTTATCTCACGGCATGGAAAAACGCGCCTTCCCATTCCCTTTTCCCCGGAAACACTCGTCGTGCTCCCCGATTTCAAAGAAGTACGCGAGCGCTTCACCTTCGAGGGCGGCCCCGGCGGTCCCGAGGCCCTCGTGCGCCGTCTGGCGTCCGGCTGCGCGTTTACCCGCGCGCCGATCACGAGCGCGGACCTCGGCCGCCTGCCCGAGCTCACGCGCCGGGCGAAACGCGTCGTCTTTTTCTCGTTCGAGGCCCGGCGCTTCCCGGGCCAGGCCGCCGCTTTGCGGCTGCTCGCCAAGACGGCCGCGGCCAAAACCGCGGCTGTCTTGATTCGATCGTCCTGGGATCTCGACCTTTGCCCCCAGACGATGACCGTTGTGGACGCCGCCGGCTACCGCCTCGTCAGCCTCGAGGCGGCGCTGTCCCGCGTTTTGGACCGGAGAAAATCATGATCAATACTGTCCTCCTCGTTCTGCTCCTGTCTGCGCCCGCGCGGGCGGCGGAAGCGCCCGGCGCCGAACCCATCGCCGCAGCCAGCGTCTCCGTGCTCAAGGACCGTTTCACTGAAATTGACGATTCCGCGCAGCGGACCAATATACTCGATCAGCTCGCCAAAACGGCACCCGTCTCGGGCCAGGACGTGGCCAATCTCTTCGACTTGTTCTCTCGCTTCACGGATAAGTACACGCGCGACTCGGTGATGGCCTCGCTTGAACGCATCGCGCCCGGCAGCCCCCAGCTCGAGCCGCTGTTCATGACCTACCTGCGCCAACCGGAGCCCGAGGCTCAGCTGTTCGGCATCAACGGGGCCTTCCGCCTGCGCGCGCGCGCCGCCTTGCCCCTGATCCGCTCCATCGCCGAGCGCAAATTCGGCGCGAGCGGCGCCACCGAGACCACGATGATGTCGGAACGCAACGCCTGGTGGACGCAGTACGAGGCGTTGTCGGTGCTCGCCCAATGGGACGGAGAGAAGTCCCTGTCCTTGCTCGAGCGCAAAGGCCGGGAAAGCGCCAAGATCGGGGCCTTGCTTGGACGCTATTTTTGGCGCCAGACCTTGCCCAAGCTCCGGGCCTGGAGCGACTCAGGCGAGTTGATCTCAAGTGAGCGTGCGGCGCTCGCGGCCGCGGCCCCGATCGACCTCGCGGACGCGCGCGCGACCCGCGCCCAGATGCTGGCGCTGCTGCGCGACCCGAAGGTCGACGCCGAGATCCGCCACTCCCTCGCCCTCAAGATCGGGGCCTCCTCCAATGACGAGGAGGCCGAGGCGCTCGTGCGCGAGCATGACACCGCCGCAAGCGACACCGAACGCCTGTACTGGGCCAGCGCGGCCTTTAGCACGCGCAGCCCCAAGATCATCCCCCTGCTCGTCCGGTACGCCCGCCAAACCGGCGATGAGATGATGCGCAAGGGTGCTTCCGCCCAGCTCATCGATATGGTCGGCGAGGCCGAGGCCCGCAGCCTCCTGGACCCCGAAAAAAAGAAGTAACATAGGGCCATGACCGGCCTATTCCGGCGGCCCGCGAGCCGCTGATGCTCTTCGTGGTCCCCACGCCGCTCGGCAACCTTGAGGACATGACCGCGAGGTCCCTGCGCGTGCTCAAGGAGTCTGCGGTCGTGTTCTGCGAGGACACGCGCCGCACGCGCCATCTCATGAGCCACTTCGGCCTCGGCGCGCCGCTTGAGCGCTATGATGAGAACGACCCGCGCTCCGTGGACAAGCTGCTTGAGCGCGTGCGCCGCGGCGACGCGGTGAGCCTCGTCTCCGACGGCGGCACGCCGGGCGTTTCCGACCCCGGGCGCAAAGCCGTGGCCGCCGCCCGGCGCGAGGGCCTGCCGGTCACTTCGCTGCCGGGTCCGACGGCCGTCGGCGCTGCGGTCGCGGGCTCCGGCCTGCCGGGAGACTCCTTCCTCTTCCTCGGTTTTCTGCCGCGCACGGCGTCCAAGCGCCGCAAGGCGCTTGAAGCCGCGAAGGCTCTCAAACGGACGATCGTCGTTTATGAATCGCCCTTCCGCGTCGTGGAATTTCTCGATGACGCGGTCGCGGTACTCGGAGAGCGGGCCCAATGCGTCGCCGTCCGGGAGCTCTCCAAGATTCACGAGGAGTGGATCCGCGGCACCGTCGCCTCGGTGCGCGCGGACCTCGCGGCGCGCGCCGAGATCCTCGGCGAGTTCGTCGTGCTCTTCCACCCCGACCCGGAGCCATCCCATGCCTGAGACCCTCTCGCTGTTGGGTGAAACGCTGTCCCCGTCCGACGCGGCCAAAGCCGGCGCCGCGGGCAAGGGCTGCAAGCTCGTGGTTTTCCCAACCGAATCCTGCTACGCCGTCGGATCGACGGGCCTGATCAAAGCCGCCACGCGCCGCGTCTTGCAGGTCAAGGAACGCTCCACGCTGAAGCCTCTCGCCGTTCTCGTCCACTCGACCGAGGCGGCCAGGACCTGGGTCGAGTGGACGCCGCTCGCCGCAGCGCTCGCCGCCAAGTTCTGGCCCGGCCCGCTCCTGCTCCTGCTCAAGCCGACAGCACAGGGCCGCCTGCTCACCTTCCCCGAGTACCCAACCGTCGCGATCCGCGTGCCCGCGCACCCCGCCGCGCGCGCGATGATCGAAGCCTCCGGCGTGCCCTGGATCTACACCAGCGCCAATAAGTCGGGCCAACCCGCCAAGCTCAAGGCCGCCGATGTCCTGGCCGAGCTGGGAACGGAGATCGACCTTCTCATCGACGGCGGGACCGCGCCGAGCGGCGATCCGACCGTGGTCGACGCGACCGGCGACAAGCCTCGAATCGTGCGTCCAGGACTCATCTCCGCGGAACTCATTCAAGGAGTCCTTGCGGCGTGACGGCCCAACCCAAACGTCTTTTATTCGTCTGCACCGGGAACACTTGCCGTTCCCCGATGGCCGAATATTTTTTTCTACGCTTGGCCCATGAAGCCGGTCTGGCTTGGAGCGTCTCCTCCGCCGGCACGCAGGCCCCGGTCGGCGCGCCCCTGTCCCCCGGCGCGTCCGCCGTGTTCGCCGCGCGGGGCATCGGACCCGTCGCGCACCGCGCCCGCCGCGTGGACAAAACCCTCCTTGATGCGGCCGATGTCGTCTACGTGATGGAGCGCGCCCACCGCGACGACCTCCTCGCCCATTTTCCCGAAGCTGGAACCAAGATATTCGTTCTGCGCGAGGCCGCCGGCCTCTCGCCCGTCGACGTCGTAGACCCCGCCGGCGCCGATGCCGCGGCCTACCAGTCCTGCGCCGCCGCGCTCGAGGAAGCGCTTGAAATCATCGTCCGGAGGGAATCCCTTGCCCCGAACCCTCGCTGAGCAGGACCCGGAGATTTACGCGGCGATCGCGCGCGAAGCGCGCCGCCAGTCCGACAATCTCGAGCTCATCGCCTCGGAGAACTACGCCTCCGAGGCCGTGCTCGAAGCCCAAGGCTCGCTGCTGACGAACAAATACGCCGAAGGCTATCCGGGCAAGCGCTACTACGGCGGCTGCGAGTTTGTGGACCAGGCGGAGGTCCTCGCGATCGACCGCGCCAAGCAGCTGTTCGGCGCCGAGCACGCCAACGTCCA
>JAHFCE010000047.1 GCA_023249675.1 Elusimicrobiota bacterium | reverse complement strand
GCAACGGGCCTTCATCGCGCCTATTCTAGCAAAGTCGAGTCATGGCGGTTGCAGCAAGGCAAAAAGGACCGCAGCGGTCATGCGAACCCGCCGCGGTCGTGACTTCTTGAAGAATGGCTCCGGGCCTAGGACTCGAACCTAGAACCTTGCCGTTAACAGCGGCCTGCTCCACCGTTGAGCTAGCCCGGATCGAGGACAGTATAGCAAACCCGCGGGGGCCTTGATTTATCGCTGGTATCCTTATATCCTCCCCCCTAGTGGCCGATACGATTGATCTCCCGACGCTTCTGGCCGACGTCGTGTCTCGCGGCGGCTCCGACCTCCATCTGATCCACGGGATTCCACCGACCGGCCGCATCGCCGGCGAGATTGGAGCGCTGCCTTATCCGGCGATGACCTCCGAGTCGATCCTGCAGATCCTGGATCCCTATCTGGAGGACTTCTACCGCGCCTCCTTCAAGAAGGAGCTGCGGGTCAATTTCTCGCACACGATTGCCGGAGTCGGCCGATTTCGCTTTCACCTGTATAGGGCGACGGGCACGGTGGGTGCGACCATTCGCGTCATCCCGACCAAGACCTATCCGCTGTCCTCGCTGGGCCTTCCTCCCATCGTCGGCAACCTTGCGCATAAGAAGTCCGGCATCATCTTCGTGACCGGCTCGACCGGCTCCGGAAAGAGCACGACGATGGCCGCGATGCTCGAGTGGGTCAATCAGACGGGCAAGCCAGGCAAGGTCATCACGATCGAGGATCCAATCGAAAGCCTGTTCAAGCCGTGCCATTCGATCTTTGTCCAGCGCGAAGTCGGCGTGGACACACCGACCTTCGACATCGGCATTCTGGACGCGCTGCGTCAAGATCCTGACATCATCTGCGTCGGCGAGATGCGCGACGCCGAGTCTATTCGCGCGGCCCTGCTCGCCGCCGAAACAGGACACCTGGTCCTGACCACGTTGCATACGCGCGACGCGTCGAAGACGGCCCAGCGCATTCTGAGCGCGGTGCCTAACGCCGACCAAGACAACCTGCGCGAACAGCTGGCGATGACGCTCGAGGCGGTGATCTCCCAGGAACTTCTTCCTCGGGCGGACGGCAAGGGGCTTGTCCTTGCCTGCGAGATATTGATCGCGACTCCGGCGGTGCGCCAGCTCATCCGCGAGAACAAGCTCGAGGCCATCAACGACGCGATCCAAGCCGGCGCCCAGACGGGCATGGTGTCAAAGGATAGCTTCATCAAGAACCTCTATTCAACGAAGATGATCACGAAGGATGTCGCCTTGGAGCACATGCGCAACCCTGCCTTCTTCAATCGCTAGGATGGAGTCATGAACCCCCTGTTTGCGGCGCTGGCGCTGCTGCTCGCGTCGGCGAATGCGGGCGAGACGCCCGCTGAATGCCCGGCAGGCACGCACCGGGTGATCACGGACGATCCCTACCAGCCGTTTGCGTGCGTGAAGGAGGACGCCAAGAAGGGCTTCGGGGCGGTCGCCGGTCCGCAGGGCTTCAGGGTCAGGCCAAAATGCCCGCGCGGCACGCGCGCCGCCGCATCGAGCGACGGTCTGCAGCGCTACCGCTGCGTGCGCGTGCTGGCGGGCGAGACGGACCCGGATCTTGTGCCGATGGCGCAGCCCGCGCGTGCGCGCGCGCTCGGCGAGGAGGACTACCGGCGCTACACGGTGCCCGCCGAGATGTCCTTTGAGTACCCGCGCCTGCTTGAGCCTCGCGACGGTTGGAAAGAGGAGGTCCCGACGCTTTCGTTCACGCTCGACGACGGCTTGCCGGGCAAGCCCGTGATGATCACGATCACTAAAGTGGAGCCGTCGCAGACGGCCTTCGTCGCCCTCGACGCGGCGGTTGTCCAGGAGAAGGAGTGGCAAGGCGCCAAGGACGGCGGCACTGTGCCGGTGGCCGGCGTCAAGGCGCGCTTGACCGTCGTGGCGGGCTCCTCCAAAACCGCGTACGTGCCGCTCGCCGCCGGTGCCTACTACGCGATCGTCTACAGCGCTCCGGGGGAGTCCTATGAGACGTACCTCGTCGCGTTCAACCGCGTGCTGAAGACGATGAAGCTGACAAGGAGAGCCCAATGACGAGCGTTGCCGTGCGCGATGAAGGAGCGGTTCGCGTCATCACGTTGACGCGTCCCCCCGGAAATACGCTCGGCCTCGAAGCGCTGGCGTCGCTGCGGACCGAGGTCGATCGCGCCGCCGGCGATGCGCGCGTGCGAGCTATTGTGCTCGCCTCGGGACTGCCGAAGTATTTCTCGAGCGGTCTCGACCTTCAGGAGATCATGGCGTTGCCTTCGGCGCGGCGGCCGCAGGCGTTCGAGGCCCTGTTCCATTGCTATCGCGCCTCGCTGACAGCGCCCAAGCCTGTCGTCGGCGCCCTGAGCGGCGCGGCCATTCTCGGCGGCTGGATCATCGCCATGGGCTGCGACTGGCGCGTGATGGCTTTGGAGTCCGGGAAGGTAGCACTCTCCGAGATACGCATCGGCCTGACGCCCACGCCCGCGCTCGTGACGCGCCTCGCGGCGCTGTCTTTAGATCCGCGTGTGGTCAAGGAGATGGTTCTGCGCGGCAAGACTGTGCGCGCGACCGAGGCCCTTGGGGCCGGTCTCGTCGATGAGGTCGTGCCGGAGGCCGAGGTTGGGCCGCGCGCGCTCGCGCTGGCCAAACAGCTGGCGAAATTGCCGCCCGCGGCATTCGCGGCGCTCAAGAAAGGCCTCAACGCTCCTTTCCTCGATGCAGAGCTGTGGCGCCGCTCGATGTCGGAATTCTCCCTGCTGATCGACGGCCCGGAGGCGTGCGAAGGATTGGAAGCGATGCGCGCCAAGCGTCGACCGCGTTGGGAGGATTGATGTACGAGAAGAATCTGCTTACCGGGAAGATCGCGGTCGTGACGGGCGGCGGCACGGGTATTGGCAAGGCCGTCGCCGCGGCCCTGGCCCGGCATGGGGCTGACGTGGCGCTCGCCGCCCGCGACGGCGGGCGTCTTGACGCCGCGGCCGCCGAGATCCGCACGGCGACGGGGCGCAAGGTCCTCGGCGTTCCGACCGACGTGTCGGACCCGAAGGCCGTCGCGGCGCTGTTCGACAAAGTTGAGTCTGACCTCGGTCCCGTCTCGATCTTGATCAACGGCGCGGCTGCGAACTTCGTGCGGCCAAGCGAGATGCTGACCTCGGTGCGCTTTCGCAAAGTCGTCGACATCGTCCTGCACGGCAGCTTCAACTGCTCAATCGAGGCCGGGCGGCGCATGCTGACGCGCGCAGAAGGCACGATCGTGAGTCTGCTCGCGTCCTATGCTTGGACGGGCGCGCCGGGCTTTCTTCCCTCGGCGGCGGCCAAGGCGGGCGTGCAGGCGATGACAAAAACCCTCGGTGTGGAGTGGATCGGCCGCGGGGTGCGCGTCAACGCGGTGTGCCCGGGCCTCATCGACACGCCGCAGTCGCGCGAGCGCCTATGGCCCGAGGAGTGGATGCGCGAGCTTCTGCTCGAGAGCGTCCCCGGACGGAAGTTCGGGACCGAGGAGGACGTGGCCAACGCCGTGCTCTTTCTGTGCGCCCCGCAGACGCGCTACGTCGCGGGCGAGACCTTGGTCGTTGACGCCGGGACCTCCGTCGGCGGCCTGCCCTACCTGCGCTTCGTGGAGAAGGTCGGCGTCGTGCGCAAGGCTCGCCCGAAACCCGCCTAGGGAAAAGGTGTCAGGCCTATAGTTACATCAATTGTTTCCCGATCACTTCTTGTAAAACAATTGATGTAACTATAGGCCTGACACCAATTGGCTAGGCGTGCTCGTGATGTTTGGAGTTGATCTCCCCGTAGGCTTGCTTCGCGGCCTTGGCGGCGGCGACGATGGCCTCCTTCTTCAGCAGCGACTCGTCCTTGACCGTGTGCAGAAGGTCCGCGCCTTGCTCCCGGCGTTCCTTGAGCCAGTCCGCGAGCTTCTCCCGCGTCTCTCCGCCCGACCGGGGCGCGAACAGCACTCCGAGAGCGGCTCCGATTGCAGCCCCCGTCACGAACAGCAACGCCCCGCCCAACCCATCGTTATCTCTCGCCATGATCTTGGTCCCTCGCACAGTTTCGTCTCGGTGATCGGCATTCCTACCGATGGGCCGAGTATACATCGGGGTATTCAGTCCGTCAAGCGAACTTTTTTTTAATTTTTCACGCCCTGGACGCGCGGCCATGAATCGGTTACAATGAGAGTCAGAGGCCCATTGTTAGAGAGGACACGGTGACCACGAAATCCGAGCCGCAGAAGCTAGAAGTCGCGACCGTTTCCGAAGGCGTGGTGAAGGTCAAGGTCCCCCAGGGCAAGGGTTTCTTCAAGATTGCCATCGAGAAGCGCCACGGCGAGTCCAACTCCCTCTACCTGGAGGTCAACGGGGCCCGCAAGTTCGAGGTCGGCAACGACTGCAACACCTGCCACTTTTGGTTCAAGATGCTTCAGGACCCGCATCTTCCGACCAACAAGAAAATCGCCAACCTGCCGAAGACGATCCAACTTCCGCGCCCCGTCGACGAGTCCCTCGTCCAGGAGCTGGCCCCCCTCCTCGAGCTCATGGAGAAGGGCGAGTATCTTGTGTTTGAGACCTCGGTCAATCTCACGGGGCCGTACGACAGCGACGACGAGGCCTCGTACTTTTTCCAGAGCGAGTTCATGGAGCTTTGGGATATCGAGGACCCGAAGGAAGAGGGCCTGCTGTCTGGTTGGGAGCACTATGAGGGTCAGCGCCCCCGCGTCTTTCGCCACCCCGAGACCGGTGTCGTGGAGAAGCAGTTTGACTTCGTGATTCCCTTGGTTCCCCGCGCCGCGTTGAAGGAAGAATACATCAAGATTTACCAGCAGATGATTCAGAACGGCGACCGCCCGCGCGTGCTCATGCTCGGCATGTACCAACGCGGTATTCCCGAGGCCGTCAAGAAGGGCGCGATCTTGAATCTGCACTCTTTCATGGCCGGCTTTCTACTCGACGGCCACCACAAGGTCGCGGCGTACCGGCGCGCCGGCGTGCCCGCGAAATTTCTGGTCATCCTGGCCCCCAAGGCCAGCAAGTACCACCTCCTCAAGGACGAGGGTCCCGCCGCGAAAGCGCAGGCCCGCTTCGAGGAGCGCCTGGCCACGCTAAAGCCGGCTTGAGCGGCCGCCGTCCTTAATAGCCTTGACGCGCCGCAGGCTCCGGCTATACTATCGGCGCCCCTGGGGAAACTAGGTCTTTAGTCCTAGAATCACGTAGGCCCTGGGCCCCTGACGGGTTAGGCCTTTCAGGGATACGCTCAAGCTAATGAGGACCCGAAGTCGATTCGCCCCCCTCCTCGCCGCGTGCGCTCTGGCGCTCGCCGCTTCACTGTCCGCGGCCGACGACGCCAAGCCCATCGCCGCCGTACCCGCGGCGCCGGCGACCGTGGCGCCCATGAGCGGCTCGCTTTCGACCATGCAGGGCCAGCGCATGGCGCTGGAGCTGGACGCGTTCGAGAAGGCGCTGATCAAGCACTTGAAGGGCGAGGTGCGTTCATCGTTCGAGGCGCTCGACGCGCAGCGTAAGGAACTGAAGGCCCGCATCGACGCGGCCGGGCTCGTGGCGGGCGACAAGAAGGTGCTCGATGACCGGCTCGCCCGTTCGGCGAGCGTCATTGCGCGCTGTCGACGTCTCACCGGCGGCGCCCCCGTTCTTGATCCTGAAGTTTCGAAGGCGGTTACGAGTGCGAGCGCTGTTGTCAATTCCGCCGATCCGTTGTATCAGATCGACGCGCTGCTTGGCGACCTCGACCGGGCCGCCGCCAACCCGGCCGACGCCGAGAAGATATTCGACAACCTGAACCACCGCTACGGAACGCCGAACGGCGCGGCCCCGGTGAACTTCGGCGCGATTCGCAAGACGCTCGAGGAGACATGGTCCTACACCCCGAAGGGCGCGCCCGGCACGAACGAGGCCAAGGCCCGCGATCTCGCCCGCGACACTCCCGCGCCGGCGCAGGCGCTGGCGCCTGTCGCCGCGCGCGCAGAGGGCGTCGACTACGCGGCCATGATCAGCCGACCGGCCGCCCGCGCGTTGAACATGATCGCCGAGAGGCTCCCCGACGGCGCGGAACGCCGCTTCCGGGAGCGGCGCCAATCCGAGTTGTCGACGCTCAGACGCCTTGCCGGAAATGCGGCGCGTACGCTCTCGCTGCCGATCGCGGACCTCGACGCCGCCGTCGAGCAGCTGAGCCGGGCTGAGTCCGCGCTGGCCCAGAGTCTGGGCTTTGGCGCGGCGCCCGATCCAGAGCGGTTGGAGGCGCGCTTGACGGCCCTCCAGGGCGAGAACCCCGACCTGGCGGGATTCGAAGCCGCTCTTTGGCGCTATCGTTTTTTTCTGCATGATGAAATCGCCCACGGCCGGGTCCCGTTCGGGACCGCGCTCAAGGCATGGGAGATTGACCCGCAGGGCCAAGGCGCGTCCGGCGCGGAGGTCGCCGGGATGAGCTACGACGGAGCGAACTTCGTCGGGCTGCGCTATGAGAGAGCCGACAAGTCCGTGGAGTTCCAGGCGTACACGGCGGATGCCCTGCGCTCGATCAAGGTTATCGAGAGCCGCCTGGGAGAGCAGGAGCTGCTCCTGCAGGATTTCGACGGCTCGGGATTGCGCTCCGTTCTTCTAGAAAAGCGCGACGCCTCCGGCCGCTGCGTTCAGCGTCAGACCCACGATCCGAAGACCAAGGAGACGGAGAACGTCACCTACTCGCCCGACGGCAAGGTCCTGCGCGTCGAGCGGGGCAACGGGGAAACCGGCACGGGGACCATCCTCCAGCGCGGTCCCGGAGCGCATTTCGACGCGGTCATCACTCCGGGGCGCCGCGAGGTTCGCTTCATCGACCAGGACCAGGCCCCGTACCGCTTCCAAGTCGAGCGGGTCAACGCCGACGGTTCCGTTGAGCTCGATTTCCGCGTCGAAAACGACGGCAGGATTCATAAGCAGGCTTCTCCTCACGTTCGGCAGATTTTCAAGGATGAGAAGCTCGAGAACTGGGACGTGGACGTTTCCGGACTTCCGGCGGAGCACGGCCCCGAGCGCCTGCAGGCCTGCCGCGCCCTGGCGCGCGAGGTCCTGAGAGCGGTCGGCGAGGCCGACGCAAACGGCGTCAAGGCCAAGGCCTTCGCCGATTTTCTCGACAGCGCGGCGTTTCTTCAGCCCGGCATGGGAGCGCACGGCGAGGAGCCGGCGCTGCGCCTGACCATCAGCGCCGAGGCCCGGAAGGTCTATACCCTCGTCGCGCAGCGGGAGGACGGGACTCGTGTCGTCACCACTGGTTTCTTCGGTGCCGGCACCGCCGAGCCGGGGAAGGGCTCTCCTCCCGCGTTTCTCGTCCAAAACGAAGTGGAGTTCGACGCCCAGTGGAACATGAAAGACGCGTCGAGCTCCGAGGCGCAGAAATGGGCGATGCTTGTCGCCCAGGAATACCTGGGCGACGGCGCTCGTATTCAGCGGTCCGTTCCCCAGATCGAGCTCGTCGATGTGTACGGCGCCTGGAACCCGAGGAACTGGGTCGCCAACCAGAACGAGGTCCGCCATCGTTTTTACTCGCGCGAGATTGTCGATTCGGCCACGGGGGGCTGGTCGAAGGAAAGAGAATGGGAAGGCGCGTCCGACGTGCGCGAGAAGGAGGGCACCTCGCTCGCGCTCAGGGGCGCGCAGGGCATGGTCAGCGTGCCGGGTATCCGCCATGCGCTTCAGTTCAGCAACGGGTTCAGCACCGTCCTGACCTCCCAGCTCGTGGAGCGCGGGGTCGGCGCCTTGAGCGGGGAGGACATCGGCAACCTCAACCAGGTGGCGAGCAACTCCCGCGACGCGATTTGGACGCGGAGCGCTGTCGGCTCTGAGCCGGATGGTACAAAAAAGCCCGAGAAATTCGAGGCCTGGGCGAAGAAAATCCTGGACCACCTCACTCCCGGCGCGCGCAAAATACTCGATGCCCGCGTCTTGGAGATGCGCCCGGAGCGCCTCTATCAGATGGGGATCACCCCTCGGGACAACGAGATCTACTACGAAAAGGCCATGGCGGCCGAGCCCACGGACCTGGAGGCCTACTTCACGCTCTCGGAGTTCGGCTGGGGCACGCACGGCAAGCAGCTGGCCCGGGACGGGCATCAGGTGTGGGGCGCGATTGCCTCGTTTGGCGAAGCGGCCACGGACATGGCGACTAATCCTCTGACCTATGCCTTGCCCTACGGTTTTTCCGCCCTGGGCAAGGGCGCGACCACGCTCGGCGCGCGCGCCGTGGTCGCCACCGGGAGCGGGGCGGTCTGGACGGGGCGGGCGTGGGGGGCGGCTTCCTTGGGAGTGAGGATCGGGCAGGGCTTTCTCGTGTCGGAGGTGGTCCTGCCCTTCGTGTTCGATGCCTCCCATACCCTCAATGATGCGATTGCGAAGTTCGGCACGCCCGAGGGATCGGTGGCGGCGGGCAAGGCCGCGGTCGATATTATTTGTATCTACGCCATGGGCCGCTCGGTGGGTGGTGATCTGATGGACAGCCACCTAGGCCGCAAGCTGGCCAAGTTTATCCGGCCCGAGCCGCCCGCGACCCCGCCTCCCGCGTCCGCGCCCGCTCCGATTGCTGTCGCTGCTAAGCCGGTGCAGTTGGAGTTCAACTTCCACGACGCCTCGCCGGCGGCGCAGGGCTCCGCCCCTCCCGCCGCCGCTGCTCCTGCCGCCCCCTCGCCCGCCCCTGCCACTCCGGCTCCCGCCCCCGCCGCTCCCGCTGCTCCTGCCGCATCCGGTGCCGAGGCGGTCGCCGCGAAAAGTCCACCAGCCGGCCTGTGGACCGGCATAAAAAACCTGGCGTCGGAGTGGGTTGAGGATGTCGTGAACAAAGATGCCCGGGCGCAGCGCGAGAAGGCTCTCGAGGTCAGGGACGTCAAGTCTCCGACCCACGCCGAGGCCAACGCGCCCGATGCCGGCCTCGAGGCGGGCAAAGCGGGCGCGAATCCCGCCGAGAAAGTCGAGACTGCCAAAGCGGTCGAGGAGACGGCCTCGCAGAAGGCTCCCGAGACGTCCGCCCAGTCAAAGTCGGCAGAGGAGGCTTCCCCGGCGAAGGCGGGCGGTCAACTTGAGTTCAAATTCATGGAAGAGAAGTCGGAGACCCGCTCGGCAGCGCTCACGGAAGACGGCCTGCGCGAGAACCTGAGCGCGAGGGATTTAGTGGACGGTGAGAAGGCGGAAGCTCGTCCGCGTGGGGCCGAAGAAAAAACCGAGGCTAAGACTGCGAAGGAACCAAGCCGGCTGCGCCGCTTGACCGAGAAAATTCTGAAGGGCGGCGGCGAGAGGATGCTCAAGGGCGGCGCTTACGCTCTGTCGGCGAGGCTCGTTCCGTCCGCGATGGCTCCCGTTCCACATAAGTCGGTGCGGCCGTGGGCAAAAGATTTGGAAGCCGTGCAGCCTGGCGAGGACCCCACAAATCCGTCTGAGGATGAGGCCACGGATTCTACGGCGGATTCTTCTCAAGAGCCTTCCAAGGACAAGTCCAATTCCCAGAATCAGAGCGGCAAATCCGGCGGCGGCGGTGGTGGTGGTGGCGGAGGTGGCGGTGGCGGAGGTGGTGGCGGCGACGGCGAAGGCGGCGGACACTCGGGCAAAGGTCCGAAGGCTCCTTCGTTTGGCGGCTT
>JAHFCE010000003.1:206143-210130 GCA_023249675.1 Elusimicrobiota bacterium | reverse complement strand
GGCCCGCCCGCGGCGCGCGCGTCCGTTGAAAGATCGAGCGAGTAGAGAGTGTTGCCGTCCCATGCGCCGGCCGGAGCGACGGAAAGGGTCGCCGTCGTCGTGTCGTAGGACACCGCAATGGCGGCAGGGGCTCTCGCTGTGGAGCCGTTCTTGCCCCGAAGGACCGTCACGGACGCGGCTGCGACGACGCTCGCGGCGTCCATCGCTTGTCCAAAGGAGATCGTCATCACGGCCCGGGTGGAGACTCCCATGGAAACGCCCGACGCCACGGCCAACGCTGGGATGGTCGCCGTGCTGAGCTGCGGAGCCGGGACATCAAGCGGGACCGCTGAGGAGCCGGAGATCAGCTGGAAAGTCCCCCCGCTCATCACGATGCCGTCATTGGTCTGGCCGATCTGATACGACAGCTTCAGGGAAGCGCCGGTCAGCGGCTCAGCGTCGCCTCCGCCCGGAATCAGGCACATCACCGCTTCCAGGAGGCCCCCGCTCATCACGCCGGCCATGAGGGCCGTGCCGCCGAGCGCAAAAAAGATCGCCGCAACGGCAATCTTTTTATTAATTGATATTTTGTCGCGGCCCCGTTTCATCCCGAATGAGTCTAGTTTAATCGGCATTAATTCTCATAGGGGCATGAGCGAAATAATCGTGTGACTTTTGGCACGCTCCCGTTTTGTAACTCTTTGCTCACCTGAAGTTTTTACACCGGTTCCAATCCGAGCTACCCGACCGTTTGATTGTATCCCGACCGACCGTTGGACGCATGGGCCGATCGAGCCCACGGCGCGCAGTCTTTGGACCCAGGGTCTTTCGGGGCCATTCAACGCGAAGCAGACGACTCCTGATGACGCAGTAGACGCTTACGCAGGCGATTGGCGTACTTGTGGCGTAGGGGCGGGAGCAGAGCTGCGCCAAGCGCCGCGCCAACGGCGGCAGAGTTCTCGTGAGATGAGCGTTACCCCGTTTTGGTATTCTATCGCGTATGAAAGACCGCATCACCCCCGAATTCATCGCCGCGATCCCCAAGTCCGACCTGCATCTCCATCTTGACGGCTCACTGAGGCTCAAAACCTTGATCGAGCTCGCCCGTGAAGCAAAGGTCAAGCTGCCTTCTTATTCGGAAGCGGGTCTCCGAAAGCTTGTTTTTAAAGAAACGTATAAGGACCTCCCGGATTATCTGCACGGGTTCATGTACACCTGCGCGGTGCTTCCCGACCTCGAAAATCTCGAGCGCGTGGCGCGGGAGCTTGTCGAGGACAACGCCGCCGAGGGCGTGCGCTACATCGAGGTGCGCTTCGCGCCCCAGCTGCACGTGACGTCCTCGACCGGCGTGCGCGACGTCGTGCGCGCCGTCGCCGCGGGTCTGGCGGCCGGCGCCAAGGCCCACAACGCCTCGAAGGCCGTGAAGTCGGGAGCGGACGTGCCGTTTCACTTCGGCATGATCCTGTGCGCGATGCGCCGCTTCAAAAAGGGCATGTCGCCCTACTTCGCCGACATGCTCCGCCTCATGGAGCACGCGCCCAAAGACGAGATTTACGCGGCGGCGTCGCTGGAGCTTGCACGCGCGGGCGTCGAGCTCGCCAAAGAGGGCCTGCCCGTCGTCGGCTTCGACCTCGCGGGCGAGGAGGCCGGCTACCCGCCCGCCGACCATTGGGCCGCCTACCAGTACGCGCACAACCACTTCGTGCGCAAGACCGTCCACGCCGGCGAGGCCTACGGCCCCGAGTCCATCTGGCAGGCGATCACCCAATGCCACGCCAACCGCATCGGCCACGGCACTTTCTTGTTCGCCCAGGACATGATCCAGGACCCGAAGATCGAGGACCGCAAGAAGTACGTCGAGGACCTCGCGAACTACCTCGCCAGCCAGCGCATCGGCATCGAGGTCTGCGTGACGAGCAATCTGCAGACGATCCCCTCGCTCAAGTCCCTCGACAAGCACCCGATCCGCCAGATGATCGACCACGGCCTGTCGGTGTCGATCTGCACGGACAACCGCCTCGTGTCGAACACGACGGTGTCGCGTGAAATGGAATTGGTCTGCGCGCACGCCCAGGTGACGAGGGTCGAGCTCAAACGTCTCGTCGTCGCGGGCTTTAAGGGCGCGTTCTTCCACGGCACGTTCGCCGAGAAGCGCGGGTTCGTCAAGGCCGCCGCGGCGCGCTACGACACGCTCGCCGCCGAGCACTTCCCCGCGGCTAAAACCAACTGAACGAGGCCGCCGTCATCAGCCCCCTCGAAGGGCCATCGCCTCGACGACAAGCGCCGTCGTGAGTTCTCTTGAGCCATAGTGCAGAAAATAAAAACTGTGGAGGGGATACGGCCGCCAGCCTCCATCCTCCGCCTGCAGCTCCCGCAGCTCCGCCAGGACGCGATCGACGGGGGCTTTGGGAAGGGGGATCGAGGCCTTCGCGGCGGCGGACAAAGCCATCGCTTTTTCCAGAGGGGTGACCTTAGCGGCGTCTTCTTCCGCGATCAGGGAGAGCAAGACGTCTTGGCAGGCTTTGCCCTTTTTACCCTCCATCAATCGAGGGCAATCCGAAGCCAGTTTGCTGAGGGCGTACACAAAGATGGCGGCGGAGAAGTAGTAATGGGACGGCCGGTGAAATTTCCGGCGGACAACCTGGTTCTTTAGATATTTTTCGATTTCCGGCAGGATCATCCCCTGCTGCTGAAAGAGGTAGGCCGCGTTGGCGTTGACCACCGGATCGACGTCCCGCCTGTCAATGAACGGCTTGATGGCCGGGTGCCAATCAAGGCCGGTTCCGGCCATCCAGGTGCTAAACAGGCCATCCGTGTTCCGGTATTTTGCCAGCGCGCGCGCGTAGGCCCCGTAGGGAAAATTGACGCGCCAGTCCCTGAAAACGCTGACGACATGTGCGCTGCAATCCACGTCCGGTGGAATGCGATCCGCAGGAGGACGACTCTCCATTGATCGCCCCCAGAAGACCCAAAAGCCGCTCGAGTCGCGCTGAGCTTGCAGCCACTCGATCCCCTTTCGCGCCGCCGCCTGCACCTCCGCATCCTCTTTGACCGATCGCAGCGCATGCAGGATGACCGCCGTCGTGAAGACGTTGGATTGAACCTGCGCGCGGATGAACGAGCGCTCGTTGGATCTGACCGTTGGAAATTCGCCGGATGGGAGCTGGCGTCGGAGGAGAAAACGGAGACCCCTTGCCGTTCCTGCTTTTAAGGGCATGGCGGCACAGTCTACCACACTGCTTCGGAATGCAGACTAAACCAACTGCCGATAAGCATTTTGGAACCGATTATCTATCGCCGTAGATCATCGGACCACGCGGTAAACGAAGAGGCCTGTCCCTCTTTGAAGCGCAGGCCGAGATCGATGGAGGCAAGCGTCTGATCGAGCGTCTTGCGCGCCATCTCGATGGCATTCTCAGGCGCGCGGAAAAACGCCTCGACGTCCTTCTTCCACGGAGCGGAGACAAGGCCTCCGGCGGCGCCGATCACACGGGTGCTTCCCCGCGGGCCGAGCTTGGCGGACAACGCCTTCCAGTTCGCCTTTACGAACGTCCACGAGCGCTCGCGCGTGGCGGGGTTGGAAAGAAGCCAAGCGTACGGCATCCACGCGTCCTGCGCGCGGATCTCATCGGAGAGCGTCATCGCGAGGTATCGGTCGAGCAAAGCCGGCGCGGAAAACTCGGAGAGTGCCCGCAGCATTAGAATTTTCTGCTCGGGCGTCCTCGGCGCGGCGAGACGCGCCCGGAACGAATCGAACAGCCCCGGATCGTTGCGCCGCGCGGCGGCGGCCAGAACGACCGGCGCGAGCGCTGAGTCGATCGCGGTCGGGTCCGCGAGATATTTCTTCAGACGCGCCGCCACCTCTTTTTGGTCGAGCGCCGCGGGCGCCAGCAAGGACAAGGCGTTGAGGACTGTCGGGCGGGTGAGAGTCGCCTCCCGGCCCTCGCCCCTTTTCTTGTCCCAGCCGAGCGTCTTCAACATCGGACCAAAAAAGCCCGCGGCGAAAGC